>CAIJRK010000031.1 GCA_903823025.1 uncultured beta proteobacterium
CATGACCGTGGTGGGGAGTTGCAAACTTCAAGGTCGTAGCGTCTTGGCCTTTATGACCCAGGCCATGAAGGCTCACTTCGGCTTAAACCCAACACCTTCCCTCATTCCGATTGGGGTGGGGTGAACGCGTACCAAAAATCAAAGTTAGGCAATCGTATGGATAAGCGATTTGACTTCGTCTATTCGATAAAAAAGAACGCTTATCCGATTTACACAGAAGGGTGGTTCAGAGCTGCAGTTGAAAAATGTGTCCAGGCGTCAAACAGAGTCGCCATCCGCATGATCTTGGTCGATATCTCCATTTGGATTGATCATTTGCGCAAGAACGATGAACGGTTGGCCCGAATCTCCAAACCGTCAGGCACTGAGCGCCCAGTTCTCAACAACGAGTCCAGGGTAGTCTTTGAAGTCGGCTTCATTGTTCGTCACCAAAATGACGCCTAAGTTAACGGCATGGGCTGCGATGAGCCTGTCCATGGCGTTTCGACTGCGCTCACGGACTGCCGCTCTCAGCACGCCAAAACTCTCTGCGTCTGATGGCGTAAAAGGCAACACCGGGATTCTGGCAACCAACAGCGATAACACGTGGTCATCATGTGCCCGGTTGGTACTTTGAATTTCCACGCCAGCGCGTAGCTCTGCGTACGTGACGACGGACATCACTGCACTACCCTGAGTCAGGGCTTCCAGTCGTCGAAGCACTTGCGGCGGATGGCTCTTGATGAGATAGATGCAGATGTTTGTATCAAGCATGTAGCGCATGGTCATCCTTGCGCTGTGGCCGTAGGTGGCCTATCCCAATCACGCGCCTGTTCCTCATGGAACTCACGCCCCTCAGCCATGAAATCCGGACTGAACATAGAGAAGATTTGTCCGATATCTGCCAATGTTTCATGTTCAACCAGGCGGAGAACCAGTGTGTTGCCGACACGCTCGACTTCAACGTCTTGCGCAACGTCAACGAACCCCAGTTCTTTTGGAATGCGAACAGCTAACGAGTTACCGCTTTTGAATACGCGAGTGCGCATGATCGTTCTCCTTGAATGCCAATGTATATACAGTATATACAATATGGCGGTGGCGCGAGCCAACGCGAAGTTGGCTGCGTCCAGGGTGAAACCTCTGCCATTGACCGTGCGCTGGAGACGATCTGTAGTTCCCTATAAAAGCTCACCTGTCACGTTTTTTATCACCGATTTCTATTTGAAATCAATGACTTAGAGAATTGCTGAAAAAATAGCCCGCATGTGTACATTTGAAACAAACACTTGTATACAGTTGGTTGGCAATATTCTCGTATTAAATCAATGACTTAGCTCAATTTTGCGGAGCTTCCATAGGGCGCTACGAGGGGACAACGTGAGCTAATGTAGGGAGCTAGACCCCGTTAAGGTGAGCTTTCATAGGGAGCTACGGCCTAACGTGAGCCTTTATAGGGAACTACGCCAGTGGATAACTTCAAACAGACGCCAAATTTCCACCCCACGTGAGCTTCCATAGGGAACTATGGCTCGATTTAGGCTTGATACGTGAGCTTTTATAGGGAACTACGAACCCTAACGTGAGCCGATATAGGGAGCTACCGTTTTTCCATGAAAACCGTCCAAGGGCCAACGTGAAATAAAGAATTCACGATTAAAAATCGACTACCATACGTGAAACACACATTTCACAATGACTACAAAACCCACCAAAGTAATCGTCATCGAGCCTGATCACAAGGAGTTTCGCAAAGCAAACAGCGCGGTTTCTGTTCGGGTGAAATCCGGCCCTACGTTGTCGATGATGGGGCGGCGCCTGTTCAATGTGATGCTGTATCACGCCCAGACTATGGGCGCGCCCGGGATTAATGCGCCGGAGCCCAGGGAGGCATGTCCGAACCCCCAGGACTATTACTGGATTCCACTACCTGATATTGCGCATGACGCTGCTTGGGGCAGCAAAGACCACAAGCTTGTCATCTCCATGTTGCAGCAGCTTCAAACCACGCTTGTTGAGTCCGATGACCCATCCGGGCTATTCTCTTCGGTGCAATTGGTGGGTGCGATCCACCTGCTCAAAGGCTCAGGCCGACGCCCCAATATGATTGGCTGGGAGTTTCCCCGAAGCACACGAGACATACTGAGTAATCCTGACTTCTACACCAAGCTGTCCATTTTTCATCTCACATCACTGCAGACGACAGGGGGTACAGCGCTCTACGAAATTGCAAAACGCTACCTGACTAATGTTGGCGGCAAGACTTGCAAGAACCATTGGCATTGGTGGCATGACTCGTTGACAGGCCGACAAATTGGCTCGATTCCTTACCCTGAATACCGCTACTTCAAACGTGATGTATTGACGCCAGCGATTGAAGAAGTGAACCGCACTGACATCCATGTCGTGCTCACTGAGTCTCGAATAGGGCGCTTGGTCACTGATTTGCAGTTTATCGTCACCTTGGCTCGGCAAACGTCATTAGAACTGCCTCCCGGCCCCGTTATCGACTCTGTATTGCTTGAGCGTGTGCGTGCTTTCGGGTTTACTGAGCGGCAAGCCTGCGAGCTTTTAGGGACGACTACCGATAGTTTCTTGCGCGCAACGCTGGCGTTGGTCGAGGAACGCTTGAATGACAAAAGCATGGAGCCGTTGAAGTCTCCCGCCGCTTTCTTCAGGAAAGCGTTGAAAGACGACTACGTCTCGACTGCGAAAATCAAGCCAAAAGCAAAGCCAGTGACGCCCCTGCTGGCGAACGTGGCTGAGGTCGAGTCGCCTGCGGTAGCTGAGCGCAAAGCGCGTGTCAATCAAGCGCTGTCGAAATTCGAGGCCTTGACTGAGGCTGAGCGGAACCCTGTGCTTGGTGAGTTTCATCTGGCCGCATCAACTCACAAACGCTTGAAGCCGGGCGGCATGATGTTCCGCCAAACCATTGGCAACTGGCTTGTGGATGCCGAAGATAAGTTGGCGACCCCTTCAAGATCGCGCGTTTCATCATCTTCCCATTCAGGCGGCTCCGGGCAGACCCGCTGAACTTGGGGATTAATCTGGAAATCCTATGTTTGTCATAGGGTCGAAGGATAATGGATTAAACGGGAGTTCCCGGGCGTGCTGACAGGCGGGCTATTGTTTTTCATAAGGAAATTTATGCCAACCTGGTTGCTGTATGCCATTTTTTCAGCCCTTTTAGTCATTGTTGGCACGGCTGTTTTTTTCTTCACTTTCACGCGTGGCGCTTTGGTGATGCGCCGGGTGCTGCCGGGTGTTCAGAGCGATGCCGCCCACATTTATCCCATTTACTCCAACATGCGACTCATTCGACTGATTGATTTTCAGCCGCTGATTTCCGGCATTTTGCTGTTTCAATACCCCAAGCTGGTGAGCCTCATTACCCGTGGCTTGAGTCAGACTGATTTGCGCAACAAACAGGTGCTGGTCACTTCTTGTGCTTTTGGCAATGTCACGCCCAAAGTGGTGGCGGCAGCGATTGGGGCAGGCGCGCGCCAGGTGCTGATTTCCGACCTGATCGAGAACGAGCTTGAACACACCAAGGGCAAGTTGACCGCCTTTTCAACGCAGGTGGATTACGTGCAGGACAACGCGATTGCCATGCAACAGCCCGACAATTCGGTCGCCGCCAACGTCATTTTTTTCCTGCTCCATGAGTTGCCGCATGACCTCAAGGGTCAGGCCTTAAGTGAGGCTGTGCGCGTGCTGGAACCCGGTGGCCGGCTCTATCTGGCTGAATTCCATCGCCCTGATTTGTCGCTGCTGCGGGGGTTGAGCTGGGCCTACTTCAAAGTCTTCGAGCCGTTAGCGCTCACGCTTTGGGACACGCACGATCCGATTAAACAGCTGGACGCTATGGGTGGTTTTACTTGGGAGCGTCGAACCTTTTTCTTTGGCAATTACCAGGTGCTGATCGTGACCAAAAATGGCGCGGTCTGAGACGGTTTGGTTTTTCAGGGCTTCAGTGGTGCGGGCGGGGGCAAGGGCGCGGGCGGCACTGGCGGCATGGGCTGCAAACGCCCGAGTTTGTGCGCGAGTTCAATGGCTGAATTCACGCCCATTTTCTCGAATATGTTGGCCCGATGAAACTCAACCGTGCGCGAGGTAATGCCCAGATGATCGGCGATATTTTTATTGAAGTGGCCTTGAATGAACTCGTCCAGCACTTCGCGCTCACGCGGACTCAGACTGGCCAGCGCGAGGCGCAGGCGGCGGGCTTCCTGGTCGGCGTTGCCTAGCGCGGTCGCTGCGGCCAGTGCTTGCTCGACGCGGTTCACCAGTTCGTTGTCCTGAAACGGCTTTTCCAAAAAATCCCAAGCGCCGCTTTTGAGCGCGGCCACGGCCATACCCACATCGCCATTGCCGGTTAGAAACAAAACCGGCCACGGGCAGCCCAGGGCTTTGAGGTGCTCAAACGTGACCAGCCCCGACATCGGGGCCATGCGCACATCAAGCAACACGACGGCATAGCCCCACTGGTTTTGGCACGCTTTGGCCGCTGCTAAAAACGCCGGGCCACTGTCCCAAGTGGCGGCCTTGTAGCCTCGCGAATCGAACAGCCAGGCCAGGCCGTCCCGAATGTCAGGGTCATCGTCAACGATGTGAATGGCGGCTGGGTTCATGCGAGTCCTTGGTTTCTAGGTAGGCGTTTGGCACAGGATTGGCGGTGGCCTCGGGGGTTTGTGAGTCGGCCAGCGCCAGCCAGACGGTAAAACGTGCGCCGCCCAAATCGGGGTCGCTGTCCACGTCGATACGCCCGTGGTGCGCCTCCACAATGGAGCGACAAATCGCCAGTCCCATGCCCATGCCGCCGTCTTTGCTGCTGAAGAAGGCGTTAAAAATATTGGCTTGGTTTTGCGGGTCAACGCCGGGGCCGCTGTCGGCCACCACCAGACAGGCCATGCGCTGCACCAGGTCGCTCGTCACTTCGACCCTAACCTGCGCCCGACCCGCACCCCGGTGTGCCCAATCCAGTGCATTGGCGGCGAGGTTGTTGAGGAGGTGTTCGAGCAACAATTCATCGGCATGAACCCAGATCGGCCCCTTTTCAAGGGGTAAGGTGATCCGGCTGCCCTGTGGATTGGTCACGCTGGCGAAGGCACGCCTTAACACCACCGTCAAATCCACCCGCTGACGCGAAATCTCGCGCCGCCTGGCAAAGGCATTGATCCGCCAGATGATGCCGCCCGCCCGCTCGGCGAGTCGGGCCATGCGCGCCACCACCGGCCTCAGTTCCGTCAGCGTGATGTTGTCGCCGTTCAGCCGATTGAGCAGTCCGTTAGCGAAACTACTGAGCGCGCCCAGCGGTTGATTGAGTTCATGCGCCAGCGTGGAGGCGACTTCGCCGACCGCCACCAGTCGCCCCGAGGCTTCCAGTCGCTCTTGTTGAAGGGCGGCCATGCGTTGTGCTTTTTTGCGTTCGCTGATGTCCAGCACCGAACTCATCCAGCCGAGTTGCACCCCGTTGGCGGCGTTCAACGGGGATTCGTGAATCAACACGTCAACCCTGTGGCCCGCCTGGTGCTGAAACTGCACCTCCACGCCGTCATCAAGTGTGCCCTGCGCAAGAACGGTTCGATGCGCTAGATAAAGAGCGTCAGAGGGGTCGGCAGGCCAGTAAGGCAAGGGCGCTGACTGACCCACCAGCACGCTGGCGGGGTAGCCCACCATGCGACAAAACGCCTCGTTCACGTACAAAATTTTGCCAGCGTTGTCCCACGCCCGCAGACCAATCGTGACCGAGTTTTGCATGGCCGTGCGCACCGCCACCTCGGCTTGCAGCAGCGCTTGCACTTGTTGACGTTTGACAAAGTCGCGCCGCAGCGCGTACAGGCTGATCAACATGCCCAGTAAAAACAGCAGCGCCACCAAAAAGAAAATTCGCGGCACGGTGGTGGGCTGATCCCCCAAAGGTGCCACGTCCAAAAATAGATCGGTGCCGGGCAAACTCAGGGAGGCCCGGTAGGTGTTGAGGGCGGGCGCATCCGAGCCGCCGGGCGGACGGGTCGGCATCTCATCGGCGACCAGTTGCACGCTGTGGTTGTGCTGAAACCAGGCTGGCACCAAGGCGGTCACGGCACGGTCAAGCGATAACGCGGCGAGGTAGTTGCCGGCAAACAGACCCCGGTCAAAAAAGGGAACGGCCAGCCAGACCACATGCGTCAAGCTGCCATCTGCGTGTTGCATCAGTCCGGCATAGGCGGGCCGACGCAGGCCGCGTGTGGTGTCTTGCAGCGTGCCCAGCGCCTGTGCATTGATCGGGTGTGCCGCCCAGTCCCGCAGCCAGCGGTCTGGCCCGACCCAATGACCATTGTCGGGTGCGGCGGCTCGCCAGCCATGCGTGAGCACAACCCCCGGTTCACGCCACAGCAAACCGCCTTGCAAAGGGGTGCCTTGGGTAGATTTGCCAGCGCTTTGACCCGCTCCTAGTGCGGCCTGTCGCGCCAACATCAACAGGTCGTCCTCTAGTCGGCCAAAATGAAACTGCACGCTTTGCTCCAGCCATTGCGTATCGGCGGCACGGCGGCGCGCCTCTTCTTCAACCTCGAAGTTATTGAGATACAACACCAAAGAGAGCACGGAGCCGACCAACAACGCCAGCAAACCCAGCAGCCACCACAGCGCGCGTCGATGGCGTCCACCCAAGCGCGGCGGGGTTTGCTGCAACAAGGCAAAGTCAAGCGACGGGTCGGGGCGGATGGGTTCGGTTTTAACCATTTGAATTAAAAGAAGCCCCCGGATAATAGCCAGCTATGTTTGCTTTTGCCTCAAGCCCGCTTGCCGCTCATGCCGACCGTCGCCAATGGCTGCGCGGTCTGGCCGGTGCGGCGTTACTCGCCACACCTGTTAAAGCGGCGACTGACGGGGGGGTTCTGTTGCGCGTGTCGCATGTGGTGGCGCAAGAAACGCCCAAAGGACTGGCGACCAGCCGCTTTAAGGCGCTGCTGGAGCAACGCTCGGGCGGGCGTATTCAAGTGCGTATTTATCCTGACTCGCAGCTTTACAGCGACCATGACGAGATACAGGCCTTGCAACTCGGCGCGGTTGAAATGCTGGCGCCCTCGCTGTCCAAGTTCGGGCGTATCGGGTTTCCCGAGTTTGAGCTGTTTGACCTGCCTTTTTTGTTCACGGATGTGGCGGCTGTGCGTCGCATTACCCAAGGCCCGCTGGGCCAGCGTATGTTGGGTCGTCTGAGCCGTCAGGGCATTGTGGGCCTGGGGTATTTTGACAATGGCTTCAAACAAATGAGCGCCAATCAGCCTTTGCTGGAACCGACAGATTTTGTCGGTCTGCGGATGCGGGTGCAGGCGTCGCGCGTGATTGCGGCGCAAATGCGGGCCTTGGGCGCACAACCCGTCACGCTGGCTTTTAGCGAGACGCGCCGGGCGCTGGCCGCAGGCGTGGTGGACGGCACTGAAAACCCGATTTCAAATTTCTGGACGCAACGAATGCACGAAGTGCAAACCGACCTGAGCCTCACCGCGCATGGTTATCTGGGCTATGCCGTGGTGCTCAATCAACGCTTTTGGTTGAGCCTGTCGGCGCGTGATCAGGCTTTGGTCAGTCAAGCCTTGCGCGACGCCGTGGTCTTTAGTCATCAAATGGCCGATATCCAAAATCAACAGGCGCTGGACGCCCTGCGGGAGGCGGGGACGACGCGCATTCACATACCCTCCCCGGCGCAGCGCCAACGGCTTCGGCAAGCGGTGGAGCCGGTGCATCAAGCCTTGAGCCTGCGCATCGGCGCACAGTGGATGACGGAAGTGAATGCGACGCTGACGCCATCAATTTCGGGTTAACCCTAGCTGTTGAACACCACAGTTGTCCCTCTGCGTTTAGCCCGCTAACCTGCGTCTGCTTAGTTTTGACACCCCATAGAGGAGACTTTAATGAAATTAAAATTTAAATTTGCACTGGCCAGTACCGTTCTGGCGTTTGGTTTGGGCGCCCAAGCGGCCCCGATCTTGATCAAGTACAGCCACGTTGTGGCCGATGTCACGCCTAAAGGTCAGGCCGCGCTCAAGTTCAAAGAGCTGGTTGAAAAGCGGATGGCGGGCAAGGTTGAGGTGCAGGTTTTCCCGAACAGTCAACTCTTTGGCGACGGCAAGGAAATGGATGCTTTGTTGTTGGGCGATGTGCAAATCATTGCGCCCTCGCTGGCCAAGTTTGGCAAATACGCCAAACAACTCCAAATTTTTGATCTGCCTTTTTTGTTTGATGACATTCACGCTGTGGACCGTTTTCAGGCCAGTCCTGAAGGTCAGGGTTTGCTGAAGTCGATGACCAAAAAAGGCATCATGGGTTTTGGTTATTTGCATAACGGCATGAAGCAGTTGTCGTCCAACACGCCCCTGAGTATGCCCAGTGACGCCAAGGGTTTGAAGTTCCGCATTCAAGCCTCCGATGTGCTGGAAGCGCAGTTCAAGGCCGTGGGGGGCAATCCACAAAAGCTCGCCTTTGCCGAGGTTTATCAATCGTTGCAAACCGGCGTGGTGGATGGCACCGAGAACCCGTGGTCAAACATCTACAGCAAGAAGTTTCATGAAGTTCAAAAGTTCATCATGGACAGCAACCACGGCGTGCTGGACTATATGGTCATTGGCAACGCCAAGTGGTGGGCCGGTCTGCCCCCCGATATCCAAAAGGGTTTGAGCGAAGCCATGGCCGAGTCCATCAAGTTTGGCAACCAAGTCGCTTTTGATGAAGATGCCGCTTTCCGCGCCAAGGTGATTGCAGACAAAACCAGCACTGTGATGCCGCTGACCCAAGCCAATCGCGCCGCTTGGCGCACCGCCATGCAACCCGTGTGGAAGAAGTTTGAAGGCGAAATCGGTAAAGACCTGATCGCTGCCGCTTTGAAAGCCAACCAGTAAAACGCGGCCTTTAAACCGCTTGAGATCGCCCCGGCTTGTCCGGGGTTTTTTTGGGATGAAAAAATGAAATTTATCAACCATCTGGAAGAGTGGATTATTTCCCTCATGCTGCTGGCTATG
Source organism: uncultured beta proteobacterium (assembly GCA_903823025.1). Lineage (GTDB taxonomy): Bacteria > Pseudomonadota > Gammaproteobacteria > Burkholderiales > Burkholderiaceae_C > Rhodoferax. The sequence goes on from CAIJRK010000031.1 coordinate 8,982, forward strand.
ACCGGGCTTACCTTCATACAAGTGGTGTTGCGCTATGGCTTTAACGGCGGTTTTTCGTGGGCCTTTGAACTCACCACCGTGTTTTTTGCCATCATGATTTTTATCGGCATCTCGTATGGCGTGCGCGAAGGCTCACACATCGGCGTGGATGCGCTGGTGCGCTTGTTGCCCTCCAAATCACGGCGCGTGGTGTCCATCATCGCGGTGCTGATCTGCTTGCTGTACGTCGTGCTGGTCATGGTGGGCGCGAGTGAATATGTGTGGAAGATGAAAGAGGTCGGCATCGAGATGGAAGATATGCCGATTCAACGCTGGCAAGTGTTGGCGGTGATGCCGCTGGGATTTATCTTGACGGGCTGGCGCTTTTTGCAAATTTTGTACCAGTTGATCTCCGGCAAAACCGACAGCTTGCATTTGGCAGACGAAGTTGCCGACGCCCTCAAACTTAAAAGCAAAGGTTCAGACGAATGAACACCCTGTTTCTTTTTGCCAGCCTTTTCATGTGCATCGCTATCGGTATTCCCGTGGCGATCAGTCTGGGCGTGTCGAGTTTGCTCACTATTTTTCTGTTCTCGCAAGACTCGCTGGCCTCGTTGTCCATCAAGCTTTTTGAGACCAGCGAACACTACACCTTGATGTCGATTCCGTTTTTTGTGCTGGCCGGGGCGCTCATGTCCACGGGCGGTGTTGCCAAACGGATGGTGAACTTTGCCATTGCGGCAGTCGGCCATTTGCGCGGCGGTTTGGCGATTGCGTCCATTCTGGCGTGCATGTTGTTTGCTGCCGTGTCGGGTTCCAGCCCGGCGACGGTGGTGGCGATTGGCTCCATCGTGATTGCGGGCATGGTGAAAAACGGCTACCCCAAAGCGTTTGCAGCGGGTGTCATTTGTAACGCCGGCACGCTGGGTATTCTGATTCCGCCGTCCATCGTGATGGTGGTGTACGCCGCCGTCACAGAAGTGTCCGTCGGGCGCTTGTTCATGGCGGGGGTGGTGCCGGGCTTGTTGCTGGGTTTGATGCTGATGGTGGCCGTCTGGTGGCGTGCAGGCAAGCTAAAGATTGAGCCGCCGCCCAAAGCCAGCAAACGTGAGGTATTGCGCACGTTTCGGGAATCTTTGTGGGGCTTGGCTTTGCTGGTCATCATCATGGGCGGCATTTACGGTGGCGTCTTCACGCCCACGGAAGCGGCGGCGGTGTCAGCGGTTTATGCCTTGCTGGTGGCCGTTTTCATTTACCGGGACATGACGCCCAAGCAATTGCCTCCCGTGTTTTTGGATGCGGCGCGCACCACGGTCATGTTGATGTTCATCGTCGCCAATGCTTTGCTGTTCGCCCACGTCTTGACCTCGGAGCGCATTCCCCAAACCATTGCGGAATACATCGTTGGTATGGGCATGACGCCGTGGATGTTCTTGCTGGTGGTCAACATCATCTTGCTGATTGCCGGTAACTTCATGGAGCCGACCGGCATCATTCTGATTTTGGCGCCCATCTTTTTCCCGATTGCCACGCAACTGGGCATTGACCCGATTCACCTCGGCGTCATCATGGTGGTGAATATGGAGATTGGCATGGTCACGCCGCCGGTGGGCTTGAACTTGTTTGTGACCAGTAGCGTGACCGGCATGAGTCTGGTAGAGGTCACGCGGGCGGCGCTGCCGTGGTTGATGGTGCTGCTGGTTTTCCTGATCATCATCACCTACGTCCCCGCCATCACGCTGGCACTGCCCAACCTTATGTTTGGGGTTTAGCCATCTTCTCGCTCTTCCAGTAAACGTCGTCGCCCACGCTGCCATCAGGGCGATGACGGTTGAGCACCCGGGCCAGTACAAACATCAAATCACTCAGGCGGTTGAGGTACTGGCGGGGTGTGTCTTTCAAGGCATCTTGCCCTTCCAGGGCGACGACCATGCGCTCGGCGCGGCGGGTCACGGTGCGACAAACATGGGCCAAAGCCGCTGCCCGACTGCCCGCTGGCAAGATGAACTCTTGCAAGCGCGGCAAGGTGGCGTTGTGTTCGGCCAGGGCGGCATCCAGCGCCAGCACGGCCTCCGGTTTGAGCAACTCAAAACCCGGAATAGACAGCTCGCCGCCCAGGTTAAACAGCTGATGCTGAATCTCCACCAGCAAGGTGCGTACCCCCTCCGGCATGTCTTCACACAGCAGCACGCCGATGTTGGAGTTGAGTTCGTCCACGTCGCCCATGGCGTGCACGCGCAGGCTGTTTTTGGAGACGCGGGTGTTGTCCCCCAGTCCGGTGGTGCCGTTGTCGCCGGTACGGGTGGCGATTTGTGTCAGTCTTTGTCCCATGTCATGAATCTCCTTGGTTGGGTCGTTATTGTTGCAGCTATCCCCTACCGTTTTAGCAAGGTGGGGATCAGGCGTTTTGAGGGCCAGGCGGGCGTCAATTTTCTGGCGATTTCGCCTGAAACGGGACGCGGTACAGCCACACCGGCCGGCCATCGGGGCACGCTAAAACAGCCTGCGGCGTAAGTGACGGCGCCTCAAACTCCAGACTCACCAACCAACTGCCCGGCTGGAGTTCGGCTTGCGCCTTGGCTACGGCGCGCGCCATGCTTTCGGGTCGCTGAAACAGATACACCAGCGCGTAGGGTTGCCAGTCAGCCTGCCAGATATCGCCTTGCCGAATGCGTGCCCAAGGACAACGCAGGGCGCACAGGCCGCGCAGCGGCCAACTCCATTCCAGGCCGTGAAGTTGGGCTTGCGGGTAGGCCTCGCGCAAGGCTTTCAAGCCATCGCCCAGACCACAACCGGCATCCAGCACCCACGCCTGCGCGGCCAACGGTGCCTGCGTGGCCAGATCACGCAAGGCGTGCGCCGGGGTTGGAAACAGCGGGGCATCGCGCCAAGCCTTCAAGGGGTAAATCAGCAGCAGCAAGCCCAGCGGCAGTAACCAGGCCCAGGCGGGCAAACTCAAGCCCCCAGCCAGGGCCAGCGATAAGGGAAACCCCAGTCCAATCAAAGCCCGGCGCCACCCGGTGTGGCCCCCAAAACTCAGGATGAGGCCGCAGGCCGAGGCCAGCGCCAACGCCACCCAAGCCGACACCCCCAAGCGCGGCAAGCCTAAAAACAAAGCCCAGGCCACGCCCCACGCCAGCAGCGCCGGGAGCGGCCAGGGCAGCGATTCAAGGAACGACCTGAGCCGTCGGGTCAACATGGACTTGAGGGAGCGCGTTGTGAAGGATGAAATGTGCTAAAAAATCAGCGCTGGCCGACTTGGGTGGCGCTGGCTCTGAGTTTGTCAACCAAACCATTAAGCTCATCGAGCGAGCCAAACTGGATACTGATTTCGCCCATTTCCTCCAACCGTCCGGCCCGTTTGACGCGTTTTTTGACGCACACCTCGACGGCGGCCATCAGCAGGTCTGACAGTTCTTCTTCAACCCGTTTCAAATCGCCGGACTTGGCTTGCTTGGGCTTGAGGGGCGTGAGAGAAAACTCCGCGCCCAGTTTTTTAGCCAAACTTTCGGCCTCTCGCGCCGACATTTGTTTGGCAACAATCTGGTGAGCCGCCGTGATTTGGGTGGCCCGGTCCAGCACCAGCAAGGCGCGGGCGTGGCCCATGTCGAGGTCGCCCGCCATCAGCAGAGTTTGCACCGGCTCGGCTAGGTTGAGCAGGCGCAATAAGTTGCTGGCGGCACTGCGCGAGCGCCCCACGGCTTGCGCCGCTGTTTCATGCGTGTGACCAAACTCTTTGACCAGGCGTTGTAAGCCTTGGGCTTCTTCCAGCGGGTTGAGGTCTTCACGTTGAATGTTTTCAATCAGCGCCATGACGGCTACGGCCTCATTGGGCACGTCGCGCACCAGCACCGGTACGTTGTCCAGTCCGGCTAGTTTGGCGGCCCGAAAGCGCCGCTCGCCCGCAATGATTTCGTACTGGCCCTGATGCGCGCCGTCGGTGAGGGGGCGCACCAGAATCGGCTGCATGATGCCTTGCGTCTTGATGGATTCGGCCAGCTCGTACAGCGCACCTTCGTCCATGCGGGTACGTGGCTGGTATTGGCCCGCCACCAGCCGGTTGAGCGCCAGCGTGCGGGGCAAGCCGGGGTCGTCGGTGGCCGCGTTGAGGGGCGCCTCATCCTCGACCGTGGGGCCGAGCAATGCTTCAAGGCCTAAACCGAGGCCTTTTTGTTTTTTGGTAGCCATTGTTTCCTTCCTGACGAGAATTTCTACAAATCCACTTGACGCATTAATTTCAGCAGTAATGTGTGCCCTTGCGGCCAATCACCCAAACCGGATTCGGCGTTGATATGGCCGAGGTTGCCGCCGTCAATCAAGTCGGCACCCCAAGCGCTGGCGAACTGAGCCGCCCGTTCAACACGGCAATACGGATCGTTCTGACTGCTCACCACCCGAGTTTTGAACGGCAATGGTTGCAAAGGAATCGGCGACCAACGAGCCAAAACAGGCCGCAGTTCTTCGCGCTCGGCATCTGCGGGCGCGACCAGCAAAGCGGCTTTAACGAGGTGGGTATGGCTTGAGTGAGAGGCCCAGGCCGCGACCAGCAAACAGCCCAGGCTGTGCGCTACCAAAATCACCGGCTCAGGCTGCTGCAACAGCACGTCTTCCAGACGTGCGATCCAATCACCACGCAGCGGACGCAGCCAGTCGTGCTGCTCGACGCGCTGGTAACCGTGGCTGACTTCCCACCGACTTTGCCAATGATCAGGGCCGGAATTTTGCCAACCCGGCAGGGTGAGAACGCGGTTCATTTTGCCCAAACCCGCGCCGCCAGCTCTTGCGCGAACAAGACAAAAGCTTGCGCGCCCTTGGACGAAGGGTCAAACACCACACCCGGTAAGCCATAGCTGGGCGCCTCGGCCAAGCGCACATTGCGCGGAATCACGGTGTTGAAAACCTTGCCGCCAAAATGGGCCGTCAGTTGCTCGCTCACCTGCTGTTGCAAGGTGATGCGCGGGTCAAACATGACACGCAGCAAACCGATGATGACGAGGTCTTTGTTCAGGTTGGCATGGACTTGTTTGATGGTGTTGACCAAATCAGTCAGCCCCTCCAAAGCAAAATACTCGCACTGCATGGGTACGATCACGCCATTTGCGCAACACAGGCCGTTCAGCGTCAACATCGACAAAGACGGCGGGCAATCAATCAGGATGAAATCGTAATCTTGATCCACAGCGACCAGCGCTTGCTTGAGGCGCTTTTCACGGCGCTCCAGCGTCACCAATTCGACCTCGGCGCCGGTGAGTTCACGGTTCGCGCCCACGATGTCGTAAGAACAACCGGCCTTGATCAATTTTTCGCTTTTAACCCGCGTTTGCGCGACCGTTGCGGACTCCAGCAGCACGTCATAAATGGTGTGTTCCAACTTGCGCTTGTCCACGCCCGACCCCATGGTGGCATTGCCCTGCGGATCCAAGTCGATCATCAGCACGCGCTGACCAATTTTGGCTAAACCAGCGGCCAGGTTGACCGTGGTGGTGGTCTTGCCAACCCCGCCTTTTTGATTGGCAACACAAAATATTTTGGCCATGAAGTGCTTACCTGATGTGGAATAAAACAGAACGAGACATGAATGTTTCACGTGAAACAACGTGGCAACTTTAAACGAAGAAGCACGCACTTTATGTGACAACTTCAGCCTGAAGCCAAAACCCGATCAATCAATTAATCCGGCGCAGCTTGCAGCCACACGATGCAGCGCTCGGCATCCAGGCCTGGCACCTGTAATTGTTCCACGTGAAACACTTTGACGGAAGTGGGCAAAGCCGCGATTTCATCCGCTGGGTGCTTGCCTTTCATGGCCAACCAAACGCCCTGCTCGGCCAGGGCGGCCACCGACCAAGTGGTGAAATCCAGCAGCGAGGCAAAGGCGCGGGCGCTGATCACGCTGTATTTGTCCGTCAAACTCTCGACCCGGGCGTGCAAGCCGCGCAGGTTGGTCAGCTTCAAGGTGACAGCCGCTTGTCGAATGAAGGCGGCTTTTTTGGCAACGGTGTCCACGCAGTCCACCGCCACCTGCGGGCAGCAAATGGCGATGACCACGCCCGGCAAGCCCGCGCCCGAACCCACATCGAGCAAACGCACCGGGCTTTCAGGAGCGCCTGCGAGCGACTGGGCCGCCAGCTGTCGGCGCAAGGGCGCAATGGCGGCCAAGCTGTCCAGCAGATGATGCGTCAACATCTCGGCGGGGTTGCGCACGGCGGTCAGGTTATAGACTTTGGTCCACTTTTGGATCAACGCCATGTAGTCCAGCAATTGACCGACTTGCACCTCGTTGAGCACCAACGATAAATCGGTCAAACCCTGGCGCAGTTCTTGTTCAAGCTCACGCATCAAAGGGCCGCCTTGTCAGAGGTGGCTGAGGTCGTTTTGTCCGGGCTGGCAAACGCTATGTAGTTGCACTTTTTCAAGTACACCAACAACAACGAAATACCGGCGGGCGTAATGCCTGAAATGCGCGATGCCAGCCCCAAGGTTTCAGGGCGCAGTTTGCTTAACTTTTGCCGGGCTTCGATGCTCAAGGCGGTCACTTGGTGATAGTCCAAATCGTCAGGTAATTTCAGGTTTTCATAATGGGCGGAACGGCCTACTTCTTCTTTCTGGCGGTCAATGTAACCCGCGTATTTGGCTGAAATCTCTAGCTGCTCAATGATGACTGCCGTCAGCATCGCCTCGTCCGAAATGGCCTCCGATGTTTCACGTGAAACATTCGCATCCAATTCGGCACTGGCGTATTTGCCGCCGTTCAATGACATCAGACTCGCGTAACTCACGTCCGGGCGGCGCAACAAATCGGCCAGTCTGTATTCATGGTCGATCATCTTGCCCAATACGCGCTCAGATTCAGCCACTTCCAGATTCTTGGGGCTGACCCACACCGAACGCAGACGCTCTGTTTCACGTGAAACAATGTCGCGCTTTCGGCTGAAAGCTTCCCAACGCGCATCGTCCACCAAGCCCAGTTGACGCCCGACTTCGGTCAACCGCATATCGGCATTGTCTTCGCGCAGCTGCAGCCGGAACTCAGCGCGACTGGTGAACATGCGGTAGGGTTCGGTCACGCCTTTGGTAATCAGGTCGTCCACCAGCACGCCCAAATAAGCTTCGTCCCGGCCCGGCACCCAAGTGTCTTGCGTCCACGCTGTTTTGGCACCCGCCTGTAACGCGGCGTTGATGCCGGCAAACAGGCCTTGGGCGGCCGCTTCTTCGTAGCCCGTGGTGCCGTTGATTTGACCGGCAAAAAACAGGCCGCCAATGGCCTTGGTCTCAAAGCTGCTTTTGAGTTGTTGCGGGTCAAAATAATCGTACTCAATCGCGTAGCCGGGACGAATGATGTGGGCGTTTTCCAACCCGGCCATTGAACGTACCAGCGCGTACTGAATGTCAAACGGCAAACTGGTGGAAATACCGTTGGGGTAATACTCGTGCGTGGTCAGGCCTTCCGGCTCCAGAAAAATCTGGTGACTGTCTTTGTCGGCAAAACGGTTGATCTTGTCTTCGACGCTCGGGCAGTAACGCGGGCCAACGCCTTCAATTTTGCCGGTGAACATGGGACTGCGGTCAAAACCGCTGCGAATGATGTCGTGGGTGCGCTCGTTGGTATGCGTCATCCAGCACGACATTTGTGCGGGGTGTTGTGCCACTCGGCCCATGAAGCTAAACACTGGCGTGGCCGCGCTCATGCCGCCCGGCATTCCGTCGCCGGGCTGTTCAATGCACTTGCTGAAATCAATCGAGCGACCATCCAGCCTTGGCGGCGTGCCAGTTTTGAGCCGACCTTGCGGCAGCTTCAACTCTTTCAAACGCGCACTCAAACTCACGGCGGGTGGGTCACCGGCGCGGCCTGCGGCGTAGTTATTCAAGCCCACGTGAATCTTGCCATCCAGAAAAGTGCCTGCTGTCAGCACCACGGTTTTGGCGCGAAACTTGATACCCACCTGCGTCACCGCGCCCACGACTCGGTCGCCTTCGACCATCAAATCATCCACGGCTTGCTGGAACAGCCACAAATTGGGCTGATTCTCTAGTCTGCGCCGAATAGCGGCTTTGTATAACACCCGATCTGCCTGCGCACGGGTGGCGCGCACGGCTGGTCCTTTGCTGGAGTTAAGAATGCGAAACTGGATGCCGCCCTCATCGGTGGCTGCCGCCATGGCGCCGCCCATGGCGTCCACCTCTTTGACCAAATGGCCTTTGCCGATACCGCCAATAGACGGATTGCAGCTCATCTGGCCCAAGGTTTCAATGTTGTGACTGAGCAGCAAAGTCTTGCAGCCCATGCGCGCAGCGGCTAGCGCCGCCTCGGTTCCGGCGTGGCCGCCGCCGACGACGATAACGTCGAAATTCTGTGGATAAAGCATGGCCCTAATTTTACCGATGGCCGAAAACATCGTAACAATCGAGGCCATGAAACTTCTAATATTTGCGGGCAGTACCCGCCAACAATCCTTCAACCGTCAACTCGCCAGCAACGCCGCCACGATGGCTCGTGCTGTTGGTGCCGAGGTCACGCATCTCGAATTGGCGGCTTTGGATATTCCCCTCTACAACGCCGACCTGGAAGCCCAAGGCACGCCGCCCGATGTCATGCGTCTGAAGCAATTGATGTTTGCGCATCCGGCTTGGTTGATCTGCTCGCCGGAATACAACGGCAGCTACACCGCGCTGCTTAAAAACACAATTGATTGGGCTTCCAGCCCGGTCAAAGGCGACCCGGATTGGGCGCAAGGCGGCAAATCTTTTCAAGGCAAAGTGGTGGGTCTGCTGAGTGCGTCCCCCGGCGGCTTGGGTGGACTGCGTTCACTGAGTCATCTGAATCCGTTGCTTCAAAACCTGCAATGCTGGGTGGCCCCGCAACAATTTGCGTTGGGCGGCGCCGGTGATGCGTTCGATGCGCAAGGCGTGTTGCAGCTGGCGGCACACCGCAAAAGCGTGCAAGGCGTCATCGACCAGGTGCTGTGGGCGAGTGCGCGATTGAACGCTTTGTGAAGCTCACAACGATCCATGCGCGCTCAATAAAAAATCTGCGGGGTTTAGTCTGATTTACTGCCCAAAAAGCTTTTTAAATCCCTGTTCCAGCCTGTCCCCTATCGAAAGTCCCGCACCGGTGCCCACGCCCGGCATCACCGCCGTCCCAATGGCCGCGCCGACCAGCGCGCCACGGGTCAGGGTCAATTCAGGTGCTGCCAGCGTGCCGCCCACATTCAGCGGCACGCCGACCGCGCCCCCCAGCGCTGAGGCGGCCATATCAACATTGACCCGGCCACTCAAGGTCTGGCTGATGGGGGCAATCGCCACATGGCCGCTGGCACTCAGGAGGCCCGAACTGGCGGCCATCTGGGTCAGCTGCACGGCCCTGCCCTGCGTGTTGGCCTGACCCGCCAGCGTGTTCAGGCGCGTCTCGCCACCCCGACTCAACCCCAGGGTGCCGACCGCCTTCGCCAAGTCGAGGCCATGCAGCACCGCTTGGCGCACGGTAAATTGACTTTGCGTCTTCAGCTCATCCGCCAAGGCGCCTAAGCTGCTTGTGTGGGCGGTCAGCGTGGTGTCCATGTCGAGTTGCCCACTCAAGACGGGTGGGGGCGCGGTACTTAACGCGGCCAGCGACACCGCCCGGGTTTTGAGTTGTCCTTGCAGTGCAAACGGCGCGCCCGCCTGCGCGGCAGGCTGCCACTGAATGTGGCCGTCAACGGTGCCGCCACCGACGGCCATGGTCAGCGTCCAGTCGTTGTTGTGGCGTTTGAGTTGGGCGTTGCTACCCTGTAGCAGCCCTTTTAAAACCTGGATTGAGACATCGTCCGGCAAGCCTTGCGCGCTCAGATGCGCATCGGCATCCAGCGTCATCGTGGCGCCTTGGGCGCCGACCCAAGTCACCTGTGACAGCACCAGACGACGGGGCAGCTGGTTGGACGTGGCGGCAGGGGTGCCGGATTTTCCGGCGGGGGCTGACGTTTCTGACTGCATTTTTTGAAGCAGCAAGAGCAAGCCGTCCACCCCGACTTGCGGCAACACGGCGTCCCGTACCAGCACCGTAGCCAGTTTCAGCTCGCCTTGAAGCAAGCTACGCCAGATCGGGCGGGCCTCCAGGCGCTCTAGCGTCAGGGCGGGATGCGTTTGAACCTGCACACCTTCCAGCGCAACGGCGGGTAACGGCCAGACGGCAACGTCGATGCGTGTCAGCGTCACGCCCACACCCAAAGCGCTGCTGATTTCTTTCTCGGTCTGTACTTTGAAGGCCTCTGAGCCGACCCAACGCTGCAAAGCCCAGACCACGCCCACCGCCAACAACAGCAACACCAGACTGGTCGTTCCCAACCATTTAAAAATTTGTTTCATGCCGGATTTTGCCTTGCCAGGTTTCCCCCCTTTCTTCAAGCGCTAAAACCTTTGTCAGCACAAATAATGGCTAACCGGTAGGATTAGCGCTCTGATTTTTAAACGGGTTCAACGCAACCCGCTCAAGGACAACGCATGAAACTCTACTACTCCCCCGGCGCCTGTTCGCTGGCCGCCCATATTGCGCTGCAGGCGTCCGGCCTGGCTTTTGAGGCCATTGCGGCCCCAACCAAAACGCATCAACTGCCCGATGGCACCGACTTCTACACCCTCAATCCGCTGGGCTATGTGCCCTTGTTAGCGCTTGACGATGGCGCTCAACTGCGTGAAAGTGCGGCCATCCTGCAATACATTGCGGACTTGGTTCCCGCGCAACATCTAGCGCCTGCCAATGGCAGTTTTGAACGCTACAAACTGCAGGAGTGGTTGAGCTTTATCGGCACCGAGCTGCACAAGAACTTTGCCCCTTTATTTGCCCCCGGAATGCCGGAAGAAGCCAAAAAAATCGCCAAAACACGTCTGCTCTCGCGCCTGGCCTGGGTTGAAGGCGAACTGGCCCGCACGCCTTATTTGGGGGGCGATACCTTCACGGTCGCTGATGCGTATTTATTCACGGTGGTGAGCTGGAAGAAGCACGTCGGCCTTGACCTGAGTAGCCTGCCCAACCTGAGCGCTTTTCTGGAGCGCGTCGGTGCCCATCCTGCCGTGCAAGCCGCCATGCGCGCCGAAGGTTTGATTAAGTAATACGCCCAACCCCTTTTCAACACGGCCCCTTGACGCCCTTGATTTTTGTAGAAAAATCTACAAACCGAAAGACTCGACATCGGTGAACCGTGTTTTATTAAATCTCATGACAAGGTAACTTTATGACCACTTTATTTGACTCCCTTCAAGTCGGCAGCCTGCAGCTTGCCAATCGTGTCGTCATGGCACCCCTGACACGCAATCGGGCGCCCGGTGCCCTGCCAACGCCCGCTATGGTCACCTATTACACGCAGCGTGCTGACCCTGAAAACGGCGCTGGCCTGATCGTCAGTGAAGCCACCGCCATCACGCACCAAGCGCAGGGCTACTCGGATGTGCCCGGCATCTGGACGGATGAGCAAGTCGCAGGCTGGAAAAAAGTCACGGATTCCGTCCACGCCGCAGGCGGCAAAATTGTGCTTCAACTGTGGCACGTCGGGCGCATTTCGCACGTCGATTTGCAGCCGGGTGGCCAAGCCCCGGTTGCGCCTTCCGCCATTCGCGCCAACGCTAAAACCGTGCTGATTCGCGACGGTGTGCCCACTTTTGAGGACACCTCCATGCCGCGCGCGCTGACGCTGCAAGAACTGCCCGGCTTGGTCAACGACTACCGCCACGCGGCCCGCAACTCGATAGCGGCCGGGTTTGATGGCGTTGAAGTCCATGGTGCCAATGGTTATTTGCTGGACCAGTTTTTGCGCGCCAACGCCAACACCCGTACCGATGCTTATGGCGGCAGTATTGAAAATCGGGCGCGTTTTCTGCTGGAAGTCACCACGGCGATTGCGCAAGAAATTGGCAGCGACCGCGTCGGTATTCGCCTGTCGCCCGTGACGCCCGCTGGCGACGTTGAAGACCTGCAACCGCAAGCGCTCTTTAACTACGTGGTGGCTCAACTCGCCCCTTTGAACCTGGCTTATTTGCATGTGATTGAAGGCGCCACTGGCGGCGCCAGAGATTACGCACAGGGCGACAAACCGTTTGACTATGTCGAGCTTTACACCGCCTACCGCAGCGCCGATGGCAAAGCCGCCTGGATGGTCAACAACGGCTATGACCTCGCCCTGGCCAGTCAAGCCATCGCCAATGGTGCTGATTTGGTCGCTTTTGGGCGCCCCTTCATTGCCAACCCGGATCTGACGCGCCGACTGCGCGAAGGCGCACCGCTCAACACGCCAGACCACACGACGTTTTACGGCGGCGATGAAAAGGGTTACACCGACTATCCCGCGCTGGCCTGAATCCCCTTTAAACGTCCTCTATTTTGAGGACAATCTGAAGGCTTAAGCCCCAGGAAATGAAGACGCCAGCGGTCACGTTGGCGTCTTTTTTGTGGGGGCCATATCGGTCTGACAAGGCCTGATAAAAAGGGCGAACATACGCTATTGTCTTGCGACTTGATTAAAAGCAAGTCATTCCGCAAGGGATGCATTCAGAGGCCTGCCTCCGGCAAAGATGCTGTGTGCGCACGGTGTAATCAAGTAAGATTCGGAATCTTGCGGTATCGGATACTCCAGGCATTACTCATCCATTATTCATGCGGTGTTCAATCGTTACTTACAAATTTCCCATCATGTCCGGCCTTCCCGAAGCTCATCCACCCAACAGTGCACCTGTCTCTTTTGAAATAAAAAGTGCACAGTTGCCCTTGGTAGCGCTGATGCTTAAAACCAGTGACTGGGCGGTGCTGGAAGCTGATCTGGCGCGGCAGTATGGAGAAAAAGGCGAAACCCCGGATTTTTTTGATAACGATGCCTTGGTCATTGATTTTTCAAACCTGCCCGCTGACACCCCTGTTCAGGATATGGCGCCTTTACTCGCCGCTTTGCGGGCCTGTCATTTGGTGCCGGTGGCGGTGCGGGGCGCCAGTCCGGCGTGGATGACCTCGGCGCTTACCTTTGGCTTGGTGCAAGCTTTGGTCGATGTGCCGCGCCCACGTCCCGCCGTGGTCACGCCTGCCGTAATCGCGCAAAACCTCAAACGCGAAACACAGGGTTGCGCCACGATGGTGATTGACAAGCCGCTGCGTTCAGGTCAAAAAGTTTATGCGCGAGGTGGTGATCTGGTCGTGCTGGCGATAGTCAACCAAGGCGCTGAAGTGGTGGCCGATGGCAACATTCATGTGTATGCACCGTTGCGCGGCAAGGCCATGGCCGGTGCCAGTGGCGATATCCATGCGCGTATATTTTCAATTTGCCTGGAGCCTGAGTTGATCTCCATTGCCGGTATTTACCGCACCAGTGAAAATCCTTTGCCCCTTGACGTGCGTGGCAAGCCGGCCCAAGTGCGTTTGAGCAACGATGGTCAAGACAAACTGCTGATCGAAACCTTAAAAAACTAATGGATTCGCTCCGCAAAGATGTGTACCGCCTTGCAAAGGAAGGTTCTTGATGCCGTGCTGCCAGAAGCACGCGCGAAAACGACTTGGATTTAACCTTGTGCATGTGCACAAGTTGTTTCCCTTTTGTCGCCCATGCGTTGACCGACGGGTTGAAAATAGCGAGCTTCAACCGCTACATTTATTGCTGAATCAGGAGAGCGGAACCACGGGTCTGGCAGTTTGCCCTGGACGGGGTGAATCCCTTATAAAGGCTGCGTGGCAATTTGACTCACAGATAATTGCAACTGTCAAACAAGCGTCGCTGGTGCGGCGACTATTCAGGGCATTTCCTGTCAGCACTGCCGCATTACGCAGCGGGCCGACGGTTATGGTTATTTCACACATAGCGCAAAAATACAAAAGGAATGCGGGAACAACGGATGTGCTGTGCGCACGTCGCGCTATCCAGCCCCGGTCTCAAGGCCGGGGTAAGCCCGCGTAATTTCATGACAAAAATCATTGTGGTGACCTCGGGTAAAGGTGGTGTGGGCAAAACAACCACCAGCGCCAGTTTTGCAACCGGCCTGGCTTTGCGGGGTCACAAGACAGTCGTGATTGATTTCGACATTGGCCTGCGAAATCTGGACTTGATCATGGGTTGTGAGCGCCGCGTGGTGTATGACCTGATCAATGTCATTCACGGCGAAGCCAACCTGAATCAGGCGCTGATTAAAGACAAGCAATGTGACAATTTGTTCATACTGGCCGCCTCGCAAACCCGTGAAAAAGATGCCTTGACGCAAGAAGGTGTGGGCAAGGTGCTCAATGATCTGGGTACCATGGGCTTTGAATTCATCGTGTGTGACTCACCCGCCGGGATTGAGCATGGCGCCATGATGGCGATGCACTTTGCGGATGAAGCCTTGGTGGTGACCAATCCTGAAGTTGCTTCTGTGCGGGACTCAGACCGGATTTTGGGAATGTTGTCAAGCAAGACGCAACGTGCGTTGAAAGGTTTGGCGCCTGTTGTAGAACACCTGCTCATCACGCGCTATGACCAAAGTCGGGTGCTTCAGGGGCAAATGCTGTCGTTGGCTGATATTCAGGACATTTTGCGTATCAAGCTGATTGGGGTGATTCCGGAGAGTGAGTCGGTGTTGCTGGCGTCCAACCAGGGCGTCGCGGTGATTCATATCCACAACACGGATATCTCGGAGGCCTACAAAGATGTGGTGGAGCGTTTTCTGGGGGGTGAAGCCCCGATGCGTTTTACCGAGGCCGTTAAGCCGGGGATTTTGCAGCGACTATTTGGGGGTAAATAAGACCATGTCTTTTATCAAATTTTTTGCGGGTGAAAAGAATGAAAGCGCTGGCCTGGCCAAAAATCGACTTCAAATCATTCTGGCGCATGAGCGACGTGACCGCACCACGAGCAAGCCGGAATTTTTGGCAGATCTGCAACGCGAATTGATCGCCGTTGTCAGCCGGTACGTCAAAATTAACGCCGAAGATATTCAGATCCACATAGAGCATCAAGACAACATTGAGGTCTTGGAGGTCAAAATTGAACTGCCGGATTCGCGTGAGTGATCGCAGACTGACTTAAAAATCCATTGCGCTTTGAGTTCAAGCCATGGGATTTTTTGGGTGGACTGAGTCGATACACCTGCGTAAATTTTGTATTTTGATGTCAGTTGACGTGAAAGAGCTTGATCTTTCTCATTTTGTTAAAAAAACTTTATTGGAGAATTGGCGTGTATTCACGCCTGATTGTCAAGGCGTTTTTTCGGATATCGTTTGGTGTTTGATGCGAGGGTGTCGTGGTTTATCAGTCAGTGCCAAATTTGAAGAGTGATGTGTTTGGGAGAAAGAGAAAACAGTCAATAAATGACATAGACAGAAGTGGTTAGGTGATCAAGGGCAGGGCAGAACATTGATTGAATGTCTGAAAAATTAGAGCTTTTCTTTTTTGTGAAATTTAGACAAATGCCGGTTTTCAGATTTCAATTAATTTGAAAGAAAACTCTTTAATGGCAAAAGTTATTGTGGTGACCTCCGGTAAAGGAGGTGTGGGAAAAACAACCACCAGTGCCAGTTTTGCAACCGGGCTAGCCCTGCGTGGGCACAAAACAGCCGTGATTGACTTTGATGTGGGTTTGCGCAACCTGGATCTGATCATGGGCTGCGAGCGTCGTGTGGTGTATGACCTGATCAATGTGATTTATGGTGAAGCCACCTTGCATCAAGCACTGATTAAAGACAAACGCTGTGGCGAAAATTTGTTCGTTCTGGCCGCGTCACAAACGCGCGACAAAGACGCGTTGACACAAGATGGCGTCGGCAAAGTGCTGGACGATCTGGCCGCGATGAATTTTGAATTCATCGTGTGCGACTCGCCTGCCGGGATTGAATCCGGCGCCATGATGGCGATGCATTTTGCAGACGAAGCCTTGGTGGTGACCAACCCCGAGGTGGCCTCCGTGCGCGACTCGGATCGCATCTTGGGGATGCTGTCGAGCAAAACGCGGCGTGCCGTGGAGGGACGCCCACCGGTCAAAGAGCACTTGCTCATCACACGTTACAACCCGTCTCGCGTTAACCAGGGCCAAATGCTGTCGCTGGCAGATATTAAGGACATTTTGCGTATTCAACTCATTGGCGTTATTCCTGAAAATGAATCGGTGCTACAAGCCTCTAACCAAGGAATACCCGCCATACATCTACAAGACTCTGACGTTTCAGAGGCTTACAAAGACATGATTGAGCGGTTTTTGGGAGGCGACAGACCCATGCGGTTTACAAAAGCTCCTAAAAAAGGGCTGTTGAAGTGGCTCTTCAGGGGGAGATAAAAAATGTCTTTTATTAAATTTTTTATTGGTGAAAAGCAAAACACAGCCAGCGTCGCTAAAGAGCGGCTGCAAATTATCCTGGCGCGCGAGCGCCAGGGGCGCCATGTGCCAGAACCTTATTACCTGCCTGATTTGCAACGCGAGTTGATGCAAGTCATCTGCAAGTACGTCAAAATTGACATGGCTGACGTCAAGGTCAACCTGGAGCGACAGGATAACCTGGAGGTGCTCGAAGTCAAGATTGAGTTGCCTGAATATAGGTAGCCGTTCAGCCTCGGTGTTGCTGGCCTCAAGGCTTCCAGCGTTTGAGTAACAAGGCATTGCTCATCACGCTAACTGAACTTAGCGCCATGGCTGCACCGGCCACCACCGGGTTCAAAAAGCCGAGTGCGGCCAGCGGAATGCCCGCTACGTTGTAGGCAAAAGCCCAGAACAGGTTTTGTCGAATTTTGGCCACCGTGCGGTCTGAAATGTCCAGTGCGGCGGCCATCATGGCCGGGTCGCCGCGCATCAGGGTGATGCCAGCGGCGTGCATGGCCACATCGGTGCCACCGCCGCCCGGATTTGCCATCGCCATACCGACATCGGCGGCGGCCAAAGCGGGCGCATCGTTCACGCCGTCGCCCACCATCGCCACGGTGTGGCCGCCGGTTTTGAGAGACATCACCTTGGCCGCTTTGTCGCCTGGCAGCACCTCGGCCATGACTTCGCCTTCTTCCGGGCGCAGGCCGAGTCGGCGCGCCATCGCTTCGGCGGCGCCCCAGTTGTCGCCGGAGATCATCACCAGTTTGATACCGCGTGCGCGCAAAGCGGCCAACGCTTCTTGGGCACCGGGCTTGGGTTCGTCGCCAAAAGCCATCAGGGCCATCACCACGATTTGTTCCGGTTGTTGCGCGGTGGCGGGCAGGCGTTGCGCCATCACCGAGACGGTCGCGCCCGTGGTTTGCAGCGCTGCCGCCCGCGCGCCAATCTCGCCACTGTTGGCGTCCAGGTCAACGCCCAACGCTTGCATCCAGCGCAGGCTGCCGATCAGATAAGTTTGTGGCGTCGAGCCGACCTGCACGACGCCTTCGGTGCCGCGACCCGGCACAGCGCGCACGTTGTCGGGCGCGGGAATCTCAAGGCCTTGTTCGCGTGCCGCCTGGAGCACGGCGCGGGCCAGGGGATGCTCACTGCCGCTTTGTAAACTGGCCGCCGCTGTCAACAAAGCCCGTTGCTCTGCCGTCAGTTTTTGTGCTGTTGGGGCGTCACCGTCAACTTCCAGCGCGCCACTGTTTTTACCACCCGTCCAAAAGTGAGTCAGCCGGGGCCGTCCGACGGTGAGCGTGCCGGTTTTGTCAAAGGCGACCACGTCCACTTTGTGCGCCAACTCCAGCGCCTGCGCGTCTTTGATCAAAATGCCAAATTTGGCCGCCACGCCCGTGCCCGCCATGATGGCCGCTGGCGTGGCCAGTCCCAACGCGCAAGGGCAGGCAATCACCAGCACGGCGACGGTGTTGATCAACGCTACTTCAAACGGATGGCCGGTCAGCCACCACGCCAGCAGCGTGACCAGCGCAATCACCAGCACCACTGGCACAAACACAGCGCTCACTTGATCCACCATGCGTTGAATCGGCGCTTTGGCCGCTTGCGCGTCTTCCACCAGACGGATGATGTGAGACAGCACAGTTTCGCTGCCCACGGCGCGCACTTGCATCACGATCCGGCCCTCGCCATTGATGGAGCCGCCGGTGAGCAGCGCGGCGGGGTTGGCATCGGCGTGTTTCTCGATGGGCAGCGGCTCGCCGGTGAGCATGGATTCATCGACCTGCGTGTGGCCTTCTTGTAATAGGCCGTCCACCGGAATGCGTTCGCCGGGCAACACCACCAGCCGGTCGCCCACCAGCACGTCGGCCACAGGCACATCGACCTGACCGTCCAGCCCCAACCAATGCGCCACATCGGGTCGCAAAGCGTGCAAGGCCCGAATGGCAGAGGTGGTTTGCCGCTTAGCCCGCGCCTCCAGCCACTTGCCCAGTAACACCAGCGTCACCACAACGGCAGAACCTTCAAAATACAAATGTGGTGCCATGCCCGCCTCAGCCGTCAACCACAACCAGACCGACAGCGCCCAGCCCGCCGTGGTGCCAATCGCCACCAACAAATCCATGTTGCCAGTGAGCGCCTTGAGGGCGTACCAACCGGCCTTGTAAAAGCGCGCCCCCAGAATGAATTGCACCGGCGTGGCCAGCAAAAATTGCACCCACGCGGGCAGCATCCAATGGTAGTTAAAAAGCGCGGCGATCATGGGCACCACCAACGGCACAGACAGCACCAAGCCAATCCCCACCGGCATAAAACCGGCCCAAGGCGACGCGTCTTGCGCATCAATGGCGGCGCTGGGCGCGACCGGCTCATAGCCCGCATCGCGCACGGCGCGGCGCAGCCGGGCTTGCATTTGTTTGGACGGTTCGTAAACAATGCGGGCCGATTCGGTCGCCAGATTGACCGTGGCGTCTTGCACGCCCGGCACTTTTTTCAGGGCGCGTTCGACACGCGCCACACAAGAGGCGCAGGTCATGCCACCAATGCCAATGTCCAGCGCAATGGTGGCGGATGAAGGGGGGGTGTCAGTAGTCATGTGGGGCATCCTAATCCTTCCCATCATGGTAAGGTCAAGCCAAATTGCGTTTAAATCATTGGACGAATTGGATCATCGCCCGCAGCACTTGACCTTGCCATCGTGGGAAGGTTCAAGCTATGCTTCATATCAATTGATATGAAACCCTTTAACAACTGGAGTTTTTATGAAGCAAACTTTTACCGTCACCGGCATGACCTGCGGCCACTGTGAAAAAGCGGTCACTCGCGCCGTGAAACAAGTTGACCCGCAAGCCGAGGTTCGCATCGACCGTGCAATCAACTTGGTTGAAGTGCAATCCGGGCAACCGCGCGAACGACTGGCCGAAGCCATCGCCGAAGAAGGCTACGCCGTCGCCGAATGAACACATCCGCCACGGCGTCCATTGAAACCGTCCGGGTCTGGCCAGTCGCCATTGGCGTGGCAGCGCGCCTGTCCAATGTGTCGGCCAAGATGGTGCGGCATTACGAGTCGCTCGGCTTGCTCGCGCCGGTGGCCCGCACCGACAGCGGTTACCGCCAGTACACCGAGGCCGATGTGCGCACCCTGCAGTTCATCAAACGCGGGCGTGAGTTGGGCTTTTCGATGGTCGAGATTGCCGAACTGGTGGGTCTGTGGCACAACCGGCAGCGCGCCAGTGCCAGTGTCAAACGCATTGCCCAAAAACATGTGACTGAGCTGGCGCATCGCATCGAAGCCATGCAGGCGATGCAGCGCACTTTGAGCGCTTTGCTGGACCATTGCCAAGGCGACGAACGGCCCGATTGCCCCATACTGGACGATCTGGCTGGTCGTTGTTGCTAGTTTTTAATGGCCGTTGCGATGATTCCCTCTGAACTTTATCCCGCTCTCTCACAAGTTCAACCGTCATTGGCCGAATTGAGTCCGATGGTGGCACCGATGCAGGTGCCCGCTGGCACGACTTTATTCCGTGAACAAGCGCCCTGCCAAGGCTTTCCGCTGGTGCTTGAGGGCGAGATCAAAGTGTCGCGCAGTTCAGGCGATGGCCGCTCGCTGGAGTTGTACCGCGTGGTGCCCGGCGAGTTGTGTCTGGTGTCCTCGGCCTGCCTGTTTCGCACGCAGCCGATGTCGGCGAACGGTGTCACGACCAAAGCCAGCACGCTGCTTTTGATTCCCGCCAACATCTTTAAACGCTGGCTTGAAACCCCTGCTTTTCGAGACGAGGTGCTGGGCCTGTTTGCCGAACGCATGGCCGATCTCACCCGTCTGATTGACGCGGTAGCGTTTCATAAGCTTGACCGGCGGCTGGCCGCTGCGTTGTTAGGCCACGGCCCGCAACGGGCGATGACGCACCAAATGCTGGCCAACGAGTTGGGCACGGTGCGCGAAATCGTCACCCGGCTGCTGCGCCGCTTTGAACGTGAAGGCTGGGTCGCGCTGGGGCGTGAACAGATTCAAATCATCAACGGCCCGGCCCTGCGGGAACTGGCCGCTACGCTCACGGCCTGAAGCAGGCTGACAGATGACGCCGCGCTACCCTCCGCCAAAGCGGTGGTCAATCTCTATCTTTTTAGGGATGACGTTAACAACCTTATCTCCGGATCATGGTCCGGTTTTCCCTAGTGTCGAGAAATCTATCGCGAACGTCCGGGCGCATCTTACTGATTTTTTTCATCCTAAGAAAAATAGTAAGTACGCGATCAAAGTTCTATTGAAATTCAAGCTGATCGAAGCGCAAAGCCTTGATCTTGTCAGCTTCATGGCGTGGACCGGTGCGACGCCCTATATCGTGTTGATTCATGAGCGGTATTTTTCAACAGTAGATTTTTTGAGTGGATAGATCACCTGACTGAGGAGTTAGTCCGATCCGGCACAGCATCGTGGGATGGTGTGATGATCAGGAATGCGGGTTAGCCAACGACATTACCCTGCACACCAACTCTCCATGACTGTCTTGATGACGCCCGACACCGTCAACTTTTCTGGTAACGTTCACGGCGCAACAATTCTTAAATTACTTGATCAGGTTGCGTATGGCGCTTCGGGCTATTTCGTAAGTCAGTTTAAAAACGGATCAATCGACTCCCATTGCCGGTTGGTGATCATCACAAACTGGCAAGTACCGTCTGACATATCGGCCCATAGTTTTCCAATCAACCGGTCATCCGCTGCTTCTTTCCAGCGGTCGCCACCTTTGTATTCAACAATCAAAAAACTGTCGTCATTGCGCTTGCAGATAAAGTCCGGGTAGAAGCGACCGGTTGCCTTTTGGAAAAAGTAGGAGGCACCTTCGCGCCGGGTTAAGTTGCGTACCCAGAATTTGAGTTGCTTTTTTTGAGCCAGAATATCTAGCTGCGTTGCGCACTCAAACTCTTCTTTGCTATCGAAGTTTCCTATGCGGCCATAGAAGTGTTTTTTAAATGAGAATAAACCAAAATCGCCGTCATAGTCCCGGCTGGGTGCGTAGGCTTCAGGTCGAAAATCGTAGGTGAACTGGTGGCTCACCGCGACGCGTTCTTGGTTACCCTCATCGAACAAGGTTTGGTTATAGGCGCGGTTGACGGCCAGTTTTCGCAGGTCCCGGATGCGCGCATCCAATAGGTTGCGCATCAAAAACTTTTGTAAATTGGCGCGGCCCAAGTCAAAACCGGATTGTTCCAACAGGTTTGTCAACCAGCCTGCCACAAACGCCAGTTTGCTGGCGTGCGTCAGCGTAGGCTCTGGTAGGTTGTCGCAAAGCCACTTGGCCAGCTTAACTACGTCCCAATGTTCGGGGGTGTAGGTCAGTCCCAAATCACGTTGCAAGTCGGGCATAAAAGTAGGCTTCATTCGGCCCGTGGCTTCGTCCACATCAATCACGCCGCCCTCTGCTACTTTGAGTGCAGCAGCCAAAATCAGCAGATCGTCGGGTGTGGGTTGGGCGTCAAAAGTGGACAGCGTCCAAGGGTAGTCCAGCACTTCCGGGTCGTCGAACAGTTGCAACACGCCTTGCACATAAATCGCCAGTTGTGGTACCAGCAGCGTCTGGCCCTGTTCCGACGGGGTTTGAAAGAACTCAAAGGAGGCGCGGCTTTCTTGTGCCGCCGTTTCAATCGCCGCCTTGGCCAGCGGCGTGCTGACGAGTTGCATCAAAGCCTCGGTTTCATGCACGGTGAGCGGGGCACGAATAGTTAGCGAGCTGGTTTTTTTGTCAAAACTAACCTTGTTGTCGAGCGTGCTGCGAATCTCTTTAGGGGCCGCCTTGAGATCAGGTTTTTCGTGCAGCGTGATCACTACAGGCCGCACCACGACACGATCACCGAGGCCCTCCAAATCGAACATCTTTTGATCTGGATGCGCAGCCACTACAAACTCGGCAACATCTTTCCGGTCAAAACCCGCGCCTTGCACCAGTCGGTCACGCAGCGTGTTGGCCGTGTCGGAAAAGTTGTGCGACACCACGAAGGCGTAAGACTGGTTCAACTCTTTGGCAGCCCGGTGCTGCGCATTCGGTTGACGCAGTACACGCCCTAACAATTGCTCCACGGCGGTTGCTGAATGGAGTGATGCCATGCTTACCAGAACGTAGGCAAACGGGCAATCCCAGCCCTCGGCGAGTGCGCGTTGCGTGATGATGAACTTGACCGGACACAGCGGGTCGCTGATGCCGCGCGGGTAAGTGGCCTCCATCATCTCCAGGCCCTTTTCTTCACTGGTGGCGACCACTATTTCTTGTGCCGGAATATTGTGGTTGCGCATGAGTTCTTGGCGCACGCGGTCAAAGTCCAGTGTGTCGATGCCGGTGCGGCGTGGCTCTGATTGAATCAGCACGATAGGGCGCAAATAGGGCGCGCCGCCACGTTGCTCATCATCTGCCAATTTTTGCAAAGCGTTGCGCCGGGCAAGGCCATCACTCAAGCATTGCTGCCAGTTGGATTCGGTCTCCAGCACCACCGGCAGTTTGATCATCTGCTCGGCTTTGAGTTGGGATGCGCTCACGCTGTGCAGCACATTGCTGGGCGTGCGCTCCATATCGGGCGTGGCGGTTAGTTCCAGAATCCCGCTGGGGCAAAACCGCGCCAGTGTGTCAAACGCCAGTTCGGTGCGACTGTTGTGCGCCTCGTCCACCACCACAAAGGGTCGGCGCAAACGCAGCACGTTAGCCAGCGAGTAAAGCACGGTGTTACCGTCCGTTAACAAACCCGCCCGCTGGCTGTTGGAGAGATTTTCAAAATGAGGCATGAGCGCGCCGTTAGACGCATACACCTTGCGGCTTTCCTCGTCTTCAACCTGAAACGCCTGACGCGTGGCAACGATGACAACGGTGGACGTGTCCAAGGTGGCCCGCGTGACCGCTTGCGCCTCCGAGAGTTCCAGCACCGTCACTTTGCCAGCTTCTTTTAACGCTCCGTGCAGCGGATGTTTCAGGTCTTTCAAGCCACGCACGGTCTGGTCGCGGATGGTTTTGCTGGGCACCAGCCACAGCACGACGCTGTGCGGCACCCGCAACAGATGTGTGTTGGCCAGCGCCACACTCTTAGCTGCCAGCCAGGTCTTGCCGCCGCCTGTGGGTACGCGCAGGCAAAAGTAGGGCATGTCGGGGGCAAAGTCTGTTAGCGGGCGGTAAGGCATACCCCGTCCCCACAGGTCTTCGGTCACAAAGGTGAAAGCGCGTGAGGCGCTACCGTGTTGGTGGCAAGCCTTGAAATAGGCTTCAACGCTGTCGAGCACGCCGCCACCGTTGGCGGGGTCTTGCTGGTATTTTTTGGGGATGAAATGGGTCATGGCGTTATACCGATAACGCGTAAGGCGTTTGTTTGAAAACTATTTGCTCACGCTGTTGGCGCGGTGCGCCCAAGCGGCAGGCAGCGGCGTAAATCACTTTGGGGCCAGCAAAAGGCGGAAGAATATCCAGCACCGGCCCGGTCAAAACATTGCCCCCGCCCACTGATTTGTCTTTGAGGATGCCGTTGTAAAGCAGGTAGATGGCGACGCCTTCATGCACGCCCAGCAACGGCGTATCGGCTTGACCCATGTAACCGCTGCCGGTTTCGGCAAACCAGACAAATTCGGCGATCTGCGCATAACGCACGTCTTCTCGAATCTGGCCTTGCGGGGTAAATAGGGGTTCGGCGGACAGGGTGCAAAACTGGAAGCCGCCGCCGTCAGGCGACAAACCCGCCACCACTTCGCCTTTGGCGTTGGTGTAACCCTGACTGACGCGGCGCACGCGTTCAGCGGTGACTTGAGTCGCAATCTTTTCGTCCATTTCCACCAGGATGAAGCGACGCGTGCCGCCGTCTGCCGCGTTCTGTTTGAGCACGGCGTGGCCGGTGGTGCCCGACCCCGAGAAGCTATCGAGGATGAGGCTGTCTTTGTCGGTGGCGATTTGGAGGATGCGCTGAAGTAGTCCTGTAGATTTGGGCGTTTCAAACGTGGCAGAACTGCTCAATATGTCAATTACCGTTTTTGTTGCATGGTCAGTTGTGCCAACTTCGTCGGCATACCAAATGGTTTCTGGTGTGAGTCCTCGACTTGCTTCGTCAAGGAACTTTTTCTGGCGAGGCACATTTAGTCCAGATGAACCAAAGTAAATTCGGTTGTCTGAAATCAACTCGGTTAATTTGTTCTGCGTGAATCGCCAGCAATTCCCGTGCGGTGGATCTATTTTTCGTCCACCTGGTGTAGTGATGGTGTAAAACTGAGATGTTGTTCCATGGCCCGCTTGTGCGGTGATTGCAACGGATTGCCATGGACCGCGAGAATCGTTGTCAGGATTTTTGTGTCTATCAATTACGGCCTGATTTGTTGGTAATTCGCCGCGAGTTGCTTCAAATTTTGCTGCATTTTTCCCAAAGCAAATAACGTAATCATGGCTAAAAGAAAAGGCTCTCCGATTTTCTCTAGTGGTGCGTTTCTGCCATATGAATGTGGCCACAAAATTCCCCGTCCCAAAAATCTCATCCATCAACAGTCTTAACGTCGCCACCTCGTTGTCATCAATCGACACAAAAATCGCGCCATCGTCGCGCAAGAACTGCCGCAGCAGAACGAGGCGCGGGTACATCATGCACAGCCAGCGGTCGTGCCGATCCAGAGTTTCACCTTCCTTGCCGACCACTGCACCCAGCCATTTGCGAATCTCGGGACTGTTGACGTTGTCGTTGTAAGCCCAGCCTTCGTTGCCGGTGTTGTAGGGCGGGTCAATGTAGATGCATTTCACCTGACCGGCGTAGCGCGGCAGCAAGGCTTTCAAGGCGTGCAAGTTGTCGCCTTGCACAATCAGGTTGCCCCCGCCAGCGCCTGTTATGCCGTTTTCAGCTTGGCCGCATGACAACGCAGGCACCGGTTCCAGCAGACGATAAGGCACGTCTTGGTGGTGTTTGACAACGGCGTCTTTGCCGATCCAGTTGAGTGTGGGCATGGGAGATTTCTTCGTGAAGGTCGGCCAAGCGTGGCCGGGTGTGATGGTAGCAAGTGCTTTTGCGTGGCAATGGCTTGCGCTGGATTCATGAAAAAAAAGGCACCCGAAGGTGCCGTTTTTAATGGGGGTTAATGCCCGCGATCAAGTGGCGAAATTCAAGCCGCCGCCTTCACCTTCAGGCGCCAAGCGTGCAGCAACGGTTCGGTGTAACCGCTTGGTTGCGCCAAACCTTTGAACACCAAATCGCAAGCCGCCTTGTACGCCATCGACGTGTCGAAATTGCCGGCCATGTTTTTGTACAACGGATCGCCCGCATTCTGGCCGTCCACGACAGCGGCCATGCGCTCGAAGGTTTCCTTCACTTGCGCCTCGGTGACAACACCGTGGAACAACCAGTTCGCCATGTGCTGACTGGAAATGCGCAGGGTGGCGCGGTCTTCCATCAGGCCGATGTTGTGGATGTCGGGCACTTTGGAGCAGCCCACGCCCTGGTCAATCCAGCGCACCACATAGCCCAAAATACCTTGGGCGTTGTTGTCGAGTTCTTGCTGTTTTTCAGCGGCAGACCAGTTGGGTTTGGCGGCCACGGGGATGGTCAATAAACCGGTCAACAAGGTGTCGCGTTCTTTGCTGGCGTCGATCTTTTCCAGCTCTTTTTGCACGTCGCTGACGAGCACTTGGTGGTAATGCAGCGCGTGCAACGTGGCGCCGGTGGGGCTGGGCACCCAAGCGGTGTTGGCACCGGCTTTGGGGTGGGCAATCTTTTGCTCCAGCATGGCTTTCATCAAGTCGGGCATGGCCCACATGCCTTTGCCGATTTGCGCTTTGCCGCGCAGGCCGCAAGCCAGACCGACCAGCACGTTGCTGCGTTCGTAGGCGGCAATCCAGGCGCTGGTTTTCATGTCGCCTTTGCGGATCATGGGGCCGGCTTGCATGGCGCTGTGCATCTCGTCGCCGGTGCGGTCGAGGAAGCCGGTGTTGATGAAGGCCACGCGGCTGCTGGCAGCGGCAATGCAGGCTTTCAAATTCACGCTGGTGCGGCGTTCTTCGTCCATGATGCCGAGCTTGACGGTGCTGTCGGCCAAACCGAGCATTTTCTCAACGCGACCAAACAACTCGCTGGCAAACGCCACTTCAACCGGGCCGTGCATTTTGGGTTTGACGATGTAAACCGAGCCTTTGCGCGAGTTGCGAATACCGTCTTTGGCGCTGCGCTTCAAGTCGTGCATGGCGATGGTGGTGGTGACCACGGCGTCCAGAATACCTTCGGGAATTTCCTGTGTTTCGCCCAGTTTGTCGGTGTACAAAATGGCCGGGTTGGTCATCAGGTGGCCGACGTTGCGCACGAACATCAGCGAGCGGCCATGCAGCGTGACCTTCTTGGCTTTGCTGCCCGCCGCAGCGGTGTAAACGCGGTCAGGGTTCAGGCCACGGGTGAAGGTTTTGTCGCCCTTGCTCACTTCTTCAGTCAGCGTGCCTTGGAGAATGCCAAGCCAGTTGCTGTAGGCCAGCACTTTGTCGTCGGCATCGACCACGGCTACGGAGTCTTCCAGATCCAGAATAGTGGAGAGTGCTGATTCCAGCACCAGGTCGCTCACACCAGCGGCGTCGCTGGCACCAATGGCGGTGGCGCGGTTAATCAACAAGTCCAGATGCAGGCCGTTGTGTTGGAGCAGCACTGAGGTGGGCGCTTTGTTGTCACCTTGAAAGCCGACCAGTTGCGCTGGCGTTTGCAAACTGGTGTTGCTGCCGTCGGCCAGTTTGACAGCTAGTTTGCCGTCTTTGATGCGGTAGCTGACCGAGTCAATGTGCGAACCCTTGCGCAGAGGCACGGTGCGGTCTAGCACGTAACGGGCGTATTCAATCACTTTGGCGCCGCGCTTGGGGTTGTAGGACTTGCCTTTTTCACAGCCGTTGGTCTCGGCGATCACGTCGGTGCCATAGAGCGCGTCGTACAGCGAACCCCAACGGGCGTTGGCGGCGTTCAGGGCGTAGCGGGCGTTGAGCACCGGCACGACCAGTTGCGGGCCGGCTTGCACGGCCAGTTCAGCATCCACTTTGGCGGTGGTGATGCGAACCTTTTTCGGGTCGGGCACGAGGTAGCCAATTTGTTCCAGAAAGGCGCGGTAGGCGGGCATGTCGGCAATCGGGCCGGGGTTGGCTTTGTGCCAGGTGTCCAACTCGGTTTGCAGGCGGTCACGCTCGGCCAGTAGAGCGATATTTTTAGGCGCTAGGTCGGCGACGATGGCGTCGAAACCTTTCCAGAATTTGGCGGGCGTGACGCCGGTGCCGGGCAGGACTTTTTTGTCAATAAATTGCAGCAAATGGGTGGCCACTTGCAGGCGGTGCTTGGGGGTACGTTCGGTCATGGTGCGAGACTCTAGTTAAAGGAAAGGGGCGTGGTTGGAAAAAAATTCAGCACATCGCGCAGGTTGCTGCCCGTGCGGGTGGGATACGTGCCTAATTCTTCAAAGGGTAGATGGTAGCGGTTCACCCACAAGGTTTGGTAGCCGTACCAGGTGGCCCCCAGTGAGTCCCAAGTGTTGCTGCTCACAAACACGATTTGACTGGCGGGCAACCCGGTGGCCTGCTCGCCCAGTGCATAGGCGTCCGGGTGGGTTTTGTATTTGCGCACGGTGTCCACGCTGAGAACGTGGTCGAGCAAGCCTTCAAATCCGGCTGACCTGACGGCCATGTCCAGCATGGTTGGCTCGGCGTTGCTCAAGACGCCGGTGACGATGCCGCGCGCTTTGAGATCAATCAGCACTTGCCGGTTTTCAGGGAAGGCGCTTAAGTGGCGGTATTGGTTTAACAGCCGATCAATTTCTGTGTCGAAGATGGCGTTTATGCCTGCCGGATGGGTCGGTCCAACAATTCTTTTGATGGCGTAAATCAGCGCGGCGCGGGTCAATTCCCAAAATGGCTGATAGCGCGCGCCGTTGTTGCAGGTGGTCACCAAGCGGGTGTATTCAATCTGCTTGTCACGCCACAACACGCTTAAGGCCTGGCCGTGACCGGGGAACAGTTGTTCGGCGAGTTCGCCCACGCTGTACACGTCGAACAAGGTGCCGTAGGCGTCGAATAAAACGGCGCGGGGGGCGTCAACAACAGAGGCTTCGGGTTTTTGTCTCGGGGTATGGTTTTTTGTTTTCATCCCTCACTTTATGTCATGCGCGACCCAAACCAAATTCACCGAGGCGATCAAGCGTCTGAATTTTTAGCATTACAACCACCATGCCCCCGCCGCGCCGGTCACCAACAGGACGCCGGAAATCGGCAGAATGAGGCGGCGCAACTCGGGCGAACCCAGGCCAATTGCCATGCCGCATTTGGTGAGGGTGTTGGCCATCACCGCGATGACGATGGCGCGTGCAGCGACAGGCAGGTTGGCCGCATCGCTTTGCGCCAGATTGGCCATGGCCAGCGTGATGGCGTCCACGTCCGTCAGGCCCGCTACAGCGGCGGCAATGTACACGCCCGCGTCCCCGAGGTAAACCTGCGCGGCCCGGGCGGCCAGCACCACTACGCCAAACAGCAGGCCAAATTTGATGGCCTGATCCAACGCAAAAGGATTGCTGCCTGATTTCACTTCGCCGCGCTGGCGGCGCTTGTTACGTTGCCACAGCCAATAGCACGCGCCCAGGTTAGCCACGCACAACAGACTGATGGGAAAGAGAATCTGGCGTCCCAAATCCCAGCTAATTAACGAACTCATGATGGCGACGCGAAAGAACATCACCGTCCACGCCAGCATGATGCCCAGCGCCAGTGCCGACGCATCTTCGCCCGTTTGCCGACTGCGCTGCGAGAACCCGAGCGTGACCGCTGTGCTGGAGGCCAGTCCGCCCAGCAAACCGGCAATGCCCACGCCGTGTTCGGCCCCCACAATTTTGATCAGCAAATAGCTGCTGAAATTCAGCGCCGAAATCAGCACCACCATCAGCCAGATTTTGTAGGGATTGATCACGTCCAGCGGCGCTGGCCCGTAGTTAACGTCGGGCACCAACGGCAAAATGATGAGCGTGACGATGCTGAATTTAAGGGTTGCCTCAACGTCGGTGGCGTCGATCCGGCTGGCGAGTTGGTGCAGCCAGTCTTTAAGTGCAAGCAACAAGGCCATTGCCACGGCAATCCAGCTGGCCAGCTGCAACTGGCCATACGCGCAGAGCAGGCCGAGTAGAAAAGCCAGCAACGCAGACACTTCGGTGGTGATGCCGGTGTCGCCGCGCTGCGCCGTCACCACATACATGCCGAGGATGAGCGCGGCAACGGCAAAAAACATCGCCATCGCCAGCCAGTTCAGTCCCAGGTTTTCACTCATATAGCCCGCCAGTGCGCCACTGAGAGAAATCAGCGCAAAGGTGCGCACGCCCGCGCCGCCGTCTTCAGCCTTGATGCGCTCGCGCTCCAGCCCCAGCAAGATGCCCAGGCCAATGGCCACGGCGAAACGAAGCGCTAGATGAGGGTCTTGCATGAGAGTTTTCTGGTGGTTGGGGTGGGTGAGGTTGGGGTTATAGGGGCGAAAGGATTTAAAGTGAGGATGGGTTGGGTTCAGTCTTTGGCCAGCCCGTTTTTTTCAATGTTCTTTATCCGCCACCATGCCCCAGTTTAAGCAACTCAAATTTAACGCTGATGCGCCTTTGGGCGAGGCCGTCCCCTTCAAAGGCGTGATCTTGTGCGCCGATGACTTTGCCGTGAACACCAGCGCGTCGTTGGGCATTGTCAAACTGGCGCAATTGGGGCGGCTCAGTGCAACCAGCGCCATGGTGTTGTCACCACGCTGGGCGCAGGACGCGGCGCTGTTGCAAGACCTGCGGGGCCGCATCGACGTGGGCTTGCATCTGGACTGGACCAGTGACTTTGCACTCGCCGCCGGGCACGGTTTGTCGTTGAGGGCGGCCATGGTCAAGGCCGTGTTGGGCGGTTTTGACCGCCGGGCGACAGTGCGCCGCGAGACCCGGGCGGTGATTGAACGTCAGCTGGATGCGTTTGAGGCACAGTGGAAAGCACCGCCCGATTATGTGGACGGTCACCAGCATGTGCAGCAGTTTGCCGGTATCCGTGAGGCGCTGGTGCAGGCGCTGGTCAACCGTTATGGCGCGCGCCCCGCTGAAAAACCTTATTTACGCTTGTCACGCGCCCCGTCGGGTTTTCCTGATCTGAAAAGCCGGGTGATTGCCGCCATGGGCGCGGCAGCACTTGAAAAGCAGGCCCGCCACGCCGGTTTTGCTTGTGCGAGGGCCTTGTCCGGCATCTACGATTTTTCAGGAAGTCAGGCGCGTTACGCCCGGTTGATGGCGGACTGGCTGCACGACATCCCGCCAGGCAGCATCCTCATGTGTCATCCGGCGCAGGCGGCCGAGCCGGACGATGTGATCGGCATTGCCCGTGCCCAAGAGTTCAACTACCTGAGCAGCGCCGACTTTTCGGACGCGTTAACCCAGGCACAGGTGCAACTCGTTCGAGGCCACGCGGTGCTGGACGCTGTGAGCGCCCCTTAATTTGGCTTGGCTAGAATTTGCCGGTGAAAAAAAACCTAACTGAACGCCAAAAATCCTGGCTCCTGCTGGCCGCCCTCTGGCTGGCCCTTTTAATCATGGCGATGCTGCGGCCTCTGGCCGTGCCCGACGAAGGCCGCTACGGTGAGGTGGGCCGCTGGATGCTGATCAGTGGCGACTGGCTGACGCCGCGCCTGAACGGCATTCCCTTTTTCCACAAACCGCCGCTTCTTTATTGGTTGTCCGCTATCTCGATGTCTATTTTTGGCGTCAACGAGTTGGCCCTGCGACTGATTCCCGCGCTGCACGTCGGCTTGATGCTGGTGGTGTTGTACCTGTCAGCGCGAATCATCACGACAGAACAAATCGCCCGTCGCGCTGCCCTGATGTTGGGCACGGGGCTTGTTTTTTTTGTAGGTGGCCAGTACATCAATCACGACATGGCGGTGGCGACCTGGATTGGCGTGGCGATCTGGTGCTTTGCGTTTTCATTCATGGCCGGTGACAAACCCGACGCCACGCTGGCCCGTCTCGGCTTTGTCGCCTGCGCGCTAGGTATGCTCAGTAAAGGCTTGATTGGCCTTGCCTTGCCGGGCCTGGTCATTTTTATCTGGCTGATCTGGACGCACCAGTTCAAAAAACTCCGGTATTTGCCGTGGTTCAGCGGCTTGGCGCTTTTTGCGTTGATTGCCTTGCCGTGGTTTGTCATGGCGCAGCAAAAGTACCCTGCGTTTTTTGATTACATGTTCATTGGTCAACAGCTCGACCGCTTCACAGCCCGCACTTTTAACAACGCCCGGCCTTGGTGGTTTTATCTGATGTCGCTGGTGCTGCTGTTTTTTCCGTGGGTCTTTTTTGCCTTGGCCGAAGTGCGCAAAAAGGCGCGTCAAGCGGGCAGCGAGGTCGTGCCTATCGCCAGAGCCTGGTGGCTTTTGTGCTGGATTTGGGTGGGGGCCATTCTGGCGTTCTTCTCCATTCCGACTTCCAAACTGGTGGGTTACGTGATGCCGGTGATGCCTGCGTTGGCGCTGCTGGCGGCGTTGGGTTGGGAGCGCACCATGGCGCACCGCCCGCGTGCGCGTCAGATTTTTGCCGCGCTGTGTTTTGTCAATATCGTCGGTGCCCTGATTTTGGTGCTGCTGGTGGGCGGTGTCACGCGCACCGGGCGTTCGCAAGACGTGGCGCAAGTGCTGGCCTGTGCGTCCCGACCCACGGACACGGTGTACCTGTCGGGCGCTTTTCCTTACGATTTGCCTTTTTATGCGCAAACCAGCAAGCCGTTGGTGGTGCTGGAGGATTGGCCGGAACTGCGTCAGAAGACGGGTGATGGCTGGCAGCGCGAGTTGTTCTCCGGCGCTGATTTTGATGAAGAAGCGGGCCGGGTGCTGCAGTCGCCCGACGTGCTGGTCAAGGCGGGCATGCAGCCTAACAACTGGCTGGTCATCCGAAAAAGCAACACCATGGCCGAGGGTTTAACGGGCTGGCAGCTTTTTTACCAAGGCGCGGGTTGGCAGATGTACCAATCCGGCCATCCTTTAGCGGTGGAAGGCCCAGTGCCGACTGAGCCAAAAGGTTTGCCCGGCTGCAAACACTAAGGCGGCCAACAAGGCCAGCAGCGCGGGCAGGCCCAGCCCGCGCAACAGCAGCATAAAGATGAGTTCGTTGCTGGCAAATCCGGCCAGCGCGGTGATGGCAAAGCGGCCCAGACTGGTGCCCACGCTGGTGGCGGCGTCCTTGAAACTCAGCAACCGGTGTCCGGCAAAGCTCACCCCAAAGGCGATACAAAAGCCCAGGGCGTTAGCCAGTTCGGGCAACATCCGGGTGTGCGTTAGCGCAAACACGCCCAAATGCGTGAGCGCCGCAGTGCCGCCTACCGCCAAAAACCAGAATGTTGAGACACTCACAGCAGGGACGCGACTTGTTGCGACAAAGGCAACTCAGTGCCCGCAGGCAACTCCGGGGCCGCCAGTCCGGCGCCAGCGCGCTGGCTGATGAGGTAGGCCGGGCGTTGCTTGACCTCCTCGTAAATACGCCCTACATATTCAGCCAGAATGCCGATGGAGAGCAGTTGAATGCCGCTGAAAAACATTAGGCCCACCACAATCGTGGCGTAACCGGGCACGTCAATGCCTTTAAACCAATACTCCCCTACGACCCAACTGCCATAGCCCAACGCCAGCGTCGCCAGCATCAGTCCGACCAGTGCCAAGGCCCGCAAAGGGGCAATCGAAAACGCCAACATGCCGGTTAACGCCAGCGACAGGGCACCGCGCAGTCCGAAATGGCTTTTGCCATCTGCACGCGGCAACGGCTGATAGTCGATGGCGGTGCTGTTAAAGCCGACCCAGGCGTACAAGCCTTTCATGAAGCGGTTGCGCTCGGGCAGACGTTTCAACGCGTCCACCACTTTGCGATCCATCAGCCGGAAATCGCCCGCGTTGGCCGGAATCTTGACCCGGTTGCCAAAGTTGATCAGTTTATAAAAAAGTCCGGTCAGACTGACTTGCAGCCCCGATTGGTCGTCTCTGGACTGGCGCACGGCATACACCACATCCGCCCCGTCGCGCCACTTTTGCAGCATCTCGGGCAGCAGCGCAACAGGATGCTGACCGTCGGCATCCATCAACACCACCACGTCACCACGCGCGGCATCAATCCCGGCGGTGAGCGCGGGTTCTTTGCCAAAATTGCGCGACAAGTTGATGTAAACCACCTCGCGGTGCGCCGCGCACAGCGTCTGCATCACCTGCGCGGTGTCGTCCCGGCTGCCGTCATCGACCACGATCAGTTCGACGCGATCACTCAACTGGGCGAGAGTTTTCAAAATATGGGGCACGGTGGTGACCAGGTTGCGCGCTTCGTTGAAGGCGGGCATCACACAGGAGAAGGAGGGGGACTGAGTAGTTCGGGGCATCATGGTTGCATCATGCCAAAAGAAAACCCGCTCTGGCAAATCCGACGGGGTTTTTCTGACGGGCTGGCGAGTTGTCTGGATGAGGCTTGAGCGGCGCTCAACCAAGCGGCTCCAGCATCCCCTTAAAATCAAATCATGCTATCTGTAAAAATTGAACTACTCGACGCCTTGGCGCAAGCCTTGGAAAAACTTGTCCCCGGCGCGGGGGCTAAAGCTGCTTTTGAATCGCCCAAAGTGGCCGCGCATGGCGATTTAGCCACCACGGCGGCCATGCAATTGGCCAAGCCGCTCAAACTCAATCCGCGCCAACTGGCTGAAAACCTGCGTACGGCGTTGCTGGCAGCTCCCCCTTTTCAGGCGTGGGTTGAATCGGTTGACATTGCGGGTCCCGGTTTTATCAACATCAAACTCAAGCCCGAGGCCAAGCAGCAAATTGTGCGTGAAGTGTTGGCGCAAGCAGCCTCGTTTGGTTGCCAACCCGCAACGGAGCGCAAGATGCTGGTGGAGTTTGTGTCGGCCAATCCGACTGGCCCGCTGCACGTCGGCCACGGTCGGCAAGCCGCTTTGGGCGACGCCATTTGCAACCTGTTCCAAACCCAGGGCTGGTCGGTGTACCGCGAGTTTTATTACAACGACGCCGGTGTGCAAATCGGCACGCTTGCCACCAGCACCCAGTTGCGCGCCCAAGGCTTCAAGCCAGGCGACGATTGCTGGCCGACAGACCCCGACAACCCCGCCAGCAAAGGCTTCTACAACGGTGACTACATTGCCGACATTGCCGCTGATTTTTTGGCTAAAAAGACGGTCCGCTCTGACGACCGCGAATACACCGCATCGGGCGACGTGGACGCGCTCGACGACATTCGCCTGTTTGCCGTGGCCTATTTGCGCCACGAACAAGACCTGGACTTGAAGGCGTTTGCCGTCCAGTTTGACAACTACTATCTGGAATCCAGCCTGTACCTCAGCGGCAAAGTGGATGCGGCGGTGAAGAAGCTGCAAGACGCAGGCAAAACCTACGCGCTGGATGGCGCACTGTGGCTCAAATCCACCGACTATGGCGACGACAAAGACCGCGTCATGCGCAAAGGCGACGGCACTTACACCTACTTTGTGCCCGATGTGGCCTACCACATCACCAAATGGGAGCGCGGCTTTGAGAAGGTCATCAACATTCAGGGCACGGATCACCACGGCACCATCGCCCGTGTGCGCGCTGGCTTGCAAGCCGCTGATGTCGGTATTCCCCAAGGCTTTCCCGACTACGTGTTGCACACGATGGTGCGCGTCGTCAAGGGCGGTGAAGAGGTCAAAATTTCCAAGCGCGCGGGCAGTTACGTCACGCTGCGCGATTTGATCGAGTGGACCAGCAAAGACGCCGTGCGCTTCTTTTTGCTCAGTCGCAAGCCCGACACCGAATACACCTTCGATGTGGACTTGGCGGTGGCCAAAAACAACGACAACCCGGTGTATTACGTGCAATACGCGCACGCCCGCATCTGCTCGGTGCTGGCGGCGTGGCGCGAGAAGGACAGTGGCGATATCGCCACGCTTAAAGACGTGGACTTGACGCCTTTGCAAAGCCCACAAGCTTTGGCGTTGATGCTGTTGCTGGCCAAATACCCCGACATGCTGACCGCCGCTGCGGTGGATTTTGCCCCGCACGATGTGACCTTTTATCTGCGTGAACTGGCCGCCTGTTACCACAGCTATTACGATGCCGAGCGCATTCTGGTGGACGATGAAACCGTCAAACGTGCCCGTTTGGCATTGGTCGCCGCGACGGCGCAGGTATTGCACAATGGACTCGCGGTGTTGGGCGTGAGTGCCCCGCAAAAAATGTAATCAAGCTTGAAAGACTGAGGGTAGGGTATGAAAAAGCAACGTGGTGGAACCATTCTGGGTGTCATTATTGGCGTGGTAGCCGGTCTCGGTGTCGCACTGTTGGTGGCGGTTTATGTCACCAAAGTGCCGGTTCCGTTTTTCAATAAAGGGCAGACACGCAGTGCAGATCAAGATGCCGCAGAAGCCCAAAAGAACAAAGACTGGGATCCCAACTCGCCTTTGTATGGCAAAAATCCGGTGCGCCCTGCGTCACCTGTATTGCCAGAAGACGCCCCGACAGCGACTGATGGCTCAGCAACGCCTGAGCCAACGTCGGCCCCTGTCCTTGAACCGGCCCCGCCCGCGACTGTTGCGCCACCGGCGCCCCGTGTGACCAGAGACACGGGCGTTGCCTCAGTTCAGGCGCCTTCACCAGCGTCAAGAGGCGAGACCAAACCGGCGGTGTCGGCTGATCCGCTGGGTGACCTGGCTAAAGCACGCACGGAGAGCAACTCGGCAGACCCGTTTATCTATTTTGTGCAAGTGGGCGCCTATCGCTCGCTGGATGACGCCGAGAGTCAGCGGGCCAGATTGTCCCTGAGTGGCGTGCAAGCCAAAGTGACGGGTGCGGGCGACTCGGAGCGTTCCGTGTACCGGGTGCGCGTTGGCCCTTTTGCGCAAAAAGAGGAGGCTGAAAAAACTCGTGAAAGACTGAACGCCACCGGCATGGCAACCGCCTTGGTGCGGGTGCAGCGTTAAGGCACCGTGGCTGAACTTTTCAGGGTGGGCCGGGTCGGACTTTTTTTAACTGGAGTGTTTGTACATGAAGCGTCGTAATTTTTCTCTGGCCTGTAGCGCGATAGCCGGTGCCTCCCTGATTCAAAATCCAGCGTGGGCGCAGACCAAACCCTTTGAAGCCGGAACTGACTATCTGGTGCTCGACACGCGCGCACCCGTTGAAGCCGTTGCCGGAAAAATTGAAGTGGTCGAGTTTTTTTGGTACAGCTGCCCGCATTGCCATGTGTTTGAGCCTGCCTTTCAAGCCTGGACTCAGCGCGCGGGCGCCGACATTGTGGTGCGGCGCGTGCCCGTGGCTTTCCGGGATGATTTTGTGCCACAACAGCGCCTCTATTACGCCTTGGAGGCCATGGATTTGGTGGACAAGCTGCACGCCAAAGTGTTTGCCGCCATTCATACGGAAAAGCAAGACCTGAGTCGGCCTGAGTCGATTGCGGATTGGGTGGCGAAGCAAGGCGTTGATAAAGCCAAATTTTTGACGCATTTCAACTCCTTCTCGGTGTCAACCAAGGCGACCCGAGGCACGCAATTGCAAAACACCTACAAAGTAGAGGGTGTTCCCTCGCTGGGCGTGGCGGGTCGTTTTTACACAGACGGCACATTAGCCAAAAACCTCAATCGGGCGCTCCAGGTTGTTGATTCACTGGCTGCCGGTATCCGCAGCGGACGTTAAAGCTTCTCGCACGTTGTAACCCGGTTTCAGGTTGTTACCGGGTTATTTTCGTGGGATAGACAGGTGATGTGCTGGTTTTGTGATGAAGCCGTGATAACGACTTGCCGCGTGTCGTTACAATCAAAAGCAAATTTTTACAGCAAGATTCATGCCTCTATGACGTCATCATTTTTACCTTTGTTTTTAAGCGTGCTGTTGGCCTTGTCGGGGGGCGCCGCCCATGCCGACAAGTCCGACCGCAATCAGCCCATGAATGTGGCGTCTGATGCGTTGCGTTACGACGATATCAATCAAACCAGCGTCTTTACAGGGCAGGTGGTCTTGACCAAAGGCACCATCCTCATTCGGGGCGCCAAACTTGAGGTGCGCCAGGACCCGCAGGGCAACCAGTTTGGCGTAGTGACTGCTGAGCCGGGCAAGCGGGCGTTTTTCAAACAAAAACGCGAAGGTCTGGACGAGTTCATTGAAGGCGAAGGCGAGACGATTGAATACAACAGTCAAGCCGATACCGTCAAATTCATCGGGCAGGCGCAACTGCGCCGCTATCGGGGCGCCACACTCAACGACGAGTTCACGGGCGCCATCATTGTTTACAACAACACCAGCGAGGTGTTTACCGTTGACAGGGAGCGGGTCAAAGGTGGCTCGGGCGTACCGGGCGGACGGGTTCGGGCCATGTTGACGCCGTCACCCGACAACACCGCCGCGCCCAATAGCGCCCCCAATGCCGTCAGCAACAAGGCGCGTGACACTACCGCGCCCGCCCTTCGATCCACCCCCGCTTTGGGAGGCGACAACAAGTGATGCAAAACGGGGCAACCCCAGTCATGCGCTCAAGAGCGGAGGCCGTGGCGGGCGAAAGTCGGCTGGAGGTCAGTCACCTGCAAAAGTTTTATGGCAGCCGCAAGGTCGTCAAAGATGTGTCGCTGATGGTGCGCAAAGGCGAAGTGGTGGGCCTGCTTGGCCCCAACGGTGCCGGTAAAACGACCTCGTTTTATATGATTGTGGGTTTGGTTCACGCCAGCGCCGGTGACATCACGATTGATGATCAATCGGTGGCGCACTTGCCTATTCACCGACGCGCCCGATTGGGTCTGAGTTATTTGCCGCAAGAAGCCTCTATCTTTCGCAAACTCAACGTCGAAGACAACGTGCGCGCCGTGCTGGAACTACAACTCGACGAGCGCGGCAAATCGTTGCCCAAGGCCGACCTTGAAAAACGCTTGACGGGTTTGTTGCAAGACCTGCGGGTCGAACATTTGCGGCTGACACCGGCCACAGCCTTGTCGGGCGGCGAGCGGCGTCGGGTTGAAATTGCGCGCGCGCTGGCGACCCAGCCCCGTTTTATTTTGCTCGATGAGCCTTTTGCCGGCATCGACCCGATTGCCGTCATCGAGATTCAGCGCATCATCAGTTTTCTTAAAAGTCGTGGTATCGGGGTGCTGATTACCGACCACAATGTGCGTGAAACTTTGGGTATTTGCGACCACGCCTACATCATCAGTGATGGCACGGTGCTGGCCCAAGGCACCCCATCCGAGATCGTCGATGACCCTGAGGTGCGTCGCGTTTATCTGGGTGAACACTTCAGAATGTAAACAATGACGATTCATTTAATCGTTACAGCGGAGGCTTAATTTGAAACAAGGACTGTCACTTCGTGTTTCGCAACACTTGGCGCTCACGCCACAGTTGCAGCAGTCTATTCGGCTGTTGCAACTCTCCACGCTGGAACTCAGCCAAGAGGTTGACCAGATGCTCGACGACAACCCTTTTCTGGAGTTGAACGCGGAAGAGCCGCCCCGTGAAGAGTTTGGATTGGCGCAAACCGATACCCCTGTTCGGCGCGACGACCTGGAAGCCGAGTCAGCGCCTCCGCCTTCCGCGTCTGACTACGCCTCCTCAACCGTGACCAGTACGGACAGCGAGTCAGAGGCGGCACCGCTCTCGTCAGACGATGCCCAGAACTGGGACGGCGACGGCAGTGCCACCTTGGCGCCCGACGACAGCGAATGGGGCGGAGACGCCAAGGCCAGCAGCAACAACTTGAACGGCAATGACGACGCCGACGTGACCGAGATGGCGCGCACGCAAGAGTCGTTGCAAAGTCATTTGCATCGTCAGGCGTTAGCGCTGCGTTTGAGTGCCGAAGACCGCGCCGCGCTGCAGTTTCTGATCGAGTCGTTGAACGACGATGGTTATCTGGAAGACACCTTGCTTTCGCTGGCGCAAGGGCTGGCGGGCGAAGACGGTAGCGAGCAGCTGGAACAACTGGTGCACCACTTCACGGTGGCGTTGTCGCTGTTGCAAAGCCTGGAACCCACGGGCGTTGGTGCCCGTCATTTGGCCGAGTGTCTGTGTTTGCAATTGCAAGCCATGCGCGCCCATCTGACCTCGCCCGCCAGCGCTCATTCCGACCCGGATGCCGCTTCAAATCCGGCCTTGCTAACGATCAACGTGGCCTTGCGCGTGTGTGCGCAACCCATGGAATTGCTGGCTCGGCGTGATGTTAAACGGCTGATGCAACTGTGCAGCGCCAGCGATGCGTCGGTTCGCGACGCGATAACGATGATCAGTCGGCTCGAACCCAAACCGGGGCGTCGTTTCTGTGATGTGGAGCGCAATATCGTAGTGCCCGATGTGCTGGTGGTTCAAACCGGCAAAGGCGCATTGGCCAAGTTTCGGGTGCGCCTGAACGCCGAAGTCATGCCACGTTTGCGGGTACACGACATTTATGCCAACGCCCTCAAACAGCACAAAAGCAGCGGTAACGAGGCCGCCAGTCATGCCGCCTTACAGCAGCGCTTGCAAGAAGCGCGCTGGTTTATCAAGAACATCCAGCAGCGCTTTGACACTATTTTGCGGGTCAGCACCGCGATTGTGGAGCGGCAAAAGAACTTCTTTACCCACGGCGAACTGGCCATGCGCCCGCTGGTGCTGCGTGAGATTGCCGACGAGTTGGGCCTGCACGAATCCACCATCAGCCGCGTCACCACTGCCAAATACATGGCCACGCCCTTTGGCACCTTTGAGCTGAAGTATTTCTTTGGCTCCGGGCTGGGCACTGACTCGGGCGGCAACGCCTCCAGCACGGCGGTGCGCGCTTTGATCAAGCAATTTATCAGCGCCGAGAGTGTCGTTAAACCGCTCAGTGACAACCAGATTTCCGAGATGCTCAAGGAACAAGGCATCGACTGCGCCCGGCGCACCGTCGCCAAATACCGCGAGGGGCTGCGTATTGCGACCGCCTCCTTGCGCAAGGCGCTTTAACGTGTTGTCAAAACTCGGCGCACAGTCGATTATTGAGTGAGCGCGGTCGTCATGGAATCTGTGCTGGGCATGGCCCGGAGGTCGCCCGTCATCGCTCAGCCATCCCCTGCGAAGGTGGCGCCAGAGTTATTGGCGCGTGGGGCGATTTTTACCCGCGTCGAGGTCGTTGATTTCATCCTTGATCTGGCGGGCTATACAGAAGACCAGCCGCTTCATCAAAAACGTCTTTTAGAGCCGTCGTTTGGGGGCGGTGATTTCTTGTTGCCTATCGTGGACAGACTGCTGACGGCCTGGCGGGCTGCCAAGGAAACTGGCTCTGTTGAGGCGCGTTTGAAAGACGCTATCCGGGCTGTTGAGTTGCATCATGAGACCTTTTATGCCACGCATTTGGCCGTAGTTGCCCGACTCCTGCAAGCGGGCTTGACAGCGAAAACTGCAACGGCGCTTGCGAATCACTGGCTGTCGCAAGGCGATTTCTTGCGGGTGCCGCTGGACGGTTCATTTGACTTTGTCGTGGGCAATCCACCCTATGTCCGTCAAGAGCGGATTGCAGCACCTCTGCTGGCCGAGTACCGCCGTCGTTATCCGACGATGTACGACCGGGCGGATCTTTATATTCCTTTTATCGAACGTTCCCTGTCCGTGCTGGCGAAGGGCGGGCAGTTGGGTTTTATCTGTGCGGATCGCTGGATGAAGAACCGTTATGGCGGGCCGCTACGTCGCCTCGTCGCCGCGCAGTTTCACCTGAAAATTTATGTTGATATGGTGGATACCCTGGCGTTCAATGCCGATGTGATTGCCTATCCGGCCATCACCATCATCAGCCGGGACACGCCTGGGGCGACACGTATTGCGCATCGCCCCGCCATCGACCGGGCTACGCTGGCAACCCTGGCCGACGCTTTGCGCGTGCCGCATTTGCCTAAAGACGGTGGACCGGTGCGTGAACTGGCGCAAGTCACCAACGGCTCAGAACCGTGGTTACTCGAATCTGCTGATCAGATGGCCTTGATTCGGCGGCTTGAAGCGCAGTATCCAACCCTTGAAGCCGCCGCTTGCAAGGTCGGTATTGGCGTCGCCACTGGTGCGGACAAGGCGTTCATTGGGGACTTCGAGACGCTGGATGTTGAGCCAGATCGCAAGTTGCCTCTGCTAACAACCCGCGACATCGCGACGGGTGAAGTGCAATGGCGGGGGCAGGGCGTTATCAACCCGTTTATCGAGACCGGGGGGCTGGTTGACTTGAAAGACTATCCACGCCTGAGTCGCTACCTGCAAGCGCATCAAGAGATCATGGCTAACAGGCACTGCGCGAAGAAAAATCCCGAAAATTGGTATCGCACGATTGACCGAATTACCCCGTCGTTGATGAATATCCCGAAGCTTTTAATTCCAGACATCAAGGGGCAAGCGCATGTTGTTTTTGAAGGCGGGGGGCATTATCCGCATCACAATTTGTATTACATAACGTCTGAAGCCTGGGAGCTGCGGGCATTGCAAGCAGTGTTGCTCTCCGCCATCACGCGTCTTTTTGTGGCGACTTACTCCACCAAAATGCACGGGGGATTTCTTCGGTTTCAGGCACA
This sequence comes from uncultured beta proteobacterium, assembly GCA_903823025.1. GTDB lineage: Bacteria > Pseudomonadota > Gammaproteobacteria > Burkholderiales > Burkholderiaceae_C > Rhodoferax. The sequence goes on from CAIJRK010000031.1 coordinate 50,765, forward strand.
GTATCTGCGCCGCATCCGTCTTCCGTTATGGGTCGATGTGTCACCCGCGCTGCGCACGGAGCTAGCGCAAGCAGCCATCAAGCGTGATTTTCAGGCGTGTAACCATGCAACGTTCAAGCTTTATGGATTGACGCAAGAAGAGCGCTCAGCCTTGGGCGGCAAGGGAGAATAAATGACACTTGATCTGGTCGATTACGAGCGCAAGGCCCACGAAGCCGTGAAATCCTTTTGGGAAAACCGGGGTGCAGCGAAGGAGAAAAAAATTCAGTCTGGAACATTCGACCAGGGTGAACGCGCTGGCGTGACTGCCGGCAAGAACATGGATAAGTTCCTTGATCTCGTGCGTGACATTGTTCGAGCCAATGGCTTGGCCCATGCCCAAATTTACGAAAACCGTGCCGCGCTAACCCTGCCCGGCTACTTTCGTCCCACGAAGCTTTGGGATTTGCTGGTCATTCACAAAGGTGAGCTGATCGCAGCCGTTGAATTAAAAAGTCAGGCTGGCCCGTCGTTCGGCAACAACTTCAACAACCGTACCGAGGAAGCGATTGGCACCGCGCACGATTTTTGGACCGCCTACCGCGAAGATGCCTTTGGCAAACAGCCGCGCCCTTTCGCAGGCTGGTTAATGATGGTTGAAGATGCGCCTGAATCTCAATGTGCGGTCAGAAATACGTCACCGCACTTTCCTGTTCGCCAGGAATTCAAGGACGCGTCCTACCTCCAGCGCTATGACCTGTTGTGTCAAAAGCTGGTAAAAGAGCAGCTTTACACGACGGCATCCCTGATGACATCGCCACGCCGGGCCGCCGAAACAGGTGAGTTTTCGGCGATGTCGGCGATGACCGACCTCAAGACCTTCGTGACCTCGCTGGCGGGCCACGTCGCTGCAGCGGCGGCCCGGCTTGGGTCATAGCGTGACCGACAACCCAACCTTGTCCCCCCCATAACCCTTACAACTAAAGCGTTGACATGAACCAACTTCAATTATTTTTACCCTGCGCCGCTGGCGTCGAAGACCTGTTACTGCCCGAGGTGTTGCGCATCACCGGCTTGCCGCCCGGCTGTGCCACCAAGCAGCGCGGCGGCGTGGCCGTGCGCACCTCGCTGTCGCACGCGATGCTGCTCAACCTCTACAGTCGTTTGGCCCAGCGCGTGCTGGTGCTCCTGTCGCACACCGAATACCGCGGTGAGCAGGATTTGTACCGCGCCGCCAGCGAAGTGCCGTGGGAACGCTGGTTCACGCCGCGCGAAAGCATCAAGGTCGAAGTGACGGCCCAGCACAGCCCGCTGACCTCGCTGAACTTTGCCGCGCTCAAGATCAAGGACGCCGTGTGCGACCGTTTTCGCGCCACGGCAGGCGGCGTGCGCCCCGATGTCAACACCCAGTGGCCCGATGCCCGCATTTATACCCACCTGACCACCGACCACTGCTCGCTGTACCTCGACACCTCGGGCGAGCCGCTGTTCAAGCGCGGCTGGCGCGAAGACAAGGGCGACGCGCCTTTGAAGGAAACGCTGGCCGCCGCCATGCTCGCCGCGAGTGGCTGGATGGAGGGCGAAGGCGACCTGTTGCCGCTGTACGACCCCTGCTGCGGCAGCGGCACGATTGTGATTGAAGCCGCTCAAATGGCCTGTAACATCGCCGCCGGTAGCCGCCGCCGCTTCGCCTTCGAGAAGTATTTGCCATTCCGCCGGGCCGAGTGGGAGGCCATGAAACAAGAAGCGACGGATTCAGAAGTCGTCCGGGAACCCGACCAACACCCGATTATTTTTGGCAGCGATGTCGCTCACCGCATGGTTGACTTTGCCCAACGCAATGCACAACGCGCCGGTGTGGCCGACGTGATCGAGTTTCGTGGGGGCGATGCTTTGCAGCGGATGCCGCCCGTGCCCGGCCCCGGCGTGATGATCCTGAATCCGCCGTATGGCGAGCGCATTGAGGTGGCGGGCGTGGCGGGCAGTGCCGCGCAAGAAGGTCGCTTTGGTGCTCGCGAGTTGCCCGAAATGGAAGATGGCGGCGAGTTCTTCAGCCAGCTGGCGACGCACTGGAAGAAAAACTATCCCGACTGGACCGCCTGGGTGCTCACGCCCGACCTCAAACTACCCAGCAAAATGCGCCTCAAAGAATCGCGCCGTGTGCCGATGTGGAACGGCCCCATTGAGTGCCGCATGTTCCGCTTTGACATGGTGAAAGGCTCGGCGCGCACGAAATGATCGTGCTCGACACCAACATCGTGCTGGACGCATTTCTGTTCAACGACCCAGCGGCGCAACCCCTGAAAGAAGCGCTGGCCGCCCGGCAATTTCAATGGATTGCGACGCTCGCCATGCGCGACGAGTTGGCGCGGGTGCTGACCTATCCCAAGATTGTGGTCCGGCTGGTTTTTTACCAGCGCACGGCAGCGGATGTGCTGGCGCTGTTTGATGCCCAAGTGCAACTGGTCGGCGTGGCTCTCAAAGCAACGCTGATCTGTGCCGACTCCGACGACCAGAAATTCATCGACCTCGCGGTAGCCCACAAAGCCCGGTTGTTGAGCAAAGACCGCGCTGTCTTTTGTATGGCCAAGCGCTTGCTGACGGTGGGTGTCGTGATGCAAAAAGTTATCTGAAACACCAAGCGACCTGACCTCAATTAAGCCATCGAAAAAGTTATAACCATGTTTAACCAATGGTCTATTTGTTTTTATTTGATGATAGATGGCAAATAAGTAGAATCCGGCCACGTTAATAGCACACCTGATCGAAAGACAGGGTCGCAAAGCCACCGGCCTGACGCATGTGCGTATTGGTAGCGGGGTTGCCAAAGCGGGTCAGGTTAAGCCTGATCCCGGTTTTCCTATTGGGGGAAGTGGCGGCCTGTTGCTGCCTTTTTGCACTGCTTCAGTCTGGCGCCGTGCCACCTTTTTTTCATTTGCTGCGCCCTTGACTCCGGTCAGGGGGTGTGCTCATCCTGCTCGGTTTGTAAAAGCATTTTGAGATTCACGGCGATCAAGCCTGATCAACGTGCGCTCCCTACTTTCTTCAAACAGTCAGGACAACTTCAATGGCAATTTTTAACAACATGCGGGTTTCGTCGCGCTTGGCCTTTGGCTTTGGCTCGCTTGTCCTGCTAGGCATGATCATTGCCATTTTTGGCGCGCTCAAAATGCACACGCTCGCCCTCAATCTCGATGAGGTGGCGAACAACCGCCTCACCAAAACAAACCAGTTTGCCGAGTACAAGGACAACCTCAACGAGGTCGCGCGTGCGGCACGCAACATGCTGATCACCGACGAGGCCAGCGTGCGCGAGAGCGAAACTAAAAAAATTGATGAGGCCCGCGCCGCCAATGTCAAGCTGATGGCGTTGTTTGATGTTTCTATTCGCGTGACACAAAACGTGCGCGTTTTAAATGTCATCAAAGAGACCGGGCCGCGTTACGACAGCGCGATTGATCAAGTGATTGTGATGGCGCGCCAGGGTGAGGCCACGGCAGCGGGCCGCCTGCTGATGGGCAACGTGCGCAACCTGCAGGACACGCTTTTCAAGGCGGTTGATAACTCCATGGACTTACAGCAAAAGATAGCCGTCGCACTGGCGGCCACCGCTGCGCAAGAGGCGGCGATAGCGGCCAGCATTCTGTTCAGTTTTGCGCTGTTGATGTTGGGGGTTGGCGTTTGGGTGGGTTACACGATGACGCATAACCTGTCACGCGCACTGGGCGCCGAACCGGCTGAGTTATGTGAGGCGGTGCGCCAGGTTGCCACTGGTGATCTGAGCACACCGTTGTCGTTGCGTCAGGGTGACACCGCCAGTGTGCTGGCCGCTGTGGGGCGAATGCAAGCCTCATTGATTCAGGTGGTCACCGCTGTGCGCCAGGGGTCAGAGAGTGTGGCCACCGCCAGCGTGCAGATTGCGCAAGGCAACATTGATTTGTCAGGGCGCACCGAAGCCCAAGCCAGCGCTTTGGAAGAAACGGCAGCCGCCATGGAAGAGCTGGGCTGCACGGTCAAACAAAATGCCAATAGCGCCCGTCAAGCCAACCAAATGGCCTTGAACGCCAGTACGGTGGCCATTCAAGGCGGCCAAGTCGTCGCGCAAGTGGTGGACACCATGAAGGACATCAATGAATCCAGCAAGAAAATATCGGACATCATCAGTGTCATTGATGGCATTGCTTTTCAGACCAATATTCTGGCGTTGAATGCGGCCGTTGAGGCCGCGCGTGCGGGCGAGCAGGGCCGTGGATTTGCGGTGGTGGCCACCGAAGTGCGCAATCTTGCGGGGCGTTCAGCCAACGCAGCCAAAGAAATCAAGAGCCTCATTAACGCCAGCGTGGCGCGTGTCGGACAAGGTTCAATTTTGGTGGATCAGGCTGGGCTCACGATCAATGAAGTCGTGTTGAGCATTGGCCGCGTGACCGACATCATGGGTGAAATCAATGCCGCCAGCAGCGAGCAAAGCCAAGGCGTGGATCAAGTGGTTGAAGCCGTGATGCAGATGGACCAAGTGACGCAGCAAAATGCCGCGCTGGTGGAGGAGATGGCGGCAGCGGCTTCCAGCCTCAAATCACAGGCGCTGGATTTAGTGCAGACGGTGGCAGTCTTCAAACTTTCGCCGCGTGTGGGTCGCCTTGACTTTGCAGTGTAAACGTATGCGCACTGGCTAAAGGCCAGTGATGTTGGTAGATCAGCGGCAGGCTGTCCAGTTCATCTTCGAGCAAGGCGCCATCGGCCAAGGGCGTCAAGATCAGTTGTGACAAGGACTTGACCCGCCGATCCGCCATGCGCCGCACGATGTGGTGGGCCGTGATGTCACGCGGGTGCGCCAGACCGGCGGCCTGCACCATTTCTTTCAGCGCGTGCAGGGTTTGCAAATGAAAGTTGTAAACCCGATCCGCCTTGTCCGGCACCACCAGCGACTGTTGGCGTAGCGGGTCTTGTGTCGTCACCCCCGTGGGGCACTGACCAGTGTGGCAGTGCTGCGCCTGAATGCAGCCTAAGGCAAACATGAAACCACGCGCACTGTTGCACCAATCCGCGCCTAGCGCCATCAGGCGCGCCATGTCAAACGCGCTCACGATCTTGCCTGCACAACCGATTTTGATTTTGTCGCGCAAACCAGCCCCGCGCAGTGTGTTGTGAACCAGCAGCAAGCCTTCTTGCAAAGGCGCGCCCACATGGTCGGTGAACTCCAGCGGCGCCGCGCCGGTGCCGCCTTCCGCGCCATCCACCACAATAAAGTCGGGCGTGATACCGGTTGCCAACATCGCCTTGACCATGGCAAACCACTCCCACGGATGGCCGATGCAGAGTTTGAAACCCGTCGGTTTGCCGCCCGAGAGTTCGCGCAACAAAGCGATGAACTTCATCATTTCTATCGGCGTTGAGAACGCGCTGTGCGAGGCTGGCGAGACGCAGTCCACGCCTTCGGGGATGCCGCGTGCCGCCGCAATTTCCGCCGTCACTTTGGGGCCGGGCAATAAACCGCCGTGGCCGGGTTTGGCGCCTTGGCTGAGTTTGAGTTCAATCATTTTGACTTGCGGGTCGCGGGCGTTGGCCGCAAATTTGTCGGCGTTGAATGTGCCGTCGTCGTTGCGACAACCAAAGTAACCCGAGGCCACTTCCCAGATCAGGGCACCGCCATGCACGCGGTGATGGCTTGAGATCGAGCCTTCGCCGGTGTCGTGCGCAAAGCCGCCACGTCGGGCACCGGCGTTGAGCGCCAGGATGGCGTTGGCGCTCAGGGCACCGAAACTCATGGCTGAAATGTTGAATATGCTGGCGTCATAAGGCTGTGCTGAATCGGCGCCAATGGTGACGCGAAAGTCGTGCGAGGCCAGTTGCGTGGGGGCGACGGAATGGTTCATCCACTCGTAGCCTTCGTCGTACACGGCCAACTGCGTGCCAAAAGGCCGTTTGTCGGATTCATTCTTGGCGCGCTGATAAACCAGCGAGCGCTGCGCCCGCGAAAACGGCGCGGTTTCACTGTCGCTTTCAATGAAATACTGGCGAATTTCGGGCCGAACAAACTCCAGCATGAAGCGCAAGTGACCGATGATCGGGTAGCTGCGCAAAATTGAACTTTTGGTTTGTCGAACGTCGTGCAAACCCAGTCCGACCAAAGCGAGCAGCATCAGCGTCATCAGCACGCCAACGCCAAACCCGGCCAGCATGAAGAGGCTCATCAAAAGCCCGATGGCACACAAGCCAAACACGGTGTAACGAATGGGAAAAAAAGAATTCAAGTAATGCAGCATGTAAGGGTTCCTTCGGCGTAACCATAACAGCCCCAAGGGCAGGCAAAATACGGCTATGAACCAAGACTTACCCCCATCTCCTGTTGATCTTTTAACCAGCGACACCCCCCTCGCGCTCGTGCCCGTCAGCCCTGACGAGTTTGACGAAATCGACGCCATCCTCGATGAGCTTCGCAGCCGCTATGACGAAACGCCGCAGTGGGAATTTTGTGAAGGCTTTATGGCCGCGCTGGTCTGCACCCGCCGCGTCATCCCGCTTTCGGAATATTTGCCCGTTCTGCTGGCGATTGGCGACGAGGGCGAAGAAGACGAAGGCTCGTTTGCCGACGAGGCGCAACAACAACGCTTTCTTGAAATCTGGATGCGCCGCTGGAACGAAGTAGCCCAAGCCCTCAACACCAAAGTCGAAGCGCTGGACGATGACGCCGCTTACGAACCCGAAGTGATGGACGTGCGCGGCGCGATTGCCGCCTTGCCCGAAGACGAACGCGCTGAAATGGGTGATGACCCGTTGCCCGCCTTCGCCCAAGTGTGGGCGCTGGGCTTTATGTTTGTGGTCGAAGCCTGGCCCGAAGAATGGGTGGCACCGCGCGACAAAGAAGCTGTTAAATGGCTCAACCGGGGGCTGGACGCCATCGTTGCGCTCACCGAAGACGACACCGCTACGCCCACCATCTCGGTGTTTGACGAGGAAGGCCCGCCCAGCCTGAGCCTGAAACGCCTGAATGAATTTGCCGACGGCGTGTGGGCGGTGTACGACCTGCGTGAACTGTGGCGCACCATCGGCCCACGGGTGCAAACGCTGCAAAAAGCCGCCACACCGGGTCGCAATGACCCGTGTTCTTGCGGTAGCGGCAAGAAATACAAGAAGTGCTGCGGCGCTTGAAATTGACTATTTGAACCCCTTGGCGGCGCTCGCAGTGGCGGGTTTCTTGCTCAGTCAATCGGCCGTTGCAACGCCACTTTTGCGCTGCCATCTGTCGTATGCCGGGAGCACCCAACAGATTGAAGTCCGTCCCGAGGCCGACCCTTATCCGGTTGCCTCGATTGATATTGGCGGGCGCTTTCGCTTCAAGGCGGTCATGGTGGGAGACGTTGCGCATGTGGATTACATCAAGCTCTACACCTATCTGGATACCAGTCGGCAACCGATTTTGGTTCAGGAAACCAAATATCTACCGCCCTTTCTGGCTACTCCTACCCCCTATCAACTCACTGGTGAGCAGCATCTTTATGCGGGTCCGGTGGAGCGCGAGTTGATCTACAACTGCACGCTAGAAGGCGTCCAGCCATGAAATCGGCTTTACCTTATTTGATAGGAATTTTGCTGGTTTGGTGCCCGCTAGGTTTTGCCGCCGACGTATCGACCCCGGTCAGTCTGGTCTTCGCGGGCGATATCGTGCTCGATGATTCGGCGGGCGAGATGATCCGTCGGGGCGAAGATCCCTTTGCCGATTTTGCTGGCGTTTTCCGTGACGCAGATATCCGCATTGGTAATCTGGAATGTGTGATTGCCACCACCGGTTCAGCGGGCGACAAGAACTACACCTTCCGCGCGCATCCCCGCACGCTACCCGTCCTGAAACAACACTTTGATGCGCTGGCACTGGCCAACAACCATTCAGGCGATTTCGGTCGCCCCGCTTTTTCGGAAATGCTGGGGCTGCTGAAGCAGTCCGGTCTGGGCCAATTTGGCGGCGGCCACAATCTCTCAGAAGCCCACACGCCGCTCATCATCGAACGCAAAGGAATTCGTGTGGCCTTGCTGGGTTACAACGAATTCATGCCCCGCAGTTTTGAAGCCGATTACAACGCGCCCGGCGTCGCCTGGAGTGAGGATGAACAGGTTGTGGCGGACATCAAAAAAGCGCGCACCGTTTACAGCGCTGATCTGGTGATTCCCGTCATGCACTGGGGTTGGGAGAACGAACTCAGCTCGAATGCCCGCCAGCGCCAGTTAGCCCGCCTCATGATTGACGCAGGGGCTGATGCCGTGATTGGCGGACACCCACATGTCACGCAAGAGATCGCGCACTACCAGGGTAAGCCCATCATTTATAGCGTGGGAAATTTTGTCATGAAGGAAACCGATAACGCCAATCAGCGCATCGGCTGGGTGCTTCGTCTGCAACTGGACAAACAGGGCGTGCGTAGTTTTGATACCCGCGTGGCGCAGATCAACGCCGAGGGCATCCCGCAACTCGACCGCGATGCCACCAGTCCTTGCTGGACGAAGGGTCAGCGTGGCGTTCGGCTGTGCCGTGCTTCGGACTGATTGATCTCAACTTCACCAAGGCAATACAGTGCCGTCGTGGTTAAAAAACCCGCCTGAATCAGTGGCGTTCAAATCGTCTATGACCTTGAGCAACCGCAAGGCGGCTTGATCAGGCGGTTGCACGTCCAGCCCGGTTTTGGCAAAGGGCGCGGACAAGGCGCTGTGGACGGTGCCGGGGTGCAACGCCACGCAAAGCGCCTCGGGCTGGCGGCGGTGCAACTCGATGGCGGCGGTATGCACCAACTGGTTTAGCGCCGCTTTGCTGGCGCGGTAGCTGTACCAGCCGCCCAAACGGTTGTCGCCAATGCTGCCCACTTTGGCCGACAAAGTGGCAAACACCGCTTTGCCGTGGCGGGGGAACAGCGGCAAGCCGTGTTTCATCAGCAACGCCGGACCAATGGCGTTGATGGCAAAAGCGTTCGCCATTTGTACCGGGTCGAGTTGTTGCCAGCTTTTCTCGGGCTGGTAGCCGTCGCCGTGCAGCGTGCCGGTGGCGTCGATGATCAGACGCACCTCCAACCCTAGCGCGGCAATAGATTGGGCCGCAGCGGCGATGCTGGCCTCATCGAGCAAATCCAGCGCGGGCTGGCTGGTGCGTGAAAGTCCTAGCGTGCGGGCAAAAGTTGTGTCGGCTTGCAGGTGCGTCAGCAGCGCCGCACCGATGCTGCCAGTAGCGCCTATCACGAGGGCTAAACCGCCGGGTGGAAAAGTAGTAAGCACAGGACACCTTATAGAGTTTTGACAAGCTTAACTTGCTGGTCTGATTTCTCGGACTAACGCCAACAAGGACTGCAATTTTCCATGGTTTCTTAACTGAGCGTCTTAAAAAGAATGTTTTATGCCATTAATATGGTTTGCTGTTATCGCTTGCATGACGTTGATGAAAATAGGAGATGAAAAATGCAATTTGAATTGAAAAATGTTGGTTTGATTGATGAGGCCACTCTCACGCTGGCTGATCTAACTATCATTTGCGGTGAAAACAATACCGGTAAAACCTATGTCACCTATGCTTTGCATGGATTTTTGCGAAGCTGGCGGCGGATATTGCCATCGGTGATAGAAGAAAAAATTGAAGAAATCCTTAAAGCAACGCCGACACAGCTTGATTTGAATCACTTATTCAAAGGCCATATCAACGCGTATCTGAGTGAGATCGCAAATCGCTACACGAACTATCTACCTAGTGTTTTTGCTTCTACTCAAAACTTCTTTGAAAACGCAAGCGTCAAGGTATCTGTGCCAACGGAGCTAGATTTTCTTGATGTGCAATACCAACGTGCCATCAAGGATGCCACCGGAAACAAAACGGTTGCATCGCTCAGAAAATCCAAAGGCAGCGCCATTCTTGAAATTCTGGTGGCTGATGTGGCTGTTGTAGAAAATCGTTACGGGCTGCTTGATTTCATCGCAGAAGCTATTGCCGACATCGTTTTTGCGCCGCACTTACCGGATGTGTTTATTGCCAGCGCTGAAAGAACGGGCGCAGCCATCTTTCGCAAGGAACTGGATTTCGCCAGAAACCGTCTTGTTCAAGAGTTGGGCAGACAAGATAACAAAAATTTGAAGAATCCATTTCACCTTCTTGAGCAAATGGAGGCGGGCTACCCTTGGCCGGTTCAGGATAACGTCGATTTTGTGCGCCAACTTGAAGACATGGACAAACAAGTCAGCCCCTTGGTTGAGTTGCATCCCAACCTGATGGAGGCTTTTGATGCCGTTATTGGCGGCAGCTACAAAGTCGTCAAGGGCAAAGGTTTGTATTACCAACCCAAAGGTTCAGGACAACCCCGGCTTTCGATGTCGGAGTCATCGAGTTCAGTGCGCGCCTTGCTGGATATCGGCTTTTACCTGCGTTGCCGCGCCAAACCCGGCGACTTGTTGATCATTGATGAGCCTGAGTTAAACCTGCACCCTGTGAATCAGCGTGCCTTGGCAAGGTTGGTGGCGCGATTAGTGAACCACGGAATACTTGTTTTCATGACGACGCACAGCGACTACATCGTCAAGGAACTCAATACCTTGATCATGCTGCACCCCTCTACGCCGCACCACCTCGCCATGCGTGCCAAGTTCAAATATGCCGATGAAGAAGTCATGAATCCAGCGCGCGTCAAGCTTTTTATGACATGTACAAAACGCCAAGAGCGTGAAGGCAAGGGCAATCGGGCCAAACTCAACAGTCTGCGAGAGGCCACGATTCATCCTGATCAAGGTATGGAGGTTGACACCTTCGATACCACCATCGAAACCATGAATGAAATTCAGACCGAGATTCTTTTTGGGGGTGAGCTTTGAGTCCAGCGCTGCAACAACTCAGAGATTCACTCTCATGCGTGACCTATTCAGGAGAAAAGCACACGCATATCAAGATCAAGGAAAACGATCCGCTGGCACAACTCAAAACGCTCAACATCAAGGCTCCCAATGGGGATTGGTTTGTGTTCGACCCTGATAAAGGCAGAGGCAAACCGCCGTTGATGTCCCCGCTGCTCGCCACCGTTGGCAAGCACCAGCACCACCGGGCTTGTGATGCGGTAATTGTGGTTTTGAAACCCGAAGGCCTGAGTTTGATTTTTATAGACCTGAAGTCATCCGCGCCCAGTAGTTTTGCAGGTCAGTTTCAGAGCACCCGGCAGTTCACTCGCTATCTGTTGGGACTACTGCATGAATTTCATGGCGTGTCATTCAAACCGGTGTTGGAGCGCTTCGTTATTTTCCAGACCCCCAAGAACAAACGCGTTTTGTTAGCCAAAAAACCTACCGTATTCCGTTGTGCCAATCGATCTTCAAGTGACCCTAAAGCGGCTCAGAAAGAACTGGTTCACGACGGTGCCACGCTCTACTTGAAGCAATTGCTAGCCTAGCCCATGACCCAACCCCAAAAACTAGAACTCACCTGGATTGGCAAAGACCAGCGGCCTCGGCTGGAGCCGCGCATTTTGCTGGAAGACCCCGAGCGCAGTTACCACGCGAAGCAGCGGGTGACGGACAACGATCTGTTTGATAACCGGCTGATTCGGGGCGACAACTTGCTGGCGCTCAAGGCGTTGGAGTCGGAGTTTTCAGGCCAAGTGAAATGCGTTTTTATTGATCCGCCGTATAACACCGGCAGCGCGTTCACGCATTACGACGACGGGCTGGAGCATTCGATCTGGCTGGGGCTGATGCGCGACCGGCTGGAGATTATTCGCCGTTTGCTGGCGGACGATGGTTCGCTGTGGATCACGATTGACGACAACGAGGCGCACTATCTCAAAGTGATGTGTGATGAGATTTTTGGACGGGCTAATTTTTTGTGTGACATCGCTTGGGAAAAGAGATATTCACCGCCGCCGGACACAAAAGATTTTGGCTACGTTCACGATCACATTCTTGTGTACCGTCGAGGCAGGGGATTTTCACGAAATCTTCTGCCTTTGACTGATGACCAATCTGGTAGGTACAAAAATCCAGATGGCGATCCGCGTGGGCCTTGGAAGGCAATGGACTACACATGTCGATACTCTGCTGATGAGCGCCCCAATTTATTTTATGCAATTCGTCAGCCAAAAACGGGTGAAGAAATCTGGCCTAAGCGAACTAGAGTGTGGGCTATGTCGAAAGAAGTTCATCTGCGAAACGAACGCGATGGGCGAATTTGGTGGGGCACCAAAGGCACAAATAGTGTCCCTGCCGTCAAAAATTTCATTTCAGGGATAACTCAAGGGATGATGCCGATGTCTTTGTGGAAGCACACCCTGGCAGGGCATAACCAAGATGCGATGAAAGAGATGATGGGGCTGTTTGGAGATGATGTTTTTTCTACACCAAAACCAGAGCAGTTGATTCAGGTTGCTTTACATATTGCCACTAACCCCGGCGATCTAGTCCTAGATTCCTTCGCCGGTTCCGGCACCACCGGCGCGGTCGCTCACAAAATGGGACGCCGCTGGATCATGGTAGAACTCGGCGAACATTGCCACACGCACATCGTGCCGCGCCTGCAAAAAGTCATCGACGGCCAAGACCCCGGCGGCGTCACGCAGGCCGTGAACTGGCTCGGCGGTGGCGGCTTTCGTTACTACGAACTCGCGCCCACGCTCTTGTCCACTGACCGCTGGGGCAACCTCGTCATCAACCCCGACTACGACGCGGCCATGCTCTCGGCGGCCATGTGCCAACTCGAAGGCTTCACCTACGCGCCGTCCGACGTGCTGTGGTGGCAACACGGGCGCAGCAGCGAGACCGATTTCATTTACGTGACCACCCAAACGTTAAGCGCCGACCAACTGGAGGCGCTCAGTGACGACGTCGGCATAGACCCCCACAACCCGCGCAGTTTGCTGGTGTGTTGCAGCGCTTATCGCGGCATCACCGCCGTTCAAGCCGCCCAGCGTTGGCCCCGCCTCACCCTCAAGAAAATCCCCAAGATGGTTAAAGACCGTTGCGAATGGGGCCACGACGATTACAGCCTGAACGTTGCCAATTTACCGATGGCGCAAAAGAAGATCGTCACCCCGACGCAAGATGATTTTTTTGGCGCGGATGCCGTATGACACAGCCCAAAATCATCATCATTGCGGGGCCGAATGGTGCGGGCAAGACTCAAACCGCAAGAAAAAACAAAAAGGGAGAAGCATGAGTCAACGTGAAGTCAACTCTATCGCGGGCCGCTTGAGCCTGCGTCCACCGCAAACCGAGTCGCTGTCCAAACTGGCCAGCGCCATCGACGCGTCGCCCGCCATGCTGCAGCCCAACCGCGACGCCGCAGAAGTGGCCGCCATTTTGGCGACGCTGAAACACCAGTTCCCCACGCTGCAAGACTTTGAGCGCGATTTCCCGTCGATGTGTTTTGCGCTCGCCACCGGCGTCGGCAAGACGCGGTTGATGGGCGCGTTCATCAGCTACTTGTTCACGGCGCACGGCATCAAACACTTTTTTGTGCTGGCCCCGAATCTGACGATTTACGACAAGCTGATTGCCGACTTCACGCCCAACACGCCCAAGTACGTGTTCAAAGGCGTGGCTGAATTCACGTCTTATCCGCCCGAGATCATCACCGGCGACAACTACGAGGAAAGGGCGCAGGCGCTGGGGGATTTGCTGTCGCCCGTGACCATCAATATTTTCAACATAGCCAAGATTTCTTCTGAGGTGCGGGGCGGCAAAGCGCCGCGCATCAAGCGTTTGAGCGAGTACATCGGGCAAAGTTATTTTGACTATCTGGCCGGGCTGCCGGACTTGGTGCTGTTGATGGACGAGTCGCACCGTTACCGTGCCAGCGCCGGGGTGCGCGCCATTAACGAATTGCGGCCTTTGATGGGGCTGGAACTGACCGCCACACCCTTCGTTGAAACCACCAAAGGCCCGGTGCCGTTCAAAAACGTGGTGATGCAATACCCGCTGGCCCGCGCTATGGAAGACGGCTTTGTCAAAGAGCCTGCCGTGGTGACGCAGCGCAATTTTGATGCGCGCACCATGCCGCCCGAAGAGGTGGAGCGCGTCAAGCTGCAAGACGGCGTGCGAATGCACGAGATGACCAAGGTGGCGCTTAAAACCTACGCCCGCACCCACAGCGTGCCCGAGGTCAAGCCGTTCATGCTGGTGATTGCGCGTGACACCACGCACGCGGGCGCTTTGCTGGCGCTGTTGCAGTCTGACGCCTTCTTTGGCGGGCGCTATCAAAACAAGGTGATTCAGGTGGACAGCAGCAAGAGCGGCGCGGAGGAAGAAGAGATGATTCGCCGCTTGCTGGCCGTGGAAAGTGTGGACGAGCCGACCGAAATCGTGATTCACGTCAACATGCTCAAAGAAGGCTGGGACGTGACCAATCTCTACACCATCGTGCCCTTGCGGGCCGCCCATGCGCGCACGCTGGTGGAGCAATCTATTGGCCGGGGTTTGCGCCTGCCTTATGGCAAACGCACGGGCGTGGCGGCGGTAGATCGGCTCAACATCATTGCGCATGACCGCTTTCAAGACATCATTGATGACGCCAATCGCGCTGATTCACCGATCAAACTTAAAACCCTGATTCTGGACGCGCCTGATGCCGATGACGAGCGGCTGCAAAGCGTCACGGTGGCGTCCAATCTGGCGGCAGCGTTGGGGCTGAATCCAGACGCTGACACGGCGGTTCCCAACCCGGTGGCGGCACGCAGTTTGCCCGTCGCGGTGCCGATGTTTTGCACCCCGCAAGAGCGCCAAGCGGCGGCTGTGGTGATGCAAGAGCTGGCGCTCTACGAAACGCGTCCGCAGGAAGCGCCCACGCGGCAGGCTTTGCTCACGCCCGCGTTGCAAGCCCGCATTGCCGAGGCGGTGAAAGAAAAGTTGCCGCCAGTTCACCCCAGTCTGTTGACGGGCGAGGATGCGCCGCCCGAACTGGATTTGGCTGACGTGGTGCGCCGCACGGTCGAAGTGGCGCTGCGCCAGACAATTGATATTCCGCGCATCGTGGTCGTGCCGCAAGGCGTGGTGACGAGTGGTTTCAAACCCTTCACGTTGGATGTGGCGGGCCTGCACTTGCAACCCAAGGATCGTTCACTGGTGGGGCAGACGCTGCGCACGCACGAACAGTTCACGCTGTCGGCGCAAAGTGGCCGCACGAAGCGGCGACTGGAGGACTACATCGTCCACACGCTGATTGATTTTGACGACCTCGACTACAACACCCACGCCAGTTTGCTGTACGACCTGGCCGGGAAAATGGTGATGCACCTGCAAAGCTACCTGACCGAGGAAAGCGAGGTGCGCAATGTGTTGGACCTGGATCGGCAACTGATTGCCAAGAACATCCATGCGCAAATGATGGGCCATTTCTATGAGTCGGCCACCGACTACGCGGTAGAAGTGCGGCGCGGCTTTACAGCGCTGAAGGCGTCCACCTACACCGTGAGCGCGAATCAGCCGATGCGTGATTACCGCGACACGGTGGATGAACCGAGCCGCATCAAGCAGAGGGTGTTTGGTCACTTCTCGCGCTGCCTGTATCCGTTGCAAAAGTTTGATTCAGACACCGAACGCCGCTTCGCGGTGATTCTGGAGCGCGATGCCGACAAGTGGTTCAAACCGGCCAAGGGGCAGTTTCAGATGTTCTACAAACTGGGTGTAGAACAACCCGAATACGTGCCCGACTTTGTGGTTGAAACCGCGCACTTTTTGTTGATGTGCGAAACCAAAGCGCGCAATGAAATGGCCGCGCCCGATGTTTTGGCCAAAGCCGAGGCGGGCGCCTTGTGGTGCCAACAGGCCTCCTACCTGAACAACAAGAACGGGACCAAACCCTGGAAATACCTGCTGATTGCGCATGACGTGGTGACAGAAGATAAACGGCTGATGGACTTTTTGTCGTTTGCTATTCAGCCCAGTCGTTCGATCAGCCAGGCGAGCGCGTGTTGCACGGTAGCGGCGCTCATTTGAGCGCGCTTATCTGTGACTGTGTGAAAGTGCGCTTTAGCTAAATTCTGATTTGTTCAATAAAGAAGTGATCAAACGCAGGTTAAATAGTAAAACTCTCAATTCTGCTTTCAAAAAAAATTTGATAAGCTTAACCCGCTAGTCTGAGTAGTTTCAGAAAATAATTGATAGTTCTTCATCAGCTAAAAACTTAACGCCGAACTTCAAATTTATAAAAATAGCGCTCAACCATTAGACGAGATCTGTCTGACTGAACAGCATCAGAAATAGTGCTTTTTAGTTGGACATAGTATCGGCATTGCAGCTGTTGACTCTTGTTAAAAATAGCTTGAATACTACTGATAAATTGTTCGTTCGAGTGTGGGTTTCCTGAAAGTACATCGGCAATACCAGGTAAGGAACTTGCATCGTTTTCGCGACTTTGAGGCCAAGCAGGTTCCAACACTACGCTATTCGGCTTGACTTCAATAGAGAACAAGAACTCTACTTTCCCCGTCTTCTCATCCGCCCAGCACGGCGGATAGTCCAGGCCACCCCGCGCCAGTTTATTTTTTAAAAATGCAATCTGTCCGCGAAGATCAGAATTTTCTTTCTTGGCTAATTCCGGACTAGAACCAAGCTTGACTAGTTCGTTGTAGTTCTTGGCTGCAGTAACAATATCCTGAACGGCTTGAGCTTCCTGACCAGGCTTCAGTTCTTGATTGATTTGAGTTTTTAGTTGCTTCTTTAGCTCGTCTGTCGCGGTGATTGCCTGCTTAATCTTCTCAATAATTTCTGTATTTTCTAGATCATTTACCTTATCTGGCGAGAGTTTCTTAACTTGCTCAAGAAACGAAATAGCCGATTCAACCTCTTCCAAAATAATTTTTTTCTTGCTCTCTTTTCCAGCGTCTTCAAGCTGATTTCTAAGTTCGGTAAGCGCTGTCAATTTGGAATCCAGATCTTCTACCTGTTTTTTGAGAAAATCGCGTTCAGCACGAACCTCATCTGCAGCAATGAGTTTTTTTATTACTCCATCTGGGTTTGGCGAACCAGCATTTCTTAACAGGGTTGTAAGTTCACTTTTAGCTAAATTGAGGGCTGATGTTTGTTGTTCCAATGTCTGGATTTCCGACAAAGCTTCCTCTGCTATTTTCCTGTCAGATTGCTCCTTACCCACGAGGTAGCCAAGCAAAAGCAAAAGTATGAACGATATAGTGAATGCAATTTCAGTAAGAGATAACTGAAAAATTTGATCATTTTTTTGAATCACGATAAGTACTCAACGACCTGATTCAGATTCATTCAGTGTCGCTGCTGATTGCGGCAGCACATGAGTGAACGATGAAACTTTAAAGTTTGCGATAGGGGTTGGTATCCCTAATGAAATGGATTCCTCAGAAATAATTTTCGGTGCGTATTGAACTTCATCTTTGATTTGAGCCGAAAGAAGCATTTGACCCCGTTTAAATAAATCACTATGAATGCCTTCCGCAAGAGACGAAAGCGGGTGACCAGGAATAGTTATTTTTGACTGCAAAGCGGACGTAGTTGTACTGAGTAAATCTTGTTCTAATTCGGCTGCTATCTTGATATCTTGTCTAGGTTCAAAATTTTTAACTTCAAGGGAAGAGTCAAGAGAATAAATTTTTCCAAGTATTATCTGCATTGTTTGAAGCGCACGGTCGATCTTTCCAATGGCTGTTGAGGCATCCTTTCCAAGGATATCCAGAGTCTTTGCGGCTTCAATATCTGCTGTAGCCACATGATCTAACTTGCCAGCGACACGATGAGTTGCATCTGCATTCTCTGCGAGTTTGACGGCAATGGCGTTAAGTGCTGATTCCAGAGAATTACGGGTCTGAACGCCTTCTGTTATCAGAGATTCCACCTTGGCAGTCAGAATTTCTGTAGATGAGTTACTGCCGTTTATAACGGTAATTGTTCGGTTAAATGTAGTGTCAAAATTAGACAATGTATTAGTTAACTGCTCTAAAACTGTTAGCTGCCCCTGTGCTGTTTCGAGAACAACCTGTTGCTGAGCAGTCAGGCTAACAATCTTATCCAGCGAGGTTTCAGTATTGGTTGCTTTTGTTCTCAATGATTTGAGCGCAATTGTCAAAACTGCTGTTGAATCCTTTACTTCTCCAGCGACCTGACTTACACCCTGCGAAATTGAATTCACACTTGTCGTAAGTTGTGACAATGGATCTACCAGATTTTTTGAAAAATAGTCATCCGGAAAAGTGGTGCTCTTTAAGCGATTAGTGATGGCATCGGTGAATGATGTCACCTTGTCTTCAATGCTTGCAAGGTTTGTGCGCATACCCTGCGAATAACCATTCACTGAGTTTGACAATTCAAAGCTTGCATTTTCTACCTGATCAAGGGCATGGGTGAATGCTGCTTGGTTGCGCGTAGTCAAGTCCTCGAAGAACTCCGTTAGTTTGTCAGCATGATTTTTTGATAATGACTCAACTTGCATGTTGACTCTTTCGACAGTCTCCCTGGCTGCATTATCAACGTCTGACTGAAAATTATGTAGTTTTTCACAAGCGATAACAAGGTGTTCACGAAATTTTTGGGAGGCATCAATGATAGCGTTTTCAGTATCTTTAATAGCATCAGCGAAGTCTTTCCTGAAACTCACCAGATAGACGCGAACAGTAAGCCCGAGAACAGTGCTCACCATAGCAGCGCCGAAACGAACAGCAATTTCTTGTATTTTTGTACCAATGTTAGGAAGGTCAAAAAGACTAAAAATAATAGATGTAATGGTAAAAATAAAACCTAGGTAGTAGCAGCTATCTGCAAACTTCTCATCTGTCACATCTCTATCTCGGCGGTAAATACCAAGCACAATGTATGCGACCATAATGCTCAGAGGTATAACCAAACCGAGAATCCAGGGACTTTGAAATTTCCAACCTAAAAAAGAAGAGACTACTTTAAGAATGATGGTTATCAGAAAGAGCTTTTGAATTCGAATATTGAGAATGCTTTGCATATTTAGCCTTCAAGAACGTTGACGATAACAATGCGAGCGCCAGCCTTGTTAAAGTAGTCTTCCCAGAACTTTAAATTTCTCTTAGTCTGAAACTGTGGAGAGTTCATAAGGTAGTGAAGTTCAATTTCAACCTCATGAAGGTTAAGTTGAGTCTTTCGACCGTAGTCAGAAGTTGTAAAAACTGCATAGTCCGTTAGGGTTTTTTCTTTGTACATGCTGAACTGTGGTGTGTTGTGCAGCATGTCAGACATCAATATGAGGCGACGCTCACCTTTGATGTCGTGGGTGCGAAATGCATTAATGCTTACCAGTTGCAGCATCTCGAAAATGGGCGATGTTTCAGCAGATTGTTTACCTAAGAGCTGTTCAGATTGTTTAAGAAAAGGTTTGAGGAAGTTCTCTTGATACTGGCGTTCCAACTTTTTAGGATTATTGGTTATCGCACTCTTGTTATCGCCTCGTCCTGGATTGCATAGCTCTATCAAAGGTTTTGCGTTCTCCTTGAAGTCTTCCCCAAGCGCAAACACGGATAACAAATAGCCTTCTGGAATTTTGCGCTCTACAAGTTCTTTCAATGTGACCTCGAACGCCTCTTTCTGCAGAAACGTTAAGGGGTCGGTCTTGTCAACCAGCAGCACATAATGCCCTTTTGGGCCTTTGGCTGGACATAGCGTTGTTCTATCAAGACCTTCTTCCCGGGTCAACATAAGGTAGGCTATACCAGCCAAACTAGTCATCACAAATAAAATTATTAATGAGCCAAAGATAATTTCATTTCTGCGCTTTGTCTTTGCACGCCGTCCACGTTGAATCATTAAATTGACTCCTTTCTTGGAAAGTGTGTGTCGAGAGGTTTTAATCTATCGAACTGCTGGTTGAAAGACTCCTGGATACTTGCCCGCAATCCTTGAACCTCGGCAAGCAGTAACCCTACGAACGCTCGTTGTTTTTCGAGCGTATTCTTATCTGCCGAAGTATCAAAATCAGGCATCGGAAGAAGGCGAAGCTTAGGCTTGGTGTCGAAGTAGGCTGGCCGGGGCGCATCTCCACGGTGGAGTTCATTCTCAGTTCGAAACTTTCGCAGCAAGGCCTCAAGAGAATTGTCTGCATCGCTAAGCGCATGTGTCAGTCTGGCTCCTGCTACATTTTTATCAACTATTAAAGAATCAATGACAGCAATCAAGGCTTGAGAGGCCTTGACTTCTTCATCAAGCGTGTGGAGTTGTTCATTTTTTAATTCCTCAAGGTCTGAACGAAGCGTACTCAACTCATCTTCATAGTCATCCGTAGCAGACTTTGAACGCCTTGAAATAGAGCCATATCCAGGATACAAGTCATCCATGAACAGGCCATCAAAAAGTGCAATGACACCAAATACAACGCTAATTACAAAGAGAACCCATGAAAAAAAATCAACCAGTACAAATGGATTGATAAGTAACGATTGAAGGGCTGATTTTGCTGGATCTATCAATTCTGCGGTGAGGCTGTCTCGTACATGAGCGATGCCAAGTCCAATCATTATCATGAGGCAGATAGCCAAAAATAACGAAGTAAAACCTACAATTTTTCGTGCAAACTGCTTATGAAAAATGTTAGGAATTAGAAATTTTCCAAATGAAAATGCGACACCAACATTTAGCAAAGCCATAATTACAGCAGTGCTAAAACCTCCGAGTAATCCTGAACTCAAGCCTTGCGCGAAAAATTTTGCGTTCAAGACGCCTTCCAAAACAACTAAGGCTACCAATATCGAATACTTGAGAAAAGTACTTGTTGGCAGCGGGTATTCAGACTCTCTACTTAGACCGTTCATCGACTTGAAGGTCTCCAACTCAGAGAGACGATTGCGTGCAGTGTCACCAAGCATTCGTAGAATATTTTCTTTTTCAGTTAAAAGAGAACTGGCTTGGCGCTCGAACTCTTTATCTGCTTGCCGTGCTCGATTAACGGCTTGGGTGACATCGCGTTTAGCCAAGTCTTGACTGATGACTTGTAGGCGCAGTACAGCCCAATCCAGATAGTCTTGTCGAGCCTTCTCCACGCGTTGCACCACTGAGGCTTCAGTGCCAGTGAGTGTCATGGAGTCTGAAGCGGGTATCCGGGATTCGCCGAGTCGTTTTGCTTCGGCAACAAGGTTAAGTTCCTTGGTCAGTTTGTCAACATCAAGCGGATATAAATCCGGATGTCCCTTGTTGGTGGTTCGCATGTTTGATGCGGTCAACCAGTGCCATAAACCTTTAAAGAAGTTCATTAATTATTCATCTTTCTTAGTACTTGCTACTCCCTAGATGCGGCTCGTTACTTGGTTAGCCAGTTACATCTGTTACATTCATTTTATGACGCATTTTTCTGAGGATAACGGCGTTGTTAAACAAATCAGAAATTCAGTCAATTGCTTGTGAGCGGACATAGGGTAGAAGTATTTCAGCTTTAAAACAGCCCGCTCCCTACTGTTTTAAACCTTAGACTTTATGAATTTCCTGGTTCGCCTCATGCGCGCGCTTATCGGCCACTGCGTAAAAGCCCGCGCTTGAGTCAAGTTCCAAGTTTTTCAATAAAGCCGGTTTATAGGTGCTAGCCTTTTATTGACCTGCCCGGTCGATGGATTTCTCGGTTCATGTGTTGAACTCAAACATGAACTGCCAGCATCCGACACCATAGCTCGCAGCAACCTAAGCTCGACTTTATTCATTTTGCTGATTGCCGATGGGCAGATCAGATAAAAAACAAGATAATTTTCGATATCCCGTGCGAAGCATTGATAGACAAGAAACTTTCTTTCGGGGGCTGTTGCTCCTCTCGTCGCGTCTTTTTAAAATGGGTAAAGTCGAGCCGCGTTAGAGAAATTGCGGGGAGGTTTAGATTTGGATTCAACTATCTTAAGCAATCCAAGTTCATTGGATATCTGAATGACCAAGTCATCCTTTGCCCCATAGCGGGCAATTAGTTTTGAATGAAGCCTTTTCAAGTTTCCAAAATGTTTAGACATCATTTTTCTTTCTGAAGAAAAGCCTAATCTAGGCTTGGGTTGATTGATTGATTGATTGATTGATTGATTGATTTTTCAGTCAAATTCTATGACACCGTAAGGCCTACTTTTCGGATTTCTACATTTAAATCAAACTTCTATGCGGACGAAATTAGCATGGTCAGTAACTTTATGTCACGTCGTGGCAACAGATATTGATTCTGAATTTTTGTGTCACATAAATGAAATGATATGTGCTCAAAATAAACCAACTAATTACAGCCCAGCCACCATGTACAAACACGAAGAAACAGTCATCTCTCCAACTGGTTTGCGATACACATCGAAGGCGAATGGATCGCTATTTCAAGGCGTAGGGGGAACGGGAGAAACACTCAGTTGCATCAAGTGTGGCAATCACAGACTGAAAAAAAACGGAACCTTCAAACGCTATCTAAATGCACCAATTTTCTTTTGTTTTGACTGCAAACCTAAAAAAATAGACGCGGTGAACTGAAATTTAGATGCCCGTGCCCGCTCACAGCTTAAAAACAGCCACTAAGATTTGTAGCCCAGTTGCTGCGCGACAAAACCGTCAAATGCGGTTAACAAAGGCGTAAACAGCGCGGCGTCACCTTCGAGTTGCGTCAACGCGGCGCATGTCGCTTCCAGCGTGGACAACTGGTCGGGGCGATGCGCTTTGCGGATCAGGTAGTGCGAGGCGGGCATGTCGCGCAACGCCAAGCGCGGCAGGTGCTGCAGCAGCGGATTGAGAAAGAGCATCTTGCGGCTCTTGCGCCAAGTGCCATCCAGCACAATCAGGCGCAATTGAGACGGGTTGTGCAACCAGTCGCCCGGCAACGCGGGCGGCGCGGGCACCCCGAGCGAGAGGGCTTGCGGCGTGTCCGGATACAACAAAATAGCGTGTTTGGGCGGCGCATCGTCTTGCGAATCAAAAGGCGCGCTCAGGAGCGCCTGCAACACGGCTTCATCAAACGCTTCGCCGGTGACGAGTCGGCTGTGCGCTAGGCTAAGGTGCAGCAGGCGCGCGCTTCCCTTGGCATTGCCCACTTCCAGTGGATGCTGCAACACCACCACCTCCACCTCATGCGCCGTAGGCCGCCGCCATTGGCAAATGCACGCGTTTTGCGGACGTTGGCAGGTTGGGCAGATCAGGCGCTTCGGGCTGGGCGCGGGCATGACGGACTGACTTTAAATGGCTTTTTGTACCAGCGCACCCGTGAAGAGATACGGCAAGCGGGGCGCACTTGGCGAATCAGCTCCGTCCTTTTTTTCGACACTGATAGCCAGTTGCGCAACGTCCGCCAGCGCTTGATCATTGGCTGGGAGGCGCAGGGTTTTGCCGTTGCTTGGCAACACCCCTAGCGAGCGGGCTTGACCGTTGGCAGGCACCGCCCACAGTTGCAGGCTCTGTGTGCTGCCTTCGATCACGTCATTGAGTCGCTGCAGTTGCAGGGCAGCATCCTGTGGGTCAAAGGTGACCAGCAAGGCGGGTGCTTGTTGGTCGTCCAGCAGCACGGCGACGTATTTGATTTGCGCCGTGTCTTTCAGCTTGGTTTGCAGATGGCCGATTTGCGCCTTGAACTGCTCATACATGCTCACGCCAGTGGCAAAGCCGAACACCATCACGATCAAACAGGCCACGGTGGCGATGCGCCAGCGGGTGACGTGATAAACGGTTGACACGGCGGGGGGAGTTTCAATTGTGGACATCGGTTCTCGTTAGATTTTAGATAAAGGTGGCTGTACTTTATCCGGTTGCCAGCGTGCCGTGACAACTCGGCCCCATTGGCTGCATCGCCACTTGCAAGGTGACGTGCGTGATCTCAAAGCGCTTGCGCAACTGCTCGGTGGCGTCGCCCAGCCAAGCGTCGCCCACCGGACCGGCAGGCACCACCAGATGCGCGGTCAACGCGACTTGCGAGGTGCCCATGGCCCAAATGTGCAAATCGTTAACCTCGGTGACGCCCGGCAAGGCGGACAAGTAATCGCGCACCTCCGGCAGCGCAATGCTGTCGGGCACGCCGTCAAACAACAGGTGCAGCGATTGACGAAACAGGCTCCAGGTGCCAATAACGATGACCACGGCAATCAGCAAACTCATCACGGGATCAATCCACTGCCAGCCTTGCCACAGGTACAGCGCACCGGCCATCACCACGCCCAAGGACACCAGCGCATCCGCCGCCATGTGCAAAAACGCGCCGCGAATATTCAAGTCATGTTCGCGTCCGCGCATGAACAGCAGCGCAGTAGCCGTGTTGACCAAAATGCCCACGCCCGCCACCGCCATGATGGTGATGCCGTTAATGGGTTCGGGAGAGTTCAATCGGTGCAGCGCTTCCCACGCCAATGACCCCATGGCAAACAACAGCAGCAGCGCATTGGCAAAAGCGGCCAGGATGGAGGCGCGCTTCCAGCCATACGTATGGCGCGCATCCGGGCGCAACTTGCCCGCCAGCGCCCCGCCCCAAGCCAGCACCAGTCCGGCGACATCGCTCAGGTTGTGACCGGCGTCGGCCAGCAAGGCCAGCGAGTTGATCTTCCAGCCGTAAAACGCCTCGATAGCGACAAAGACGATGTTGAGCGCAATGCCAATGGCAAACGCCCGGTTGAAGTTAGCCGGCGCGTGGTCATGACTGTGACCATGACCATGGCCGTGACTCTCTTTGTGCGCGTGCTCATGCGGGTGGGCATGAGCGGGCGGAGGGTTATGGTCGTGGTCGTGGTCGTGCGCCGCGCTCACAAACTGTCTTTTTTCGGCTGGCGAAGCGCCTCGCTGAGTTGATCGACAGGCTCGGCCCAGTCGGAATCATCGAAAAACGCTTCTCGCAAGAACGTGGCGTGCGAGGCCTCCCAGAAAGGCGCATCAGCCAGCGCCATATCCAAGGGCAAGGGGGCGTGTTTCGTCAAAAATTGCTGGATGCTCTGCTCATCCGAAGGTAGGCCCAATTGGGCGAATAGATCAGAGAAAGAGTGTGTTGGTTTGTCCATAGACGTATTTATAGCACTACAAATGGCGGCGCGTTGTTTAACCTTGATGTGACAAGGGACGGCACCGCCTTGGTTTTGTTTTTGGGTGTCAGGTCGTCGGGTCAGACGCTCGGCACGAACCATTGTTCTATCTTGTCGCGGCTGGGGACGCCGCCCGCGTGAACGACTTTGCCGCTAATGACTACAGCAGGCGTGCTCATGACGCCGTAGCCCATGATGTCTTGTAGTTTTTCTACCTTTTCCAGCTTGATGGCGACGCCTTGGGCTTGGGCGATCTGGTCAATCAGCGCGATGGTGTTCTTGCAGTTGCTGCAGCCGGTGCCGAGTACTTTGATGTCCATGATTTTTCCTTGAGTGTGGTTGATAAAAAGAGAGGTTTGACGCGTTAAAGCACGGCGTTAAAAACATAGCCCACCAGCAAAATGCCGGTGGCGACAATGCCAATAAAAGTGGCAATCAGGCGCACCTTGAGCACCTTGCGCAGAATGATCATCTCGGGCAACGAGAGCGCAATCACGCTCATCATGAAAGCCAACACCGTGCCTAAAGCCGCGCCCTTGGCGAGCAGTGCTTGCACGATAGGAATCACGCCCGCTGCGTTGGTGTACATCGGCACGCCAATGATCACCGCCAGAGGCACGGACCACCAAGCCTCGCGCCCCATAAAGCTGGCCATGAAGTCTTCCGGCACATAGCCGTGAATCGCCGCGCCCAGCGCAATGCCGACCAAAATATAGGGCCAGACTTTGCCCACAATCTCGCGCACCGCATTGAAGCCACCTTGAATGCGATCCGCCAGCGTCATGCCTGCATCTTCAAATTGAGCGGTGGTCTTGGGCATGTTGCGCACCCAGTCTTCCAGATAGGCTTCCATCTTGAGGCGGCCAATCACCCAACCCGCCACAATCGCCACCGACAGGCCCAAGCCCAAATAAAGCAGCGCCACCTGCCAGCCAAACAGGCCGAACAACAGGGTGAGCGCCACCTCGTTGACCATGGGCGCAGAAATCAAAAACGAGAACGTCACGCCCAGCGGCACGCCCGCCTGCACAAACCCGATGAACAGCGGCACCGCCGAGCACGAGCAAAACGGCGTGACGATGCCCAAGCTGGCGGCCATCACATTAGCCACGCCCTCAGAGCGACCCGCCAGCAATACCCGCGTGCGCTCCGGTGTGAAATAACTGTTGATCATGCCCATGACAAACACCACGCCGGTGAGCAGCATCAACACTTTGGGCGTGTCGTAAAAGAAGAATTGCAAGGCACCGCCCAAGTGGCTGGCCCGATCCACCGGCAAGGCTGCCACCAGCGCCTCGGCGGCTGAATTGAGCGTTTGGTACAAGCCCAGCCAGACGATGAAGGCGAGGATCAAAAAAGTGAGCGGCTGGCGTAGCGGCCAGGATTTCAGCGAAGGGGTTGAGGCGTTCATGCAGGTGAAGACGAACGAGTCCGCCAAAAGACGCAAGGCGATGCCTATTTATTTGAAGTAGAAAATTTTCAGTCGAATTGACGTGGCACAAAGTCGCTCACATGGCCGGTTTCATCCAATTGCACTTGGCACGCTTGGGTCATGCGCGTGCGCAAACGCTGGCGGGCGCGTTGCACGCGTGATTTGGCACCGCTCAAACTCAAACCGTTGAGGCGGGCAAATTCGGCTTGCGCCATGCCTTGCAAATCGCAGCACATGAGGGCTTCGCGATCTTCGTGATTTAACTCGCTGAGGATGCGCGACAGGCAGACGGTGAGGGTGTCCACCGTGTCGGGTTCTTCGATCAGCGCTGTCAAATCTTCGGGCAACTCGACGGTGTCGCGCGCCACGCGCAGTTGGTCGGCCAACGTGTTGCGCGCCACTTCAAACAGCCAGGCGCGGGTATTTTGCACCGCACAAAAACGTTCACCTTGACGCAACGCTTTCAAAAACAAGTCTTGCAACAAATCATCGACTTCTGCAGGATTTTGCAGTCGTCGGCGCAGCCAGCCGCGCAACTCGGGTTCGTGGGTTGTCCAGGCCGTGGTCAAGCAATTCATCGTGGTTTCCCTTTGCGTTTTTTAGATTCTGATCTCCGTGGCTTCATTTTCTCTCGCAGAGATGGTGCAAACTTGCCCCATCGCGCACCGCTACACATTGCGCCGTTTGTTTAAAAAGGAGACTCACATGGACTGTCCTTCTGGTCACGAGTTATCAGAATTTGCCAACGCCTTGATTCACTCGCGTCAAAATACCTCGCCTCGGCGGCTGGCTGAACCCGGCCCTTCGCCGCAGCAATTGCAAGCCATTTTGGGCACAGCCGCCGCCGCGCCGGATCATGGTCAGTTGCAGCCTTGGCGTTTTGTGGTGGTGCCCAAAGCCCAGCGTGCGCGTTTGGCCGAAGTGTTTGGACAGGCGTTGTTAGACCGCGACCCTAATGCCACGCAGACGCAAGTCGAGAACGCTTACGAGAAAGCGCATCGCGCGCCTTTTTTGATGCTCGCCGTTGCGCAATTGATTGACCGGGATGGTCAGACAAACCCAGCGCCAGAATCTGATGCACCATATTCCGAATCCACCGAAGCGGAGGTCACTGACTTGGAGCGCTTGGTGTCCTTTGGCTGCGCGATTCAAAACATCGTGCTGTCGGCCCATGCGGCAGGGTTTGGCACCGGCCTGACCAGCGGACAGGCG
Organism: uncultured beta proteobacterium; assembly: GCA_903823025.1. Lineage (GTDB taxonomy): Bacteria > Pseudomonadota > Gammaproteobacteria > Burkholderiales > Burkholderiaceae_C > Rhodoferax. The sequence goes on from CAIJRK010000031.1 coordinate 78,317, forward strand.
CTGGCGTCACCGCAACTGCGCGCCCTGTTTGACCTGCACGAGAACGAACAGGCGGTGTGCTGCATCAACATCGGCACGGTGACCCGACACAAACCGGCTCGCCTGCGGCCTACCGTGCTGGACTACGTGAGCGAGCTAAATTGAAACCTGCACCAGGCAATCGTAAAACGTGGGTGCGCGGCCCAGATCGGTTAACTTTTGACTGGTGAGTTGGTTCACATTGGTGCCATTCAACCCAAGTTTTCGCCACCAAACGCCTAGCCCGTTGACCACGCCGGGGCGCGCGCGTTGTGAGATGTCAACCTTGCAGCGATAGAGGCCGCGCTGGTTAAAAACCTGCACGATGTCGCCGCTTTGAATCCCTCGCGCCGCCGCATCCAGCGCGTGCATTTCCAGCAAAGGTTCGCCTTCTACCTCGCGCAAACTCTTGACGTTGACAAAGCTGGAGTTCAGAAAATTGCGGGCAGGTGGCGAGATCATGGCCAGCGGATAAAGGGTCGAGGCGTTGAACGCTTCGTAGTTGGGGATGTAATCCGGCAAGCCATCCAAACCCCGCGCCGCCAGCCGTTCACTGAAAAACTCGCATCGGCCCGAAGGGGTCGGAAAGTTGCCGTTGGCAAACGGGGCTTGTGCGGTGTTGAGGGTGACAAAGCCTTTGTCCAGCAACTCGTCAAATGCAACCGCGTCGCCATAAGCCATGCGACACAGCGCCTCGTCGTCATCGGTAAAACAAGGATGGTCAAAGCCCATGCGTTGCGCTAATTCCCGAAAAATTTGGGTGTTGGTTTTGGCCTCGCCCAACGGCGCAATCGCTGGGCGATTGAGCAGCGCATCGGTGTGGCCGTAGCTGGCGTGAACATCCCAATGCTCCAACTGCGTGGTGGCGGGCAGGAGGTAGTCGGCATAGTCGGCGGTGTCGGTTTGAAAGTGCTCCAGCACCACGGTAAAGAGGTCTTCTCGTGCAAAGCCTTGCACCACTTTGGCCGACTCGGGCGCGACGGCGACCGGGTTGCTGTTGTAAATAATCAGCGCCTCGATAGCGGGGCCAAACGTCGCGCTTGACGGGCGCAACAAGTCGTCGCCAATGGTGCTCATGTTGATGGTGCGCGGGGTTCTACCCGCCAGCAAATCGGGGCGTTGCAGCGCGGCGCGTTGGACGGGAAATAGCCCTGAACTGGACAGCAAAACCCCACCAGCACGATGACGCCACGCTCCAATCAACGCAGGCAAAGAGGCGATCAGGCGCACGGCATTGCCGCCGCCTTGCACGCGCTGCAAACCGTAGTTCATGCGAATCGCGGTGGGTTCGCGGCTAGACACACTCGCACCGTAGTCGCGGGCCAAGGCGCGTATTTGTTCGGGCAAGATGCCGCAGACCAACGCGGCCCGCTCCGGCGTCCACTGCAAGGCCCGTTCGCGCATCAAATCCCAGCCCAACGTGTGTTGCGTCAGGTAGTTGTGATCCAGCCAATCGTGCGTGATGAGTTCATGCATCAACGCCAACACCAGCGCGCTGTCGGTGCCGGGCAGCAGCGCAATGTGTTCGTGGCATTTGTCCGCCGTCTCGCTGCGACGCGGGTCAATGCAAATCAGCTTTGCGCCGTTGCGTTTGGCAATCTGGGCGTAGCGCCAAAAATGCAGGTTGCTGGAAATCGAATTACTGCCCCAGATCAGAATCAGTTTGGATTCGGCAAAGCATTCCACCCGCATCCCGACTTTGCCGCCCAGCGTATGAATCAGTCCCTCGCCACCGGCGGAGGCGCAAATGGTGCGGTCCAGCAACGAAGCGCCCAGTTGGTGAAAAAACCGGGCCGACTGGCTCTCGCCCTGCACCAGTCCCAGCGTGCCCGCGTAGCTGTAGGGCAGGATGGCTTGCGCCGCATCCGGTCCCCGGCTGGCAATCGCCTGGAGTCGGGCCGCAATGTCTTGCAATGCAGCGTCCCAACTCACCCGCTCAAACTGGCCCGCGCCTTTGGGGCCGATTCTTTTTAAAGGATGTAGAAGGCGCTCGGGGTGGTAGGTGCGCTCGGTGTAGCGCGACACTTTGGTACACAACGCGCCGTCGGTGTGCGGATGCGCCGGGTTGCCCTGCACTTTGATGGCGATGCCGTTCACCACCGTGGTCAGCATCGAACAGGTGTCCGGACAATCGTGCGGGCAGGCGCCCAGCACTTGGGTCGGCTCGGAACTGGACGAGAGAAAAGTTGTTTTATTCATGGCATTTGGTGTGAAACGGTGGCCTTATTTTGGCGTACTCTGCCGCTTGGCTATAGACTGAACAAACAAGGAGCCACCATGAAAATTATTGATGCCATTGCGACCCAGGCCGCCGAGATGACCGTCCTTCGGCGAGATATTCACGCGCACCCCGAGTTGTGCTTTAAAGAAGTCCGAACCGCTGACGTGGTGGCGCAAAAGTTGACCGAATGGGGCATTCCCATTCACCGTGGGTTGGCCACCACCGGCGTGCTCGGGATTCTCAAAAGCGGCACTTCGACCCGCGCTATTGGCCTGCGCGCCGATATGGACGCGCTGCCCGTGCAGGAGGTCAACACCTTCAGCCACGCCAGCGTTCACCCCGGCAAGATGCACGCCTGCGGCCATGACGGCCACACCGCCACGCTGCTGGCGGCGGCTCAATATCTGGCTCAACACCGCGATTTTGACGGCACGGTTTACCTGATTTTTCAGCCGGCAGAGGAGGGCGGTGGGGGTGCCCGCGAGATGATCAAAGAGGGTTTGTTTGACAAGTTTCCGATGGATGCCGTGTTTGGGATGCACAACTGGCCGGGTGCTGAAGTGGGCCAATTTGCCGTCAGCCCGGGGCCGGTGATGGCGTCCAGCAACGAGTTCAAAATCACGATTCATGGCAAGGGCGGTCACGCGGCCATGCCGCACAATGCGCTGGATCCGGTGCCGGTCGCTTGCCAGTTGGTGCAGGCTTTTCAAACCATCATCAGCCGCAACAAGAAGCCGATTGATGCGGGTGTGATTTCAGTCACCATGATTCATGCGGGCGCCGCCACCAACGTCATTCCCAACAGTTGCGAGCTGCGCGGCACAGTGCGCACGTTCAGCCTTGAGGTGCTGGACTTGATTGAGCGGCGGATGCGTCAAATGGCCGAGCACACCTGTGCCGCCTTCGAGCTAACTTGCGAGTTTGAATTTATACGCAACTACCCGCCCACCATCAACAGCGTGAAAGAAGCCGAGTTTGCGCGTCAGGTGATGATCAGCATCGTGGGAGAAGCCAACGTGCAAGCGCAAGAACCCACCATGGGCGCCGAAGATTTTTCGTTCATGCTGCAAGCCAAACCCGGCTGCTACAGCTTTATCTCGAACGGTGACGGCACGCACCGCGACAGCGGTCACGGTCTGGGTCCTTGCCTGTTGCACAACGCCAGCTATGACTTCAACGACGCGCTGATTCCGCTAGGTGCAACTTATTGGGTGCGTTTGGCGCAGGCGTGGCTAAAAGCCTAGGTGTCTGGGCGGCAGTAGCATCGCAATCCGCGTATTGATAGAGTCAGCCCGTTCATAACCCGCTATTTTTTCAATCTCGGCCATCATCTCGCGATTGACTGCCAGCCCCGAATGTTTTCTGAAAAACATGCGAGTTGTGGCTAGCGAGCACTCGCCGTGAAATTGATCCGCAGAAACTTGGGCCAGTTCAGGCTCGGTTTTAATCTCTAAACTTTCCGGTTTTATCTCAGAAATATAAATTTTAAAAAAGCACTGAGTTTGACGCACGTTCAACACGATAGGGGTCGTGATGACATAGATGCTGACAGAGGTCAATAGATGAGCGCGAGACCGGCTATAAAGCCAAAACCTCTATGCGGACAAGGATAGACTTTCCTTTTTTAAAGGAGCTAAAAAATAATGACAACCCATCAACTTCCCTCTGGCTATCGCGTGATCCGAATGCAGGATGAGCCTGATCAGCAGCGCAGAGTGCAACTCATGGCGCAGGTGCGCGCGCTCTTGGTCAAAAACTACGGTAGCTACGCTGAAAATGAGCATCCGGCGCAGTGGTTAAAGAATCTTGAGAAATCGGGTGAGGATGAAGCGCAGGGCATGAAAATGATGGTGTCTGTGGTGTTGAATGCCGACGACAAAGCGGTTGGATTCTCTAGTGTGGAGGTGTTGCCAAATGGGCAACATCGCTACGCGCTCAATGGCTACACCGCTGGCGAAGTGACTAAATCGGCAGATCCAAGCGCCAAGAAATTAATGCCGGATGATCCAGAAAACTACCCACGTATTTTGTACGCCGCCAAAAAAGATGCCGCTCATTCCGTTAACGAATTAACCGCAAAATTAAAGAAATCAGGCGTTTTCCTTCAGGGCAACTTCCAGGAGCACAAAACAGACAGTGCCGATCATCGGCCTAAAATTTTGGTCGGTTTTGCCTTGGGACAAGCGCCACTCGGAGCGATTGGGTTCGACACTTATCAAATTCCCGTTTACGGTGCCGATGTGAAAGGTGCGAACGGCGAAATAGATGCCGCTTTATTTGAAGAAACGAAAAAAGAAGGCACCAAGGCCGAACTGTTCTTTGCCAATTTCATGCCCGGCGATCCGACCATGCCCATGGCGCAGATATTGACCGAGTTTGCGCAAACCTATGTCACGGAACATAGCGCCTATGCCAGCCATAACGACGATCCCGGTTATCGCGCCATGATCAATTTCGCCAAAACGCTGGCGCCCGATCTGACTTACCGGAAAGCTTACGAGCAGGCGACCCTTGGCGCGGCGACCTACTTGAACATCAGTCCTGCCTCAGTCTGAAAACCGGCGCGTGGCCATCTCCAGCAGGCCGTCAAAAATCAGGTTGTCCACCAATTCGAATTGCACCGACATGCTGGGCGCCATCTTCCAGCCAGCGCCGCCGGTCATGATGCATTTAGGCTCGGCGGCGCAATGGGTGCGCACATGCTGCACCATGCGCTCTACCGCTCCGGCAATCGCAAAGGTGCCGCCGCTGGTGAGTGCATCGCTGGTGTTGGTGGGGAATTCGCAGACGTCGCCGGTTGGTACGTGTAGCCCGGCAGTGCCGGATTCAAGCGCCCGCAACATAATGCCGTGGCCGGGCAGAATCAGGCCGCCCAAAAATTTGCCGCTGGCATCCAGTGCCTCAACGGTGACGGCGGTGCCCACCATGACAATCACGACGGGGCGCGCCGGGCCTTGGGACAAGGTGCGGTGCCAGGCGCCGATCATGGCGACCCAGCGGTCGGTGCCCAGGCGCGAGGGATAGTCGTAGCCGTTGATGACCCCCGCCTCTGCCGCGCCGGAGACCACCCATTGCGGCGTCACATCCCAAATTTCCATTTGCTCTTGAACCCGACGTTTCAGGGCGTCACCGGCGACGATGCAGCCCAGCATTCGGTCAGGCGGCATGAGGGTCGCCCAAGCACCGTCGGCGAGTTTTTCAATGTTCTCAAGAAACTCGGCGCCCTGAGCCAGCAGGGGTGAGTGGGGATGAGGGTTTTGGTAAAGCGCCCACTTGAGGCGGGTGTTGCCAACGTCAATTGCCAGAAAAGTCATGGCGTGATTATCATCAAACTGCCGGGCTGCTTAAAAATTTCAGCCTTGGCACCAAGGCAAACCGTGAAAGCGCCAACCACCCAGATGCCCGCGCTGAGTTTGCTCATTCGCGTCGCCTTCAAAGCCTTCGAGAATGTTGTAGGCGACCCAGCCCAGTTCGGTGGCACGCCGGGCCGCAGCAACGGAGCGCACGCCGCTACGGCACAAAAAAACAATTTTTTTATCTGCTGGCACAGTGGCCTGAAGGCCTTCGTCAAAGTGGGGGTTCAGGGCCATGTCCGGCCATTGCTTCCAGGCGAGAGCCATCGCACCAGGCACAAACCCGACCCAAGCCCGTTCGGCGTCGGTGCGCACGTCCACCAAAACGGCCTCTTCGGCTTGCCACCATTGGCAGGCTAACTGGGGCGAGACATCACCGGCATAACCTGCGGGTGCGGCGAGTTGTTCATCAAAAACTAACGCCGGTTTGAAATCTCCCCCTTCAGGGGGATGAAAATTATTTGGGAAAGGGGTAACCTCTTCCAAATTCGCTCCGAAAGGAGCGTGGATTGAAACATCTATTAAAAGTGCTGATTTCATTTTTTCCCACTTCCCAAAAAGAGAAAAGTTTAAATCCAAATCGGGAATAAAAAAAGCCCCGGCGGTGCTGCCGGGGCTGGGGGACAACGGGCGTTTAAAACGCGGGGTCGTCAGATCAGAACATCAAAGCTTAATGGCTGACTGCGCCTGCAGCACCAAAGCCGGTTTGAGCACGCACCCACTGATCGGCATAAGCTTCACGCTCTTTGGCGGCGCGTTCAGTCTTGTCCGTGATGGAGAAAACATAGCCCAACAGGAACGCCAGCGGCATCGCAAACAAAGCGGGTTGGTCGTACGGGAAGATCGGCGTGGCATAGCCAAACACGGTCACCCACACGGATTTTGACAACACCACCAGCACAACAGCGGCAATCAAACCACCGTAACCGGCCGCCAAAGCGCCGCGTGTGGTCAAGTCTTTCCAGTACATCGACAAGAACAACACGGGGAAGTTACCGGCTGCAGCAATACCAAAAGCCAGCGCCGCCATGAAGGCCACGTTTTGCTTCTCGAAGGCAATGCCCAAGACAACTGCAATCAGGCCAATGCCGAAAGATGCCATTTTGGAAACTTTGATTTCCTGGGCTTCAGACACGTTGCCTTTTTTGATCACACGGGCATAGAGATCGTGCGAGATAGCGGAAGCGCCAGCCAGCGCAAGACCCGACACCACCGCCAAAATCGTCGCGAAAGCCACCGCGGCCAGGAAGCCCAACAGCAGATTGCCGCCTACAGCTTTAGCCAAATGCATAGCCACCATATTGCCGCCACCGATGATTTTTCCACCGAGGTCGCCGCCTTCAAAGAAATCAGGATTGGTGCCGACGATCACAATCGCGCACAGACCCATCAACAAGATCACGTTGAAGAAGAAGCCAACAAAACCAGCCGCGTACAGCACCGATTTACGTGCTTCTTTAGCATTGTTAACGGTAAAGAAACGCATCAGGATGTGGGGCAAACCCGCCAGACCAAACATCAAACCCATCGCCAGAGAAATGGCGTTGATCGGATCTTGCAACAGTTTTCCGGGGGCAAACAGTTTGTCTTTCAGGACGTGCAAATCAATGGCTCTTTCGGCCAGATTGTTAAAGCTGAAACCGAACTGGGAGAACGCCAGAATCGTGATAACCGTGCCGCCAAACAGCAACAAACAGGCTTTGATAATCTGCACCCAGGTGGTGGCAACCATGCCGCCAAAGGTCACGTAAACAACCATCAGGCAACCGACCACGATCACAGCGACGTGATAGTCCAGACCAAACAACAACTTGATCAGTTGCCCGGCGCCCACCATCTGCACGATGAGGTAAAAACACACCACCGTCAGTGAGCCAATAGCGGCCATGGTGCGCACACTTCCTTGATCCAAGCGATAGGAGGTGATGTCAGCAAAGGTGAATTTTCCCAGATTGCGCAAGCGTTCGGCCATCAAGAACAAGATGATTGGCCAGCCCACAAAGAAGGCAATCATGAACAGGTAGGCGTCATAACCATTGGTGTAAACCATGGCGGTCAGACCGAGCAAAGTAGCCGCTGACATGTAGTCACCAGCCATCGCCAGACCGTTTTGAAAGCCCGTAATACCGCCGCCAGCGGTGTAGAAGTCAGAGGCGGTTTTGGTCCGGCTAGCTGCCCAATAGGTGATAGCCAGTGTCATTCCGACAAAGATGGCGAACATCACAATAGCGGGAACGTTGAGCGGCTGCTTCTGCGTGATGCCGACAGCAGGTGCTGCCAGCGCAGCGCCTGTGACACTGAGTGTCATCAAGCCCGCGACTAATTTTGCAAGTAGAGTTTTCATTATTTTTTAACTTTCAACGATTCGCGCAGCAGTTCTTCGGTTAGTTTGTCGAATTCAGAGTTGGCACGGCGAACATAAACCGCCGTGAGAATCCAGAAGAATATAAATTGAGCCAAACCGATGACCAGACCGGTCGTCACAAAGCCACTGCCTAGCTTGATTGCCAGAATGGAGGGGCTAAAGGCCACCGTCATAAAGAGGCCAAAGAAGAGAACCAGCACAATGCCGGTTAACGTCCAGGCCAGGCGTTCTCGTTTGCTAACGAGTTCCTTGAATTTTGGATTCTCACGAATCCGCGCATACATTTCAGAGCTCATGCTTCATCTCCCATTTTAAAAAACTTAAAGTTATAGATTCAATAACAGTGACGACTGTCGAAAAAAAATAAAATGACACAGCACCAGAGTGGCGCTGCACAAAAGAAAGGGGTGGCAGATGCACCCCTGAAACTAACGCATTATTACAAACTTACATATTGCGCCGGTACTGACCCCCCACCTCAAACAGCGTGTTGGTGATCTGACCCAGTGAGCATACCCGCACAGCGTCCATTAATACGTCAAACACGTTTTTGTTTTCAATCACCGCTTGTTGTAGGCGTTTCAGCATCGCAGGCGATTCATGGGCATGTAGCGCATGAAAATCGGCCAGACGCTTGAGCTGGTTTTGTTTTTCCTCGTCCGTAGAACGGGCCAGCTCCAGCGTGTCGTGCACCGCGTCGCCATGCGGATTACGGAAGGTGTTGACACCGATGATAGGCAACTCGCCGGTGTGTTTGAGCATCTCGTAGTGCATGGATTCGTCCTGAATCTTGCCGCGCTGGTAGCCGGTTTCCATGGCACCTAGTACGCCACCGCGTTCAGCAATGCGCTCAAACTCTAGCAGCACGGCTTCTTCCAACAACTCGGTTAGTTCCTCGATGATGAAAGCCCCTTGTGACGGGTTCTCGTTCTTAGCAAGACCCCATTCACGGTTGATGATGAGTTGAATTGCCATGGCGCGGCGCACCGAATCTTCCGTCGGCGTCGTGATGGCTTCGTCGAACGCGTTGGTGTGCAGGCTGTTGCAGTTGTCGTAAATCGCAATCAAGGCTTGCAGCGTGGTGCGAATGTCGTTGAACTGAATCTCTTGCGCGTGCAGGCTACGGCCACTGGTTTGAATGTGGTATTTGAGCTTTTGGCTACGCTCGTTTGCACCGTATTTCTCTTTCATAGCCACGGCCCAAATGCGGCGTGCGACACGGCCCATCACGGTGTATTCGGGGTCCATGCCGTTCGAGAAGAAGAAGCTCAGATTAGGCGCAAAGTCGTCGATGTGCATCCCGCGTGCGAGATAGGCTTCTACAAATGTAAAGCCATTAGACAGCGTGAAGGCTAATTGAGAAATTGGGTTAGCGCCGGCTTCAGCAATGTGATAGCCGCTGATACTCACCGAGTAGAAGTTGCGCACGCGGTGGTGGACAAAATACTCGGCAATATCGCCCATCACTTTCAAGGAAAACTCAGTCGAGAAGATGCAAGTGTTCTGACCCTGGTCTTCTTTCAGGATGTCCGCTTGCACGGTGCCGCGCACATTTTCTTGCACCCATTCCTTGATTTTCGCCAGCTCGGTATCGGTGGGTTCGCGGCCATTGTCTGCCTTGAATTTGTCGATGTTCTGGTCGATAGCCGTGTTCATGAACATCGCCAGAATACTCGGCGCGGGGCCGTTGATCGTCATGCTGACGCTGGTGGTCGGGCTGCACAAATCAAAGCCGCCGTAAAGCACTTTCATGTCATCCAGCGTGGCAATGCTCACGCCGCTGTTGCCGACTTTGCCGTAAATATCGGGACGCGGATCGGGGTCGTTGCCGTACAGCGTGACGGAGTCAAACGCGGTGGACAAACGCTTGGCGGCCATGCCGTCGGACAGCAGTTTGAAGCGGCGATTGGTGCGGAAAGGGTCGCCTTCGCCAGCGAACATGCGAGTGGGGTCTTCGCCTTCGCGCTTGAAAGCAAAGGTGCCAGCGGTGTACGGATAGCTGCCGGGCACGTTGTCGAGCATCAGCCATTTCAGAATTTCGCCGTGGTCTTCGTATTGCGGCAGGGCAACTTTGCGAATCGTCGTGCCGCTCAAGCTCTTGCTGGTTAACGCGGTGCGGATTTCCTTGTCGCGGATTTTGACGACGTATTCGTCACCGGCATAGGCGGCTTGCAAGAGCGGCCACTGAGTGAGTAACTTGCGTTCGCTGGCTCCTAAGTGGACGTCGCGTTGTCCCGCCAAATCCATGACCGCTTCATAGGCGTTCACCTTGGTTACATCATCAAGCTTGAGCATCTGGGCCGAGGCTTGGAGTTGCTGGATTTCACGGGCCAGTTTGGCTTGGCTGCGGGCGCGTTTTTTGTAGCCGCGCACGGTGTCGCTGATTTCAGCGAGGTAGCGCGTGCGCGCGGCGGGCACAACCGGCGTCTGGTTGGTGCTGTGGCGCACGGCCACAACCGGCAAATGTGCCGAGTCGGCCAGCGTCATGCCGAGAGCCGACAAGCGAACTTTCAGCGCTTGGTACAGAGCGGTGACGCCGTCATCGTTAAAGCGCGCGGCCATGGTGCCGAACACGGGCATTTGCTCGGTCGGCGTGGTCCAGGCTTCTTTGTTGCGCTGCACTTGTTTGGCCACATCACGCAGGGCATCCAGCGAGCCTTTGCGGTCGAATTTATTGATAGCGATGAACTCGGCAAAGTCGAGCATGTCGATTTTTTCAAGCTGGCTGGCCGCGCCAAATTCGGGCGTCATCACGTACAGCGGCACATCCACATGCGGCACGATGGCGGCATCACCTTGGCCAATGCCGGAGGTTTCGACCACGATCAAATCAAAGCCGGCTACCTTGCAAGCCGCAATCACATCGGGCAAGGCGGCGCTGATTTCGGACCCGAAATCGCGCGTCGCCAAGCTGCGCATGAAGACGCGAGAACCTTGGCCCCAAGGCGAAATGGCGTTCATGCGAATACGGTCGCCCAGCAATGCGCCGCCACTCTTGCGACGTGACGGGTCAATGCTGATCACGGCCACGCGCAAGCTGTCGTTTTGATCCAGACGCAGACGACGAATCAGCTCATCGGTGAGCGATGATTTGCCCGCGCCGCCGGTGCCGGTAATACCCAACACCGGGACTTTTTTGGTCGCGGCCAAGGTGCGTATTTCTTGCACCAAGGTGGTCAATTGTTCGCCCGGCGCACCCTTGTTTTCACCAGCGGCTTTTTCGTTTTCCAGCGCGGTGATCAGTTGCGCCAGCGCACGCCAGCTCATCTCGGTGTGGCCTTGAATGGCGGCCGTCGTCTTGGGGGTGTAGGACGACAAATCTTTGTCGCAACGCATCACCATCTCGCCAATCATGCCAGCCAGGCCCATGCGCTGACCGTCTTCAGGACTGAAGATGTGCGCCACGCCATAAGCCTGTAATTCACGAATTTCGGGCGGCACGATGACGCCGCCGCCGCCGCCAAACACCTGAATGTGCGAGCCACCGCGTGCCTTCAACAAGTCCACCATGTATTTGAAATACTCGACATGGCCGCCTTGGTAGGAGCTGATGGCAATGCCCTGCGCGTCTTCTTGCAAAGCGGCTGTAACGACTTCGTCCACGCTGCGGTTGTGCCCGAGGTGAATCACCTCGGCGCCCATGCCTTGCAAAATGCGCCGCATGATGTTGATGGCCGCATCGTGCCCGTCAAACAGGCTGGCAGCGGTGACGAAACGCACCTTGTTGACGGGGCGGTAATTAGCAAGGGCTTTGTAATCGGCAGACAAATCGGTCATGGTGAGGCTCCGGGTGGCGAGGTCGTCGTGTGACAACAAGGCAATAAATAAGAGGGTTGACGTGGTATCAAGCCGCTGATCAGAATTGATTTCGCTGACTTGACGTTGACGTCAACGTCAATCTTAGTGTTTTCCCGAAGAAAAATAACGCTTATCCGCCTATTCGAGGGTAAACCCTGATCAATCAGGCGCCGCCGGAGGTCTAAACAACGCCAATCGTCGCGCTATTTTTCTTCCCGGCTTCTAATCACTCTCGCTACCGCTTGCGCCAGAAGCGGGTTGGCCAGTTGGACGGCCGTTGCCGCCGCCGCCGCTGCTTGTCGGTGATGGCCGCTTGCCAAGGCTTGCACCGCCATGCGCGCAAGCGCTGTCGCCTGGCGCCGTGCACGCCGGGAGATAGAGAAATCGCTTGCGCAACGCGGACACACATCCGCCTCGCCCAGACGCGCGTGGCAAGCCAGACAGCGCGTCAGCGGGTCCATGGCGTGCCTCACTGGTCGAGGTAGTACAGCACGTCGGCCAATGCCGCCGTGGCTTGTTCGAGTTCAGCCTCGGCCTCGACTGCATTTGTATCGGCATCTGTTTTCATGGCGTCGCGCACGGCTTCCATGTTGTCAATCAGATCTTCACGGTCATCCGCGTCTGCGGTCTTGAGTAGTCGCTCGGCCTTCTCAAGCAGGGCGAGCGCCTCCACCCTGCTGCGGCGGTGCGCCAGCTGTTCAGCGCTGGGTGCTCCCTCTTGCGCATCCGCATTGGCCGACGCAAACGATGAGGTGTCGTCACCCAACATGGCGCGGATGCGATCACGCGCCTCGTCAAGCTTGCCGTCCTCAAAACGGGAAATCGCGTTGTCGATGGTGATGGCGTATTCAAGTCCGGTTTTCTTCTCACTGGCGCGAACCTGGAGAATGCCGTTGATGTCGATAGAAAACTCAAGCACGATGGGGTTGCCGGCGGGCACTTTACGCAGGCCTTCCACCATGAAGCGGCCAATCTCGATATTGTCGAGTGCATCAGGCGCTTCGCCCTGAAATACCGTGACATCGACCTTCTCCTGGTTGTCCACCAGGGTGTAAAAAACCTCACTGCGCGCGGCGGGTATCGGCGTATTGCGACGGATCAGCGGAACAAAACAATACGGATACTCCCGGCCATCGAGCACGCCGAACGTGCTGGTGCCAAAGGTATAGGGCGTGACATCGATCAGCACCGTAGGCGATGCACCCCCGGCAATGGTCTGACCCTGAATCGCGGCACCCATAGCCACGCACAAATCGGGATTGATTTCGCCATGGGGCGCAATGCCGGTCAAGGCCTCCAGCAAGCGTGACACCATGGGCGTGCGTGTGGTGCCGCCGACTAACAACACCTCATCAAGTTGCGAGACCGCCAGCCGAGCACCGCTCAAGGCCACATGGACGGCATCCATGGTCTCGGAGATGTAAGGCTCAATCAAGGCCTCGTACTCAGTGCGCGAGATTTCAAGCGACAAGTGAACGGGCGCGCCATCCTTTTCAAATAAGAACTCTTCAGACAGCGTTGCATAGGGACGATCTGAGAGCGTAATCTTGGCGACCTCTGCAGCACGCTGCAGGCGTGCCATAGCAATCGGCGAGGCCGCTGCCATGGCGGCGTCAATGCCGTGGGCGAGGTCCAGGTAATCCAGCGCGAAGTTGACAATACAACGATCAAAGTCGTCGCCGCCCAGGTGGTTGTTCCCGTGGCTTGCCAGCACTTCGACCACATCGCCTTCCATATTGACAATCGACACGTCGAACGTGCCACCCCCGAGGTCATAGACCAGCGCCTTACGCGCCGCTGTACTGGCCGCTGAACCCGTCTCGGCCCGGCGGTGGGCGCCGTAGGCCAGCGCAGCGGCGGTGGGTTCGTTAAGAATGCGCACCACCTCCAGCCCGGCGATCTCTCCGGCCTCACGGGTGGCTTGGCGCTGGGCATCAGAAAAGTAGGCCGGCACGGTGATCACAGCCCGCTTGACCGCAGCACCCAGATGCGCTTCGGCAATTTGCTTGAGCCGCAGCAAAATCATGGCCGAAATCTCGGGGGGACTGTATTGCTTGTCGCCGAGTTCCAGGCGCGTGGCCTCACCCATACGCCGTTTGACAGAGCGAATGGTGCGTTCAGGGTGGAGCACGTATTGATTGCGCGCCGCAGCCCCCACTAACAAGACGTTATCGTCTCCCAGACCGACCACCGAAGGCAGCATTGGCACGCCATTTTCAACATCGATGACTTCAATACGCCCGTTTCGGACGATGGCAATCTCGGAATTGGTGGTGCCCAGATCAATTCCAACAATGGTGTCGCTCATATTTAAATTTCCTGTTTGTTAACAATGACTTCAGCCAGACGCAGCAGGTCGTCGTCGCGCATATAGCCGCGTCGCGCCTCGCTCAACACTTCGCCTGGGGCATGGTTCGCGTCCATGGCGGTGCCAATGGCGCGCATGGTGTTGGGGTCAAGCCGACCCCCAACCGCTTCGATGGCGCGCACGCGCCGCTCAGTGAGCACGTCGTCGAGCCGACGCAGGGTCAGCGCGATACCTTCGCCCAAGCCCTGCGCCAGCCGGGTCTCGGTCGGCGCCAGGCGCGACAGTAAACCGGGACGGTAGGCATTCACAACGCCCATGGCCGCGCCAATGCGGTCGCGAACCTCCAGCATATCAAGCAACAACCGGCGCTCGGTCTGGCGTTGCACGGTGCCTTCAGCTTCGCGGGCGCGCTCCAAATCGCGCGTCAGTCGAAGGTTCTGTTGACTGAGCATGTCGGTGAGGGCGCGCATGTCGTCCAACGCGGTCTTGAACTGACGTGCCTCGATTCGTACTTCATTGCGCAACACCGACAATTCGGCGAACAGCAGCGCCAGATCCACCGTTGCGCCCTCTCCCGGTGCCGGGGCATCTGGGTCACCGGTCGGGTCCCAGTCCTCCAGACAGGCCCGAAACTCCGCGATCAAGTGTTCTTTTGCCTCAGCGTCCATCGTTGTTTCCCTGGAGTAGGCGCAACAGACTGGCGGTGTCGGGGCGACGCGGAGAAAAATCGGCCAGCAGCAAATGCAACAGGCCGTCCAGGGTCGGCGGTTCACGGTTAAACAGCTCGTGTTCAAGGCGCAAGCGGGCGCTTGCCACCGCGTCAAACGCCGTGCGCACCGCAGCAAAGCGCTCGGCATCGCGCTCAGGCGGGTGCCGTCGCACGCCAGCGAGGTAGGCGGCGCGCACCGCCGCATCATCAGCACTGCGGGCAATGCCCAGTACCTCGTAGGGATCACTCATCGAACATGCCTCCTTGCCCTTGGGTGGGCGTTATGGGTTTGATAATCTTGATGGGGTTGACCTGCGGATTTTTGTGCTTGATCTCAGCGGGCTGGAATGGTTTTCCGAAAGGTCCTGCCATTTCAGCAAGAGTCAGATCAATGAGGCGCCGAAAAAACATTTTCTTGTCGTCACCACACTCTTTGGCCAGCTGGCGGATCAGCGCATCGCCAAAATTTTCGCGCGCCTTTTTCAGAAAGTCCTTGCCGCCATCCAGCATAACCATCTGTTCGAACATCTCGCGAACCGCCTGCAGCGCCTGGGGTGGTGGAGCAGCCATCAGGTCTGGATCATCAAAGTCGGGGTCTGGGTCATCGGCCTCGAACAAGGCTTCGATGCGCGCGTGCAGTTTGAAGTCTTTGTTTTTCTGTGCAAGTTTCCCCGCACGTTCCAGATCATCAAAGTCGCGCTCGGTCTTAATGCATCCGTTTTTGCCAAAGCGGGCAGCTACCGCGTAGTAAACAAAGAGGGGCCAGTCCGGCCAGCGCTTGCGCGCGGCGGTGGCAAATTTTTCAAGCAGATCGTGCTCCTTGTGAACATGCCATGCCTCACAGATTCTCACGGTCGTCTCGGCGTCAAACAAAGGGGACGAAGCCAACGCTGTCAGCGCCTTGCGCCAAGGCAGCAGCGGGTCGGCCCCTTTGCGGGCCATGAAAGGCTCTTGCGCCAGCATTTTCACCAGTCCCAAAACATCGGCAGGCGTCAGTGCTTTGGCCGAGTCGATGCCGGCGTCACGGAGCAACCCGTTCGCTGAAGTCAAGTTAACGCGGGCAAAGATACCCTGTGCTTCTTGCAGCAGGCGCCAGCCAGCGGCCAATTCGCCACCCCAGGTGGTCGCGGCCAGTTGCGCCAGGCGTCGCCGCTCAGGACTTCCTTGCGGCTCGGTCCAGGCTTGCAGCAGTTGCAGGCGGGCCTGCTCGGCAGCGGTGTCCAGCCAGCTGCGCGCCTCTTCAATCTCTTTCTTCGCGGCTTCAAGCTTCTCCGCCGCTATGTGTTTGCAGGCATGTGACAAATGGGCGTTGCCAAGCAGAATGCGCACCTTACGGTTAAGGGGATCGAGTTTCAGCAGGCGGCGTGCCGTGGTGGCCGCCTTTTTGAAGGCACTGGCGGCCAGCGCGGTTTCAACCGCTTCGCTCAACAGCGCGGCGTTGTCGGGAAACAGGCACAAGCCCGCTTCCAGGACGTCACGGGCTTTTTTCAAGTTTCCTTGACGGCGCCAGTACGCCACCAATTGCACATGCACGGTGGAGTCGCTGGCGTCAAATTCCAGGCTTCGGGTTAAATACCCGGCGCCAACCTTATTGAGAACTCCTTCGCGCGACACATGCTCTTTCATGGTCGTGATGTGACGCAGCACCATCGCCGCACGCAGCGGGTCATCGGGGTCGTGGCTGCTTGCCAGCAAGTCCACCGCGTCCTGCCAGTGCTCCTCGGCATGACCGATCTCCCCCTTGACCTCGACCGCCAGTGCCCTGGCGCATTCCTGGTGCGCCAGGGATGGTTTGCCAAAGAGCGCCGGGGTCGCACAACCGCGCCTCGGCGCCCACGCGGCCAGCCATTGCCACACCTGGGTGGCCAGCGCCTCGGGCAAAACGCGCGCGTGGCGCTGCATCAAATCAAACAGATCCGTGGGCGCCAAATCGGCTTTGGCACTCACCAGGGCTTGCAACAAGGGTGTCCATGTGCGCGGGCAGCCCAGCAAATCTAGCGCAATCAATTGCTGACTGTTATTGAGACGGCTCCACTGCTGCAAACGCTCAGTGCCTGAGGCCAGCACCACGCAGCGCAAGGGTGCCGCGAGGGACTCGAATGGGCTGTTCTGTGGCACGCGGTCAATGGCGACGCGCGCCGCCTCACGATCCGTCTCCCAAAGCACCATGGCCTTGAGCCACGAGCGCAAGTCGCGATAGGGCGAACGAAAGGAGATGCCTGCCAGTGCCGCCTCCAGCGCGACCTCGTCCCGGCGGGCGTAGGCCGCCAGCGCCGCCAAGGCGAGCGGGCGGTGTTGCAACAGCAGCGACTCGGCGGGCAGTGGCTTCAGGGCGGCGTCATCGACTGACAACAAGCCGGGCGCCAGCTGCGCCTCCAGCCGGGCGATCCCGTCGTCGGCTTTGCTTGCAGGTGCGGCGTGGGCAGCTTCGCGGCGCTTGGATAGATAACCCAGCACCTCAACTATTTGTCCCTCAGCCACCAGCCAGCCAGCGTAGGGGCCATCCCACAGCGCCGTGTGGCAAGCCTCGGCACGGCTGCGCCATAACGCAATCGCTTCGCGGCGCATACCTTTGTCGGCCAGTGCTTGTGCGCGTCCGGCATAGGCGCTGGCCAGCCCCGTCAGCCACTCGGGGCGCGGCCCGGTCTTCAGCAGAGCTTTGTAAGCGTCAACGGCATCACGAAAGCGGCCTTTTTCGAGGTGAACCAGTGCCAGTGCGGCTTGCTCATCGGGGGCGATGGCTGCGGCGAGCGGCTTTTTGATGGGGCGTGCTGAATTACGGGACATGGATGGTGCTGATTTTGGAAACGATGGGCGGCGGGCGTGGGTGAATTCCGAATCAGTAATTATGCCTACCGCAATCAGCGCCGTTTATGGGCACCACGCCCATTCCCGAGTTATTCAACAACGCAGCTAATCAGTTTGATTTTTGTCAAATCCGCCTTGACGCAAGAACCCCCCTCGCCGTGAGTGGCATTGTCAGCATAATGACTCACCTTCTTATTTTTAGTCTGTCAGACCATCAAAATGGTCAATTCGTGCCAGCTGGCAAGCCGTTCATCCTTTTTCCTGAAACGCGCGCCCTCTTGAGAGTCGCCGCCCTACTCATGCAAAAAATACTCCCGTTCCAAAGCCGGTTCAAACGCTACGGGCTGCCTCTGCTTGCGTTATTGACAGGACTGGCTTTGACCGCCTGCATCAGCTATGCGGTCAAAGCCAGAATCATCCAGGAAGCGCAGCGTGAGTTCAACTTAATTTGCGAGGAAGCGAGACAGGCTATTGACGCAGTTTTGCAAGCCCACAAGCAGATTTTGTTAGGCGGGGCGGCCTTGTTTGACGCCTCGCAGTCGGTGCAACGGCAAGAGTGGCACGCCTATGCCAAGCGTCTGCAAATTGACCAGCACTTCAACGGCATTCAGGGTCTGGGTTTTGCGTTGTCAATCCCGAAAGAACAGTTGTCAAGCCATGTCAACGAAATTCGCCAGCAAGGCTTCCCGGCTTACCGCGTGCATCCTGCGTATGCGCGTGATGTTTATAGCGCCATCATTTATCTGGAACCCTTCAGCGGCCTGAACTTGCGCGCCTTTGGCTATGACATGTACGCGCAACCTGTGCGTCAGGCGGCCATGGCGCAAGCGCGTGATGAAAACCAGGTCACGCTGACGGGCAAAGTGCAACTGGTGCAAGAAGTTGGTCAAGACATTCAGGCCGGCACTTTGATGTATGTGCCGGTGTACCGCAAAGCCATGCCTTTAAAAAGCGTCGCGCAACGTCAGCAGGCCTTAAAGGGCTGGGTCTATAGCCCGTTTCGTATGACTGATTTGCTCCACCATGTGCTGCAAAGCACCCAGAGTCTGGGCGGCGAACACATCGTTCTTAAGGTCTATGACGGGCATTCCGTCAACGCCGATGATCTGCTTTACAGCAGCCTGAAAAAAGCGTCTGCCATGACGGGTGCGCCGACCTTGTTCAGACTTGAGACACAGATGGATTTCAATGGCCGTGTCTGGACGCTCGATTTTGGTACGCGTTCACCCCACTACCCAACTGATTTCATAGTGTTGTCGGGATTTGTGCAAAAACAGGTCAGAATTGATAGCAATGCAAATTAATCTACGGCAAGCCAGCCCGAAACCCCAAACGCTTGAAGAAGCGCAAA
>CAIJRK010000032.1 GCA_903823025.1 uncultured beta proteobacterium
ACGCTTGCGTAAAACGGATCTAGTCGGCCGATATGGCGGCGAAGAGTTTTTGGTGGTTTTGCCAGACACGCCTACTGATCAGGCTTTTGCGGTGCTCGACCGCATCCGCCATGACTTCAGTCTGATTAAATATGCGTTTGAAGACACTTGGTTTGACATTACGTTTTCAGCGGGCGTTGCGCAATTTCCAGCAACAAGCCATGCCGAAGCGTTGATCAAGAAAGCCGATGAAGCACTTTATGAGGCTAAAGATTCAGGGCGTAACTGTGTCATCGCCCACCACTGACGCCGGTTTAACAGGCGTTGTTGAATGAGCGACTGGCAAAATTCAAAACGCGCTGCCGCGTCGAAATACCTCGGTGCTCAACTTTGAGCCATGGCGGGACAGGGATGTTTTTGCAATTTCCGTGTCCCTTCATCCGCATTCTTTCGGGGCCGCTTGACAAGTCCAGCTGGACAAGCCTTCATAAAAAATCGGGATGTGATGGGTGACCCTATCCTTAACCCGAGCGACAGCATCAGTTGCGTGATGTGGCAATAAAGTGATGAAGGGGTCAACCCGTCAATCGTCTGCCCTGCCGATTTACAGTACGACATGGATGAACTGAAAAATCTCGAATCTCTTGGCTTGGTCTTGCCCAGTCCTGCCTATATTAGTGGCGCCATCTTGTTTGGCCTTTTCGGGTATGTGGCTTATCGGCGGGGTCGTAAAACATCGACACCTGCTCTGACTTGGACCGGTGTGGCTTTGATGGTGTATCCCTACGCAGTCCAGCAAACGTGGTTGCTCTGGGGTGTTGGTGTCGCGCTCTGCGGTTGGGCCTACACCAAGTGGCATTAATCACGCATCCAACAGTTCGTTGTTCTTTAGCCATTTGACTGCACTTTGGCGTTAACACGCCTATTAACGGGCTGTCGCCAAATCACCGCCGCAATGACGATTGCCAGAGCCTGAACGAGCGCAATGCAGAGCACCGAACCAGACCAACCCCAGCCTTCATAGGCCATTCCCGCCACCACGGTGCCCGCCGCACCACCCGCGTAATAGCTCATGTAATACAACCCTGTGGCCAGGGAGCGCCCTTCGCTGACATTGGAGGCTATCGTGCTGATGGTGGCCGACTGACAAATGAAAACCCCTGTTGAACACACCGCCAGACCGACAATAACCAAGGTTAAGGACGGCAAAAGGGTCACCAGCAAGCCAGCTGCGGAGATTGTTAAGGCCGACAAAAGTGACTTTAGGAACCCAAACTTGGCAATGTAACGTCCAACCAGTGGCGTCACCAGAACACCCACCAGATAGACGCAGAAAACATTGGCCAAGCCAGCGGCTGTGAGATAAAAAGGGGCCGCTGCCAAATGCAGATTCACGTAGGTAAAAGCCCCCACGAGCGAGAACAAGACGCAAAAGCCCACGGCACAAGCCGCCATCAGTCGCTTGTGATGCAGATGACGCCACAGGACGGAAAACCCGGCACGTACATTTCGGTTGGGCGCAAAGTTGCGAGAGGGCGGCAACAGCCATGCCACCAACAGTGCCCCAATGAAATTCAATAGGGCCAAGGTGACAAAGGCACCTCGCCAGCCTAATATTTCACCGACATGGCCCGTAATGAATCGGCCACAAAAGCCCCCCATGACCGTACCGCCTACATAAGTGGCCGTCATGCGGGCGATTCCACCCGCATGGAACTCCTCTGAAATGTAAGCAACGACGACCACCACAATGCCAGGAACAGCCAACCCTTGCAGGAAGCGCAAGACGAGCAGCGAGTCGAGGTTGTTAACGATGGGTATCAGAGCCGTTGGAACGGTCAGGGCAAACATCGAGGTGCAAACGATGACTTTGCGCCCGAAGGCATCAGAGAGCATCCCCATAAAGGGCGAGACCAGCGCAATAGCCAAAACCGTAGCCCCCACTGTCATGCCGGCTTGCACGGGTGTCGCATGAAAATCGGCCATCACCATGGGCAGCACGGCTTGCATGGTGTAAACATTCAGAAAGGCAAAAAACCCAACCAGCCAGAGGATGGGGCGGGAGGCGAGTTCGCCGTTACCCAGAAAAAACAGGCGTAGTTGATTAGCAAACAGCATGGCGGTCAAACCCGCTTACGACTGAGTGAGTTGGCTTCGCAACGCGGCATTTTCTTGCTTGAGTTGCTCAATCAGTTGCTCCACCACAGCCAACCGCGCTTGCGCGATCTGGCAAGCTTCGGAAAGTCTGTCAACTTCAGCAGAAAGGTTGTCCGCAACCGCCGTGACGCGCTCACGGGTGCTTTCACGCGTCAAGGTTAGCGTTGAGGCCAGCCTGTCGAGCCAGGCCATGATTTCGACCCGGGTCGTGTCTTTGTGAACCGGGTTTTGAAGCGTGGCTTTCTTGACGTCGGCGCGCCGACAGAGTTCAGATTGCGTTACGCGCCCGTAGTTGAAGGGGTAAATGCCATGGTTCGCTTGAACTTCGGCTTCGATGTCGTGCATGGCTCTGCGCAGCCGTTCGAGTGCGGCCTCAGTTCTTGCGTTGGGTTTCTCGGATGCCGTTAACGGCGTCATCAGTGAAGTTGTCATAACGAAAGTTTAAGCGTCAAACTCAGAAGCGCAGACGGACAAGATGATGATTGGTTGTTGGGTAGGAAAGACCCCATGAATCCAACGGTTCTGCCCGAGCCATCAAACAGAGTTTCATGACTCTGTGGGTTCATCAACAACTAATGCTGGTTTGAAATCGCCCCTTCAGGGGCGTAACCTCTTCCAGATTCGCTCCGAAAGGGGCGTGGATTGAAGCATGTGTACCGGGTCCAACAGCACCCGGGGCGATGCCGGTAAGACGGCCTCCCGGCGAGGGTGCTATAGTCCACCTCCTTGACGCGCGATGGAGCAGCCTGGTAGCTCGTTGGGCTCATAACCCAAAGGTCGTAGGTTCAAATCCTACTCGCGCAACCAAAAATCGATTCAAGCGCTCCGGTCATTGACTGGGGCGCTTTTGTTGTTTTTGATATCCAACTGTCAATCAGAACGCAAGTTTTTAAACCCAGCCGCGCCGCCATTGGGTTTCATCGCGCAGCTCACGCCACTCAATCCGGCGTGTCGCCTTGGAATGCACCGCCTCCAGATCAATCCACTC
Source organism: uncultured beta proteobacterium (assembly GCA_903823025.1). Lineage (GTDB taxonomy): Bacteria > Pseudomonadota > Gammaproteobacteria > Burkholderiales > Burkholderiaceae_C > Rhodoferax. The sequence continues at coordinate 3,125 of CAIJRK010000032.1, forward strand.
GACCTTGTCGCCTTCGTGCTCTGGCGCGATCACTTGAGCCACCAAAAAGTGTTTTTCTTTTGATATTGGCGTCACTGCAGTCCACTTTGATAGCAGCAGTTTGTTTGGTTGCAATAGATTCATCTGGTCAGGGTGTTAGGGGTTGTCGGTGTGAACGCCGTCTTGCCAAGGCCAAACAGGTCTCCGTCGTGCAGGACTTCGCTCATGGACTTGGATGGGGTCGGGGTCTTGAACCTCTGCGGTCGGGCACTGGCTGGTTTTGTCTCCGGTTGCTGACTTTGCCGCGACTGCGTTCTCAGTTGCCACGCCCGCTCCGGAAATCCAGCGCATGTACGGGTAAAGCCCGCAACTAAATTAATTCTCATCTGGCGAATTATCCGTTCTGACTCATGGCGTGCCAAGCCATTCTTGTGCTCTTTCATGATGTCCAAAACTGCATGTAGCCTTTCAGCTATGGAGGGGTAGCCGTCTGGCGGTTTGTTGCGAATTGCCAATGTCTGAAAACTATATAAACTGTATAAATAGTTATTAAGAAATTTATAGGGCAATTCAACATGAAAACTCACTACTCAGGAAAAGCCAACGTCTCCAGCCAGAATCACTTGCAGGAGGATTTGAGTAAGAAGCTATGGGCTTTATTTTGGTCTTTAACGCGACCTGCCGCCACTCAACATATTGGAATGTTTGCGGGTTCGCTGCTGCCATACGATTCATGGGTACCACCCAAGGGTCGGTATTGAACACCCCATCCGCGCATTCCCCTTGCTAGGCGAAGCGGCATTAAGGACATAGTCACCAATAACATTCCGGATTTTTATGCGGGCTTGTCCAGCTGGACTTATCCAGCCGCTCCGAGAAAATGCTGATTAAGGGAAATTATTTTTGACCAAATCCTATGTCGCCGACATGTGGGACCAATACACCAAACTTAAGCCCCCTTACTGGTGTGTGTCAGGGTCACGCGTCTGGTCACGATCCCGGTCGCGCGCCGGAGTTTGGGTTTGGTCAGGGTCACGCATCTGATCACGGTCACGCGTCGGAGTTTGGGTTTGGGTTTGATCAGGGTCACGCGTCTGGTCACGGTCCCGGTCGCGCGCCGGATTTTGGGTTTGAGTTTGGTCATGTGTCTGGTCACGGTCACCGACACCGACACCAGCGTTTGGGCCGCTGGCCATCGCCACCGTCGCCACGGAGGCATAAATCAGCCATGCTGCGAATTTTTTAGAATTCTTCATCCTGTACATCCTTTAAAAGTTGTTGGGAGGTACATTGTCTGGATGACATATAGAGATTCCTTGATAAAAATCACGCCAGCCAGCCATATTGAGGAATCTATCTTTGACGGAAAAGTAACGTCGGTCATCAATTGCGTGTTCCATAGTTTTTGATGAAGTTTTGATAAATACACGTCAATCGCTTGGGTTCCCCCGCCTACAGTGACGATAACTTGTCGGTCAGGCATCGTCCTACCTCTAGCGACAAGGACTTCGTTAGAAGCTTGGACACATCACACTGGAGCGCGAGATGTCATACAAAAATACATTCCTGATTTGTACCCGCGATGTGGATAAAGAAGGGGGATTTCTGGCACAACCCGGGGCGACAACTTTTCTAAAAGTGCCGCTTGAAAACAAGGTGTACAGCAGCGCCCACGCGATGCCAAAAGATCGTTGGAAGAAGGCCGTTATTGCGGCAGCCGATGGTGACGAGGATGAAATAACCGGGTTAACGGGCAATATTCTCTTCTTCGTTCATGGCTACAACAACGATATAGAGAGCGTCCTTTGGCGAACAAGAACCTTGCAGGCCTCTCTGGCAGCGCAACGATGGAAGGGCTTGGTTGTGGGGTTCGACTGGCCCAGCGACAACACCACGCTGAACTATCTTGAAGATCGCTATGACGCCTCGCAAGTCGCGCAACGCCTGGTTGAGGATGCGCTTCAAATTGTTGTCGATGCACAATTTCCGACTGACCCGCAAGCCCATCCGTGCACGATCAATGTGCATTTGCTGGGCCACTCAACGGGTGCCTACGTCATCATGGATGCATTTGCCAATGCCGCCAAGAGCGGAAAATTGTTCAAGAAGCCGTGGCGTATCGGGCAAGTTGCCTTTATCGGCGGTGACGTATCAAGTGCTTCGCTGTCTTCAACGTCCGATTGGGCTGCGCCTATGTATGAGCGAATTTTCAGGCTGACCAACTACTCGAACAGATTTGACAAAGTGCTTGGTATTTCAAACATGAAGCGCCTGGGTATTGCACCTCGCGCGGGTCGGGTTGGCCTTCCTATCGAAGTTTTTTCCAAAGCCGTCAACGTAGATTGTTCTGCCTATTTCCGCACGAAAGATCCCAAAAAATCGACATTCACGGGGACGTTTAATCACTCGTGGCATATTGGCGACCCAGAATTTGCGCTTGATCTAGCCTTGACGCTAGAAGGTGAAATTGATCGACAAGAGATTCCGACCCGACACAATGATCAAGGACGACTCACACTGATTTCCGGCCAAAGCCGTCCAGCGTATCAAGAAGGCTGGGATGAAGATCGTCGGCCTGTTTAATATTAAACAGCCCACTGTTTTAAACAGTCGTCTAGCTTTTACGGCGTAAAGACCTCAATATTTTTTTCAAAAAAATCCTTAGCCGCAACGTTAAATTCCTGTTTCACTATACAAGGAGAAAAAATGGCACTCATGATCTTACTCAGGCTTCCCACGCAGAAAGATCTCGATAAACATACTATCGATTTTGAAAGTTTCTACGAAGAATTTATCGCCAATTCTGTGGCCCCCTTTATTGCAAGGGTGAAGGTGAAAGATGGGTCTATTGATCTAGCTGGCTACTCAATCTCAATGAGCGATTGGTTTAATCATTGTCAATGACTAATACTAATACCAACAAGCTAACCCATCGGTTGACCCCGTTCGCTTCATTCTCTAAATGCTACGCTATAGATAGTGCAATAGTTGCTCTACACTAGGGCCTATGCCAACCTTGCAAAGATTCTTCGATTGCCGTGTCTTGATGTATCTCGGCGATCATCCGCCGCCGCATGTTCATGTCGTTCTACGCGACGGTCGTAACTGCATTGTCGAAATTGAATCGTTGTTGGTTATTGGCAAGCTGGCCGGGCGCGAAATTCGTGACGCGCTTAACTGGATAGAACACGAGAAAACGTTTCTTTTGAACGAGTGGCAGAGGTACAACCCATGAGTGAATTTTTCCACCCCAAACTTCAAACGGTTCAAGCGTTGAAGCCCTATCGTTTAAGCACCACTTGGAGCACCGGTGAAGTGCTGGTGGTTGATATATCAAATGTGATGCGCGGGCCAGCCTTTGCTGAGATTCGCAAGCCGGAAGTATTTGGAAATGTGCACACCGATGGCTTCAGCATCGAGTGGTTTGATACAGAGCTCGGGCCAGATAACGTTTATGCATGGGCCAAAGAACAGGCGGGCGAGGTCAGCCATGAAATGTTCGGGGGCTGGATGTACCGCAACAAGCTCTCCCTTTCTGGCTCCGCTGAAGCGCTGGGGATCAGCCGTCGCATGGTTAGCTATTACCGTACGGCGCACAAAGCGATTCCCCGGTCTATTTGGCTGGCGTGTTTGGGTTGGGAGGTGACGCGTCCCAAGTCGCGAATGCTTCCCCGGGAACTGCCTACGGCAAGAGAATACGCAGCCGCCCACGCCTGACGCCGACGGAGTCATTTAATCAGACCCTGGCCCTTTGATTCCAACTATCCTGCAGTGTCAAAAGTAATTCGCAGGTTTTGTTCATACATTCGTTCGCCTCACGACGTGGAGTAAGGGCGGCCAAAAAAAACGCGCCCGAAGACGCGTTTTTAACGACAGCGAGGAATTGCTTACTTGGCAATCACGCGTGCCATTTCCAGCACTTTGCTCGAATAACCCCATTCGTTGTCGTACCAGCTCACGACCTTCACAAAGGTGCTGTCCAGCGCCATGCCAGCATCAGCATCGAACACCGAGGTGCAGCTTTCGCCACGGAAATCGGTGGAAACCACCTTCTCTTCGGTGTAGCCCATCACGCCCTTCATAGCGCCTTCAGAAGCGGCTTTCATGGCCGCGCAAATTTCAGCGTAGGTCGCGGGCTTGTTCAGTTCCACCGTTAAGTCAACCACCGACACGTCAGAGGTGGGCACGCGGAAGGACATGCCGGTGAGCTTTTTGTTCAACTCGGGAATCACCACGCCCACGGCCTTGGCAGCACCCGTGCTGGAAGGAATGATGTTTTCCAGAATGCCACGGCCACCGCGCCAGTCTTTGTTAGACGGGCTGTCCACGGTTTTTTGCGTCGCAGTCGCGGCGTGAACGGTGGTCATCAGGCCGCGCTTGATACCCCAGTTATCGTTCAACACTTTGGCCACGGGGGCCAAACAATTGGTGGTGCAAGATGCGTTGGAGATGATGGTTTGACCCGCGTAGGTTCCGTCGTTGACGCCATAGACAAACATCGGGGTGTCGTCTTTGCTTGGGGCCGACATGATGACTTTTTTGGCACCCGCCGTGATGTGCTTTTGCGCCGTTTCCTTGGTCAGGAACAGGCCAGTGGCTTCAATCACGATGTCCGCACCGACTTCATCCCATTTCAATTCAGCGGGGTCTCTGACGGCGGACAGGCGAATCTTCTTGCCGTTCACAATCAGGTGATTGCCTTCAACCGCGATGTCGCCTTTGAAGCGACCATGCACGGAGTCGAACTGCAGCATGTAAGCCAGATATTCCGGCTCCAGCAAGTCGTTGATGCCGACGACTTCAATGTCGCTGAAGTTTTGAACAGCAGCACGAAACACCATGCGCCCGATGCGGCCGAAGCCGTTGATACCAATCTTGATTGTCATTTGCTTTTTTTCCATTAAGTTAAAAATTTAATCGCCAAATAGCGGTTGCTGTTTTAGCCATCCATCGTTGCCGATCATTGAGCTGAGAACGCGTCCACTCACTCCACCCAAAATTATTGGAAAGCACATAAGAGCTTTTCAAAAATTCTATTTTTTTGTCGCCGATTTGCTTGCGTTCAATTTTTCGGTTCGCCCCAGCTTCAAGCAAGGTGTAGTTGCCCAATCTGTAAATATCGTTGCTGGCTTCCGGGAAAATGGCCTGCCATGCGTCGTCAGGATTTTCCGGCAAGATATGTTCGACGGTGGCCCCGTCGCGTTCATAGGAGCGGACATTGCCACTTAAGTGATTTTCAAGGGCGAAGAGCACATAACGCACAAGCTTGTTCGGCGTCGGAATTTTTGCCAGCGCAAAGTCCGACTCGAATTGCTCATCAGACACATACAAGGAACGCAGACTGACCAACACCTGCGCGGGCGTTGTGATTACCCCTTGTCTCACTTTTCGGGCCGCCTCGACATAGGCCCGCTCCATCGGTTGTGTGTTGAGCTTGCCGATCACGATGTAGCGAAAAGAAATCACCGAGCAAATTCTCAGCACCGCAACAAATTCACTGCGCAAGTGCTGCCACGCGGCAAAGAGCAAGGGATAGCATTGCGTCACGCCAAATAGGTCAATCTCGGCGACGAATTTTCGTGCGGCGGGTAACTCAAGCCACAGCTCATCATCAGGGTTGCGAAGCGCCGAATAGAGGTTTGCAACGGCTTCCAACTCGTCAAGCAATGCCAGCGCATCGTCGTGCTTTTTGATTGACTCACGAATCTCTTTGAACAAGCGGGGAGGTCTCGTCACACCGTGGTGAGAGTTCCAGTAATGCCGCAAAAGCTTGGGAAAATCTTTCTCTTTACCCGTCGTAATCCGGTTCCATTGGTCTTCGGCCACATCAATCGCGTGTTCATCCTGCCCAAATCGGGAAAACAAGTAGTTTTTCAGCAGATCGGTCACCGTCAATTGCGTGCCTCGGGCGTTGAGCGTCTCGAACACCGTGTAGGCATCCATTTCATCACTCACCAGAATTTGAATAAAGAGCAATTTATCGGAGGCCGCATCGAGCAGATGGCTCAGGCCTGGCGCATCATGGTTAGACCCGTATCGGTCTTGCAATTGCTTCACAAAATAGGTGAAGGCACGCCACATCAGCTTTTCTGACTCACGCAGCCGATGGGGTGCAATGGGCTTGCGAAGCTGCAAAAGCGTACTTTTAAAAAAAGCCGCATCGTTGCGATTCAAGACAAGCCGACTCGTCTCGACCAGGGAGGCTGCATCCTTGGCGCGTAAAAACCGACCCCGATAAAGTTGTGCGCGTTCGTTGTTGGCCGCAGGCTCTTGCCCCTTTTCTGCCCAGGACTCGAAACACTTCACGGCGGCCAGAATTAAAAGCGTCAGCGTGACCAGCCGCTGTTGACCATCAATAATCTCGAAGTGTTTTCGGGTTTCATGCGTTTTGAGAACGATGGCACCCATGTAGTGCTCTTTGTCATTTTCAGCGGCGGCAATCAAATCTTCCCAAAGTTCTTCCCATTGATCTTCATCCCATTTGTAGTTTCGCTGAAACCGGGGAACCGCAAAGGTTCGTCCATTGGTGAACAGTTCACCAAAGGTCGGCGTCGCGGTATTTAACAGCAGGGATGAAGTCATGGCGATGAGGGGCAGATTACTTGCGCAGCACCTTCTCCACCGTGTCAGCCACATTTTCCGGGGTGAAGCCGAAGAGCTTGAACAACACGGGTGCCGGCGCGGATTCGCCGTAGGTGTCGATGCCGACGACTGCCGCGCAGCCGTATTTCCACCAACCGTCAGTCACGCCCATTTCCACCGCAATGCGGGGCACGCCGACGGGTAGCACGCTGGTTTTGTAGTCCGTGCTTTGCTGGTCAAAGGTGGTGTTGCTGGGCATGGAAACCACGCGCACGGCAATCTTGCGGGCGGCTAACAGTTCTTGCGCTTTCAGGGCCAGTTGCACTTCGGAACCAGTAGCAATGATGACGGCTTGCGTCTTTTTCTTCATGCCGACTTCGCTTGGTTCAGCCAGCACGTAAGCGCCTTTGCTGATGTCACCCAAGCCTGATTTGGGGGCGTAGTTGATGTTTTGGCGGCTCAACAACAGGGCGGTAGGCTTGGTCTTGTTTTGCAGGGCCACGGCCCAGGCGACAGCGGTTTCAGCCGTGTCACCGGGACGCCACACGTCCAGATTTGGAATCAGGCGCAACGAGGCGGCGTGTTCAATCGACTGGTGCGTCGGGCCGTCTTCGCCCAGACCGATGGAGTCGTGGGTGAACACATGGACGACGCGCAGCTTCATCAGCGCGGCCATGCGGATGGCGTTGCGGCTGTAGTCGCTGAAGGTCAAAAAGGTGCCGCCGTAAGGGATGAAGCCGCCGTGCAGCGCCACGCCGTTCATGATGGCGGCCATGCCGAATTCGCGCACACCGTAGTTGATGTGACGCCCGCCGTTGCTGGCACCGGTCACGGCGTCAAAGCGCAGGTTGGGCGTGCTCTTGGTGTTGGTCAGGTTGGAGCCGGTCAAGTCCGCCGAGCCGCCCAACATTTCAGGCAAAGCAGCGGTGAACGACTCAAGCGCCAGTTGCGACGCTTTGCGCGAGGCCACGGTGTCGGCTTTGGTGTGGGCGGCAATGGCTGTGTCCACGGCGACTTGGTTGAAGTTCTTGGGCAAGTCGCCCTTCATGCGGCGCACCAGTTCTTTGGCCAGATCGGGGAACGCTTTTTTGTAGGCGGCGAACTTGTCGTTCCATGCTTTTTCGGCGGCGCTGCCGGCGGCTTTGGCGTCCCAAGCGGCATACACGGGTTTTGGAATCACAAATGGGCCATGCGGCCAGCCCAGCGCGTCGCGGGTGAGGCCAATTTCTTCAGCGCCCAGCGGTTCGCCGTGCGCTTTGGAGGTGTTGGCGCGGTTTGGGCTGCCTTTGCCGATATGCGTTTTGCAGATGATCAGCGTGGGTTTGTCGGCGGTTTTTTTGGCGTCGGCAATTGTGCTGGCAACCAACTCGGCGTTGTGACCGTCGATGGGGCCGAGCACGTTCCAGCCGTAGGCGGCAAAGCGTTGCGCGGTGTTGTCGATGAACCAGGGGGCGACTTGGCCGTCAATCGAGATGCCGTTGTCGTCGTACAGGGCAATCAGTTTGTTCAGCTTCCACGCGCCAGCCAAAGCGGCGGCTTCGTGGCTGATGCCTTCCATCAGGCAACCGTCGCCCATGAAGGTGAAGGTGTTGTGGTTGACGACTTCATGGCCGCCTTGGTTGAACTCTTGGGCCAACAATTTTTCAGCCAGCGCCATGCCGACGGCGTTGGTCAAACCTTGGCCGAGTGGGCCGGTGGTGGTTTCAACGCCGGGCGTGACGCCGACTTCCGGGTGACCGGCGGTTTTGCTGTGCAGTTGGCGGAATTTCTTTAATTCAGCGATGGGCAATTTGTAGCCGGTGAGGTGCAACACGGCGTAAAGCAGCATCGAGCTGTGGCCGTTGCTGAGGACAAAACGGTCGCGGTCAAACCAGTTGGGATTGCTGGGGTTGTGTTTGAGGTGTTGACCCCACAAAGCTACGGCCATATCGGCCATGCCCATCGGCGCGCCGGGATGCCCCGAGTTGGCCGCCTGGACGGCATCCATGGCCAAGGCGCGAATGGCGTTGGCCATGTCTGCGTGGTTGGCGTTGCTTGTTTGTTTTGCTTGCTGTGTATCAGCCATCTTTTCCAACTCCGGAATAGTTCTAAGGGTGTGAGGGGGCGAACGCAAGATTTTACCGGTCACCGCCCAACGCTGAATTTATTTGACGTGCCAACGGATGCGCCGCCTGCCTTGCGTATAGTCGCAAGCAGGCCAAAACGGCTCTTGAACGCCACTGGAAAAATTACCGCATGACGCCCACATCAATCTTGAACTCAACACCGAGCACCCGCGCCATTACGCCGCCGATCAAAGCCATGATTCTGGCTGCCGGGCGCGGAGAACGGATGCGTCCGTTGACGGACAACACACCCAAACCCTTACTAAAGGTGCGCGGCAAACCGCTGATGCAGTGGTCGATGGAAGCGCTGGTGCGGGGCGGCTTTGCCGAGTTGGTGGTGAACACAGCGTGGTTGGGGGCGCAGATTGAGGCGCAGTTTTCAGACGTTTTTGAGTTGCCACCCGCGTTCAACCCAAGCGAATTACCGCGTGATGCCTTGATAAAAACGTCCTCTTTGACGATTCGTTATTCGCATGAAGGGCAGGACTTTGGCAGCGCGCTTGAAACGGCGGGCGGCATTGCGCGGGCCTTGCCGTTGTTGTGTTCTGCGGACAACACGAGTCAAAGTGAAGATGTGTTTTGGGTGCTGGCCGGTGACGTTTTCGCCCCCGATTTTGTGTTCAGCCAGGCGGCGGTGGATCGCTTTATCGCCAGTGACAAACTGGCCCATCTCTGGCTGGTGCCCAACCCGGCGCACAACCTCAAGGGCGACTTTGGCTTGTCCAAGGCAACAGGTTTGGCGCTGAACCTCGCCCCGGATGACCCGCAACCGCGCTACACCTATTCCACCCTTGGCCTGTACCGCCGCGCCTTGTTCGAGCCGCCGTACAGCGACATTCCCGCAGGCAACCCGCAAGGCATTAAAGCCCCACTCGCGCCCCTGTTGCGCCGTGCGATGGACAATGGCCGCGTCAGCGCCGAACTGTATTTGGGGTCGTGGACTGACGTCGGCACCCCGGAACGGCTCCAACAACTCAACGCCTCAATAGCCGCCCTGCCGAACCTGATTCGGCATCCCTGACCGCTGTGGGAAATCGCTCAATAACTTGGATTAACGTCATGAATCTTGCAACGCCTGCGTCCTTGTACGCCCAACGCCGCGCCCAACTGGCCGCCCTCATCGGGGCCAAAGGACTGGCCATCATCCCGACCGCGCCCGAACAACCGCGCAACCGCGACAACGATTTTTTGTACCGCCACGACAGTTACTTTTATTACCTCACCGGCTTCACTGAACCGAAGGCCTGGTTGGTGATCACTGGCGACGGCCAAACGACTTTGTTCTGCGCGCCCAAAGATATGGAGCGCGAAATCTGGGATGGCTACCGCTTGGGACCCGTCGCCGCGCCCGCGCAATTAGGCGTTGATGCCGCTTTTTCAGTCGCTGATCTGGACGCCCAAATGCCCGCTTTGCTGGATGGCCGTGATGCCGTGTGGTATCCGTTTGCCACCCACAAAGGATTGGAAACCCGGGTCGATGGCTGGTTGAGCGGCGTGCGTGGCCGCGTTCGTTTGGGCGCGCTGTGCCCCGAACAACAGCGCGACCTGTGCGGCCCGCTGGACGAAATGCGCCTGTTCAAAGACGCGCATGAACAAGCCATCATGCGCCGCGCCGCGCAGATCAGCGCCGGTGCCCACATCCGCGCCATGCAGTTGTCCGCCCGGATGTTGCGCGACGGTCAGGACGTGCGTGAATACCATTTGGACGCCGAGTTGCTGCACGAATTTCGCCGCCACGGGTCGCAATACCCGGCCTACGGCTCCATCGTGGCAGCGGGTGCGAATGCCTGTGTGCTGCACTACCGCGCCGATGCGGGTGCTGTGCGCGACGGGCAACTGGTGCTGATCGACGCCGGCTGTGAGCTGGACGGTTATGCCTCCGACATCACGCGCACCTTTCCGGCCAACGGCCAATTTACCGGGCCACAGCGCACGCTGTATGACTTGGTGCTGGCCTCGCAAGAAGCCGCCATTGCCGCCACCCGCGCCGGTGCCCGCTTTAACGACCCGCATGAGGCCACCGTCAAAGTGCTGGCGCAGGGTCTGCTGGACTTAGGTTTGCTGGATAAAAACAAAGTAGGAACGCTGGAGGACGTGATTGAAAAACGCGCCTACTCAGCGTTCTACATGCACCGCACCGGCCACTGGTTAGGCATGGATGTGCATGATTGCGGCAGCTACATAGAACCGTCCGAAATAGATCGGGTGAGCGAGCGCAAAGACCCGGTCAGCGGCGCCACTGTCAAAGACCGGCCCAGCCGAATTCTCAAACCCGGTATGGTGCTGACCATCGAACCCGGCCTCTATGTGCGTCCCGCTGCGGGCGTGCCCGAGCAGTTTCACAACATCGGCATTCGCATTGAAGACGACGCCATTGTGACGCAGGCGGGCTGCGAGTTGATCAGCCGTGGCGTGCCGGTCAAGGCGGACGAGATTGAGGCCTTAATGCGGGGGTGAGTCGGCCAACAGTTCACCGTGTGTCACGGCACCGTCATTCACACCGAATAGGCTCAGTCGGATGACACACACAAGGGATAGGACTTCAATATGGCAACAGAATATGACGGACACAAACTCGCGGATGAACTGGAACATCCCAATGCTGCAGATCAGGTCGATTTGTTGAAAGTCGCCGCGACCTTGCGCGATCTCGCGAATAAGCTCTACAGCGCGTTAAAGGTGGCCAACGATCTCTCGGAATCAATGGACACCGTCCATGTAGACCGCGTGACATTGGCGGCTATGGTGTCAAAGCTGACGGTTGAGCGCGACACGTACCGGGCGCAAATGGTGGAGACTTGCCCTTTGTAGGAATTGGGTCCCGTTATAGTGACGCAAACAACACCCATGCGTCGCGTGGAATTTATGTCAAATTTAAACTATCAATGGATGCTGCAAGTTTTGCGGGATCCCGCCTGTTGATTCTATGGGTGAGTTATTAATTGGCGTTCTTCCGCTGTTGGCCCTTGGCATTTTTATTGTTTGGGAATCTTGTGCAAAGGTCAAACCGGTCTCTGCTAAAAAATTGCAAAAAAGGTTCTTGCCCGGAGACGCTGCCGCTGACACGGCCCTTGTTGTAATGGTTGTAGTTTCTATCGTGATGGGCTTCACGGAACTGGTCAATCCATCGCTTCCCCCGTTTACGGGTGCGACGGCTTTTTTGTCTTCAATACTGTATGCAACCGTCGGTCCGATAGGTGCTCCAATCTTGTTTTTTGGAATAGGAGCCGCTGGTATTTATCTCGTTGTAGCCCGCCGTCGGCACAGGGCGATGAGCCATTCCTAGAATGGCTAATTTTTCGCCACTCAGTAGATGGCGACAAGCTTTGTCAAAGACCTCGACCGCGAATGACCCGAATCAAAATAACGATGACGGCGATCACCAGCAGGATGTGGATAAATCCGCCCAGGGTGTAGGCGGATACAAATCCTAAAAGCCAAAGAACAACCAAGACAACGGCAACGGTCTCAAGCATAAATTTCTCCTTAAATTGACAAGTTAAAAACGATTACATGCTTATTTTCTGTAACGACTCCATTTAACGCAACGCAATTCCAGGCTGCCGTATGGCGATCCGAGGGCGGTTTTCTGGTGCTTCGATGGTTCGTTTTGAAGTGTTCCTGCCGCAGGGTGAAGGCTTTTTGCAGCGAAAGTGTCAGCGTGTGCATTGGCAATTAGTTGCGAAAATTGTAATAATTTAACAAAACACAGGGTTATTCAACAAGACCTGTTGTTGCGGATGTGCATGAGACCACCGGTACACTTCAAGGCTGGTACCCCCCTCTCAAATAAAACGCAAGCACATTTATGGACAATCCTACCCCGTCAATATTGATTGTTGATGACAGCCGCGTCTCGCGCATGTTGATCAAGTCTTTGTTGCTGGCCCAATGCCCGCAGTGCACGATCACGGAAGTTGGCAGTGGTGATGAGGCTTTGATCCTCGTCAAAGAACGGTTATTTGACTGTTGCACCATGGACATCAACATGCCGGGCATTCCCGGCACCGAGGCGGCTGAACAGCTGCTCAAGATTCAGCCCACGCTGCGCATTGCCCTGTTTTCAGCCAACATTCAGACGGCGCAACAAGTGCGTGCGGCGCAACTGGGCGTGCCTTTTGTTGCCAAACCCGTCACCGCCAAATCAATCGCGCTGGTGCTGGCTCATTTTCAGGCGCTGCACTGATGGCGCTCACTGAGACCCAGCTCGACGTACTCACTGAAATTTTCAATGTGGGCGCCGGGCGTGCGGCGGCGAGTTTGAGTGAAATTGTGGGTGATGAAGTCCTGTTGTCCGTGCCACGGGTTGAGTTTTACCGGGCCTGCGACATCAACGCCAGCGTGTTGTCGCTCGCCTCGGTGCGACTCGGCTCGGTACAACAAAAGTTCAAAGGCCCATTCAATATGGCTGCCTCCCTGCTGTTCACTGAAGAGCGGGCGCTTGAAATTGTGCAGGAGATGCTCGGCTCTCAAGTGCAGATGGAAGACCTGATTGAGTACGAGCAGGAGGCCATGTGCGAGGTCGGCAACATCATCCTGAATGCCTGTTTGTCGGCCATGGCGGATATGTTGAACATCACCTTTGAGAGCACGCTACCTGAATATTCGAGCGACACGCCTGACATCGTGATTGGGCGCATCACCTCCGATATTGACAACCCCTTGATGCTGATTTTGCACATGAACATGATCATCGAGAAACGGCGTAGTCAAGGCACCCTGATTTTTTGGTTGAGTTCTTCCTCGCTGGAGGACTTGACGCTTCACCTTGACCAGTTTCTCGCCCGAATTTAGTGCTTAAAAACTGTGGACTATCCTCATGGACATTGAAAAAATTCCAGCCGGTTTAGAAGGTGCCATGTGGCCGACAATTTTCAATGCCGTGGGCTTTGGCCTCGTGCTGGTCGATGCCGAGGCGCATGTTTTGCTTTGGAACAACTGGCTGACCCAGCACAGCGGCATCAGTACCGAAGTCGCCCTGGGACAGTCGCTTAACAACGTATTTGGGGCCGACCTGGCCCCCTCGTTTATTGCCGCCCTGAAAAACTCTTTGCGCTACAAACTGCCGATTGTCTTGTCCAATGTGCTGCACCGCAACCCGTTGCCGTTGTATGCACAGGCCGCGCAAGGCGCGCTTGATGAGCGGATGCCGCACGCCATCACCCTGACGCCTTTGACGGTGGAGGCTTGGGGCGCTTGTTGTTTGATTCAGATCACTGATGCCAGCCGTGCGCTTTCGCGTGAAAAAGTGCTGCAAAAGAACTCGGAACGGCTTAACCGCGAGGTCATCACCGATAGCCTGACGCGCGCCTTCAGTCGCGGCTTTTTTGACCAGTTTTACCAACAGGAATTTGCCCGGGCGTGCCGACAGGGCAGCAAGTTGTCGCTCATCATGATTGATGTGGATTTTTTCAAAAACTACAACGATGCCTACGGGCACCAAGCGGGTGACAAAGCGCTTATCGCCGTGGTGCAGGCGCTGAAAGCGGGGTTGTCGCGCGCGACGGACAAACTGGCCCGTTACGGGGGCGAAGAGTTCATCGTGATTCTGCCCGACTGCACGCAGTCCAAGGCGCTGGTGATTGCCGAGCACTTGCGGGCTGCCGTGCTGGCGCTCAAACTGCCGCACAGCAGCTCCGGCATGGCCGCTTACGTCACCATCAGTTTGGGTGTGTCCACGCTGGAGCCTGGCCCGGCTTGCAGCGCCGAGGCTTTGCTCAATGCCACGGATTTAGCGATGTACACAGCCAAGCAGCAAGGGCGAAACAGTGTGCAATATCGCTCGCCGCAGACGCTCGATCAAGGCCTTGAATTGGCTGATTCATCCCTTGACTTGTGTGCGCCAAGTCTCACCCTTCAAGGCGGTGAGGCGGCCAAAAAAGTCGCCAGCTGATCAGCGGAGGCCGCCACGATTTGCAGGGCAGCCTCAAGGGCAGTCCACAAGGACGGCAGTGGCGGCGCCTGCCCGTCTCGCAGGGCGGCTTCAAGCGTGACGCTCAATTGGGCAACGTTATGCGCGTGCAACAAACTGGCGATGCCGCTCAGGTCGTGTACGAGCCGGGCGGCCCCGTCGGTGTCTTGGGCGTTAAAAAGACGCAGGGCTTCGCTGGCATGGCCGCCGTGACGCTGCAAAAACTTATGCAAGAGGTCGCTGTATTTTTGTGCGTCTCCGTCAAAGTCATCCAGGGCGGCCCGCAGGTCCAGCCCTACCAGCTCAAGCGGGATGGGTCGGGCGTGTGCCTCCGGGCGGGGCTGTGTTTGGGTTTGAATTTGGGGTGTTAACAGGGGACTCAAAAAACCGGGGACTTTCAAGGTCAGCAGCGTCAGCAAATCTTCGATGACGAGTGGCTTGACAAGATGCCCGGTCATGCCCGCCAGCCGAGACTTGTCGCGATCCTCGGGGCCGGCAAAGGCGGTGACGGCAATGATGGGCAAGTCAACCCGGCCCAACTCCTCGCGGATGACACGGGTGGCGGTGTAGCCGTCCATGAGCGGCATTTGAATATCCATCAACACCGCATCAAAGTGCGCCAGGGGCGAACGCAAGGCCGCTACAGCCATCAACCCATTGGCGGCCATGACCACTTCGGCGCCCGCACGCTCAAGCATCTGGCCGATGACTTCCTGGTTGAGTTCATTGTCCTCTGCGACCAGCAGACGCTTGCCCGCGAGCCGCTGCGTGAGCTTGCCCGCAGGCGCCAGATGGCCCGTGAATTCGCCTGAATACGCCCGCGTTACCGCCTCCAGCAGACTCGCCGGTGTCATGGGCTTGGTCACGATGGCGTCCAGCTCAAACGAGACACTGGCGGTGACGGCCTGTTCCAGCTCAAAAATTTGCACCATCAAAATGACCAGCGGCAGGCCAATGCCCGGTGTGGTGTGGGCTTGGTGGAGCATGGCCAGACCGTCCATGGCGGGCATTCGCCAGTCCAGCAGCATCACGTCGTAGTCCGGGCCTGCCGTGGCGCTGCGCTGCAATTCAGCCAACCCGGCAGCGCCCGAGTCCAGCGCGGTGACTTGCCAACCCAGCGCGGTGCAGGTTTGTGTCAACACGGTGCGCGCCAAGGGGTGATCCTCAATGAGCAGGAGGCTTAACGCGGGGGGAACGAGGTCGGGCGGAGCGGGCATTGCGAGGGTTTCGTCAAGCCCCAGGGTGAGCGCCACGTCAAGGCAAAACTCGCTGCCGTGCCCTAACGTGCTGGTCACTTGGATGTGGCCGCCCATTAATCTGGCCAGCCGGGTGCTGATGGTCAGCCCCAACCCTGAACCGCCATACAAACGACTGGTGGCGCTGTCGGCTTGCTTGAATCCCTCAAAAATCGACGTCAATTGCTCAGGCGCGATCCCGATGCCGGTGTCTCTGACCACGAATTGCAGCGTGCGTTGTTGGCCTTGTCGGGCAAGGTAGCGCACCGATATCACGATCTCGCCGACGTGCGTGAACTTGACCGCATTGCTCACCAAATTGAGCAAAATTTGTTGTAACCGCAAAGCATCGCCTACCCAGGCGTCCGGCAAATCGGGCGCCACTTCAAACAAGGCTTCAACGGGTTTGTCGCCCAGGCCAACGCCGATCACTGCCGCCAGGGTGCGCAAAATGGCGGCCAGCGAGAAGGGCGCTTGTTCCAGTCGTAAAGCCCCGGCTTCAATTTTGGAAAAATCCAGAATGTCGTCGATCAGCGCCCGCAGGGCTTGCGCCGAGAGTTGAATTTTTTCGGTGTAATCGCGCTGGCTGCGCGTCAGGGGCGAGTCCGCCAACAATTCGGTGAGACCGACCACCGCATTGAGCGGGGTGCGAATTTCATGGCTCATGGTGCTCAGAAAAACGCTTTTGGCGTGGGTGGCGGCATCGGCGTCCCGGGCTTTGGCTTGCAGGGCGTTGTTCAGGTGGGTGATTTCTTGCGTGCGCTCAGTGACGCGCGCTTCAAGGTCTTGCTGATGCTGCGCGAGTTGGTGGCGGGTGCGCAAGGCGTGCATCCCAAAGGCCATGTCGCTGGCCAACTCTTCGAGCAGCGCCACCTCCCCGGCCCCAAAGGTTTGGGGGTTGGCGGAGTAGAGCGTCAAGGCGCCCAATATCTGTTGCTCAAACAAGAGCGGCAGCGCCACGCTGGACTGGTAACCGCGTTGCAAGGCGGCCTCACGCCATGGATCCATCTTCGGGTTGGTTAACCAGTGCTGGTTGACTTGGGTGGTGCCGGTACGAATGGCAGTGCCGGTTGGCCCGCGCCCGATGGCCTGCGTCTCGTCCCATGAAACGCGGATGCTTTGCAGGTAACCCTCTTCATGACCGGCTTGCGCCACCGCGCGCACAGATTTTTCGGCGTCCTGCACCGCCATGCCCACCCAGCCCATCAGGTAGCCGCCGGATTGCACCACCAGTCGGCACAACTCCTGAACCAGTTGCGTCTCATCGTGCGCCCGAACCAGTGCCACGTTGCAGTTACTGAGCAGACGCAGGGCGCGGTTCAGTCGACGTTGTTCGGACTCGGCGAGCAAGAGGTCGGCGGTGCGCTCGGCGACGCGCTCTTCCAGGTGGTCGCGGTAGTTTTGCAGCGCAAATTCAGCTTGCTTGAGTCGGGTGATGTCAATGCCGATGCCTCGGTAACGAATCACCCGGCCATCTTTTTCAACCACCGGGCTGGAGCGCGCCATCATCCAGCGCTGCGCGGCGCCGGGGGGGAGTTTGACGCGCCATTCCACTTCAAAATTTTTCTTTTGAAAAATCGCCGTCCCTACGATGTGCTCCACCTGCGCCAGATCATCGGGATGCACGGTTTGGCGAAAAAGTTCGTAGTTGGGTTGCTCAACTTTGGCGGGCAAACCGAACAGCTGCCAGAGGTCTTCTGACCAGATGTCCACGCCGGTTTCCAGATTCCATTCGCAACTGCCCGCCCCCGCGCCCTCCAGCGCAATGCGCAAACGTGCCTCGCTGTCGCGGAGCTGATTTTCGGTTTGCCGCTGCGCGGTAATGTCGATAACAGCGCCATGCATTGAGCAGGGGTGACCGGCGGCGTCAAAGGTAAATTCTCCGGTTTCTACCAGCAAGCGCTCGCTGGCGTCGGCGCATGGCACCCGAAATTCCGTCCGCCAGGGACGTTTGTCAGCCATGGCCTGCCGTGCAGCGTCCATGACCGGCTGGCGATCATCGGGGTGCAACTGCTCGAAAAAAGTGTAGATGCTAAGGGGCGCGTTACCCTCTTTCGGTGGGTAGTCCATCAGCTGATACATCTCGTCAGACCAGGTGACCGGGTTGGCGCCAAAGTTGTCCAGATCAAGCAGCTCAATCGACCAGGCGCCAAACCGGGCAATGCGCGCGGCCTGAATCAACGTCGTTTGGCTGCGTTGCAAGTTTGCCTGTGTGTGTTGGTGTTCGGTGATCTCGGCTTGCAGGCGCTCACGCGAGACACTGCTTTGTTGAAGGGCCGCTTCAACCGCCTTGCGGCTCTGAACGTCTTCGACGGCTGAAATGAAATAGTCGGGACTGCCGTCAGGGCTGCGTGCCAGCGAGACGGTGAGCCTGATCCAGACCGTTGCACCTCCTTTTTGGAGGTAACGTTTTTCCATCGAGTAGGTGTCTATCTCGCCCGCTACGAGTTGTTGTGCGCACGCCAGGTCGGCCTGAATGTCGTCGGGATGGGTGATGTTCTGAAAGGATTGGGTGAGCAGTTCGGCCTGGGTGTAGCCGGTGATGCCGCACAGTTTTTGGTTGACCAGCAAAAACTGTCCTGACAAGGTGACCAGCGAAAGACCCATGGCCGCTTGCTCAAAGATGGCCCGAAAACGCGCCTCACTTTCATGGCGGGCCGTCTCGGCTTGCGCGCGGGCCTTGGCTGAGTCGATGAGCAAGCTGCGCAAAGTCGCCAGGCTGGTGAGATTGGGCAGCGCGTCGTGGGCGGCGTCCGTGTCGCTGGCGCGTTTGAGGGTGGCCACTAATTTTTGGAGCCGGTGCCCGTCGGGCGTGTCGCCTAGCCACCGGGCCAACAGACCTAGCGGAAAGAGGTACAGCCAGATCAGCCGTGTCAAAAATAGATGCAGCGACATGCAGGCCTTCGGTTGGGTTGCTGCCGAGTGTAGCTGCCCCGTCTTGCAGGTGAGGCGTTGAACTTAGGCGGCGCTGGTTGACAAACGCAAGCCCGGCGACGCGCGTCGGTCACTGTGCTGGCTATCGCTGCCGTCCAGCCTGAAGGTGGACACCGTGGTTAACAAATGCGTGGCTTGGTCGCTCAAGGCCTGCGCCGCTGCCGCTGACTGCTCCACCAGCGCGGCGTTTTGCTGCGTCATCTGGTCGAGCTGATTGATGGCCGTGTTGACCTGCGCGATGCCCACCGATTGCTCGCGGGCGGAGGTGGCAATGTCGCCAATCACGTCGGTGACGCGCTGCACCGATTCCACGATGTGCGCCATGGTGCTGCCAGCCTCGCGCACCAGATGCGCGCCGTTGTCCACCTTGTTCACACTGAGGTTGATCAGCGTTTTGATCTCGCGGGCGGCCTCTGCGCTGCGCCCTGCCAGTGAGCGCACCTCGGTGGCGACCACGGCAAAACCACGCCCTTGTTCGCCCGCTCTGGCGGCCTCGACGGCGGCGTTGAGCGCCAGAATGTTAGTTTGAAAAGCAATGCCGTCAATGACCCCGATGATGTCGGAAATCTTGCGCGAACTGGCGTTGATCTCGTCCATGGTGGAGACCACATGCGCGACCACTTCGCCGCCACGCGCTGCCGCCGATGCTGCTGCGGTAGCCAGATCACTGGCGGTGTGAGCGGCGTGCGCTGATTGCTGCACGGCGCTGGTGAGTTGCTCCAGCGACGCGGCAGTTTGCTGCAGGCTGGAGGCGGTTTGTTCGGTGCGCATCGACAAATCCTGGTTGCCGCTGGCGATTTCAGCGCTGGCCGTAGAAATGCTGTCCGCCGACTGGCGAATGTTGCGAATCACCCCGGTCAAGGCGACCTGCATATCACTTAAGGAGTTGAGCACATGACCGGCCTCATCGCGCGTTTCGGAGCGGGCATGACTGGTCAAATTGCCGTGCGAGACCCGTTTGGCCGCTGCCAGCGCCAAGGCCAGCGGCGCGGTAATACTGCGCGTGATGAACAGCGCGCAAGCCACCCCCAACGCCAGCGACAGGCCACCCAGAATCAGCAGCGCATTGCGAGCGCGCTCGTTGGCTTGCTTGATGGGGTCGGCTGACTCGTTGAGGGCTTGGCGCTGCAGGTTCAAGAGCGTCTCTACTTTGGCTTGGTAGGCGGTGGCCGTGGGCACAAAGACGCGGGTGAGCAAGTCGCTGGATTCCTGCGCCAGACCCTCGGCTTTGAGTCGGATAACCTCGTCGCGGGCGCTGGTGTAGCTGGCGCGCAAGGCGCTGATTTCGGCAAACAGGGTTTGCTCGGCAGCGCTGACCATCAGGGATTCAACGCGCGTTTGAATCACGGTGGTGGCCGCTGCGGACTGGGTTTGTTCTTCAGCAAAAAAAGTTGCCAGCGAGGGGTCACTGCTTTGGGCTATCGCGGTGGTGCGGCGCACGGCGGTGTGGATGTAGAGATACCAGTCGGCAATCAAGCGCTCTTTGGTGAGCGGCTCTTCAATCAGATCCTGGGTGGCTTTGGAGGCGGTTTGCAGTTGCCACGCCCCCACCAGGGTGGCCAGCAAAGAAAGCAACAGCACCACGGCAAAACCCAAACCCAGTCGATGACCAATAGATATTTTGTTCAAGTAACGCTCCCTGAAATTACAAAAAAAGGGCAAGGCCCATGGGCCGATTCTAGGTTTCAAGCGGGTGAACCAAGGCCTGAGGCGGGTCAGTTTCTTGACTTGACTCAAGAAACTGTTGAGGGACAAGGCTTGCCGTGCCGCTCATTAAGGATGTGTTTAACCTGAATGCGCGCCTTTGCGGGCGAATCCGTGGATGCCCTCAAAAACCCATGCCCGGCTGGCCGCTAGCCTGGGTTTTCGTTCGTCTGAGCCTACAATTCCTATCCCTAACCAACGCTGCCAGGCGTGGCCTGTCGGTCACGCTGCTTGCAGCAGGAGACAAAAAAATGCCCAATGCCGAAGAAAAACGCGCTGAATTGCGCCGTGCCGCCCTTGATTACCACGAGTTTCCCACGCCTGGGAAAATCGGTATCGCTGCCACCAAGCAGCTCACCAATCAGCATGATCTGGGGCTGGCCTATTCGCCCGGTGTGGCCGCGCCCTGTGAAGAAATCGTCAAAGATCCTAATAACGCCTTCAAATACACCAGCCGGGGCAATCTGGTGGCCGTCATCACCAACGGCACCGCCGTGCTGGGTCTGGGTGACATTGGCCCGCTGGCGGCCAAGCCGGTGATGGAAGGCAAAGCCGTTCTGTTCAAAAAGTTTGCTGGCATTGATGTGTTTGACATCGAGATCAACGAAAAGCACGACCTCGACAAACTGGTGGACATCATCGCCTCGCTGGAGCCGACTTTTGGCGGCATCAATCTGGAAGACATCAAGGCGCCTGATTGTTTTTATGTCGAGCGCAAGCTGCGTGAACGCATGAAGATTCCGGTCTTTCACGACGACCAGCACGGCACGGCCATTACTGTCGGCGCGGCTATTTTGAATGGTCTGAAAGTCGCAGGCAAAGACCCGAAACATGTCAAGCTGGTGACCTCCGGCGCGGGCGCTGCGGCGCTGGCTTGCCTGAGTTTGCTAGTCAAACTAGGCATTCCGCGTGAAAACATTTATGTCACCGACTTGGCCGGTGTGGTCTATGAGGGCCGCACGGAACTGATGGACGAGGACAAGATTGTCTTTGCCCAAAAGACGTCAGCGCGCACCTTGGGCGAAATCATCGAAGGCGCCGACGTTTTCCTGGGCCTTTCAGCCGGGGGCGTTCTCAAGGCCGAGATGGTGAAGAAAATGGCGGCGCGCCCGCTGGTTTTTGCGCTCGCCAACCCCACGCCTGAAATTACGCCTGAAGAAGTCAAAGCCGTGCGCGATGACGCCATCATTGCCACCGGTCGTTCGGACTACCCGAACCAGGTGAACAACGTCTTGTGCTTTCCCTATATTTTCCGGGGCACGCTGGATGCCGGCGCCTCCACCATCACGCTGGAGATGGAAATTGCCGCTGTTCACGCCATTGCTGAACTGGCACAGGCCGAGCAAAGTGAAGTCGTCGCGGCGGTGTATGCCGGTGAACAACTCGCCTTTGGTCCTGATTACTTGATTCCCAAGCCGTTTGATCCGCGTTTGATGATG
Source organism: uncultured beta proteobacterium (assembly GCA_903823025.1). Taxonomy (GTDB): domain Bacteria; phylum Pseudomonadota; class Gammaproteobacteria; order Burkholderiales; family Burkholderiaceae_C; genus Rhodoferax. The sequence continues at coordinate 25,014 of CAIJRK010000032.1, forward strand.
ATGATCGCGCCCGCTGTGGCACAAGCCGCCTTTGACAGCGGTGTCGCCCAGCGCCCCATTACCGACATGGACGCTTACCGCGAGAGGCTGCAAAGCTTTGTTTATGCCTCCGGCACCGTGATGAAGCCGATTTTTACGGCTGCCAAAAAAGCACTCAAAAACCGTGTTGCTTATTCCGAAGGCGAAGATGAACGCGTCCTGCGTGCCGCTCAAATTGTGGTGGATGAAGGCCTGGCCGTGCCCACCTTGATTGGTCGCCCCAAGATCATTGCCGAGCGCATTGAAAAGTTTGGTCTGCGCCTGCGCGAAGGGGTGAACTACAACGTCGTCAATGTCGAGCAAGACACGCGTTACCGCGATTTCTGGCAAACCTACCACCGCATGACCGAGCGCAAAGGCGTCACCATTCCGATTGCGAAAATCGAAATGCGCCGCCGTTTGAGCCTGATTGGCGCCATGTTGCTGCACAAAGGCGACGTGGATGGGTTGATTTGCGGCACATGGGGCAGCACCGGTTTGCATCTGCAATACCTTGACCAAGTCATTGGCAAGCGTGCCGGGGTTAATAACTACGCCTGCATGAACGTCTTGCTGTTGCCTGAGCGTCAGCTGTTTTTGGTGGACACGCACATCAATTACGACCCCACCGCCGAGCAGCTGGCTGAAATCACCATCATGGCAGCTGAAGAAATGATGCGTTTTGGCGTCAAGCCCAAAGCCGCCTTGTTGTCGCACTCCAACTTTGGCAGCAGCAGCCAGCCTAGCGCCATCAAAATGCGCCAAACGCTGGCTTTGTTGCGCGTTCAAGCGCCCTGGTTGGAGGTCGATGGTGAAATGCACGGCGATGTGGCGCTGGACGGTAAAGCGCGCGCCACCTTGATGCCCACCAGCACTCTGTCCGGTGATGCGAATCTGTTGGTGTTGCCCAATATTGATGCCGCCAACATTGCCTACAACTTGCTCAAGACCGCAGCGGGCGGCAACATTGCCATTGGCCCCGTGCTTTTGGGTGCAGCGCAACCGGTGCATATTTTGACGGCCAGTACCACGGTGCGGCGTATTGTCAACATGACGGCCCTTACCGTCGCCGACGCCAACGCCACGCGTTAACTGAACCCGCGTTCAGCGGGCACGCGATATAAGCCCCGCTCAAGTGCCAAGTGACTGCCTGTTTTTTGGGCAGTCACTTGCATTTCTCCTGCAAATACACGACACTACGACTCTTGAAATTTCCGGGTTTTCCCGGTGTTGTGGGATTTTTCTTTTTCATGTCGCGTCTAGCCAAAATAAAGTTCTTTGTCACGGGATTGCTGTTAAGCACAGTTTTTTCTTCGGGTTTCGTACAGGCCAAAGGCCCATTCACAGCTGACTTCCAGGCCACTTTATCCGTGGCCGAGTTGCCCAGACCCGGTGCGCAAGTTTATGAACTGATTCGTCAAGGCGGGCCGTTCAAGTATGAAAAAGATGGCGTTGTGTTCTTTAATCGGGAGCGTTTGCTGCCGCTTGAAAAGCGCGGTTACTACCGTGAATACACCGTGACCACACCCGGCGTTCGCCATCGCGGCGCCCGACGCATTGTCTGCGGCGGGCAACCCAAAACGCCCGACGCATGTTATTACACAGCCGATCACTATGCGAGCTTCCGCAAGATCGCGCCGTAATTCTGGTTTGTCATCATTGAAAGTGAAGCGGGAAAAAATATGTCACTTAGTCAAGAATCATCGGTACCTCAGCGTGCTGTCACGGACGTGCCTCTTCAGGGTGTGCGTCCCAACATTGTCCAGTCCATTCGAGCTTTTCGGGTGCCTGAATTACAAGAGGCCGCACAGTCGCTGGAGCAGCATTTTCTGTATGCCAACCTGGCCAACGCCCAGACCAAGCAAGATGTGCTGGATCTGATTGGTCAGCAGTTCAAATTGTCCGCGCATGTGGGCAAGAACTTTGATGCGCTGTACGACAGCATGACCGACCCGCTGCACAAGTCCGGTCCTCAGCCCGGCTTTATTGCGGTGCTGGAACACATTCCAGCCAACACCAAGTTTGACAAGGAAGCGCGCGAGCAATTGCTCGACATCTTCCGTGACGCCGCCGACTACTGGGGCGACCGGAAAACGCCATTTCGATGTTTCTATTCTTTTCTGTAGCCCGTTCTGCACACACCAGCCAAGCAGAACGGGCGAACGAGGCCAAAGGCACTGACGCGGGTAGTCCCGTCGTTGCCGGTATTGAACTCCTGACGGAATCGGGCGAAAAAATGCCCACGGATAAGTTATTGGACATTTCACCTCTGGCGCTGCGCATGAGCAGTCCCTTCAACGCAGGTTATTGGTCAACTGCGGCTTAACGCTTAAAGTACCCTTAAAAAAAGGCGCCCCGTAAGAAGGCGCCTTTTTTGTGGGCGTTTGAACGCTTTAAGGGGTAATATTTTTGACCTGTTCGGCCAAGGTCAGATAGTCGGCTACCGGCACTTCTTCGGCCCGGCGCTGGACATCAAAGACACCGCTAAAGCCTTTAGCGGTCAGCCATTGGCCTAAAGTATGGCGCATTAGCTTGCGTCGCTGACTGAAAGCGACCTGCACAATTTCACTTAAAAGCTTCACCTCGACAGCTGCTGGATTCTCGCGCGGCACCATGCGCACGACGGCGCTGTCAACCCGGGGCGGCGGCACAAAGCTGGTGGGGGGCACAAATAGCACGTTTTCCATGGCATAGCGCCATTGCAGCATGACACTCAAGCGCCCGTAATCGGAGGTGCAAGGGCGCGCCACCATGCGGTCGATCACTTCTTTTTGCAGCATGAAGTGCTGGTCTTCAATGACCTCCACGCAGTCGAGCAAGTGAAACAAAATGGGCGTTGAGATGTTATAGGGCAGGTTGCCGACCACTCTTAATTTGGTGACACCCAGGGTTTGCGCAATTTGGACAAAGTCAACTTTCAGCACATCGGACTCAATCACCGAGAGTTGAGGATGGGCGCGCAGGCGCACGGCCAGATCGCGGTCCAGCTCAATGACGGTTAGCTGACCCAGGCGTTCAACCAGGGGTTGCGTCAGCGCGGCCAGGCCGGGACCGATTTCAACCATGGCTTGACTGGGTTGCGGGGCAATGGCATCAACGATGGCTTCAATAATGTTGGCGTCTGCCAGAAAATGCTGGCCGAAGCGTTTGCGGGGAATATGTTTAGCGTGTTTCACAGGTGGCTCGATTATTGGGGTGGCTCGCGCATTTCAACGTAGGCACGACCACGCAGGTCTCTGGCCCATGTGGTAAAGGCTTCATCGAGTTTTTTGTCGCGCAACAAAGCGCGCACGGTTTCGCGTTGTTCGCTGGGGCTTAAAGCGGCGTTGCGACGTTCGGTGAGCTGGATGAGGTGCACGCCAAAGCGTGAGACCAGGGGATCGCTGATTTGACCGGGGGTGAGTTGGTTCATGACCTCTTCAAACTCGGGCACAAACATGCCTGGATTGGCCCAACCCAAGTCGCCGCCTTGGGCGGCGCTGCCATCTTGCGAGTTGTCGCGCGCGAGGGCGGCGAAATCAGCTTGGCCTGCCAGCACGCGTTTTTTGAAGTCACTCAGCTTGCTGCGGGCCGCCGCTTCACTGAGCTGCGGGCTGACGCGTAACAAAATATGGCGCGCCCGGCTTTGCGTCACCATCATGGGGGGCAGACCGGGGCGCGGTTTTTCGATGACTTTGAGGATGTGAAAACCAGCGCCTGAGAGCACCAGTTCAGAAACCTCACCGACGCCCATATTTTGAATCGCTTCAACAAACAGGGCCGGATAGCGGTTAGCCGTTCGCAGACCTAGCTGGCCGGCGTTGGTGCTGCTGTCGGGCGCATCCGAGAACTCACGCACCAAGGCACCAAAATCGTCACCCGCACGGGCACGCGCCAGCACGCGCTGCGCCTTGGTTTTTAAGGCGTCAATTTGAACCGGGCTGGCGTCAACCGGCACCGCGACCAGCACTTGCGCGAGATTGATCTCCTGCCTGGCGGGGTCGTAGTTGCCTTGTTGTTCGTGCAGGTATTGATTTACTTCCAGATCGGTAACTTTGACGCGGGATTCGACATCGCGTTCACGCAGGCGCGTCAGCAAAATTTGATCCCGCAGTTTCTCGCGGAACTGACTGAGCACCAGGCCGTCCCGGGCCAGCCGACGGTGCAATTCGGCTACATCAAGCTGATTTTGACGGGCTACGTTTTGTTCAGCCAGATCAACCGCCGTGTCATCGACAGACAGGCCGGTTTCACGGGCTAGCTGGAGTTGCGCTTTGTCACTGATGAGGCGCTCCAACACCTGATTGACCAGCGCCTGATGGTTAGGTTGGGCGCGCCCCTGTTGGGCCAGTGCTTGCAGCACACGCTGCAGTTCTGCACGCACTTCGTTGTTGGTGATGGGCTCTGAATTGACCACGGCCACAATGAAGTCTGCCGGTCGTTGCGCTGACGCTGGGGTGGATGTGGACGAGGGCGCCAGAGCGGCACCCGCGTTGGCCCCGGTGGCCGACAGGCGCAAACCTTGGGCGTGCGCTGGCAAGGTGGCAAAAAGGGTAAGACTGGCGACAGTCAGGGCCATGAGGCGTTGAGTCATAGTATGAATGGGATGATTAATCGTAATTGCTGAAACGGCTGCTTGGGCTGGTTTGCCCGCCTAGCGCCTGGTAACTCGGAATGTTTTCTTTCAAGGTCTTCAAGGTATCGACACCCAAGCGTGTAAGGCCGACAAATTCCAGCTGGAACATGATGCGTTGCGTCGCCGATGACGTGCTGGTTTGCAGTCGCTCCAGCACCGCACGGCCTCGCCAGCATCCCGCATCGTACTCAAAACCGACGATGGCATCGACCAGCTTGCCTTCATTCATGCTGTAGTTCAGGCGCCCTACGCTGTACCAGCGCCCGTCAGCCTGGCTTGCGCCTGCGTCTTGTTCCTGATTTTTCCAGAGGGCGCTGATGGGCCACTGCCAGCCGACATCCAGTTGTTCACTGAGCTTGCGCTGGTAGCGGTAGGCGGCGGAGATCACCCGGTAGTTGCCGGGGTTGTAGCGTGCGCCCACGGTGGAGCGGATGGACTGGCTGGTGGTCGGGTTGAACTGCACGGTCGAGTTGAACCCCCATTGGGGGTGCCAGTTGACAGAGGCGCCCAGCAAAATATCGCTGATTCGGTCAACCACGGGTGCATCCGTGGGCAACAAGGTGACGTTCTGGTCTTTGAATCGCAAGCGCTGTGCAATGCCAAACCGGGCTGCTTCTGCCCCGGTGTCGGGGTCCAGCAAGCGGGTGGTCACGCCCAGCGTTAACAGGTTGCTGTCAGAAATGCGGTCATGGCCGACGAAGGCATTTTCGGTGTAGATGGTCGCAAAGTTAAAGTCGCTGACCCCGGAGTCGTAATTGGGCAGGCGGCTTTGGTCACGGTACGGGGTGTTGACGTAAAAAGCGCGCGGCTCCAGCGTCTGAAGAAACCCCCGTCCAAAATAACTGGCCTCCCGCTCGAACACCAAACCACTGTCCAGACTGAGTGTGGGCACGACGCGACTGGCTGAATTTGTAGCGTTGTACGAGGTATCAAATTGGTAGTTGGTGGCGTGCAGCTGAAGCTTCGGGGTAATAAAACCTGCCGGGATCATCCAGGGACGGCTGACTTGCATTAACGAGAAAGCCCGCTGACCATTGGCGTTGGGTTGCGCACCAGGGAGCGCTGAGAACAGGTTGTCAGCCTGAAACTGGGTGTAATCGGCGGCTACCGAATAATCAAACCCGCTGATGTTGGTGCGGTCATAGCGCGTGGTCAATTGAGGCATTCGGTCGTAGGGCGCCACGATGGGTGCGGTGATGTCTTGCAGGGTCTGCCATTTGAGCGTGCGCACGCTGTTGGACCAATAGCCATTGCTCCACGATAACGAGGCTTCACTGGGCAGCAGGCGCTGGGTCAACGCGGTGGAGGTGCGTGAAAAGTCGCGCCAATAGTTGTCGTCACTGACTCGGTTCAGGTTGAGGTTGAGGGCCACAGCGCCGTCGGTGAACTGGCTGGTCAGGCTGTTGTTGAGCGTGGCTTGATGTCCCACTGAGTAGGCCCAGCGGGTGCTATCGCGCAGTTGGTCAAGCGGCATGATGTCCAGGCGCAGCTTACCGGCATAGTCGGCTTCAAGGTAACGCAGTTCACTGCCCAGACTCGCCCCGCGCTTGCTCATGACGGTGGGCGTGAAGGTGGCGTCCCGGTTGGGCGCAATGTTCCAGTAATACGGAGCCGACAGCTCGGCGCCATTGACGTTATCAAGGCCAATGGTGGGGGGCATCCAGCCTGACTTGCGCTTGTCGCTCAGGGGAAAGCTGAGGTAAGGAACCGGCAATACGGGTACGCCTTTGAAGCTTAAAACCGCGCCTTCTGCGGTGCCCACATCGAGGCCCATGTCCAGGCTGATGGTGTTGGCACGCAAAATCCAGTCAGGCAGCCAGCTCGGGCCGGGCAGGCGACGACAGGTGGTCAGCGTGGCGTTGTGAATGACCGTTCTGTTTTCATCAATGAAGTCCACTCGATCCGCTTCACCGTGCGAGTCATTTTTAATGAAGTAGTAGCGTGGCTCGTTAAAGAAGCCTTCGTAGGCGTCGAGCTTGAGTTCCAGCCGCGGCCCCTCGTACACATTGCCCGCACGGTTGATGCGCACAGATCCGGTGGCTTTGGCCAGGTCGGTGGGTTGGTCATAGTCCAGCCGGTCGGCTTTGATGACCATGTCGCCCCGGCGCAGTTCGGCGCCGCCTTGCACCACGGTTTCCAGATTGGGGCGGCCAAACAGGCGCTGGCCGTACACAAAAGTGGGCAAACCACCGTTGTCCGCCGTGGGCGTCTGTTCTTGCAGCAATGGACTGCTCTTGAGGACTGGCGCCGGTATTTCTTGTGCTCCCAGCGAGGCGCCTTGCAACAAAGCCCAAGCGACCAGCGCGACGGGGGTGGGCATAAAACGGAAAGGGCGGGCCTTGGGATTCAGGTCGTGCATCGGGGATGGGGGCGTGTCGGGCGTGAAAGCGGGTTGAAAACGAATTTAACGGCGTCTGGGTTTGTAGAATGGATTATCCATGAGCCAAGCCTATACCCCCGACTCCCCGCTGTTCGCTGCCCCCGTCTGGTCTGACGCGCAGCGCGCCCTTCAATTCACTCACTGGTTGACAAGCCTGATACCGACCCATGGCCTGCAAGTCAACTCGGTGCGCAGCGCCTCGGCAGACGCCAGTTTTCGACGCTACTTTCGGGTCGATAGCCCACGGGGCAGTCTCATCATCATGGATGCACCGCCTGATAAAGAAGACTGCCACCCCTTTGTGAAAGTCGCCCAACTCATGCGCGACGCGCAACTGCAGGTGCCGCAAGTGCTGGCGTGGGATGAAGCGCACGGCTTTATGCTGCTCACCGACCTGGGTGCGCAAACCATGATGCAAGTCATCAACCCGGACAACGCCGATGCCAACCGGGGTTTGTACCTTCAAGCCGTGGACGCGCTGATTGCCTGGCAAATCGCCTCAACCCCGGACGTGCTGCCGCCCTATGACGAAGCCCTGTTGCGGCGCGAGCTGGAACTGTTTCCCGATTGGTACTTGGCCCAACACCGGGGTGTAGCCGTTGAAGGCGAGGTACGCCGCACGCTGGACGACGCATTTGCGCACATCATTAAAAGCAATCTGGCCTGGCCCAGCGTCTATGTTCACCGTGACTTTATGCCCCGCAATTTGATGGTTTCAGGCGAAGGGCCGCAAAAGCCGTTGGGCGTGCTGGACTTTCAGGACGCCGTTTATGGCCCTATTACCTATGACATTGCCAGCTTGATGCGTGATGCGTTCCTGAGCTGGGAAGAAGATTTTTGCCTCGACATCACCATCCGCTACTGGGAAAAAGCCCGCAAAGCCGGGTTACCCGTGGGCAACGACTTTGGCGAGTTTTACCGGGGTGTGGAGTGGATGGGCTTGCAGCGTCACCTGAAAGTGGCCGGCATTTTTGCCCGCCTCACCCTGCGCGACGGCAAACCCCAATATCTGGCGGACACCCCGCGCTTTATCAACTACATCCGTGCCACCTGCGCCCGCTACCGTGAACTCAAACCGCTGCTGCGGTTGATCGAGCGCGTGGAAGGCCTTGAAGTCGCCAGCGGTTATGCGTTTGGCCGGGTTTAAATAAGATGCCTCGTTTTTACTGCCCTACCCTGCTGGTTGCTGGTGCGCTGCTGGACTTGCCTGCGGGTGCGGCCCGTCATGTGCAAGTGCTGCGCCTGCAACCCGGCGACGCCATCACGCTGTTCAATGGTGGTCCGGATCAAACCGGCAGCGGGGGCGAGTTTGACGCCACCGTCACGCGCATGGGTCGCAGTGACGTGCAGGTGCAGGTGGGCCTGCATCACGCGGTGGAGCGTGAAGCCGTGCGCGCGGTGCATCTGGCGGTGGGAATGCCCGCCAATGACCGCATGGACTGGTTGGTCGAAAAAGCCACCGAACTCGGTGTGGCCAGCATTCAGCCACTGATGACCGAGCGCAGTGTGCTGCGTCTCACGGGCGAGCGCGCCGAGAAAAAAGTGGCGCATTGGCAAAGCGTGGCTGTGTCGGCCTGTGAACAATGCGGTGGCAACCGGGTGCCGGTGATTCATCCGGTGCTCAGTTTTTCGGCGTGGTCGAAAGCACAGACCGAGGCGCAGGCCAGCCCAACTCTTCCGGTCGGGCTGGCGCTGCTTTTGTCCCTGCGCCCAGGTACTCAAAGCTTGCGCGACGCGGTGAATGTCTCAGCTGACGCGCAAGGGGAAGGGCTGCCGCCGGTGGCGATTACCTTTCTGTCCGGCCCCGAAGGGGGTCTGAGTGCGGCGGAAGAAAGCACCGCGCTGGCCTGCGGCTACGCGCCGGTCACGCTCGGCCCCCGCGTGTTGCGCGCTGAAACAGCAGCCCTGGTTGCGCTGGCCGCTCTGTTGGTGTAAGCGTGCCGCTTTGGTTAGATTCCGTCTTTAAATTGTTTTGGGACTTGGCGCCCTGGCTGGTGTCGCTGCTTCATGTGGGCTTTGCCAGCACGGTCACCGTTCATGCGCTGCTGAACAAGCGCGACGTTCACCGGGCCGTTGGCTGGATTGCGCTGGCGTGGCTGGCGCCGGTGGCGGGATCGTTGCTGTATCTGTTGCTGGGCATTAACCGTATTCGGCGCGCTGGTGTGGCGCTGGGCCTGAAGGCCGCCTGGCAGGGCGAGCCGGGCTGTTCTGATGCCGACGCCGAACCCGACGCGCCCGGTCAGACCAGTCTGGCAGGCGTGAACCGGCTCACGCGAAAGATAACCGGCAAAGCCTTGCTGGCGGGCAACATGATGACGCCGCTGGTCAATGGTGACGCCGCGTATCCCGCCATGCTTGTGGCCATTAACGGGGCACGCCGCTCCGTCACACTGCTGACCTACATCTTTAACCATGATCCGGCGGGCCGCGCTTTTGTGGCAGCCTTGAAAGGTGCCCACCAGCGAGGCGTCGAGGTTCGCGTGCTGATTGATGCGGTGGGCGCGCGCTACAGCCGCACCAGCGTCGTGAAAAAACTGCGCCAACAAGGGGTGCCCGTGGCTGCCTTTCTGCCACCCCGGCTGACGCGGCTTCTGGCGCAAGCCAATCTGCGCAACCACCGCAAGATCTTGGTGGTGGACGGCGAACTCGGGTTTACCGGGGGCATGAACATCAGCGCCGGGCACTGGTTGTCAACCCAACCCGCTTTTCCGATTCGGTGCTTGCATTTTGCGGTGCGTGGCCCGGTCGTGACCGACCTGCAACGCACGTTTGCAATTGACTGGGCGTTTACCACCGGCGAGGCCTTGCGAGGCCCGATCTGGTTTGCCCCGAACGCGCCTTGCGGGCCAGTGCTGGCGCGGGGTGTAACCGATGGCCCCGATGGCGACATTGACCACATGCGTCAGGTAATCCTGGGCGCGCTGGCCATTGCCCGGCACCGGGTGTGCATCGTCACGCCGTATTTTTTACCGGATGAGGTGCTGCTCACAACGCTGCAAATCACCGCCCTGCGCGGCGTCACGGTGGACATCGTGCTTCCTGCCCGTAGCAACCTACCGCTCCTGGACTGGGCCATGCGCCCGCAATTTGCCCGACTGGTGAGCAGTGGTTGCCGCCTCCATTTGACCGGGCCTTTGTTTGATCACACCAAACTATTTCTGGTGGATGAGGCCTGGTCACTCATCGGTTCGACCAACTGGGACGCCCGCAGTCTGCGGCTCAACTTTGAGTACAACCTTGAATGCCAAGACCCGGCTTTAGTCGCCCAACTCAACACACTGGCTGAAGATCGAATCGCCTGTGCCCGGTTGCTCACCGCTGAAGACTTGGCCTGCCAGCCGATGCTGACCAAACTGCGTGACCGAATGGTCTGGTTGCTGTCGCCCTACCTGTGACGCCCGCCTGAGCTTTCAATCGGGTAATCACTAGACTTGACAGGTTGGAAATACGGCAAAATAAGTGGTCGGCTCAGGCGTGAGGTCACGAGCTACGACTAGCGCCATCACCGTGCCAGAAAGAGACCCACCATGACTGATATATCCCTTGATATGACCACTTCCATTTTTATCAAGACGACGCTGGGGCAGCAAGAAATACAGACCCGTTCGCAAGGCCTGTCGCCCTTGATGCGTCGCGTGTTGGTGCTGATCGACGGACGGCGCAGTACCGGGGAACTGGCCACCTTTGTGCCGGGCGAGGATGTAGATTTTTTGTTGCAACAACTGATGGCGCAGGGCTGCATTGATACGACCGGCGGTGCTGACGACAAGGCGCATGAGACACCCTCCGACAAACCGCCTACCGAGGTGCGTAGCGCCAAAGAAAACGACATGGCACGCAACTTCATGACCAATACCGTCAACACGGTGTTCGAGAAGAACACACGGCTGACCTTGCTGGAGGCGATTTTTTCGTGCCGAACCACGCAAGACCTGCGGGGCGTTTATCCGGCGTGGGTGCAGACGATGTCAAGCAGCCGAATCGGCCTCATGCGCTTGCCCGAATTGCGCGAGAAGCTGTTCAAGGTGCTATGAGGCAACCCGCCAAAATCAGCCGGGTTTCTGGCGTGTCACCAATCAGACTGTGAACGGCTCGGCTTGCAGTGGCTGCACGTTTTGACGTGTGGCGATGAACTCAGGCCGTGGTGTCAGCCCGCCCGCTGGCGCTTCTAACTGATTTTTGATGCTGTTGTAAACAAAAAATACGTTGCTACGCGGATAGGGCGTGATGTTGCTGTTGGAGCCGTGCATTGTGTTGCTGTCAAAGAAGACAACCGATCCCGCTTTGCCCTTGCAAGCGGTGATGCCGCCCATGTCGGACAGATAGCGCAACAGCAGTTCGTCCGGCACCCCGAATTCCTGCTTTTTAAGTGACTGCTTGTAATGCTCGTCCGGTGTTTCGCCAGCGCACGAGATGAAGTGCCGGTGAGAGCCTGGAATCAGCATCAGCGGGCCGTTGAACTCGTCGTTGTCGGTCAGCAAAATCGAGCAACTCACTGCCCGCATGGCTGGCATCCCGTCTTCGATGTGCCAGGTTTCAAAGTCAGAGTGCCAGTAAAACTCTTTACCTGTCAGGCCGGGCTTGTAGTTGATGCGGGACTGGTGAATATAGACCTCGCTGCCCAGAATTTCGCGCGCCACATTGAGCACGCGGGGGTCGTTCATCAGTCGGGCAAACAGGGCGTTCAGGCGATGCACGTTGAAGATGGAACGCACCTCGCCGCTGCCTGGTTCGGCGACGACTTCTGCCTGCGGCGTCTGCGCATAATCGGCGCGCATCAGCTGCATTTCGTCATAAAGGCGTGTCACCTCATCCGGGGTAAACAAGTCAGGCAGCAGCAAAAATCCGTTGTCGTTGTAGGCCTCGCGCTGCGCCGGGTTGAGTGTGGTGGGCAAACTCTCGGCAGTGCGCTCGTAGAGAACCGGCTCGCTGCGCGCCAGAATAGCTGGTGAGATCGGCGCCCGGCTTTTGTAGATTGTGGGTTGGAGTGACATCGGGGGCAGCTGTTTTAATTGTCGGACTCGGGCGGCGCGGCGGCATAGACGCCTTCGGCATCATGCACTTCGGTGCCGACCAAGGGCGGATTGAAGGTGCAGACCAGCCGCAGATCAGCCCCGGCATCGGCACGCAAAAAGTGGCGGTCGTGCTTGTTAAGGATATAAATAGTGCCCGGCTCGATGCGGAAAATTTCGCCCGAAGGGATGAGTTCAACCTCCCCACTGCCTTCCACGCAATACACCGCTTCCAGGTGATTTTTGTACCAGATGTGCGTTTGGGTGCCCGCAAAAATGATGGTTTCGTGCATGGAAAACCCCATCTGGTCATCACGCAGTAGCAGGCGTCGGCTGGCCCAGGTGTCTGTTTTAACGTCGCGGTCGGTGTTGAGAATGTCTTGTAGGCGTCTGACGATCATGCGGTCACCTCTGTTTCTTCAATAAGGGCGTTCGCGTTCTGGTTACTTAACGTATCAGCCAGTGCTTGCTCCAGAATATCCAGTCCGGCGAGCAGTTTTTCAGGCTCAATGGTCAGCGGCATGAGCAGCTTGATCACTTCGTTGCTGCCGCCCGAAGTTTCAATGATCAAGCCATTTTGAAACGCCAGCGTGGTGACCCGGTCTGCCAAATCGGCATCCTTGAACGCCAGACCTTGCATCAGGCCACGCCCACGTCGTTGCATGTTGGCGGCGGGATAGTTCTTCACCAGATTGTCAAGATAGGTGGTGACGGTCAGGGCTTTTTTCTCAATTGAGGCCTGAAATTTGTTGTCGCGCCAGTAGTTTTCCAGCGCTGCCGTGGCGGTCACGAAGGCCATGTTGTTGCCCCGGAACGTGCCGTTGTGTTGACCGGGTTTCCAGACATCATGCTCGGGCTTGATCAACACCACGGACATTGGTAAACCATAGCCGGACAGCGATTTGGACATGGTGATCATGTCGGGCTTGATGCCCGCTGGCTCGAAGCTGAAGAAGGTGCCGGTGCGCCCACATCCTGCTTGGATGTCATCCACGATCAGCAAGATTTTTTGAGCGCGGCAAAGTTGCTCCAGCTTCTTCAGCCAGCTCATGCTGGCAAAGTTCAAACCACCTTCGCCCTGCACGGTTTCAACAATGATGGCGGCTGGAATATCAATACCGCTGCTGGGGTCAGTGATCAGTTTGTCGAGCATGGCGATGGTGTCCATCTCGGGGCCAAAATAGCCCGCATAGGCGGCATGGTGCACGTCGGACAGCGCCACGCCTGCTGCGTCACGGAACTTGCGATTGCCGGTCAGCGACAAGGCGCCCAGCGTTACGCCGTGAAAGCCATTGGTAAACGAGATGATGCCTTGACGCCCGGTTACGTTGCGTGCCAGCTTGATGGCGGCTTCTACGGCATTGGTGCCGGTGGGGCCGGTGAACTGCACTTTGTATTGCATGTTGCGGGGCTTGAGGATGTGTTCTTCAAACGTGCGCAGAAATTTCTTTTTGGCGGTAGTCGCCATATCAAGCCCTTGGGCGACACCGTCGCTGGCCAGATAGTCGAGCAGGGCGTTTTTGAGGAGCGGGTTGTTGTGGCCGTAGTTCACGCTGCCAGCACCGGCTAAAAAGTCGATGTACTCGCGGCCATCTTCAGCGGTTTGCACCGCATTTTTGGCCTTGGTGAAAATAGCCGGAAAAGACCGGATATAGCCACGAACTTCGGATTCAAGTTGATTAAATGTACGCAATGTATTTCTCCTTAAGGGATTGAATAGGGGGGGGGGGTGAAGAGCGCGTAGCCGTCAGGCGGCGCGACTCCAGGGGCCGATCTTGTAAAGACGCTCTTCTTCATGACCACTCTCGCCGAAATCATTCGCTGCGAATAAAGTGGTGGTGGAGCAGCCCGCGTCTTGCTGCCGGGCGAAACGGGTAAATAGTTGGTTGGAGGCCTCGTTGCTGGGGCTGATGGTGGTCTCCATCCAGCGCAGTTGGTGTTGTTCCATGCACCCGGCAAGCAAGTGCTGCAACATGCGTCGCCCCAAACCTTGTCCGCGCTGCTGGGGCGCTACCGCGACTTGCCAGACAAACAGCGAGTCAGGTTGTTGAGGGGGGATGTAGGCGGTGATGGTGCCGACGAGTTCGCCATCGACTTCAGCGACCACGCTGGTTTGTGCGTGATGCAGACACAGCAATAAGTAGGCGTAGATCGAGTTCAGGTCGAGGGGGGGGCAGGCGGCTATCAAATTGTGCAGCGCGGCCCCATCGCTGCGCTGTGGTTGACGCAGAGTCAAAAGTTGGCCTGTCTCGATGGCAGATAGTGTTCTAGTCATGCATTCTCCTTGTGCTTAAGCCAAGCTCAGGCTTGGCTGGTGAGGGGAATCAGGGGAACAGCCTGGCATATTTCAAATGTCGCCGCTGGGCGCTTTGATCTCCAGCAGGGTTGCAAATTGCTCTAACACCACCACCAGCGTGTGCCGGTCGTTTTGCGGCAACGCACCCAGTGCGCTGGAAAAGCCTTGCGGCAGTGCCGACGGCGCCTCGTTCACCAGGGTCTTGCCCAGGTCGGTGAGGGTCACGTAAACATTGCGCCGGTCGCGGGTATCGCGTTCGCGGCAAACCAGCTTTTTTTCTTCCAGCCGGTCCACAATGCCCACCACGGTACTTGAGCTGAGGTGGATGGCGCGTCCGAGCGACTTCAGCGTGCTTGGCCCTAATTGCGCCATCGCCATCAGGGCAACCAGTTGCGGTGAGGTGATGTTATGGGTAGTCTTGAGTCGTTTTGAATGTTGTTCCACACATTGCGCAATGCGTCGCACGCTTTGCAAAATGCGAATGGAGTCATTCGCGCCGACTTGTTGAGCGACTTGGCTTTCTATCTCGCCGCTTGGCAACAACCCTTGCATGTCTGTTTTTTGTTCCACTTGATTCCAAATTAAGAAGGTTGATTATTCATGAAATTGATTTCAACTGAAATCATCTCATATCTAATCATTTCAATCAATAGGGAATTAAGTCATCTGGAAGATGCGCCGTCCGGCTGGCCTCAACGCCGACTCAAGAGACCAGGATGCGCGAGTCAGCTTTTGTTTTCTTGGGTTCATGGCCTAAACCAGCGTTTCTTTTGTTCATGATCAACCTCACGTTGCGTATGACTTGATGCGGGATGGGATGTGACTTCTAATGAACGAAACGTGCCGTCGCTGATACATGTCAAACGTTTAATGCGAGTTGATTTTTATCAACTTTCAAGCGCATCGTCATCACCTAAAGGATTTATATGTTTGGTTTTTTCACTCAGTTTTTTGGCACGGCCAGTAATGACAATCAGATGAATTCGGTCGTTTCTATTGCGATGGAGGGACTCGATATTCAGACGGCCATCGTGGCCCACGAAAACTGGAAAATACGTTTGCAGTCTTATTTGGCCGGGACGTCTCGCGAGGATTTTTTGCCAGAAGTCATCTGCTTTGATGACCATTGCGACTTGGGCCGATGGATTCATGGCAATGGAAAACTGCACTTGGCGCATTTTCCTGGTTTCCTGGTTTTGATTGAGCACCACAAGATGTTTCACTACGCTGCTTCCAACGTGGTGGCGCTCTCGAAAGCGGGCAAAAACCCTGAAGCCGAAAAAATGCTGAACGGCGTGTTTGCCACCTTCTCCAAGGCCGTCGTCAATGATTTGGAGGGTCTGCATAACGCGGTTGAGCACCTTAATACGTCTCACAAACGGGGGTGAGCCGTGTCCGGTTCGTCAAATGGGCAACGCTTCAAAAATTGCTGACCACCCTACCGTCAGGGTGTGAGTCGGGTTGACGCCTGTCAAGCCGATTTTTGGCGTTCCTGCGGGTTGTGGAATTCAGCCATTTGCGCCGCCCACTTCTGACGCACCGCCAAGAGGCTGCGCGCTTTCACATGGCCAAAACCCTTGATTTGTTCAGGCAGACGAGCGATGTCCAGTGCCCGTTGGTAGCGATCACCCTGCGGGGCACCGCGCAACGCGCTCAGGAGTTCATCCACGCTGTCGCGGTATTCGCTGATCAACGCCCGCTCTTGCCGACGCTCCTCGGCGTAGCCAAAAATATCCAGCGCCGTTCCGCGCAAACCCTTGAGCCGGGCCAGCACTTTGAAGACCGTCAACATGACCGGGCCAAACTGCTGCTTCTGCAACTCGCCTTGTTCATTTTTCTTGGCTAGCAAAGGTGGTGCCAAGTGGTAATTCAGCTTGAAGTCGCCTTCAAACATTGCGTTAATCTTGGCGTGAAACGCGGGGTCGGTGTGCAAGCGAGCCACTTCGTATTCATCCTTGTAGGCCATCAGCTTGAACAAGTAGCGGGCCACCGCCTCGGTCAATGCCAGATTTTTTTCACCGGCAGATTCGTCCATAGCGCGCACCTTTTGCACGAAGGCTTGGTACGTTTGCGCGTAGGCGGAATTTTGGTAGGCGGTCAAAAAGTCCACCCGCTTGGCGATCAGCGCCTCCAGCGAACTGCGTGGGGTGAACGCAATGACCTGCCCCGGATTGAGCAGTTTCTCGAAAGCAGCGCCATCGTGCGCGGCGCGGCAACCCCATTCAAATGCGGTTTTGTTGTTGTCCACGGCGACGGCGTTCAACTCAATCGCCCGCATCAACGAGATTTTTTCTAGTGGAATCCAGCCTTTTTGCCACGCATAGCCCAACATCATCGGGTTGGTGTAAAGGCTGTCGCCCATCAGTTGGGTCGCTGCGGCTTCGGCGTTGAACGTGCCTACGGCGTCTAGTCCCACGGACTTGACAATGTCGCTGATGCACGCGTCGGCGGGGTTCACCCAGTTGGCGTTGGTGACAAAAGCGGCGGTCGGCGCGGCGTGTGAATTGAGCGCCACCTGCGTGCGCCCCGCCCGCATCCGCATCACGGTTTCCTTGTTTGCGGCCACCAGCGGGTCGCAACCGATGATGAGGTCCGCTGCCGCCATGCTGACGCGCGTGGTGCGAATCGCGTCTTGTGTCGCGCCGATCAGCACATGGCTCCAGGTCGCGCCGCCCTTTTGGGCCAAGCCGCCCGCGTCTTGCGTCACGATGCCACGGCCCTCCAAATGCGCCGCCACGCCTAGCAACTGACCAATGGTGATGACGCCCGTGCCGCCGACGCCCGCCACCACAATGCCCCAGACCTTGCCCTCTACGCCTTCAATAGACGGCAACACCGGCTCCGGCAACGCGCCCATTTCAAACGGGGACGGGCCTTGGCCTTTGACTTTTTTCTTGAGTTGTCCCCCTTCGACCGTGACAAAACTCGGGCAAAAACCTTTGACGCACGAGTAATCTTTGTTGCAAGTGCTTTGGTTGATCTGGCGTTTGCGGCCAAACTCGGTTTCTAACGGCTCCACGCTCAGGCAGTTGCTTTGCACGCTGCAATCGCCACAACCTTCGCACACCAGTTCGTTAATCACCACGCGCTTGGCCGGATCGACCAAACTGCCCCGTTTGCGGCGACGGCGTTTTTCGGTCGCGCAGGTCTGGTCGTAAATGATGATCGTGGTGCCCTTAATTTCACGGAACTCGCGTTGAATGCGATCCAGCTCGTCGCGATGAAAAACCTCCACGCCGTCCACCAACTCAATGTCGTCGTACTTCTCTGGCTCATCCGTCACCACGACGGTTTTGATGGCCCCTTCGGCCTGCATACTTTGGGCAATCTGCGCCACCGAAAGCCCTTCTGGCCGTTCACCAATCTGCTGGCCGCCGGTCATGGCGACGGCGTCGTTGTAGAGAATCTTGTAGGTCATGTTCACGCCCGAGGCAATGCTTTGGCGAATGGCCAACAGCCCACTGTGAAAGTAGGTGCCGTCGCCCAAATTGGCAAACATGTGCTTTTCGTTGCTGAAGGGTTGCTGCCCGACCCAAGGCACGCCCTCGCCACCCATTTGGGTGAAGCCGACGGTGGCGCGATCCATCCAAATCGTCATGAAGTGGCAACCAATGCCCGCCATGGCGCGCGAGCCTTCAGGCACTTTGGTGCTGGTGTTGTGCGGGCAACCAGAACAAAACCAGGGTGCCCGCTCGGCCCCTTTTGTACCGCCCAATTCAATCACCTGCATGGCGCTTTCTTTAGCCGCCAGAATCGCCAGTTGCGCGTCGATGCGGGCAGCAATATCAGCACTCACGCCCAGTTTTTTCAAGCGCTGTGCAATGGCGCGGGCGATGATGGCAGGCGACAAATCAGCGTTGGCGCGTAGCAGCGTGTTAGCCGTCGGATTGGCGTTAGACCATTCGCCGCCACTGAAATCTCCTTCGCCTTCGTTGAACTTGCCCAGCACGTTAGGCCGCACATCGGCGCGCCAGTTGTAAAGCTCTTCCTTGACTTGGTATTCAATGATCTGGCGCTTTTCTTCAATCACCAAAATCTCTTGCAAGCCGGTCGCAAATTCGCGGGTGAGTTGTGCCTCCAGCGGCCACACCACACCGACTTTGTGCAAGCGCAGCCCGACTTGCTGACAGGTCGCATCGTCCAGCCCCAAGTCAATCAGCGCCTGACGCGTGTCGCTGTACGCCTTGCCGCTGGCAATCAAGCCGAGGCGATCATGCGGGCCTTCAATCACGTTGTAATTCAGGCGGTTGGCGCGGATGTAGGCCAGCGCGGCGTACCACTTGTAATGGAACAGACGCGCTTCTTGCTCCAGCGCCTGATCAGGCCAGCGAATGTGCAAACCGCCGGGCGGCATTTCAAAATCAGTCGGGATTTTGATTTGCACCCGATCCGGGTCGATCATGACCGTGGCGCTGGATTCGACGATTTCCTGAATCGTTTTCATGCCCGCCCAAACGCCCGAGAAACGGCTCATGGCAAAGGCGTGAATGCCCAAGTCCAAAATCTCCTGCACCGTGGCCGGGAAAAACACAGGCAAGCCGCAGGCCTTGAAAATGTGGTCGCTCTGGTGCGCCGCCGTGGAGCTTTTTGAAATGTGGTCGTCGCCCGCCACCGCAATCACGCCGCCCCATTCGGTCGTGCCCGCCATGTTGGCGTGTTTGAAAACGTCGCTGCACCGATCCACGCCTGGGCCTTTGCCATACCAAATGCCAAACACGCCATCAAATTTATTGCTGCCGGGCGGTGCAAAACCCAGTTGCTGCGTGCCCCACAACGCGGTGGCGGCCAACTCTTCATTCACGCCCGGCTGAAAAATAATGTTTTGAGTTTTGAGATATTTCTCGGCCTTGCCCAGCGCCAAGTCGTAACCGCCCAACGGAGAACCCCGGTAGCCGCTGATGAACCCGGCGGTGTTTTTACCGATTTTCTGGTCGCGTACTTGCTGCAACATCGGCAACTTAACTAACGCTTGCACGCCACTCATGAAAGCCGGGCCGCAGTTGAGTGAATATTTATCGTCTAGCGTAACTGTTTTCAGGGCTTGGCGGATATGTTCCGGTAGCGGTGTGTTCATTTGGTGAAGTCTCCAGGAATCAAGATAAACGCCTTGTGAGCGAGGGAATCAAAAGCCGCCAGCGGATAAGTCGGCGACCTCTTTCAAGGAGGAAAGTGTAGGTCAGCGGCGGTGCTTTGTCTTGGCTTTTGACTTCACGTTTACGCTAATGCGGCTATTATTTTGCTGAACTCAGAACGAATCAAAACACGACCCAGTAGAGGTTTCAGACCTCAAAAAACAAGACAAATTTGATTCACCAGAATGCGCGGCCCATTTCGCGCTGATGGCTAGAATGAAATGCGCTTGGGTAACTTGCTGATCGTTGCGCCATTTTTATATTTAAAAATAAGGGAAATCATGCTTAGATTCACAAAAAATATTCTTTGTTCTGCAATTTTGGCTGTCGTTTGTACGTCCCCTGCATTGGCTGCGGGCAAGACTTGGAAGGCCAGTCTGGCGCAAATGCCGGTGTATGCAGAAAGTAGAGAAAAGGGCGTTCTCGTGGATTTCATCAAGGCGCTTGAAAAAGCCTCTGGCGACAAAATCGAGTATCAAGTGGTGCCCTTTCCTCGTTCGATGAACGATGTGCAGGAAAAGAATGTTGACTTTCACCTGCCGCTCATTCAGATGCCTGGCTCTGAAACAGGAACAGAAAAGTTTGATTACTCGACGGCTACTATTTTCCATGTCAACTTTACGTTGTATTCAGGCAAGAACGTCAACATAACCCCGGCAACCGCCAGCAAATTCAAAGTTGAAACCGATGCAGCGCATACGGATTATTTCAATTTCCCCATCACACCCTCAACGAGTCTTGAAGGAAGCCTGAAGAAAGTGGATGCAGGTCGGATTGATGCTTTTGTTTTTGCTGATTTCGCCTCAGATCCGTTTGTCAAACAGGCCAATCTGACCCACCTTAAACGCCAGCTCTACAAGCGTTTTGACGTCAAAATTGTCCTGCCCAAAGGTGGCCGGGGCGGCCCGACCGACAAGTTCTTGTCGGACACCATTGCCAAGATGGTCAAGAGCGGCGAGATGAGCAGAATCATGGCCCCGATAGATACGCCATTTGATAACTGGCAGCCTTGAGAAAAGTAGAGCCGGACAGAATTTTGTATAAAAAAATGCGTTAGGATGCGATCTGAAAAAAATAGGGAGTTTAAAAATGGTACGCGTTCACCCCACCCCAATCGGAATGAGGGAAGGTGTTGGGTTTAAGCCGAAGTGAGCCTTCATGGCCTGGGTCATAAAGGCCAAGACGCTACGACCTTGAAGTTTGCAACTCCCCACCACGGTCATGAC
>CAIJRK010000033.1 GCA_903823025.1 uncultured beta proteobacterium
AAAAACCGCCTTCTTGAGTGACGACCTACCCCTCAAGAACTTGAAAACAATAGCCTGTAGGCAATTTTATGAGGTCGAAAATTTTCAAAAGATGAGTCTCTGAAGTATTTCAGCAGCCTGTAAAGATCGTGAACAGGTTCTCAAAGCGTTCAAAGCTTGCGGCAAGGACTGCGCTGTGGGAACGAAGTGGTCAATCATCGCCCCGAGCGCCACCGCGCAGACCACCGCACCAACCAAGGGCTTCCAGGTCAGGCGCACGGCAGCCAAGGCCCAACCCTCGCGTGTGACACGCACTGCGGTGCGGGCCGTGGCGTGGGCGAACGCCAATTCCACTGCCACTGCCAGCAACACCTCCCAGCCAAAATACAGCAGCATCAACGAACCCACACCGAGAAAGACCGCGCATACGATCAAGAATACAAACACGACCGGCACCACGACAATGGCGGCCTCGTCACTACCGGTGGCCACATCAATAGAACTGCTCGCAAGGTCGCTACCGTTTGTCGTGCCAGCGGCTTCGTCTGAAAAAACGCCCGACGCCCCACCGCCGCCAAAGTCGCCTCCCCCGCCGTTGTTGATGGAAGGCAAGTGGGGTCTTTCACAGCCGCCATGCGCGCCGGACACATCAAGCCCCGACACATCAACCACATGGGTGCGCCCGATCAGGGCCGCAGCCCACACGCGTACCGTCAACAAAAAAATGAGATAACCCATGCTCAGAGAAACCAAATAACGCAGCGCCAACGACTCGACACCCCAGTGCATCTGCAGGGTCGACGTGCCCCAAGTGACAGCCAAGGTAATCAGGCCAATGCAAAGCCCATGGAGCCAGAGCACACGTTGCTGACGCAAATCCCGCGTTACCTGCGATTCCCACATGCGCACCGAACGCCAGTTTGAAAATGTATTCATACAGCTTTTCTCTACAGTTTTTGACACCCTCACCAGCCTGAAGGTGCGATGATTCCTGTTACCGGCAGGTCGCGCCCGACCTGGGACAGTTGCCCGTCCTTATTCATGGCGGCTTCAACAGCTTTCGCCTCCTCCGTCATGTTGAATTCTTTTAACAGAGAATACTCACGCAATTGACCGTTACCCGGTAATGGGCTGGGCTGCTGAATCGGTTGATTGCTGGCGCGGAGGTTTGGCTGAACGGTAGATAGTTGCACACCGCTGGCGGCATAGCGCAGGGATGAATTCCAAAAAAAAAGTTTGCTACTAAATTAATAGCAGCAAACCTTTATATCTATTGGTGCCGGAGAGATGAATCGAACACCCGACCTTCTCATTACGAATGAGCTGCTCTACCAACTGAGCTACACCGGCATTCAAGCCCTAGATTATAGCCCGCACGTTAGCGCTCGCTGTGATAGCGGGTGACGCGTTCCACTTCGTTCTTGGCGCCCAGGAAAACGCTCACGCGCTCGTGCAGTTTGCCGGGCTTGATATCCAGAATACGTTGCTGACCATTGGTGGCGGCGCCACCGGCTTGTTCAATGAGCCAGCTCATGGGATTGGCTTCGTACAACAAGCGCAATTTGCCGGGCTTTTCAGGTTCGCGTTTGTCCCATGGGTACATGAAGACGCCGCCGCGCGTGAGAATGCGGTGCACATCGGCCACCATGCTGGCGATCCAGCGCATGTTGAAGTCTTTTTCACGCGGGCCTTCGACGCCTTGCAAGCACTCGTCAATATAGCGTTTGACCGGGGTGTCCCAGTGGCGCATGTTGCTCATATTGATCGCAAATTCTTTGGTGTCTTTGGGAATTTGCACATGCTCGCTGGTCAACACAAAGGAGCCACGCTCGCGGTCCAGGGTAAACATCGCGACGCCGTCACCGACGGTGAGCACCAGGGTGGTTTGCGGGCCGTACACGCAATAACCGGCGGCGACTTGTTGGGTGCCTGCCTGCAAAAAATCTTGCTCGGAGACGCCTGCGCCTTCAGGCTTGAGCAGCACGCTGAAAATGGTGCCAATGCTGACGTTGACGTCAATATTGCTGGAGCCGTCCAAAGGATCAAACAACAACAGGTATTCACCTTGCGGGTAGCGGTTGGGCACCACGTAGATGGCCTCCATCTCTTCGCTGGCCATGGCCGCCAAGTGACCGCCCCATTCATTGGCTTCGATCAGCACTTCATTGGCAATGATGTCGAGCTTTTTTTGCATCTCGCCTTGCACGTTTTCGCTGTCAGCGCTGCCGAGTATGTCGCCCAGCGCGCCTTTGCCAACGGCCATGGAAATGCCTTTGCAGGCGCGGGCTACCACTTCAAGCAGCAGGCGCAACTGCGCCGGAATATGACCGTCTATGCGTTGCTGTTCAACCAGATAGCGGGTGAGGGAAACTTTTGAAGACATTGGAGGGTTCCTAAAAAATGGGTTCTCAAGATTGAGTTGCTGAATCAGTCCGCCAATGCGCGGTTAATGACTTCGCGCACGTCGTTGCTCAACTCAGGCTTGGCTGCGACGCTGGCGAGGGCTTCGCGGGCGGCGCTGCGGTAGGGTTCTGCCAGTTTTTTCCAGCGATCCAGACCACGCGCCAGCCGGGCGGCGACTTGGGGGTTGATTTTGTCGAGTTCAAGTACCCGGTCACGCCAGAACACATAGCCCGTGCCGTCAGCGCGGTGGAACGCGCCAGGATTTGCGCTGCAATAGCTGAAGATGACACTGCGTGCCCGGTTTGGATTGCGGATGTTGAAGTCGGGATGGGTCATCAGCTGGTGTACCGCTGCCAGCACCTGACCGCCCCGGTCGCAGACACCGGCTTGCAAGGCAAACCACTTGTCCAGCACGAGTTCTTCGTTTTTAAACTGATGGTAAAAACGCGCCAGGGCGGGTGTGGCGAGTTCGTGGGCACTGCCCAGCAGCGCGGCCAGCGCGTTGGCGCGGTCGGTCATGTTGTCGGCATCCTTGAAATACTGGCAGGTTTTGCCAGGCCAGAGGCTGTCGGTGTGCGTGCGGGCAGCCAGACAAAGTTGCGCCAGTGCCATGCCTGCCAGCGCGCGGCGTCCGGCGGACAGGGCATCGGGCTGGTAGGCCCCGTTTTCGTGATACGCCTCAAAAGCCCATTGCCAATCGGCGGCCAGTGCCGTGGCGAGTTGCGCCCGCATGGCTTCGCGCACGGCATGAATGCGCTGCGGATCAACGACGTCGAGTTGCTCGGCGATGTAGGTCTCGGACGGCAGGGTGAGCACCAGCTCTTTGAAGGCGGCGTCCAGCGTGGTGTGTCGCAACACGTCGCGCATCGCGTTGATGTAGGCGTCATTGAGGACGTCGGGAGTGGCCAGATCATCGTCTGCCACGATGGCTCTCAGGGCGCTTCGCAGGGCCAGCCGTTGACCGGCTTCCCAGCGATTGAAGGCGTCGGTGTCAAAGGCCAGCAGGGTCAACAATTGCGCATCGGTGTAGTCAAAGTCCAGCATCACCGGGGCCGTAAAGCCGCGCAGGATGGAAGGCACGGGCGCTTGCGTGACGTTGATGAAAGTGAGGGACTCGCTGGCTTGGGTCATCACAAACAGATGGCTGTCACCCAAGGTGTCGGCGCTGTCTTGCAGCTGCAAGGGCAGGGCGGCGCCGCTCTCGCCCACCAGCCCGAGATTGACCGGAATCACAAACGGTTCTTTGCTGCTTTGCCCCGGTGTGGGCGCGCAGCTTTGCGTCAGCGTCAGGGTGTAGGTCAAGGCTTGGGCGTCGTAGCAGCCGGTGGCGTGTACCCGGGGCGTGCCCGCCTGGCTGTACCAGCGTTTGAACTGAGGCAACAGGCGGGCCAGTGCCGAGTCCGGGTTGGCGTCAGCAATGGCTTGTCCAAACTCGTCGCAGGTGACGGCTTGGCCGTCATGGCGATCAAAATACAGCGTGATGCCTTTGGCAAAACCTTCGCGTCCGACCAGCGTTTGAATCATGCGCACGACTTCAGCGCCTTTTTCATAAATGGTGACGGTGTAGAAGTTGTTGATTTCGATGTAGCTGTCCGGGCGTACCGGGTGGGCCATCGGGCCGGCGTCTTCAGGAAACTGGGCGGTGCGCAGCACGCGCACATCTTCAATGCGTTTGACAGCGCGGGCCGAGGCGTCGCCGCACAAGTCCTGGGAGAATTCCTGATCCCGAAAGACGGTCAGGCCTTCTTTTAGGCTGAGCTGAAACCAGTCGCGGCAGGTGATGCGGTTGCCCGTCCAGTTATGAAAATACTCATGGCCGACGACGCTCTCAATGTTGGAAAAGTCGGCGTCAGTAGCGGTCGTCTGGTTGGCCAGGACATATTTGGTGTTGAAGATGTTGAGGCCTTTGTTCTCCATGGCGCCCATGTTGAAGTCGCTGGTGGCCACAATCATGAAGCGTTCCAGATCAAGGGTCAGCCCAAAGCGGGCTTCGTCCCAGGCCACGGCAGCCATCAGGGAGTTCATGGCGTGTTCGGTTTTATCCATATCGCCGGGGCGCACATAGACCTGCAGCAAATGGTCTTTGCCCGCACGCGAAACAATGCGTTGTTCGCGGCACACCAGTTGGCCCGCGACCAGGGCAAATAAGTAGCACGGTTTTTTATGCGGATCAACCCAGGTGGCAAAGTGGCGGCCCTCGTTGCCCGCGCCTTCCAGGGCGCCCGAATCGACCAGGTTGCCGTTGGAGAGCAAGACCGGGTATTTTTGCTGGTCAGCGCGCAGCGTTACCGTGAAGCTGGCCATCACATCGGGACGGTCCAGAAAATAGGTGATGCGCCGAAAACCTTCGGCCTCGCATTGCGTAAAGAAGGAGTCGTTGCTGACGTACAAGCCCATCAGCTTGGTGTTTTTATTCGGCGTACAGGTGGTAAAAATTTCCAGATCAAAACTGCCTTCTTGCGGCAGATTTTCCAGCACCAGGTAGTTTCCTTCGAGCTTGAAGGAGGTGCCTTGGCCGTTCACCAGCACGCGCGCCAGATTGAGTTCTTCACCATTTAACCGCAGTGGCTGCACGGCCACTTCCAGGTTGCGGTGCAGCGTCATTTTGTTGAGCACGCGGGTTTTGCCAGGCTCCAGATCCAGCGTCAGGTTGACGGTGTCAATCCAATAGGCGGGGGCGGTGTAGTCGGTACGGTTGATCACGGTGGCGGGGCCACCGGCCTCAAGAAGTTGCAACATGCAGGTTCTCCAAAAATTTTAAATTCGTCAAGTCAACGTAGTTAGCCACGCTGGCTAGCACATGCGGCCCGGCTAGTTGGGCCGGGGTGTGCGTGGTGCAAATGGCCACAGCACGCATCCCGGCGCGCCGGGCGGCTTCGATGCCAAAAGGGGCGTCTTCAAAGACAAGACAGGCGCTCGCCGGGATATTCATGCGGCGCGCAGTTTCTAAAAATATGGCCGGGTCGGGTTTGCCGGCATGGCCTTCGTCGCCGCCCACCACAGCGTGCGGTGCGGTGGGCATTAACAGGTTCGAGAAGGCAAACGCAATGTTGTGCTGGTCGCCTGCGGTGCCAACGCCGACCTTCAGTCCAAGCCCGTGCGCCTGTTCCGAGAACTGTTTGAAGCCGTCCACTTCCTTGAAAACGGGGGCAAACAGTTCTCGGTAAAGCTGTTCTTTTTCTTGCACCAGGTGCCAGAGTTCAGCCTCCGGGATGTTACGCTGAAACAACTCAAACATGCATTCGGTGCCGGTGCGCCCGGTGGTGCGGCGCATCAGGTCATCGACGTCAATCGTCAGACCGTGGCGCTGTGTGAATGTCACCCAGCTTTGGGCATGGGCGGGCATGGAGTCGATCATGGTGCCGTCCATGTCGAAGATCAAGGCTTGAACGGGGGGGTGCTGCTGGTTTAAAAAATGCATCAGACACCCTGCTTTAACGAGGCTTCGATAAACGGATCAAGGTCGCCATCCAGCACTTTTTGGGTGGCGGAGGTTTCATAGTTGGTGCGCAAATCTTTGATGCGGCTGTTGTCCAGCACGTAACTGCGAATCTGGTGACCCCAGCCCACGTCAGTTTTGGTGTCTTCGAGCTTTTGCTGCTCTTCCTGGCGTTTGCGCATCTCAAAGTCGTACAGGCGCGAACGCAGGCGCTTCCAGGCGACATCGCGGTTGCTGTGCTGGCTGCGACCATCCTGGCACTGCACCACGATGTTGGTGGGAATGTGCGTCAGGCGCACCGCTGAATCGGTTTTGTTAATGTGCTGACCGCCCGCACCGCTGGCGCGGTAAGTGTCCACGCGCACGTCGGAGGGGTTGATGTCGATCTCAATCGAGTCATCAATTTCGGGGTACACAAACACCGAGGCAAACGAGGTGTGGCGCCCGCCCGACGAGTCAAATGGCGACTTGCGCACCAGCCGGTGAACGCCGGTTTCGGTGCGCAGCAGGCCAAAGGCATATTCGCCTTCCACCTTGATGGTGGCGCCTTTAATACCGGCGGTGTCGCCTGCGGTTTCGTCTTCAATCGTGACGGTGAAGCCTTTGCGTTCGGCGTAGCGCAGGTACTGGCGCAGCAACATGCTGGCCCAGTCGCAGGCTTCGGTGCCGCCCGCGCCCGCCTGAATGTCCACAAAGGCGTTCAGCGGATCAGCCGGGTTGCTGAACATGCGCCGGAACTCCAGCCCTTCAACGATGGCAGCGAGTTTGGCGGTGTCGGCTTCAATCGCTTGCAGGCCGGCTTCGTCGCCCTCTTCCCGGCTCATCTCGAAGAGTTCGGCGTTGTCAGCCAGCTCGTTCGTCAGGTTGTCCAGGGTGAGTACGACACCGTCGAGCGTTTTTTTCTCGCGGCCCAACTCTTGCGCGCGTTTGGGGTCATTCCAGACGGCAGGGTCTTCAAGAGAGGCGTTGACGGTTCTCAGTCGTTCAGCTTTGGCAGGGTAGTCAAAGATACCCCCGTAAATCGAGCGTGCGCCCGCTCAGATCGGAGAGTTGGGTGCCAATGAGGTTGATGCGTTCTGCTTCCATGATGCGGTTCCTGACGGTGTAGGTTTCAAATAAGGGGCTATTTTCGCATTCAATCCATGAACTTTCCCGGACGATGGCTTGCGGGCTAGCCGCATCATGCGCACTTAACGGTTCAAAAACTGTTCAATCAAGCGGGCCAGAACTTGCGGCTGGTCGTGGTGCATCATGTGCCCGGCATCGCTGATTTGGACGATTTCCACTTGCGCCACCGACTTGAGCCGCTCATGGTATTGCGCCAGCGTGAAGCGGCCTTTCCACCAAATATCGAGACTGCTGTCCAGCGCCTCCACAGACAAAACGGGCACGCTGATGCACTGATAAATGGCCAGCAACTCGTCCACCCGGTACAGCTGCGCATTCGAGATTTTGTGCGCCGGATCGCCCAGAATTTGCCATTGGCCTTGCGCGTTTTCATGTGCCCAGTGCTGCGCCAGCCAATTGGCCTTGTCGCGGCCCAGCCTTGGATTTGTTTTCATGAGGCGGCGCGCCACACCAGCGGCTGTGTCGTAAGCCTTGAGTGCCATTTCGCCCCGGTGCAGTTTTTTCAACTCATCCATCCATTTGATGTAGCGCCCCGGCGCTTCGTCGGGCGTCGTGGCAGGCATCCCGAAGCCTTCCAGATTGACCAGTCGGCCAAGGCGTTCGGGGCGCACACCGGCATACAGCATCGCCACATTGCCGCCCATGCTGTGACCGACCAAATTGACGGGTGTGTCTGGCGCGTAGTGGTCCAGCAAAAAGTCCAGATCAGCCAGATAGTCAGAAAACCAGAAACTGTCCACGCCGCCCGAGGTCGTTTGACCGTAGCCGCGCCAGTCCGGCGCAATCACGTAATGCTGGTGACTGAGCGCATCGACCATGAACTGAAAACTGGCGGCCACGTCCATCCAGCCATGCAACAGCACCAGCGGTGTTTTGTCGGGCGCGGGCTCACCCCACACCTGAACGTGGTATTGCAAGTTGCGAATAGGGACAAAGTCGCTGCGGGAAATTCTTTGGGGTTGGTACATTTGCAGCATCATACGGAGACTTTTTATGAAAACTATCCCCCTTGGACAAAGCGATTTGCACGTTACCCCCATTTGCCTGGGCACCATGACTTTTGGCGAACAGGTCGATGAGGCCACCGCGCACGCCATTCTGGACCGCTCGCTGGCGCGCGGCGTCAACTTTCTTGACACGGCTGAAATGTATGCCGTGCCGCCCCGCGCTGAAACCTACAACGCCACTGAAATCATCATGGGTAACTGGTTCGCCAAAAATCCGACGGCGCGCCAAAAACTGGTGATTGCCACCAAAGTCGCCGGGCCGTCGCGTTCGATGCCCTGGATTCGCGGGGGCAGCGCCGATTTGACCGCCGCCGACATCATCGCCGCCTGCGAGGCCAGCCTCAAGCGTCTGCAAACCGAGGTGATTGACCTCTATCAAATTCATTGGCCCGTGCGCCATGTGCCCGCCTTTGGCATGGTCTATTACGACCCGGCCAAGGACGCGCCTTGCACCCCCATCCTCGCGCAACTGGAAGCGCTGCAAACGCTGGTTCAGGCGGGCAAAGTGCGCGCCATTGGCTTGTCCAACGAGACGCCCTACGGTGTTCACGAGTTTGTACGTTTGGCTGAACAACACGGTCTGCCGCGTGTGGCGACCGTGCAAAACCCTTATTGCCTGCTGAACCGCACGGTCGAAAACGGGCTGGATGAAACCATGCACCGCCTGGACGTGTCGCTCTTGGCCTATTCGCCGCTGGCCTTTGGCCTGCTAACCGGCAAGTACGACGCCTCGGGGCTGACCGGCCCTGATGCGCCGCCGCAAGCGCGCATCGCCAAATACGAATCCACCCGCAAACAGCGCTGGGGGCGTCCCGAAGCTTTGGTGGCGGCGCGGCAATACAACGCACTGGCCCGCGACTACGCCATGACGCCGACCCAGTTGGCGCTGGCGTTTTGCTACACCAAATGGCAAGTGGCCAGCACCATCATCGGCGTCACCTCGGTGGCACAGCTCGATGAAAATCTGGACGTTTGGGGCACCACGCTGGCGCCCGAGTTGCTTGCCGAAATCGACGCTATTCGCTGGGACATCCGCGACCCGGCTTTGTAATGGCTAAAAAAGACCACGTCAGCGAAACCCCCGCCACCCAGTTCCTCAAGGCGAACCAGGTGGTGTTTACCGAACACCCCTACGACTACCTTGAACATGGTGGCGCGCTACACAGCGCCGAGGTGCTGGGGTTTGATCCCTTTGTCGTGGTTAAAACGCTCATCATGCAAGACCAGGACGCCAAGCCGCTGGTGGTGTTGATGCATGGCAACCGCAAGGTGTCCACCAAAAATCTGGCGCGTCAAATAGGTGCCAAGTCGGTGACGCCTTGCTTGCCGGAAGTCGCCAACCGACACAGCGGTTATTGGGTGGGCGGCACGTCGCCGTTTGGCACCCGAAAAACCATGCCGCTCTATATAGAAGCATCAATTCTTGAGCTTCCCCAAATCCTGATTAATGGCGGACGGCGTGGCTATCTGGTGCGCCTTGATCCGCAAGTCTGTGTCACCTTGTTGGGCGCTCAAGCGGTGCAATGCGCCTTGCTTGACTGATTTGAGACGGCCCGCACAAAGTGGGCTGGCAAAATAGCCGCTTCACGCCCGAAGCCGTGGCGCAACCAGCAGGAGATGTTTTTTGGAATCAATGCAATCTTTCTTACCCGTGGGGGCTGTTCTTTTGGGCTACCTCATCGGTTCCTTGTCTTTTGCGGTGATCATCAGCCGTGTGATGGGGTTGAAAGACCCGCGCACTTTTGGCAGCAAAAACCCCGGTGCGACCAATGTGCTGCGTTCCGGTAAAAAAGGCGCGGCCATTGCCACGCTGCTGCTTGACGCGGGCAAAGGCTGGTTGGCTGTGATGCTGGTCAAGTGGTATGGCCAGCCGTATGGTCTGCAAGAAAGCACCATGGCGTTTGTCGGGCTGGCCGCTTTTGTGGGCCATCTTTATCCGGTGTTTTTCAAGTTTGTGGGCGGCAAAGGCGTGGCGACGGCTTTAGGGGTGTTGATCGGTATCAACCCGTTGCTGGGTTTGGCGACGGCGCTCACCTGGGTCGTCATGGCCTTCTTTTTTCGGTACTCCTCACTGGCCTCGCTGGCGTCTGCGGTGTTTGCGCCGGTTTATTACATCTTTGGCGATGGTCTGGCCTGGTACATGAACAACGGCGTTTTGTTGTCGGTGTCGGTGATGTCTTTGCTGCTGCTCTACCGCCATGCCGACAACATCAGTCGTCTGGTCAGCGGCACCGAGTCAAAATTGGGTAAAAAAAGCACACCCCACCACGGCCTTAAGGACGGAAAAGCATGAAATTTTGCGTGCTGGATAACGATGTGCTCGACCCCGCCATGGTCCCGATTTACACCAGTTACGGCGCCATGTTTGTGCGTCTGCTAACCGACGCGGGCGCCAAGGGGACGTTTGATATTTTCAACACCCTGCAAGGGCACTACCCCGCCTCTTTTGATGCTTACGATGCCGTGCTGCTCACCGGCAGCCGGGCCGACTCGTTCTCGCAAGACGCGTGGGTGGTTGAACTACGCCAGCGCGTGACGCAACTGCTTGAAGCCAAGAAAAAACTCGTGGGCGTGTGTTTTGGTCATCAACTCATCGCCCTGTGTCTGGGTGCCAAAGTAGGACGCGCGCCGCAAGGCTTTGGCGCGGGGCGCATGAGTTACCAATGGCACGCGCCCGAGATGGCGCAAGCGTTGGGCCGCACTGAAATTTCGTTGTTGGCCAGCCATCAGGATCAGGTGTTTGAACTCCCCAAAGGCGCGACCTTGTTGGCCAGCAGCGCGTTTTGCCCGGTGGCCGCGTTTGCCGTGGGCAAAGACGTTTTTTGCGTACAAGCGCACCCTGAATTTGTGGAAGATTACAGCGCTTACTTGTTGAATGCGGAGCGTGAGCAATTGGGAGAAATGCTCTACACCGCCAGTTGCAACAGTTTGGCGCTGGGCCATGACGGCCTGCAAGTGGCCCGCATGATGGTGGCGTTTGTAGAAGCACCCTGAACACGCGCTAATAAGAAAGAAGAAAGCGACAGAAAAAAAGCCAGCAACCCCGAGCGATGATGTCGCTGAAACGCTGGCTTTCTGTCGGCAACCCTTGTGAGGCTTGGCCTGCGCAACGTGGGAGGGTCACCCATTTGTTGCATTTGCCCGTCGGTAACAGGTGAAACAAGTGTAGAACGGGAGGCGGGGCAATGGATTGCGTAGTTGGCCTAAAAATTAAGATTTTTAAGCAGTTTCTGCTTCAAATTAACCTGGTTTTGAATTACTCTGCCTTCATCATTTAAAACAGAGGCTAATCATGAAACTTGATCGCTACGATCAGCACATTCTTGACGTGCTACAGCTTGATGGCCGCATCAACAACCAGGATTTGGCTGATCGCATTGGCCTGTCGCCTTCGCCTTGTCTGCGCCGGGTGCGTGCGTTGGAAGAGTCGGGCCTGATCGTGGGTTACCGGGCGCTGCTGGATGCCAAAAAATTGGGTTTGACGCTGATGGCGTTGATCCACATTTCCATGGATTTACACACGCCTGAGCGCTTTGCCAATTTTGAGGCCATCGTGAGCGTCTTGCCCGAGGTGCTGGAATGCCTGCTGATTACGGGGCAGGACGCCGACTATCAACTCAAAGTGATCGTGCGCGATATGGATCATTACCAGTCTTTGCTGCTTGACCAACTCACCCGCATTGAAGGCGTGACGGGCGTGCATTCCAGTTTTGTGCTGCGCCGGGTGGTGAGTAAAACGGCGCTGGCGGTGCGGTAATGTCGTCCAGAAAATCTCCCGGAAAGGAATAGAGGCCATGCGGATTGAACATATTGACCTGAAAAACTACCGCTGTTTTGACTCACTATCGGTAGATATCCATCCACAAATGACAGTTTTGGTAGCGCCTAATGGTCAGGGAAAAACCAGCGTGCTGGATGCCATTAAAGTGGCTTTGTGGCCCTACGTGGCAGGATTTGATTTGGGCAGCACGACCAACGACGTGACAAGCATCCAGATTGATGACGTGCGGCGAGAGCAAGTGCAATCGCATGAGATGGACTGGCGGTTGCCTGCCGAGATAAAGGCCATGGGGCAACTGCACGTCCGCCCACTCATTCTTGACGGCACACTGAAAAATCCACAGCCCGTGCTTGAAGGCGCGCCACTTGATGTTGCCGTTACTTTTCATGAAGACGTTCCCTGGCAGGGCGCACGCTATCGGGAAAGCATCAAGAAAGGCACTCAGACCAAAGAGCGGGTGATTGCGGGGGCGTTGAACCTTGGCGAGACTGCCCGTGCGCTTGAGAAACGCATTTTTTCTGATGAGCAAAAAATGCCTGATGATCTGCCCATGCTGGGCTATTACGGCACGGGTCGCCTCTGGAATCAAAAAAAGCTTACGGCAATCAGTGCAGTGTCTGATAGCGAGGCGCAGTCCAGAACCTTTGCTTATAGAGATTGCCTGGACCCATCTTCCAGTTACAAGCACTTTTCCCAGTGGTTTAGTCGCATTCACCAGTCTTACTTGCAGGCTCAGATTCGGAATTTTGAAAAACGATTGCCGTTTGATGCGGATGTGCCTTATCAAAATCGCCGTAAAACCCCGGCGTTCAGGCCGGGGATATAAGGCTGGGCTGTTGGAAGTTAAAGGGGCCGGTTTTGTTGTTCGACATAGTGCTTGATCACCGACAACGGTGCGCCGCCACAAGACGCGGCAAAGTAACTCGGACTCCAAAGCACGTCTTTGTAGTACCGATTCGCCATGGACGGCATTTGTTTTCTCAGCATTCGGGATGAAACCCCTTTCAGGCTATTGACCAGTTTGGAGAGTTGAACTTGCGGCGGGTAATTGACCAACAAGTGAACGTGATTGTCTTCTCCCTCAAACGCGGCGAGTTCAACATCGAAGTCATCACAGACTTTTTGCATCACTTCTTTGAGAATATCCAGCGATTCACTGGTAAAGACCCGCTTACGGTATTTGGTCACAAAGACCAAATGTGCGTGAAGTGCAAAAACGCAATGCCTGCCTGTTCTAATTTCATTTTCTGTCGTCATAGACCAAATTGTATTGTAAGATGATTGCATCATGAAAAAAGCGAGTCACTCCCAGTCAACCAAGCGTCAAGCCGCTTTGGGCGTGGTGACTCGTGTGCTGCGGTTGCGCCTCAAAGACAAGCACGCCAAACACTTGCTGGAGCAATCCCGCGAGGTCAATCAGGTGTGGAATTTTTCGCAGGATTTAGCGCTTAAAGTGTTTGAGCGTGAACACCGTTTCATGTCGGCCTACGATATGGCCGCTTACACCAAAGGGGCGGCCAAAGAAGGGCTATCGCTTCATTCCCAGACCGTGCAGGCGGTGTCTGAGGAATATGTCACCCGGCGTAAACAATTCAAAAAAGTCAAACTGCGTTGGCGCGTGTCGCACGGAACCCGCCGTTCGTTGGGCTGGATTCCAGTGAAGGCCAGTGCGTTGAGCTATCGCGCCGGTCAGGTTCATTACCAAGGCAAAGCGTTGTCGCTTTGGGATAGTTACGGGCTGGCCGACTATCAGTTGCGTTCTGGCAGTTTCAGCGAAGACAGTCGCGGTCGCTGGTATCTCAATGTGAGCGTGGATGTGAAGCAACCTGCCAAAACGGTAGGCGCTTCGGCTATTGGTATTGATCTGGGCTTGAAAGACTTTGCAGCCTTGTCCAATGGACAAACGGTTGAGGCCCAACAGTTCTACCGTGATCTGGAACCGGCGCTGGCCGTGGCCCAACGGGCCGGAAAGAAAGACCGCACCAAGGCGATTCATGCCAAGATTTCAAATCGCAGAAAAGACTTTCTGCACAAGTTGAGCACCGAAATTGTCAAAGAGCACGGGGCCATTTTTGTGGGCAACGTGAATGCGGCTGGCCTTGCAAAAACCAACATGGCGAAGTCGGTGTTGGATGCAGGCTGGTCAACGTTTCGATCTATGTTGCAGTACAAGGGCGATAGCGCCGGTAGCTGGGTCAGGGAAGTTAACGAAGCTTGGTCAACGCAGGAGTGTTCTTGCTGCCACGCGCGCACTGGCCCGAAAGGGTTGGCGGGTTTGGGCGTGCGTCGTTGGACGTGCAGCGAGTGCAAGGCTGAACATGACCGCGATACCAACGCTGCCAGGAATATCCTGGCGCGTGGGTTGCGTGAGTTGGCTAAGGAATTTTCCATGGCGGGGGAGGCGAAAGCCTGTGAAGCCGCCATGAATAAGGACGGGCAACTGTCCCAGGTCGGGTACGACCTGCCGGTAGCGGGAATTATCGCGCCTTCAGGCCGGTGAGGGTATCAACGCCTGTTTGATTTTAGACAAGCCCCACGACTCTTTGATCTTGTGGGCGCGCTTGATCAGCACTGCCTTTTAGACCCTGTGACTTATCGCGCCAGCTTTAGCTGACTCTGGTAATTGGCCCTCAATCTGCCGCGCCGCATTCACCCCCAGCTGCAAAATCAAGTGATGGTTGAGCCGTTCGTGAATGGCTGAGGCGGCCAGCGAGTTTTCAATAGCTGGCTGGCCTTGGGTAGTCGGGTGCAGGCGCGGCGGGTTGAGGAGTGCGCCCGCTTCGTTGATAACGATGACAACAAACGGTTGATTCAGGGTCTGACTGCGGCGTGTCACGACGGCTATCTCGTGGTTATCGAGCGCCACATAAGTGCCGGGCGGACACAGACCGACGGTGCGAATCAGCGCTTGGCCGACTTCGTCCGATTGCGCGATGGCGTTGCTCAGGAGCGCACGGGCCGAGTCGGTGGCGGTGCGGCCTTCGCGGTTTTTTCGCGGACTAATCATGGCGGCATAACGGTCGATGACCCGCAAAATGCGAACCAGTCGGTTCACGGGTGACAGGTCTTGCAGCGCACCCAGATCAATGCTGTCGTCGTGATGCCGGATGACGATGTGACGCCATAACGCATCGACGACACCCCTAGCGCCCAGCATCAGGTCGGCGCTGGCGGCGTGCGTGCCAATGACGTTTCTTTGCGCGGGGGAGGGTTTGTCCACTTGCGAGGCCAGTTCATCTTGCAGCGCCGTCATGGCCATGTTCATGGTGAGGGCGGCATGGACAAGGCTGTCGCGCTCGGTTTGGGGAAGTTTCAAGTCCACCGCGATCAGGTGGCACAACACGGCACAGACCAGCGCGTGCGAGGCGCTGTAGCCCACCGGCGAATTGGTGGCTAACTGAAAAAGCAGGTACAGGCCGACATCGGTGTCGCGCTTGAGCAGCGCTTGCATCCAGCGGTCGTATTGCCATACACGCGGCTCAAACTCCTGGATGCTGTCGGGGTTGCCCAAAACAATGCCCAGACCCGACTCCAGGTCAGACCAAAGACCGAGCAAGTCTTCATAGTCGTCTTCGGTCTGAACCGTCACACAAGGGCTGGCTTAGTCGCGGAAGTTGTCAAACGTCAGCGGCACATCGGTGATGTCTTTTTTGATCAGGGCCATGGCCGCCTGCAAGTCATCTCGTTTGGCGCCAGTAACGCGCACTTTTTCTTCTTGAATAGAGGCTTGCACTTTCAGTTTGCTGTCTTTGAGCAGACGCTGAATTTTTTTGGACATTTCAGTCTCAATGCCGCTGCGCACCTTGATGATTTGCTTGACCTTGTCGCCGCCCATTTTTTGCACGTCGCCTATGTCCAGAAAACGCACATCCACGCCGCGCTTGGTGAGTTTGTTGCGCAAAATTTCAAGCACTTGGGTGAGCTGGAATTCGGCATCGCCAATCATCGTGATTTCTTTGTCCTTGAGTTCAATGGCTGCGGGCGTGCCCTTGAAGTCAAAGCGGGTGGTGATTTCTTTGGTAGTGTTTTCTACGGCGTGTTTGACGTCCACCATGCTGGCGTCGCAAACGGTATCAAAAGAGGGCATTTTTTAGAGTATTGAGTTTTGCGCGGCCCTTGTCGGTCACGGGCGCACGCGGGTTAAAAAAATGGGCCTTGACCGGCCCTGACCTGCGCGAAGGGGCTTGTCCCCAGTG
The DNA here is from genome assembly GCA_903823025.1 of uncultured beta proteobacterium. GTDB lineage: Bacteria > Pseudomonadota > Gammaproteobacteria > Burkholderiales > Burkholderiaceae_C > Rhodoferax. The sequence goes on from CAIJRK010000033.1 coordinate 15,934, forward strand.
CGACAATCTTAGGATGTTAGTCGAGAAAAACGTCCCCCTTCAAGCTTTTAACACCTTCCACATTGTGGCCAAGGCGCACACGCTGGTGCGCATTGCCCATGAATCCGAGGTGCATGACCTGCTCATGCATCCCGAGTGGGGCGCTGCGCCAAAATTTGTGCTGGGTGGCGGCAGCAACATTGTGCTCACGGGCGATGTCAAGCCAGTGGTTCTCAAAGTTGAGATCAAAGGCCAGCGGCTGGTGGCCGAGACTGCCAAAGCCTTCATCGTGGAGGCCGGTGCGGGTGAAGACTGGCATGACTTTGTGGCCTGGACGCTGGCGCAAGGCTATCCGGGTCTGGAAAATCTGGCGCTGATTCCGGGCACTGTGGGCGCCTCGCCGGTGCAAAACATAGGCGCTTATGGCGTTGAATTGCAAGACCGTTTTGAGTCGCTGGACGCGGTGGATTTGCAAACCGGCAAGGGCTTCACGCTCAACGCGGCGCAATGTGCGTTTGGCTACCGCGATTCGGTGTTCAAACATGGCGGCACAACGCCCGCGTCTGAGGCGGTGCATCAGGTGGTGGGTTTGAAAGATCGTGTGCTGATTTTGCGCGTGCGTTTTGCCTTGCCCAAGCCTTGGAAGCCGGTGCTGGGTTACGCTGATCTTGATAAAAAAATGGCAGAACACGCTTGCACCGCGCCGACGGCACAGCAAATTTTTGACTGGGTTTGCGAGATTCGCCGTGCCAAGTTGCCAGACCCGCAGGTCATCGGCAATGCGGGCAGTTTTTTCAAAAACCCGACGGTGACGCCTGAACAGTGCGCCGACATTATTGCCCGTGATCCCAAGGTGGTTCACTACCGGCTGGCGGACGGCTCGGTCAAGCTGGCGGCGGGTTGGTTGATTGATTCGTGTGGCTGGCGCGGCAAGTCGGTCGGGCAGGCAGGCGTTTATGAAAAACAGGCGCTGGTGCTGGTCAATCGCGGTGGCGGCAGCAACGGTTTGGGGGCGACTGGTGGTGAAGTGATGACGCTGGCACGCGCCATTCAAACCAGTGTTTATGAGCGTTTTGGTATCCGGCTGGAGCCGGAGCCAGTGATTGTGTAATTTGTAAACTTTACAAAAAAGAGGCGGGTATGACAAAAAAAGTATTGGTTATTGGTGGTTCTGGTTTTGTGGGCACCCATGTGTGTGAAAAGTTGGTGCGTTTGGGTTGGCACGTCACGGTGCCTTCACGACGCCGCGCCAAGGTGCCGCATCTGCTGACCTTGCCCTTTATGACGGTGCTGGAACTCGATATTCATGACGAGGCCGCGCTCACGCGTGCCATGGCCGGTCATGACGCCGTGGTGAATCTGGTGGCCATTCTGCACGGCACGCCCGAACAGTTTGAAAAAGTTCATGTGGCTTTGCCGCAAAAGTTGGCGCGGGCTTGCTTGGCCAACCATGTCAAGACGCTGGTTCACATCAGTGCTTTGGGGGCGGATGCACAACATCCTGAATCGGCGCCCTCTTTGTATTTACGCAGCAAAGGGCAGGGCGAGGCGGTGTTGATGCAGGCCGCAGGGCTAGGCGCGCAAGCCGCGTTTGACCTGACTATTTTGCGACCCAGCGTTATTTTTGGCGCCGAAGATAAGTTTTTGAACCTCTTTGCCAAGCTGCAATCGGTGTTCCCATTTATGCCGTTAGCGAGTGCTCACGCCCGCTTTCAGCCCGTGTGGGTGGAGGATGTGGCCGCCGCTGTGGTGCAACGACTGGCCCGCACCACCACGCTGACTCGTGCTGAGACGCCACAGGTGATTGAGGCCTGTGGCCCGGAGGTGTTTACTTTGCAGGAGTTGGTGAAGCTGTCGGCTCAGTTGAGCGGCATTGGCGAAGGCCGGGGTCGTCCGGTGATTCCATTGCCGCAATGGATGGGACGCTTGCAGGCCCGGGTGATGGAGCTGGCCCCCGGCGGCCCGCTGATGAGCCGCGATAACCTGGATTCAATGCAGCGCGATAACGTCGCCAGTGGCTTGTTGCCGGGACTGCAGTCGTTGGGCATTGAACCGGCGGCATTGCGGCCCATTGCCCAGGACTATTTGACGAAAAACCACGCAGACCGGGGTCTGCTGGGTATTCGCCGCCGCGCTCGTTAAGCGGCTGAGTGACTCGGCGGGATTATTTGCCGTCGTTGTTCAGGCTCAAAAAGTCGCCCCCTTCGCCCAGCGACAACAAGCCGCTCTTGGCATAGATGCCAAGTTTGGCGCGCGTGTCCACGATGTCGAGGTTGCGCATGGTCAACTGGCCAATGCGGTCCAGTGGAGAGAACGGGGCGTCCTCGACTTTTTCCATGCTCAGGCGCTCAGGCGCGTAGGTCAGGTTGGACGACTCGGTGTCCAAAATCGAGTAGTCGTTGCCCCGACGCAGTTCCAGCGTCACGGAGCCGGTGACGGCGCGGGCGACCCAGCGCTGGGCAGTTTCGCGCAACATGATGGCTTGCGGGTCAAACCAGCGGCCTTGGTACAGCAGGCGACCCAGTTTGCGGCCATTGTCACGGTACTGCTCAATCGTGTCTTCGTTATGAATGCCGGTGACCAGACGCTCGTAGCAGGCGAATAAAAGTGCTAGGCCCGGTGCTTCATAAATGCCACGGCTTTTAGCTTCAATAATGCGGTTCTCAATCTGGTCGCTCATGCCTAACCCGTGACGCCCGCCAATGCGGTTGGCCTCCAGAATCAGCGTTACCAAGTCGGGGTATTCGACGCCGTTCAGGGCGACCGGGCGACCTTCTTCAAAGCGCACGGTGACTTCTTCGGCTTTAACAACAACGTCTTCTTTCCAGAACGCCACGCCCATGATTGGGTTGACGATTTTCATGCCGCAGTTCAGAAACTCCAGATCTTTGGCTTCGTGCGTGGCGCCCAGCATGTTGGAGTCGGTCGAGTAGGCTTTTTCAGCGGACATCTTGTAGCCAAAACCGGCTTGAGTCATGAAGGCTGACATTTCAGCGCGGCCACCGAGTTCGTCGATAAAGGCTTGATCCAGCCAGGGTTTGTAGATTTTCAGGGCCGGGTTGGTGAGTAGGCCGTAGCGGTAAAAGCGTTCAATGTCGTTGCCCTTGAAGGTGCTGCCGTCGCCCCAGATATTGACGTCGTCTTCTTTCATGGCTGCCACCAGCAGGGTGCCGGTCACGGCACGACCAATCGGGGTGGTGTTGAAGTAAGTCACGCCGCCTGTGGAGATGTGAAAGGCGCCACTTTGCAGCGCCGCCAAGCCTTCAGCGGCGAGTTGACTGCGGCAGTCAATCAGGCGCGCCAGTTCAGCGCCGTATTCCATGGCCTTGCGCGGAATGGCGTCGTAGTCTGATTCGTCGGGCTGGCCCAGGTTGGCGGTGTAGGCGTAGGGAATCGCGCCTTTGTTGCGCATCCAGTGCAGGGCGGCGCTGGTGTCAAGCCCCCCGGAGAAGGCGATGCCGACTTTTTGGCCGACGGGAATGTTTTGAAGAATAGTGCTCATGATTTTTTGGGGTTCAATTGATAGACGTTTTTGTTTTTGGCGTGCTGGCAGGGATCAGCCGAAATGGCAGATGTAGTGATAAGCCTCCGTGACACGAATCTCGAATTTGGCGTTGCCGGGAATGCTGAATTGCTCGCCCGGTGAGGACTTAATCCACACGTCGGTGCCCGCCAATTTGTACTCGCAAGCGCCCGCGACGCATTCCATAATTTCCGGCGCCCCGGTGTTGAAGGTCAAGGTGGCGGGCAGAATAACGCCCACCGATTTTTGGGTGCCATCAGGAAAAGTGAGGCCGTGGCTGACGCATTTGCCGTCAAAATAAACGCTGGCTTGGGTGTTGACGGACACGCCGTCGATGTAGGTGGTGGTCATGGTGTGCTGGATCAGGTTAAGTAAGGCGCTGACGCTGAAGCGGTCAAGCACAAAGTCTGGAATGATTTTAGGGTAGGCGCGCGGCAAAGCTGACCGGGTCAAAACCGACGCTGATCTGACCATCAGCCCACACCACCACGGGTCGTTTGACCACACTGGGGTGCGCCAGGATCAACGCGCTGGCAGCGTCTGCGTCCACCACACCAGCTTGCGTGGCGATGTCGAGCTTGCGCCAAGTGGTGCCTTTGCGGTTCACCAGTTTGTCCCAGCCCAGGGCGGTTAGCCAGCCGGGTAATTTGTCGGCGGGAACCCCCATTTTTTTGAAGTCAAAAAACACGTAATCCACGCCTTGCGCGGCGAGCCACAGACGGGCTTTTTTAACGGTGTCGCAGTTGGGAATTCCGTAAACCGTTAAGGTAGGCGGCACAGTGGCGGGCGTTGCAAGGGTGTTCATCATGCACCGCATCATGCCACCGCCCGCAAGGTCGGCGACAATCCCGAGTCGTATGTTTCAAACCGGAGCTAGTTTTAGATGACCCCCCCACCAAACACCCTAGACGACTGGCTTGCGCATTGCGAGCAATTGCATCCAACAGACATCGACATGGGGCTGGCGCGCATTCGCACAGTCGCCGAACGCATGAAAATCAGCTTCAGCTGTCCGGTGATTTCTGTGGCGGGCACCAACGGCAAGGGTTCTACCTGCACCATGTTGGCCGCTATTTTGGAGCAGGCGGGTTACCGCACCGGGGTTTACACCTCGCCGCATCTGGTTCGTTTTGAAGAGCGTCTGCGCTTGGGCGGTGAGCCGGTTGAGGCGGCTGATCTGGTCGCCGCCTTTGCGCGCGTGGAGGCGGCTCGCGTTCAAGAGGGGGCCATCCAATCGCTCACTTATTTTGAATTTTCAACCTTGGCGATTCTGGATGTCATGGCCCGCTCGGCGCTGGATGTGGCGATTCTTGAGGTCGGTTTGGGCGGACGTCTGGACGCTGTCAACATCATTGAGCCTGATTGCGCGGTCATCACCAGCGTTGACCTGGATCACATGGCATTTTTGGGCAATGACCGCGAAAGCATTGGTTATGAAAAGGCCGGCATCATGCGCACGGGCCGCCCGGTCGTGGTGAGCGACCCCATGCCGCCGCAAAGCGTGCTGGACCGTGCATTGGAGGTTGGCGCTGATCTTTGGCGCTTTGGCGTTGACTTCAATGTGTCGGGCGACAAGCAGCAATGGGGTTGGGCCGGGCGCGGACGGCGCTACAGCGGATTGGCCTATCCGGCCTTGCGCGGCGCCAATCAGTTAGTCAACGCAGCGGGCGTGCTGGCGGTGTTGACCGCTTTGCGCCAGCGTTTGCCGGTGACGGCGCAGGCGGTGCGCAATGGGTTGGCGTTTGTGGAATTGCCGGGTCGTTTCCAAATTATTCCGGGCGAACCCACGCTGGTGCTGGACGTGGCACACAATCCGCATTCGGTGGCGGCGCTCACGGCTAACCTAGACGCCATGAGTTATTTTCCGACCACCCACGCCGTTTTTGGCGCCATGGCCGACAAAGACCTGGCGTTGATGCTGGGCCAGGTCAACCCTTTGATTGACAAGTGGTATTTCACGGATTTGCCGACATCGCGGGCGTCATCAGCCGCCGATTTGATGACAAAGTGGCAAGCCCAAAACACCAAAAAAGGGGCGACTGCCGCCGTTTATGCCGACCCCCAACAAGCGCTGCAAGCCGCCATTGCTGCCGCCGACCCCACTGATAGAATCGTCGTTTTTGGGTCGTTCTACACTGTGGGCGGTATTTTGAAAGACGGTGTACCACGTCTTCATGCCAAACATTTAACCCCCGAAGTCTGAACTCCTGAGTCCCCCACAACATGGCTTTTTTCAAGTTCCGTAAAAGTGGCGACCAACCGCCCGCCAAACCCGTTCAGCCCGATAGCGTCGAGACGATGCGCCAGCGAGCCAAATACCGCTTGATTGGGGCTGCCGTGTTGGTGTTCATTGGCGTGATCGGGTTTCCCATGTTGTTTGACAAACAGCCGCGCCCCATTGCGCTTGATTTACCCATCGACATTCCCGATAAAAACAAGGCTGCCCCGCTTGCTATTCCAGCCCCGCCAGACATCGCGGGGGGCTCGCCTGAGGTTGTCGCGCCTGCGATAGCCGCCGCCCCGGCACTACCGGTGGCGCCCGCTGTTCAGCCCGCGCCTGCTGCCCCGATAGCGGCTGTGGAAAAACCGGTGGCGGTGCCCAAAGCAGAGGTTAAAGTGACGCCACCTGCGACAGTCGTGCCGCCGCCCGCTGCGGCCACACCCAAAAAAGAACCCCCAAAAGAACCCCCGCCAGCGAATCGAGCCGATGATGGTGCCAAGGCACGCGCCTTATTGGAAGGGCGCAATCCGGTTAAAAAAGAAGTCGCCAGCGAAGGCCGGTTTGTGGTGCAAGTGGGCGCTTTTTCAGATGTCGTGCGCGCCCGTGAAGTTCGTCAGAAAGTGGAGAGCGCCGGTCTGAAAACCTATACCCAAGTGCTGGACGCCAATGGCAAGTCCATCACGCGTGTCCGGGTGGGGCCGTTTGCGCTCAAGGCTGAGGCGGACAAGGCGGCAGAAAAGATCAAAAAACTTGACTTGCCTGCCTCTGTCCTCACCCTGTAGAAGCGCTGCCACCCCATGCCCGCACTAGACTGGATTTTTGCCGGGGTGTTGTTGGTCTCGCTGGTGTTGGGCGCTTGGCGTGGCCTGATTTATGAAGTGTTGTCGCTGGTGACTTGGGTCGCCGCTTTCATCATCGCGCAGTGGTATGCCCCTGATCTGGCGCAAAAACTCCCGATGGCGGATTCCAATGATTCAGTACGCTACGCCGCCGGTTTTGTCTTGGCTTTTGTGCTGGCGGTGCTGGCCGGCAGTTTGGTGGCCTCACTGGCCAAAAAACTGTTTGCCGTGGTCGGCTTGCAGCCTGCTGATCGGGCTTTAGGGGCGGTTTTTGGTTTGCTACGCGGCGCGGTGGTGTTGCTGGCGGCCACCGTCGTCATTGGCATGACCGCGTTCAAGACAAGTGACTGGTGGCAGGAATCAAGCGGGGCAGGGCTTTCGCTGATTGCACTCAAACAATTGGCGCCCTTGCTGCCGACCGAATTTGTCAAGTATTTCCCCAATTTATAGCTCAAACTGTTTTCAACTGATCGGATCAATATGTGTGGAATCGTAGGCGTTGTCAGCAACGCACCTGTTAATCAGCTTATCTATGACGCTTTGTTGCTGTTGCAACATCGGGGACAAGATGCCGCTGGTATCGTCACGCAGCAAGAGCGCAAGTTCTTTATGCAAAAAGCCAAAGGCATGGTGCGCGACGTGTTTCGCACCCGCAACATGCGCTCCTTGCCCGGCGATTGCGGGCTGGGCCAAGTGCGTTACCCGACCGCCGGTAATGCCAACAGCGAGGAAGAAGCTCAGCCGTTTTACGTCAACGCCCCGTTTGGCATTGTGTTGGTCCACAACGGCAATCTGACCAACGCCCACGCGCTCAAGGCCGAACTCTTCAGCACCGACCACCGGCACATCAATACCGAGAGCGATTCCGAGGTGTTGCTCAACGTGCTGGCGCATGAAGTGGGCGAGACCACGCGCGGGATGGTCTTGCAACCCAGCGACTTATTTGAAGCCGTGCGTCGAGTGCATCGCCGCATCAAAGGCTCATACGCGGTGATTGCCATGATTGCCGGCCATGGCGTGCTGGCTTTTCGTGACCCGTTTGGTATTCGTCCGCTGTGCATGGGGCGCAGCGACGACGGCACGGTGCTGCTGGCCAGCGAATCCGTGGCGCTGGAAGGCACCTCGCACAAGTTTGACCGTGACATTGCCCCCGGTGAGGCTGTTTTTATCGACTTGCAAGGCAAGGTGCACGCCCAGCAGTGCGCCGATAACCCGGTGTTGAGTCCTTGTATTTTTGAATATGTTTATCTGGCGCGTCCTGACTCGGTGATGGACGGCATTTCGGTTTATCAGGCCCGCATGAATCTGGGTGAATCGCTGGCCAAGCGCGTCATCTCCACCGTGCCGCCCAGCGAGATTGATGTGGTGATTCCGATTCCTGAGTCGAGCCGCCCCAGTGCCGCCCAATTGGCGCAACTGTTGGGTTTGCCGTACCGCGAAGGGTTTGTCAAAAATCGCTATGTCGGTCGTACCTTCATCATGCCGGGGCAGTCAGTGCGCAAAAAGTCAGTGCGCCAAAAGCTCAACGTGATCGCCAGCGAATTCAAAGGCCGCAACGTGTTGCTGGTTGATGACTCGATTGTGCGCGGCACCACCAGCCGCGAAATTGTGCAGATGGCCCGCGACGCCGGTGCCCGCAAGGTTTACATGGCCAGTGCCGCGCCGCCCGTGCGTTACCCCAATGTGTACGGCATCGACATGCCCACCCCCGATGAACTGGTCGCCCACAACCGAACCGTCGAACAAATTCGCCAGATCATTGGTTGCGACGCCCTGATTTATCAGGACGTGGACGGCATGAAAAAAGCCATTGGCTCGCTGAATGCCCGAATCAAAGGCTTTGACGCCTCCTGCTTTGATGGCGTTTATGTCACCGGCGACATCACGGCAGATGACATCGCCCGCTTAAACGCCACCCGCGTGGGCGGGGATGAAGTGCTTGAGGACAACTCCCGTCTGGCCCTGCCCAATCACGCGGAATAAACATGACTCAAAAACAACTACCTGACAACCTGCACCCCGACACGCTGGCCGTGCGGGTCGCCGTGGACAAAAGTCAATATGGTGAAAACTCCGAAGCGATGTACCTCACCAGCAGCTTTGTGCAGCCTGACGCTGCGACTGCAGCACGTCGTTTTGCCGGTGAAGAAGACGGTTACACCTATTCCCGTTTCACCAACCCCACGGTCACCAGTATGGAGCAGCGTCTGGCTCGGCTGGAAGGCACGCAAGCCTGCATTGGTACGTCCAGCGGCATGGCGGCCATCACGTTGCTGTGCATGGGCTTGCTCAAGGCGGGTGACCATGTGATTTGTTCGCAAAGCGTGTTTGGCTCAACGTTGCGCTTGATCGCTGGCGAGTTCGGCAAGTTTGGGGTGCAAAGCACGTTTGTGTCGCAAACCGATGTGGCGCAATGGCAAGCCGCCGTTCAGCCCAACACCCGCTTGTTGTTTGCTGAAACGCCCTCCAACCCGCTGACCGAAGTCTGCGATATTCAGGCGTTGGCCGATGTGGCGCACGCCGCAGGCGCCTTGTTGGCGGTGGACAATTGTTTTTGCACCCCGGCTTTGCAACAACCCGTCAAGCTGGGTGCCGATATCGTGATTCACTCCGGCACCAAGTACCTCGATGGACAAGGCCGTGTCATTGCCGGCGCCCTGTGTGCCTCGCAGCAACTGGTCGATAAAAATTTTATGCCCGTGATGCGCAGTGCTGGCTTTACTTTGTCAGCCTTTAACGCCTGGGTGGTGCTCAAGGGCATGGAAACGCTGGCGATTCGCATGAATGCCCAAAGCGCTAACGCGCTGGCACTCGCCACTTGGCTGCAAGCACAGCCGCAAGTAGCGCGTGTTTATTACCCCGGTTTGGCCTCCCATCCGCAGCACGCGCTGGCGATGCGCCAGCAGTCCGGTACGGGCGGCGCGGTCGTCTCTTTTGACGTAAAAGCGGGCAACCCGGCCGATCCTGTGCTGGCGCGCCAACAAGCCTTTCATGTGATTGACAGCACGCAGGTGTGCTCCATCACCGCCAACCTGGGCGACACCAAAACCACTATTACGCATCCGGCCAGCACCTCGCACGGGCGCATCACGGAAGCGCAGCGCCAAGCCGCTGGCATAGGTCAGGGCCTGATCCGCCTGGCCGTAGGACTTGAAAACATTGAAGACCTGAAGGCTGACCTGGATCGTGGCCTTCGCAGTCTGGATACCTCAATATGACACCCAAAACACGCACCCGATTCGCGCCGTCACCGACCGGCTTTATCCATTTGGGTAACATTCGCTCGGCCTTGTACCCGTGGGCTTTTGCCCGCGCCACCGGCGGCGAATTTATTCTTCGCATCGAGGACACCGACGTGGACCGCTCCACTCAAGCGGCTGTGGACGTGATCATTGAGAGCATGGCCTGGCTGGGGCTGGACTATGACGAAGGCCCGTTCTACCAAATGCAACGCATGGAGCGTTACAAAACAGTGCTGGCCGAGTTGCAGGCCAGCGACCATGTGTACCCCTGTTATATGAGCGTTGCCGAGCTGGACGCCTTGCGCGAAAGCCAAATGGCGGCCAAGGAAAAACCGCGTTACGACGGCACCTGGCGCCCCGAAGCAGGCAAAACCCTGCCCCCGATTCCTGACGGTGTTCAGCCCGTGTTGCGCTTCAAAAACCCACAAGGCGGCTCGGTCGTTTGGGAGGATAAGGTCAAAGGTCGCATTGAGATCAGCAACGATGAGCTTGATGACTTGGTGATTGCCCGTCCTGACGGCACCCCGACCTACAATTTTTGTGTCGTGGTGGACGATGCCGACATGGCCATTACCCACGTCATTCGCGGCGACGATCACATCAACAACACGCCGCGTCAAATCAATATTTTTAAAGCCTTGGGCAAAGAAGTGCCGGTGTATGCCCACCTGCCCACCGTGCTCAATGAGCTGGGCGATAAGTTGAGCAAACGCACGGGCGCCAAACCCGTCACGCAATTCCGTGACGAAGGTTATTTGCCCGACGCCATGGTGAATTATCTGGCTCGCCTGGGTTGGAGCCACGGTGATGATGAAGTGTTTAGTCGCACGCAGTTTCTGCAATGGTTTAGTCTGGATCATCTAGGTCGCAGTGCCGGTCAGTTTGATGAAGCCAAGTTGCGTTGGGTCAATGCTCAACATCTCAAAGCCATGGCGGATGACGCTCTGGCTGCCTTGGTCGCGCCGCAATTGCAAAAACGGGGCATTGTGGTGGATGAGCGTCTGCCAGGCATTTGTGGTCTGTTTAAGGATCGCTGTGACACCACGGTCGTGCTGACAGACTGGGCGGCTGTCTTTTATGCAGACATTACCCCTAACCCTGAAGAAGTCGCAAAGCATGTGACCGAGGCCGTTAAACCGGCGCTCAACCTGCTGGTTGAGAAGCTGACAACCTGCACTTGGGACAAGCCGTCCATTGCCGCTGTCATTAAGGAGGTGCTTGTTGCCTGCGCCATCAAAATGCCGCAACTGGCCATGCCCGTGCGCGTGTTGGTTATGGGCACACCTCAAACGCCTTCGCTGGATGCGGTGCTTGAACTCAGTGAAAGAAAAAAAGTATTGAGCCGTTTGAAAGTTGTGTAATTTTCTCGCTATAATTTGAGGCTAGGAAGTAACGAATACTTGAAAAAGAATTCGGTGGTTTAGGGGGTATAGCTCAGCTGGGAGAGCGCTTGCATGGCATGCAAGAGGTCAGCAGTTCGATCCTGCTTACCTCCACCAATATTTCTGATGTTAAGATAGCAATATCTTAAAAAATAGGATGAAAGTCCAAAGGTTTCGACCCCATCGTCTAGAGGCCTAGGACACTACCCTTTCACGGTAGGTACCGGGGTTCGAATCCCCGTAGGGTCACCAAAATTCATCATCTAGATGAACTAGGAACAAGTCGGTAACACTTGGCTCGTAAGAGTAAACGTTACCTACCAGGAGTGGTAGTTCAGTTGGTTAGAATACCGGCCTGTCACGCCGGGGGTCGCGGGTTCGAGTCCCGTCCGCTCCGCCAGAATACAAGGGTTTGCCGCTACGAAAGTAGTAGCAAACCCTTTTTTCTTTCCAAGATTGAAATACGCTATATCTTCTTGTGCTGGCACCCAGAATCAGGCGGTGGATGGTTACCGCCCCTTGCGCTTTATATCTACGTAGCGCAATTTCCGGAAATACAAAAAATATTTTTTCAGCTTGGCTGATGCGTGTTCTACGTCTTGCTGAACTTCTGCCCCCGATTTGGAGTCTTCCTCTCCTACTTTTTAAATTCTCACTGTTTTTCTTTGCTCTCTTATGCCAACCATTAGCAATTACTTTGTTACGTTCCGCGTCATAAGAGGTTGATTAGATCGTTGCCGCCTTGAGAAACCGCAAACACCAGCACTGCGGATGCCACGGTGCACGCATGTTTTAATCCTGACTCACGGTAAAGTCTGCCAGCGCGAGACCAATACTCGCCAGCAGGGTGGTGAGCAGTCGGGGAAATGCGTTGTTCATCTAAAACTAACGCCTCTCTGGAAGATGCGGGTGGATTGAAAAATTAATTAAAATTTTCCAGTACTTAAGGCGGGTCAGCCGCGTTTCCTGGCTTTAACTGTTATCCAGATTAATCGGCCAGCCGCCACCAAGTTCACGGCAATCACCGCCAGCGCTGGCCACAGGGGCAGTTCATCGCCAGACACGCCGGAGTAAACCAACATGCCGCCCAGAGCTACACCCCCAATCAGTAACGCAATGCCATTGCCGTTGATGGCGCCGTGCTGCATTTTTTTAGATTTAAAACTCATAGTGTATTGCGGTGAAGAAGAAACATTGCAACCATCTTACCGTGCTGAAAATCAGCAATTTTCTTCACTGCGAGAGGTCACGACCTGAGCGTCCGAGGCTGCGTAATACCTCTTTGCACTTCGCTGGCCCGAATGGGCGCGTCATGCAGGGTATCTTTTGCAACTGAATGTCCCGCAGTGGAGTCGCCGAGCTCTGGATTAGAATTTAATTTCGATACAAAAGGACATCATCATCATGCGTAAATTACAAGAAGTTCATCCAAATAATGACGCCGATACGAGTGCCGATAAGTTAATGGCAGACCCCTTGGGCAACACCCTCATCGTGCGACCCGATGGGTATTACTGGCAAGAACCAGATGGCAAACAAGACTTTGGCCCTTTTGAAAGTCGAGAGTTGGCCCTGGCTGATATGAGTGCCGCAGACGAGCAGTCCCCAGAACCGGGTGAGACGTTGCAAGAGGCCGAAGGCGAGATTGGGATTGCCGACTGGATTGATCCCGAAACCGGTGAACCGGCTGAAGGCCAGTCACCGCCCCGGTTTGAAAATGACTAACTTTTGCGATTAGCCAATGGGCATCAGGCGTGGTTCATCTAAAACTAATGCCGACTTGAAGTCTTTTTCTTGCGAGGCGTGGTCTTCATTTGGGAGGGGCTTAATCTCTGTCTGATTCGCTTTTTTCAGAGCTTGGATTGAACCTTTGAGACGTGCATCATCGCCTGATTTGGTGGTTTCTTTTTCTCTGTACGCCACGGCCGTGATGAGTTGAATTTGTTGCTGCAGGCAGGTTTCAAGTGCGTAGCGCTCCAGAATAGTCTGGCGTGCGGCCTGACGAAGAGGGCGCATTGTTTGAGGATGATCCAAGGCGTTATTCACGCAAGCTGCAATCGCTTCGGGTGAAAAAAAGTCAACCAGCAGTCCGTTTTCTCCCTCCTTGATGACCTCCTCTACAGGCGCGGTGCGTGACCCAATCACCAGACAACCCGCCGCCATAGCTTCCAGCATCGACCAGGAAAGCACAAACGGAAAAGTGAGATAGAGATGCACGGCAGACAGTTGCAGGACGCGCAGAAAAACGTCGTAGGTCACGCGACCCAGAAAATGCAGCCGGGTTAAATCCGGATTCGGGCCGAGTTCTTTCAGCATTTGCTGGCGATAGGTTTGTCCATCTGCCAGTGCTTTGCCATAACTGACACCGTCACTGCCAATGACCAGTATGTGCGCTTGAGGGCGCTGTTTCAAAATAAGTGCAGCAGCGCGCATGAACTGGGGAAATCCCCGATAAGGTTCAAGGTTGCGCGCCACATAAGTGATCACCTCATCGCCCGCTTTAAGCAACAAATTTTTTTTCAGCCGACCTGTTGCTTTGGGATTGGGTTTGACGCGGACCGTGTCCACGCCATCGTGAATCACGGACAGTTTGGACTGAAAGACGGCGGGGTGTTGATGTTGTTGCCAGCGCGTAGGCGTCAAGCCCCAGTCTGCCATTTCGAGGTTGAGCAGGTGCAGGCTGTTGCGGGTGTTGATACGACACACATCATCCAAAGAGGGCGCGCGGTCAAAATCTACATCACTTCCGAAAGCCCGGTAATACCATTCAAAATAGCCCAGCAGCGGCACCCCCGGCCAGACGGCTTTGAGATAGAGTGCCTCGCCCCAGCCGACGTGAGCCACGATAATGTCGGGTCTAAATCCTTGGCCGCGCAAAGTCGTCGCTATTTTTGCAACCGCTTGCCCGTTTAAAACACCCTCCTCCGTCAAGCGCAGATAAGGATGCGTGGCGGCTCCGACCAGGCGGGCCGGGGTGTAGTCCAACTTTTTAACACCAGGCAAATCGGGCTTGCCGGGCCGGGTAATAAAAACGACCTCGTTACCTGGCAGGGAAGCCAGACGCGGCGCGAGGTGCTTGAACTGCCCGGGGCAGTTCGGATGAATAAAAAGAACTTTCATTTTTCCAGCATCCCCCGGTTGATTTGATCGTTGATTGGTTTTGTGATGTAGTTCAGCGCCGTGCGCTCCCCGGTGACGATGTGAACTTCAGCGGGCATTCCGGGTTGCAGTGTCAAATTTGGCACATGCTTGGGGTCAATTTCAATCTGGGCAATGTAGTAGGCCGCACCCGCGCCGCCCCGGCTGGGATCGGTAAAGCGGTCCGCCGACACGCGCGACACCTTGCCTGTAAACACCGGCGTGGTGCGGGAGTTGAAAGATGTGAAGCGCACTTCGGCGGGCAATCCTTTGTGGACAATATCAATATCTTCAGGTCGCACGCGGGCTTCAACAATCATCTTGTCGTCCTTGGGAACGATGTCAAGAATGGCGGCCCCTGGCCTGATCACGCCCCCCAGCGTATGCACTTCTAGCCCCATGACGGTGCCCGCCTGACGCGCCACAATTTCGGTTCGGGCCAGCGTGTCAGCCGCAGAGTCGAGCTGCTCGGTCAGGCTATCGAGTTTGGCGCGTGCATCTTGTAGCCGGTCATTGGCATCTTTTTGAAGCTGATTTTTCATATCCAGGATACGCAGGTCGGTCTCACCATTGAGCGCGCGAGTCTCGGCAATATCCGCGCGAAGTCGCCCTGTCTCACCACTCAAATCAGCTTCGGCGCGTTTCAATTCATAGTATTTAGTCTTGGTGTACATACCAACTTCCATCAGCGTCTCAGCCCCCTTGATTTCCTCGGAAATGTAGTCGAGCTTGGTTTTGCTGGCCTCGATCTGCGTGAGCCGGCCCGTAATTTTTTCCTGATTTTGTTGCTTACGCTGACGCAGCACGGCCATCTGTCCTTGAAGGGCGGCCTGACGACTGGCGAAGAGCTGTCGCTCGCCATCAAGTAAACGTGCCACACGGACATCCGCCGTGCGCTGTTGCAAGGATGTCGGAAAAACGAGAGCTGCTTGATCGTCCCGTTCAGCTTCCAGGCGGGCAACCTCTGCGGTGAGCGCATCGTGTCCGCCTTGCAGCACGGCATAGCGGGCACGGGCGTTGATGTCGTCCAGCCGTACCAACACTTGACCAGCCACGACTTCTTGATCTTCTTTCACCAAGATGTCTTTGACAATGCCGCCCTCCAGATGCTGAATTGTTTTGCGTTCACTGGCGACCTTGACAACGCCTGGCGCGATAGCCGCACTCTTCATCGGGGCAAAGGTGGCCCAGGCACCCAAACCCCCAAAACCCAAAACCAGAACCACCGCCCCCATCGTGACCAACCGCTGACGGCTTTGACGCATCGCCTTTGAGAAGTCAACCACCGTCTCATCGGCATTCACCGAGGCTAGATTGTTTAGTTTTTGCATCAGTTTTCTCCTTGAATAACCTGAAGTTTGGGCTGCACAACGGCTTCTACTTCTTTGCGAACTGGGGCGCCCGGTGTCAGCTTGCGCATCACTTGAGCACGCGGGCCAAAGAGTTCAACGGCGCCGCTATTGAGCATGAGCAATTTGTCAGCGGCACGCAAGATGCTGGGACGATGCGTGATGACAACCAGCGTAATGCCGCGCTTCTTGGCCTCGTCCATGGTTTTAAGAAGGGCTTCCTCACTGACAGAATCCAGATTTGAATTAGGCTCATCCAACACGAGCAAACGCGGGTTGCCGTAGAGCGCGCGTGCCAATCCCAAGTGTTGGCGCTGTCCCGCTGACAACAAGGCACCTGCCTCACCAATATCGCTGTCATAGCCTTGCGGCAGCTGCAAAATCGTGTCATGCAGCCCCACCATTTCGGCGGCTTCCAGCACGGCCTGGGAATCGTTGCCACCGTTCAGACGCGAGATGTTGTCACGCACGGTGCCGGAGAAAAGTTGCACATCTTGCGGCAAGTAGCCAACATGCTGACCGAGATCATCCGAGTGCCAGGAGGATAGGTCAACGCCATCAAGACGGGCGCTCCCGACTTTAGGGGTGATGATGCCGACCAGCGTTTTAGCTAGCGTCGATTTGCCAGCACCACTAGGACCGACAATACCTAAAAATTCGCCAGGTTCGAGGTTGAAGGAAACACCTTTCAGGGTGAGTCGATCTCCGCCCGGTGCTGCGACGATCACCCGATCCAGTTGCAAACGACCTGTCGGAATCGGCATAGTCATGCGGTTGCGATAGGGTTGCAGGCGTTTGGGTTCAAGAACTTCTTTGAGGTCGATGTAGGCGTTCCAGGATTCCACCATGTTTTTCCAGGTTGTGATCATCACTTCCAGAGGAGATAGGGCGCGTCCCATGAGAATGGAGGCCGCCATCATGGCGCCGACCATAATCTCGTTTTGCAGATAGAGATAGGCGCCTATCGCGTAAATCCCGACCTGTAGCAGGATGCGTACAAACTTGGCTAAACCACGGGTCACGCTGGTACTGTCAGAGCCTTGGGTGAGGGCACTGAGAGATTGGGTGTTGCTGCGTTGCCATTGTTTGAGAATAGCTGGCATCATGCCCATGGCCTCAATAGCATCGGCATTGCGCACAAACTCTTCAACCCGACCTTGAGCGTCTCGGTTGGATTTAAGAGCATTTTTAATTGGTGCGCGTGTGAGGAATTCATTAGCCATTGCAATCGCCATTAAAACCAGGCAACCCCCAACGGCAAGGGCACCTAAAGCAGGATGCAGCCAGTAGATGACCAAGATATAGAACGGTGCAAAAGGCAAGTCAAACAGCGTAAAAATAGTAGGACTTGTCAGGAAGCTGCGTAGTTTGGCTGCGTCGCGCAATCGCTGGGAATTGCGCACAGTGCCGCCAGCCGCTTTTCGGATGATGGCTTCAAGCACATGCGGGGTGAGGTCGGCATCGAGTGCCACGCCGACGCGAATCAATAACCGCGAGCGAATAAAATCCAGGGCGCCTTGAATGAGTAGTGCCAGCGTTGCAGCGATGGCCAACAAGATTAATGTGTCTTGGCTTCGGCTGGTCAGGACGTTAGAAAAAACGCCCATCATAAATAGAGGTAGTGTCAATACCAGCAGGTTGAAAAAGATACTGAAGATCCACAGCATCAGAAAAGAACTGCGGTAGCGCGCGAGAATCCGGGGCAGGATGTGCTTGGTCATGGCGTTCAACTTTGTGTGTCATTTTGCCGATAGCGAATCTTGCGCAAACGAGGAGAAAGGCACGGCATTACGTTGGCAAGAAGAAAGCACGGGCCAAAGCCCGTGCTGGGTGTGACTTCAGAGCCTTAGCCCTGAAGAAAATCGCCGATTAAACTGAAGAGACTTCAATTTGAATAGAGCTCTTGAGGAGTTCCAGCGAGGTGATGCCTTCGCCTTCGTTTGCCGAGATGCCCAAGCCGGTCAGAACAATCGAGTCTTCCGAGCCGCCTGTCCAACTGTCGTTGCCATCATGGTTGAAGTGGATCGTGACATCTTCGCCGTTATCGGTAACTTGAACATACGCTTCAAGCGCTGCCAGCGTGGTGGCATCACCGTTCACCTGGAAGTGCAGGATGTCGATCAGTTCAGGGTCCAAAACGACATCGGTGCTGGTGATATCTGGACTGTCGAGCCAGCTGGTGTTGTCACCCGCCACATTCACATTAAACACAAACTTATCGCTCCCTTGACCGCCCATCATCGTATCGTCTTGTTCCCCACCGATGAGCGTGTCGTTGTCGAGGCCGCCTTCCAAGTAGTCGTTGCCGTTGCCCCCGATGAGCGTGTCTTTGCCAGCGCCGCCGTACAACGTATCTTGCTGATCACCACCATCGAGCACGTCATCTTGATCGCCGCCGCTCAAGATGTCATCTTCGGTTCCACCGATCAGGGTGTCCTTGCCCAAGCCGCCTTCCAGGGTGTCGTTGCCTTCACCACCGTCCAGTGTGTCATTGCCAGCGCCGCCAATGAGGGAGTCATCACCGTTGTCGCCTGATAATTTGTCATTGCCAGCGCCGCCATCCAGGGTGTCATCTTCTTCACCGCCGCTCAAGGTATCAGTGCCAGAGCCACCCAAGATGGAGTCATTGCCATAATCGCCAGACAATTCGTCGTTGCCAGCACCGCCATCAATGGTGTCGTCACCTGTGCCGCCATCAATGACGTCGTTGCCATTTTGGCCCGACAGATCATCGTTGCCGTCTTCACCATAAATCTTGTCGTTGTCATCGCCACCTTTAACGGTGTCGTCGCCGGAGCCGCCATACAGGGTGTCATCGCCAGTACCGCCGTCCAGGCTGTCGTTGCCTTCACCCCCGTTGAGCAAGTCTTTACCAGTGCCGCCAAGCAAGGTGTCGTTACCCTCGTCACCATTCAAGATGTCATCGCCAGTACCGCCGTCCAAGTTGTCGTCGCCTTCGCCGCCATTGAGCAAGTCGTTGCCGTCTTCGCCTTTGAGGATGTCATTGCCGTTATCGCCGTTCAGGACGTCTGCGCCAGCGCCGCCTCTGAGGATGTCATCACCTTCGCCTCCATTGAGTTCGTCGTTGCCAGCGTCGCCGCTCAGGCTGTCATTACCATCGCCACCATTCAAGGTGTCATCGTTGTTGCCACCGCTGAGGGTGTCATCACCGTCATCGCCATTCAACAAATCATTGCCGTCACCGCCGAACAGCTTGTCGCTACCAATGCCGCCATTGAGTGTGTCATCACCCTTATCGCCGCTCAGGCTGTCGTCGCCATCACCGCCATTGAGCAAGTCGGCATCATCGCCCCCACTGAGGGTGTCGTTGCCGATACCGCCATTCAGCGTGTCCTGACCGGCCTCACCAAACAGCTTGTCATTGCCAGACTCACCATTCAACTCGTCATTACCGGCACCACCGTAAATACTGTCATCGCCACCACCAGCAAATACGCGATCATCGTCAGCCGTCCCCTTCATCAGATTGTTGCTAGCTGAGAGTTTAGTGACTTTTGTTACCATAATTAAGCTCCATTCTTGGTTAATTTAATGCTTGAGTTACCTACCCACTAACGCCTTTGGCGCCTCGGGGTAATGCTCTTTAGCACGCTTAATGCCAGCTAGGTAAGTCATTGATTTTTAACGATAAAGTGTTTTCGTGAAGTGCTTTAAATGCTAAAAGTGTTTCATTCGTGATACACAAGAAACAGACTATTCAAGAGGCCATGTTTAAGGTCATGGCGGGTTGCTTTCTACTTCTACAAAGCAGCACCAGTCCTAACCCTGTCAACCACAAAGTCGCAGGCTCAGGAACTTTCTGACTGAGACTCAACGCCCGCGTTGTCGGCGTTGAAGCACCGCTTGACGACTGCAAATAAACCGCATACGCCCCCTGCCAAGTTGAGGAGGACGTCGCTTCAAATCCATCATGAAAGAAGCTGTTAAAACCCCCTAGTAAAAGGGTGTAGTTCCCTTTCAATAATTGGCGACCGTTATCGCCATCCAGTCCAAAACTGAGTTGACTCAGTAAGTTACGCGGACCTATGTCGTCATTGGTTGCGATTAATTTTCCTGTTGAATCGTAGAGACCTATTTCGCTATCAAAGCCCTGGCCTTGGGTATAGATCGTTAGCCAATCGCCGCCTCGCGTGTCACTGTCAAGCGTGAAGTCAAAGCGACCCACTTCACCACGAGTCAGCCAGCCGCTAGCCAGTTCTATCTCTTGAATAGAAGCTGGCAAAATCGTGTTATTCATCGCCTGATAACTCGTCAATAACGGGGCTAAGACGGGTTGTGTCGTTTCAAGATTGATTTGAAAATCGCCCCCTTTGCTGGTTCCCGGCAGGATGTTTCCGTCCCGGAAAATAGTGCTGGAACCACTCAGAACGACCGTGTAGTTACCCGCTGGAAGCGGCTGTTCTTGTCCAAATTTCAACTGACTCTGGAGGTTGTGGGGGGCTATGTCGTCATTGGTCGCAACCAGGTGACCTGCTGAGTTGTAGATTGCAATTTCCGTATCGAACTTCGACCCGATGGTGTTCAGGGTTAAGGTGTCGCCCTGCTGAATAGCTTGCGTGAGTGTGAAGTTAAACAGTCCAACGGCCCCGGTGCTTAGTTGACCACTGGCTAACGTGAAATTCTGGGGTTCGCTGTGCGCGACCAAGGCGACGCACGGCAGTCCTGCTGCCAGTACCCAGGCGAAGCCGCAATTGAGTAAACGTTTGTTCATATAACTTTCCTTAAAAATAGAGATAAACACCACGTCCCACCCCTGTTTTCATTGATTTTCCGAGACATAGTTTTTATGGTTTCCTGATGTCAATCAATCGTTGGATATCAATGAGTAATTTCTCGTTTCTATAAAGTTGATACGTGCCTCGCCAAGTGCCTTCTTTGAGAAAATTTTCTGGTGCGTTTGTCTGTCCAATAAAGCTCACCCGGTTGATTCGGTTGGACGACTTGATCGCCACATTGCTCTGCATGAACGACTGGCCATCAGGGTCTATCAAATAAAACTTTTCTATGTCGCCCGCCAGAACACCAAAAGGATGAACCCAAAAGAAAAGAGCTGGTGCCTTGGTGGTTAAGAAAAGTGGTGATGCCACGCCTTGCCAGACGGCGTGAATATTTTCTTTTTGCTGACTGAATCCGGCGCTGATCAGGCCGGTTTCTACATAAGCAACTGGTTCTTGCCATAAAGAATCCGGACCAAAAGGATCAATTTTTCGACCTTGGTGGAGAACCCCAAAATGCACATGCGGATAAGAGGCTAATCCTGAATTTCCCACCATCCCCAACACCGCCCCTTGCACCACCTGCATTCCCGGTTTGACTGCCAGACTGCCGTTTCGGAGATGGCAGTAGTAGGTTCGCCATGCATTCGGATGACGAATGATGACCGCATTACCGCACCCTAGGGCGCTGATGTCCTTGGCCTGCTGTTCATTTTCAACCCGTTTGTCTGCGACTCCATCGCGCACCCACATGACGGTGCCTGCTGCCGCTGCTTTAACCGCGACGCCCTGGGCCATGGCTGCTGCGCTGGCAATTGCAAAGTCGGTGCCGTCATGTCCGTTGTAGGTTTGCCGCCCTCCGCCAAAATCTTTAAATTCAGGTCCGGCATCTTTATCAAAATAGGCAAGAATATGGCAGTCCTTGCCTAGCGTACAGTCGATAGGCAAGCCCAGTTTTAAAGGGGTTAAAGTTTGTAAGTTAATCTGGTTTGATGATTTTTCAAAGTTGTATGCTGGCTGTGAAACAGAAACATGGGGTAGCAGTAATAGACTACCGACAAAATTCCATAGAACCCAAGACAAGCGTTGATAGTTCATGATGTTTTTAGCCTGGCTGATGCATGAGATATGAAGAATTGATCAAGTGGCGGGACTACTGATCGGGTGCGATATTGAGCTTATTCATCATGCGATAAAGCGTGACGCGCGAAACACCCAGTTGGCGTGCAGTTTGCGAGACGATATAGCCGTTTTTTCGCAGACTGGTTTCAAGTAGATCCCGGTCAAATGAGGCTCGCGCTAGGTCACGGGTCAAGCGTGGATGGTTACTCACCAGCGACTCCAGTCCCAGATCAGCGGGACTGATCAATCGGTTCTCACTCATGACCATGGCGCGTTGAATGCGGTTAATCAGTTCCCGAACATTGCCGGGCCAGTCATAAGTGCTTAAAACCCTGAGTGACTCCTTGCTAAATCCTTTGATCTGATTATTTTTACAGACTGGAAAATATTTTTGAAAAACAGCTTCTGCGAGTAGCGTGATGTCGCCTCCACGTTTCCTGAGAGGTGGCAACTCCAGCTGAATAACGTTCAAGCGATAAAACAAATCCTCACGAAATCGGCCCTGCGCAACGGCTTCATGCAGGTTGACATGGGTGGCGGCAATGACGCGAAAATCAACTGAAATAACTTGTGTTGAACCTACGCGGGAAAACGTTTTTTCTTGTAAAACACGCAGCAAACTGGCTTGCATATCCATAGGCAGATCGCCAATTTCATCCAGAAACAAAACGCCGCCTTTAGCGGACTCTATTTTCCCGATTTGTCTTTGTACCGAACCGGTAAACGCACCTTTTTCATGACCAAAAAATTCTGATTGAATCAACGTTGCCGCAATAGCACCACAGTTAATGGCAACGAGTGGTCCGTTAGATCGGCTGGAGTTTTTGTGAATGGCTTGCGCAACCAGCTCTTTGCCGGTGCCGGTTTCACCACTAATCAAAACAGGCGCATCGGTATTGATCACTTTTTCCAGTCGCTGAAAGAAAGTAGTCATGACAGGACTCGCACCACAGATGTGAAATTTTTCGTAGTTTTCTTTTTTTTCGTTGAGGCTCGTGCGCAGTTGTGCTTTTCCGCAGGCATGCCCCAGCGTAACGCGCAGCCGTTCAAAGTCTAGCGGACGCGTGTGATAGTCGTAAAAAGTCCGTAAGATAAAAGCTTGGAATTCGCGGGACTCAAGAACTTCAGACTCCGTCAAGGCAATCCACTCTACCCGTGAAGTCTCTGCAATGAGAGGCTCGATTTCTTGCTGTTGCTTCAAAAAATAAGCCGCTTCAAAAACCACTAACACGACAAGAAAATAGGCATTGCGTAAAGCTTGTCTCGTCTCGATAGCCGATTGGGTATAAGAAAACACGAAGTCTTGGGATATTAACCGGCGTAGTTCGACGCTAATACTTCCCTGTCTGTCAAACACTAGGATATGACGTTTTATCACTTTCATGGGCCTTCACTGGATTTATCTAAGCGCTAGAAGTCAAGGCTAAACTTCTAGCGAGTTAAACATGAGGAATCTATTTTCTTGCACATTTTTTAATGTATGACTGTAAGTTTCTGATTGAACTTCTTTACGGTGTAGAAGAAATACCCGTCTATTGGCGAGCACCATAGCGCGACGAATACGGTTAATGAGTTCCCGCACATTGCTGGGCCAGTCATGTGCAGTGAGCGCCCGTAAAGTACGCACACTGAATCCTGTCAAGCATGGATTTTTATCACTTGAAAATACTTTTAAAAAATGGTTGGCCAGCAATTCAAGACCATCTTTTCTAGCTCTAAGGGCCGATACGGTCAAAGGGAGAGTATTAAGCCGGTCCAGTCGATCGTTTCGAAATCTATTGACCTTTACCAAATTTCGATAAGCTGACTGCTTGACTTCATCTACCGGAAAAACTCCTACCCACTGAGTTGCTGTGTGCGTGTCAAGCATGACTTCCAGCGCCTCAAAGTCGATGGCCTTGTCAGGTGTGAACAGCAAAAGTCCAACAGGATAGGAAAAATTATCCAGGGCTTTTTGTACCGTTCCGAGATCGTTCACTGCGCAAATATCCCAAGTTGACAGCAGCGATGAAGGTGCCGTCATGCGCGAATTGTTGTCTAGCGTAATGCTTAATAACTTTCTCAACGGCATGTGAAACTCTCTTTGATTCTTGGCGGTAAAACTACCTGTAGAGGATGTTGGTCTAGCGTAAATTGACTGTCTTTTCAGACGTTGCGATTTGTCACAAAGGCTGCCTGTCCTGATGAAATTCAGGCCTTGAAATTTTGATTTTTCGCAAGATACATGGTCCGCAGTTCTTCAACACTAGCCAGAAACAGGGGGTCGTTATTGTTCAGTCGTGAGCCTGAATTCACACGAGCAATCAAGCGTCGGTGAAGACGTCGGTCAAGCGCCATCATGAAAACCAACCCGCTGCCCCCTTTGCATAAAAGATATGTTTGTCACTTGCCCTTTGCGCTGGCGTCCCGTTTGGAAGCTTTGTGTGAGATGCATCCTGAGAAGACGCGCTCGCAACTCCTCAACGATTTATTGGCCTTGGGGCTGGCTGAGGTCGAGCGTGCCTCTGTCGGCGCGGCAGACGGTTCTGTGTTTTCTCCAGACACCCAACAGCCGGTTTACTTGTTGACCGGGCCGTTTGACGAATTTCATGGTCTGGTTCACAAGCACCATCTGGCGATGGCGCATGAGTTGGCTCAAGATGAACTGCCGGGGTATCCCGCTGCGGGCTACTCACTGGGCGATGCAGAGTAAAGCGTCCCTTTTGCACTGGTATTTTTTAGGGAAAACGCTAAGAGTGGAGCAGGCAAGTAGAATTAAAATTGAATTGCAATTGACAGCTTTATCAAGTTTTTAATTGTTATTTGTCAAATCATCAAGCTATTTAGCCTTTTGACAGCTCACTTTTATCCTGTTTTATCCAAACATCCCAAAAGGAATTTTTCATGAAGAAGACCCTTCTCACTGCCGCCTTATTGGCCGCCACCGTTTGTGGCGTTCATGCCCAAGCGACCGACACCATTAGCAAGGTCAAGGCCTCTGGCAACGTGACCATGGGTGTGCGCGATTCATCCGGCGCCTTGTCTTTCACGCTGGGTAACGGCCAATATGCGGGTTATCACTACGAAATATGCCAGCGTATTCTGGGTGATCTGGAAAAAACAGTGGGTAAAAAACTTGACATCAAGTACTTGCCCGTGACGTCGCAAAACCGTATTCCGTTGATGCAAAACGGCACAGTCGATATTGAATGTGGTTCCACCACCAACAATGTGGCGCGCCAAAAAGACGTTGCTTTTGTGGTGACCGCTTATGTCGAAGAGGTGCGTATGGCCGTTCGGGCTGATTCCGGCATTACGTCAATTAGCCAACTGAGTGGCAAAAAAGTGGCCACCACTACCGGGACAACCTCGGTGCAATTGCTACGCAAGCATGAACGTGCCAATGCCGTGTCGTTCAGTGAAGTTTTTGGCAAAGACCACTCCGACAGTTTCCTGCTGCTGGAGTCGGGCCGTGCGGATGCTTACGTGATGGACAGTCAGATTTTGGCGGGCAACATTGCCAAATCAAAAAATCCGGCTGATTTTAAAATCATCGGTGAAGTGTTGAGCGTGGAACCCATTGCCATCATGATCCGCAAGGATGATCCGGCTTTCAAAAAGCTCGCGGATGACACGGTCAAGAACCTGATCAAAACCGGTGAACTCGCCAAGATTTACGACAAGTGGTTCATGCAACCCATTCCCCCTAGAAATACCAAGGTGAATTTGCCTTTGAGCGATGCGACCAAGCTGGCTTGGGCACATCCCAACGACAAGGCCGCTGAAGAGTACGTCACCAAATAATAATTTGTTGTGAATTCAGCCCGTCAAGGTGAACTTGGCGGGCTTTTTTTTGCAGCTTGGCACGCATGATGCTGTATCTTTTTGATGAACCTATTTTTCGTACACCCTTGTAGGGAACACACTGTGCAAGACAAACCAACAACAGACCGGGATCAGACTTTATGAACTGGCAGTGGCAAATATTTTTACAGGATCCGGGGGGCGCTCACCCGACCTATTGGCAATGGATGATGTCCGCCTGGGGCTGGACGGTTTCGGTCGCCTTGCTGGCCTTGATCATCGCGTTAAGCGTAGGGTCCCTCGTTGGCATTTTGCGGACCTTGCCGGATAGCCCCTGGTTGGTGCGTTTGGGCAACGCTTGGGTCGAATTGTTTCGCAATATTCCGCTGCTGGTGCAGATTTTTCTGTGGTACCACGTACTGCCGGCTTTCATCCCTGCGATGAAGCAGTTTGATAGCTTCACGCTGGTGGTGTTGGCCTTGGGATTTTTCACCTCGGCGCGCATTGCCGAGCAGGTCAGGGCTGGCGTTCAGGCCTTGCCCAAAGGCCAGCGTTACGCCGGCATGGCCATGGGGTTCACCACCTTTCAGTACTACCGCTATGTCATTTTGCCGATGGCTTATCGCATCATCATTCCGCCGTTGACGAGTGAGTCTATGAATATTTTCAAGAACTCTTCAGTGGCGTTTGCCGTGTCGGTATCAGAGCTGACCATGTTTGCCATGCAGGCCCAAGAGGAGACTTCGCGCGGCATAGAGATTTATCTGGCGGTGACCGCGTTGTATGCCGTTTCGGCTTTTGCGATCAACCGGATCATGACTTACATCGAGAAAAAATCACATGTGCCGGGCTTTATTGCTGCAGGTGGCATAGGCGGGGGTCATTGACATGGATTTGGATTTCTCTTTTTATAGTTGGAGCCTGATCAGCAACTTTATTCTGAAAGGCTTCTACTTCAGCATCACGTTGATGGCGATCTCTACCGTGGGCGGTGTGATCTTTGGCACGCTGCTGGCGCTGATGCGTTTGTCAGGCAAGAAGTTTCTGGAAGTACCCGCCACGATCTACATCAACACCATGCGCAGTGTGCCGTTAGTAATGGTGATCCTATGGTTTTACTTGCTGGTTCCTGCGTCGTTTTACGCGCTGTTTCCGTGGGGTTTGGGCGATAACTACCGATCTGAAATATCGGCGGCGATTACCTTTATCGCTTTTGAGGCGGCTTATTTCAGTGAGATCATGCGCGCGGGAATTCAGTCCATTTCACGCGGGCAAGTGTCGGCGGGACAGGCCATGGGCATGACCTACAACCAAAACATGCGACTGATTATTTTGCCGCAAGCCTTTCGCAATATGCTGCCGCTGCTGCTGACGCAAACCATCATCCTGTTTCAGGACACGTCGCTGGTTTACGCGATTGGTGCTTATGACTTGTTGAAGGGGTTTGAGGTTGCTGGCAAAAACTATGGTCGCCCGATAGAAGCCTATTTGTTAGCGGCAGTGGTGTACTTCATCATCTGCTTTGCCTTGTCTTATGCAGTCAAACAACTGCACAAAAAAATTGCCATCATCCGTTGAGGGTAGAAAAAAATGATTGAACTCAAGAACGTTTCCAAATGGTATGGCCCGGTGCAAGTCTTGACCGACTGTTCCGTCAAGATTAACAAGGGCGATGTGGTGGTGGTTTGCGGCCCGTCAGGGTCAGGCAAATCGACGCTCATCAAAACGGTGAATGCGCTGGAGCCTTTTCAAAAAGGTGAAATCACGGTTGATGGTATTGCCTTGCACGACCCCAAGACCAACTTGCCCAAGCTGCGTAGTCGCGTGGGCATGGTGTTTCAGCACTTTGAGCTTTTTCCGCACCTTAGCGTGACTGAAAATCTGACCCTTGCCCAAATTAAAGTATTGGGCCGTCAGCCGGATGAGGCCATGACACGCGGCCTGAAAATGCTGGATCGGGTGGGCTTGATGGCGCACAAAGACAAATACCCCGGCCAACTCTCGGGCGGTCAGCAGCAGCGCGTCGCCATTGCCCGCGCCTTGAGCATGGACCCGATGGTGATGTTGTTTGATGAACCCACGTCAGCGCTGGACCCGGAAATGGTGGGCGAGGTGCTCGATGTGATGGTCGGTCTGGCCAAAGAGGGCATGACCATGATGGTCGTCACGCATGAAATGGGCTTTGCGCGCAAGGTCGCCAATCGCGTGATTTTTATGGATGTGGGCGGCAATATTCTGGAAGACTGTTCAAAAGATAATTTCTTTGGGCAGCCCGAAGCGCGCCAGCCGCGCACCAAGGATTTCCTCGATAAGATATTGCAGCACTAAAGACGGTCTAGCCGCTGGCGGGCCACGTAGCGCAGCAAAGCGCTCAGGCCCACAGCGGCCACGGTCAGGCCCACGACCAGTGCAAGCCAAAACCCCTCAGCCGCTAACGGCTGGGCGGGTGCCCAAGAAAGCCAGGCAGGTGCCAAACCCAGCGCATAACCCAGCGGCAGCGAAAACACCCAAAAGGCGGTCAACTGAATCAGCATGGGCGAGCGCGTCACTTTGTAGCCCCGAATCGCGCTGCTGGTCGCCACCTGTGTGGCATCGGAGAGCTGAAAGATAGCGACCAAAAAAAGCAGCTGCGCGGCCACGGCGGCCACCGCGACATCGTTGGTGTAAGCCGCTGCAATTTGATGCTTGAAAAGCGCCATAAAAGTGGCTGCCAGCGCCGCACACATCAGCGACATCCCCACGCCGACCCAAGCGCGAAAGCGGGCTGCCACCGGGTCGCCCGCACCCAGCGACTGACTTACACGCGTCATGATCGCCACGCCCAGGCTGAGCGGCACCATGAACACCAGAGACGAGAAATTCAGGGCGATTTGATGCGCCGCTATTTGGGTGTTGCCAAATTTGGCAACCAGCAAGGCAATCACGCTGAAGGCGCTGGTTTCAGCAAAGTAGGTCACGCCAATCGGCAGACCCAAGTGCAGCAAGCTGCGTATTTGCGGCCAGTGGGGCCACTCAAAACGGTCAAATGGCCAAGTGCTTTGATAGGCTTTGGCACGTCGCATCCACCACAGCAGGCCCAGCAGATTGAACCAAACGCAAAGCAGCGTTGACCAAGCGCAGCCCAAGCCGCCCAACCGGGGAAAGCCCCAGTTGCCAAAGATCAGCAACCAGTTCACCAGCATATTGAACAACAACGCGCCAATCGCAATCACCATCAGCGGTTTGGTCTGGTTCAGGCTGGCGCTGTAGCCGTAAAGCACGCGGTAGCAGGCAAACGCAGGAATGGCCAGACTGGTGATCAAGACAAAGTCTTTCGCCATATCGCGCACGGCAGGCTCCAGCCCGAGATGGTCAAACACCAGGCTGGACAGGTTGGCTGCCAGCGCGGCAATCACCCCCACGCCGAGCGCTTTCCACAGCGCCTGACGCACGACATGCGGCACTTGGCTGAACGCTTGGGCGCCCACATGGTGCGACACGATGGGGTTGATTGACATCATCACGCCCATGAGGGTGATGATGACGATGTTCCAGATGGACACGCCCAGCGAGACGCCCGCCAGGTCTTGCGCCGAAGCGTGTCCAGCCATGGCGACATCCACGACAGACATGCCGACATTGGCCAGCTGGCCAATCAGAATAGGCCATGCCAGCAGCCAAAGGGCGCGTGATTCAGTATGCACTTTGGCGCGTTCGCCAGCAGATAAAAGGCGACGAAAGTTAGAGAGTGTGGGCATCAGTAGAGACTTAACGAAACAACGAAAAATATGATTTAACGCCCGCGCATGAACAAGGCGTCCAGCTCTTTGATGCTGATTTGCCGCCAGGTGGGGCGGCCATGGTTGCATTGATCGGCGCGGTCGGTGGCTTCCATTTGGCGGAGCAAGGCATTCATTTCTTCCATCGTCAAGTGGCGGTTGGCGCGCACGGACCCGTGGCAGGCCATGGTGGAGAGCAATTCGTTTTGTGCGCGCTGAATCACGGTGCTGGCGTCGTGCTGGGCTAACTCGGCCAGCACGCCGCGGGCCAATTCGGCGGCATCGCTTTGCGTCAAAGGCGTTGGCACGGCGCGCACGGCCAGCGTTTTGGGTGAAAACGGGGTGATTTCCAAGCCCAGAATTTGGAGTGTTTCGGTGTGGGCTTCGGCGGTGGCGACTTCCAGCAGTGTGGCGGAAAAAGTGACGGGAATTAGCAGCGGTTGGCTGACCAATTTTGGCAATGCGCGGGTTTTGTCGGCGGCATCCGTTGAACCTTGGGGCGTCTGCTCTGCCATGCCGTCAACGGAGTCAAGGTTCAACATCTGTGCCTTGAGCCGCTCATAAACGACGCGCTCATGGGCGGCGTGCATGTCCACAATGATCAAGCCCTGTGCGTTTTCGGCCAGGATGTAAATGCCCTGCAACTGGGCCAGTGCGCGGCCCAAGGGCCAGTCACCCGCGGGCAAGGAAGGGATGGATTGCGGGGTGACATCATGGCCTGATAGGCGACTCGTGAAAATGTCTGACACGCCCTTTGATGCCGTTGGGCTGGCCTCAAATTGAGTTTGCACTGGATTCTTTGGCCATAGCAACCCCAAGTCGCTCACTCTGTGTCCGATGCTGGGTTCAAAATTCATCGCTGACTGCGAATAGGGCGCCGCTTTCAAGGCGGTATTTGGGGCCAAGTCCGGGTTGCGGGTCTCTGGCGTTTGACCACTGGCGGGGTCCGTTGGCGCGAGGGTGTTCGCACGCGGCGCGGCCAAGGCATCTTCCAGCGCGTGACGCACGGCCTGATGCACTTCGCGGCTGTCCCTAAAACGCACTTCAATCTTGGTCGGATGCACGTTCACATCGACGCGGGTCGGGTCAATTTCGATGTACAGCGCATAGACCGGCTGGCGCTGGCCGTGCAGCACGTCTTCATAGGCGCTGCGGGCGGCGTGGGCAATGACTTTGTCGCGCACGAAGCGGCCATTGACGTAGCAAAACTGTTGGTCGGCCCGCGCCCGCGCCGCATCAGGAATACCGGCGCGGCCCCAGACTCGAACCATCGGTGTGTTTTCAGGGCGGCTGGCACTGGTTTGGTAATCCACCCAAACCGAGCGTTCTACAAAGTCACTGCCCAACACATCGGCCAGACGCTGCTCCAAAGCGGCGAGGGCAAAAGCCCGGCTTTCGCAACGCCGCCATTGGATGACCTGTTTGCCTTCGTGCCAAATGGCAAAGCCGACATCGGGCCGTGCCAGCGCTTGACGGCGCACGGCCTCCACGCAATGCGCCAACTCGGTGGCGTCGGTTTTGAGGAACTTGCGCCGCGCTGGCGTGCTAAAAAACAGTTCTTTCACCTCCATCGTGGTGCCGGTGCTGCGCGCCACGGGTTTGAGTTCGCCGGTGCGGCCATCCAGACCATAAGCGTCGGTTTGGCCGGTCGCTTTCGACAAAATGGTGCAGTCTGCAATGGAATTAATAGCGGCCAGCGCCTCGCCCCGAAACCCCATGGTATTCACCGATTCCAGATCAAGCAGACTGCTGATTTTGCTAGTGGCGTGGCGTTTGAAGGCCATTGACAACTCATCCATCAGGATGCCTGCGCCATCGTCTTCCACCGCAATCAGGCGCACGCCACCGGCCAGCAAACGCACCGTGATTTGGGTCGCGCCCGCGTCCAGCGCGTTGTCCAGCAGTTCGCGCACGACTGAGGCCGGGCGCTCGACCACCTCACCGGCGGCAATCTGGCTGATCAGCTCGTCGGGCAGTTCACGAATGGGGCGGCGGGGAGCGGGAGAGTGGCGGGTGTTCACAGGGTGATTTCAAACGGGTTAAGCGAAGGCATTTTAAAGAGGGCGGGCGAACAGGCATCGTGCGAGGTCAATCGCTGTTTCTCGACCCGCCGGGCAGGGATAATTCAGCCTATGGAAATCATTACCTTTCTCATCGACTTCATCCTCCACGTAGATAAGCATCTGGAGGCCTTTGTTCTCAACTATGGCCTGTGGGTTTACGCACTGCTTTTCTTGATTATTTTTGTGGAAACCGGCGTGGTCGTCATGCCGTTTTTGCCCGGCGATTCGTTGCTGTTTGTGGTGGGTGCGTTGTGCGGCGTGGGTTTGATGAGCTTTCCGCTGGCCTGTGCCGTGCTCATTACAGCGGCAATTTTGGGGGATCAGTGTAACTACTCGATTGGTCGATTTTTTGGACCAAAGGTGTTTCAGTGGGAAAACTCGCGGCTGTTCAACAAAAACGCTTTCAATCGGGCGCATAACTTTTATGAGCGTTACGGTGGCATCACCATTATTTTGGCGCGGTTTATGCCATTTTTACGCACGTTCGCGCCTTTTGTGGGCGGCGTAGCGGCCATGAATCGTCTCAAGTTCACGGCGTACAACGTCATCGGCGCGGTGATCTGGGTGCTGGGCATTTGCACAGCGGGTTACTTTTTAGGCAGTATCCCCTGGGTTAAACAGAATCTGGACAAGATTATCTGGGCCATGATTTTGGTGCCGGGCTTGATCGTGATCTTGGGTGCCTGGAAGTCGCGCCGCAAGGCTTGATGACAATTTATATCTTCTTTATGTCAGATTTGGCACTTTGACAACTGCCCCTTTTATTGGAGATTTTTTATGAAATTAACCGGCGGCCTTCTGGCCAAGTCCATGGTGGTCTTGTTTGTTTTGATGTGCAGCGGATGTGCCGTCGTAGCCGTGACGGGCGCCGTCGTGACCGTCGCAGCCACAGTCGTGACAACAGGCGTGAAGGTGACCGGTGCCGTGATTGGCGCGGTCATTCCAGACTAAACGGTCTCAAATGACGCGCATGGATACAAAAGTAAACGACCTTTTTAACGCGGTTTTAGCCTTGGGAGGTGACTGCATCGTCACCATTGCAAGCGCCTATCTTGGCGTAGAAAAATACGACATGGATGCCGACGGGAAAATCGGCTATGCGCCTGAGCATTTAGCTTTTTTCATGGAACATTTGGAGGAAGCCGTGAACAACGGCGGTGGCGTCATGATTCGGAAATTCACCAGTGAACGCTCTCAACAGATGACCCCCAACGGGCTAATGATGCTGCCCATTAAGCATTTGTATGGCGTCGTGGGCGGCGAGCAGAGATGGCTTGGACTCAACAAGGCGCAGGTCGAAGAGTCCTCAACGACCATTGCGGGCACCACGACGCGAATTCCGCGTGAAGAAGGCGTGGTTTATTGCGATTGGCCGACTTCTGTTTAAAAAATTAATGGTGTGTAAATATCCTATTCCTTAACAGGCTGCTGAAATACTGGTTTCTGGTTCGAAACCCGCCCTCTGGAGGGGCTACCGACACCTCAAACACTTTCAAATAATGGTTTGAAGGCCGTTTTATGAGGTCAGTGATTTTCAAAAAGCTAAGCTCTGGAGTATTTCAGCAGCTTGCTAAACCACGAAAATTAATTGAGTAGTTTGGTTGCTTTCTCTTGGAGTTCTATGGATTTACGGAAAAATGTATCATCTGATAAAAGTCCTTTGGCGTGCAGCCGACGTAGACTGTTTATATCTTTTTCAAGTATTAATAGCTTAGCTTTTTTGTTTAGAGAATTTAACCCATCACGTTATACACAAGTCCCCCTGAGCCTGAAGCTGCCTTGAGAACCTGATTCCAGCGGCGAAATCAAGAATGCGCTGCATACCCAGCCAGATGGTCTTGACGCCGGGCTCACCATCACCTTTTCGAGCCAGAAAGC
>CAIJRK010000034.1 GCA_903823025.1 uncultured beta proteobacterium
AGGCTTTCTGGCTCGAAAAGGTGATGGTGAGCCCGGCGTCAAGACCATCTGGCTGGGTATGCAGCGCATTCTTGATTTCGCCGCTGGAATCAGGTTCTCAAGGCAGCTTCAGGCTCAGGGGGACTTGTGTATAACGTGATGCATATGAAGAGCTATTAAAGAAGACCGATTACCAGTTAAGAAGCGGCCTCCCGCGCTATAAAAGCATTATTGGCAGCGGCATGAATGCACGCGCTTTGCCACAATAAAAGACTGAAGCAGTGTGTCAGTGTGTTTGCACTGAACATGATGATCCATCTTGAGATGTAAGTATCAGAAAAGTCTTAAAAGTGTCAATAAATAGTACTCTTTAATCATTTTTTCGATTTGTTCAACAGCGTCCCAAATAGGGATGCACAGTATGAAAAAGCCCGATACTACGACGCGGCTATTCGGTTCGTCGAATTAAAGCGGATATAAATAAAACAGGGATGTAAATGAAATTTATTGGACTTTTTCTAACTTCGATGCTGCTTGTTGCATGTGGCGGCGGTGGCTCCTCTACTCCGGAAACTACCTCACCACAGGTCACGCTGTTAAGCATCTCTGGCACAGCCGCAACAGGTGCTGCCTTGGCGGATGCAAGCGTTGCTATAACCTGTGTCTCGGGGACTGGCAGTGCCATGACTAACGGTATCGGTGGTTACACCGTGACCGTTGCCAACGGTCAAGGCCCATGCGTCATCACTGTGAGCCAAATTGCGACCGCCACAATACCCGCAGTCATCCTCAAGTCCATCACATCAGGCACGGGCACTACCCAACAAGTCAACGTCACACCACTGACCAACGCACTGGTTGCTTACTTGGAGACCTTAACCGGCACAGGGGCTGTCGGCCTGTTAACCAACCCGGCAGCTCATGCGCTACTGCTTGACAGTGCGGCACTTGACAAACGCATCACAGAAGATTTTTTACCCTTCGTCAAAGTTACTTTGGGCATCGACATCAAGCAAGTTGATTTTTTAACAGCGATCATCGTTCCAGCCACTGCAGCGATACAAGGCAACCAGGCCGATCAAGACCTAGAGGCGTTCAAAGCAGTCACTGAAATCAATGGCGACATTAAGGCCAACACACGGGTGTTGATCAACACCCAAGCTGAGATGGATAAAACAGAAAAACCTGTTTCAACGCCAACGCCGACACCAACGCCAACGCCGACACCAACACCAACACCAACGCCGACACCAACGCCGACACCAACGCCAACGCCAACGCCAACACCAACGCCAACACCAACGCCAACACCAACACCAACACCAACACCAACACCAACACCAACACCAACACCTGAACCAGTCTTCGCAAGTCAGCTAGATCAAACCCCGGGCAGCTCGGATGCACCTACGGCCTACAGCGCAGCGAATAGCCGGGTTACTTATTCTGATGATGTCAATGTCGCCAGCTTTTCCCGTATCAGCGGTTTTGGTGCCAACGACGCTATCGCGTTCACAGCAGCGGCTCAAAATCTGGTGGCGGTTTCCAGTCAAGGCAGCAACGTCACGCTCACGGTTAATGTCAACGGGGTGGTCTCAAACATCGTGCTGCAAAACGTTAATAGCGCGGGGCAGATCATTTATGACGTGGCATCTTTCAATGCCTTGCCAGTGGGCGACATCAGTTTTAACGGTCTTCAGATGCCGCAAACCTCGGCCCTTGATAGCAAGGGTGGCACGCTCACCAGCCCTGCCACAGTCGATGCCAGCGCCGGTCGGTTTACTTTCAGTGACGATGCTTCGTTGGCCAGCGTGGTTCGCATCACAGGCTTTGGTGCTGACGACTTGCTTAAGCTGACAAACACCACCACCAGCAACGTGGCGGTGACAAGCCAGGGCGGCAACGTCAGCTTTGTAGTCAACCAGGGCGGCACAATTTCCAGCATCACTCTTGTCAGCGTGGTGCCCTCGGGCGTCATTGTTTATGACATTGCCAGTTTTAATGCGCTGCCGGTTGGCAACGTGCAATTCCAATAATTTCAGGGAGCCTTCACCATGTCTATCAACTTCATTGGCGTTTTACTGCCGAGCAGTCCTAACTACACCGTGAACACCGGGTTTTCAACTGAGCTGTATGACGCAGAAGGTAGTCAGACCATCACGGTAGAAGCTGGCGCCTCGCTGAGCTTGCAGGGCGCCTTGGGTGCCAATACCGTGCGTCTGAGCGGCAACGCCAGCACCTGGCAGGTTTACCGCGACGGTTCTACGGCGATTTTCGTCAATGCCAACGATGGCAGCCGGGTTGAAATGGCGGCCAACACCACGGCGCAAACCTTGCAGTTTGACGATGGCACGCGGGGCTTGAGCATCGACATTTCAGGTGCCATGCCAGCCGTGGTGCTGGGTAGCCAAACGCTGAGTTTGTCGGCTGCGGCCATTAGTGCTGACACGGGCACACCGACAACGCCGACAGAACCAACAGAACCAGACGTGGGCAGTACGGTGCAAACGCCTTGGACTTTGGTGATGCATGCAAGTAATGATGGTGCCAGCTATCCAAGCAGCAGCGGCATTTTTACGAGCGATGGCACAGCTGCAGCAACAGGGTTGACAACATTGGATGGCTTAGGATCAGCCTCTAATTACTCGTCCGATATGGGTGTTCAGTTCAACACCAATGCGGATCAAACCAAAGCGTATTTTTACGAGATCAACAGATATTCGTCTGGTTCTAATGGCGTAAATTTTGGCGTGGGTACTGTAGGAGTTACCGATGGCACGGCGGCGGGCACCGCTACATTAATGAGTGCAGCCAGTGGCCGTGCCCTGCCCGGAAATTTTGCAACGGTTGTTAATAATCAGTTGATTTTGGCTGGTGGCAGCGCAATCGGATGGGGTATTGACGTTACGGGTCAGGTCTTGGTCAGTGATGGCTCTGTCGCGGGCACGACACTGCACGCTACAGAGTTTGCTGTACCAAGTCTGTCAAACGATGGTGTGATTCAGGATGACAACGGTAAGACCGTCTGGTTTGGTGGCACATCAACGCCATACGGGTGGGAGATAGTGCGTTTTAACCACGCCACTGATGCAAGCCCTGCGACCACCATGGTCAAGGATATTTATCCCGGTAGTAGCGGTAGCTTAGGCTCAAATGCTTACTACTCATCTCCACTCACTGGCGCTGTTTTGCCAGATGGCAAGCTGGTTTTCAGCGCCAATGATGGCGTGCATGGCGCAGAAGCCTGGGTCAGTGACGGCACGGATACGGGTACATTCATGCTGGCGGATTTGTACACTTATTCAAATTCTGGCAGTGGCCCCTCCTCATTCACCAGTTTCGGTGACAAAGTCGTTTTTACTGCCTATGTCAACGATGCACCTATCTACGGCTATCAACTGGTGCTCACCGATGGCACCAGCACTGGCACAACGGTGCTTGATGTCAATCCGGGTAGCTACATCACCAGCCCCACCATCGTCGGGCAAGCCAATGGCTTGCTGTATTTCACCGCCACGACAGGCGGTGATTACAACTCCTTGACAGGAACAACATCTGCCCAAGTTACCGGTATCTTCTCTACTGACGGCAGCACGTTCAACCGACTTGCCGACATCAACAGCAGCGCCAGTTTGCTGGGTTGGGATGCCAGCACCGCCTTTTTCAGCGTCTCGGATGTCGCGCACGGCGCCGAGTTGTGGGCGGCAGATCTGGTCAGTGGCGACTTTGCGCTGGTCAAAGACATCCTGCCTGGCTCCGGGTCAGCCTTGGCGAGCAACTACGGCTCCCCCGCCTTCATGGTCGGCGGCAAACTGGCGTTCAGCGCCTACACATCCGCCACCGCGCAGAGTTTCTTTTTATCCGACGGCACAGAGGCTGGCACGGTGCAACTCACCAACGGTCTGCCCACCCTCACCAAAGTCATCGACAACACGCTTGTCTATGCCAATGCGGATGGCGTTTTCAGCGTAGCGGCAGACAGCGCAACGCCTGCAGCAGTTGAATTGATCAGTGCAGCAGCGGCGGCTACTGTCAACCCAGGCTACACCACGCAATACCCCTCAAATGGTCAGATTGTTAGCCATGTGGAAAATGATCTTGATCAGGTTTTCTTGCAGCTTGTTAACGGCGATCTGTATGCCAGCAATGGCAACACGGCAGGCACGGTCAAACTGGCGGGCGCTGTCAGCAACTTCAAAATGGTTGCCGAAGATGCCCTGTTTTTTATTCAGAGCAAGACCACTAGCAGCACTACCAGCCAATCTCTGTGGTACAGCGACGGCACCGCTACCGGCACCCGCTTCATTGAAGACTTGCCCATTGGCAGCTATGCCCTGGACAACGCGGTAGCCATCGTGACCGTCGGCATCGCGATATAACTTGGCGTTGTTAAAAAATTAGAACTGTGCCGTGGTGTGCCAAGAAAGCGATGGCTATTGCTTAATGCCCAACCCAAACGGGTTTGCGCTTTTCCTGAAATGCTTGTTGGCCTTCTTTGGCATCTTCGGTCAGGGTGAACAGGGCAATCTGGCTTTCTGTGAATGACATGGCTTCTTCAAAGGCCATCGACTCGACTTTTTTCAAGGTGTAAAGGCCGCGCCGAATGGCGGCAGGCGACTTGTCCAGCAAACGATCCAGCAGCCATTGCAGCTTGTCGTCCATATCGTCATCGACGTAATTAACCAAGCCTGCTTCCAGCGCTTGTGCCGAGGTAATGGGTTCGCCGGTCAGACACATTTCATTGAGCGTGCGTCGCGGAATCAAATGCTGCAATACGCTCAACACCTGCGCCGGGAAGACGCCGACCTTGACCTCGGGCAAACCAAATACCGCGTGACGCGCCGCGACCGCCATATCGCACATCGACATCAAGCCCATGCCACCGGCCATACAAGCGCCGTTGACGCGGGCAATCAGGGGAATGGTGCTGGCACGGGCGGCGCGCAGCAGTTGCGCCAAATGGCCATGCGGCTCGGAATAGTCGGTGGTGAACGCTTGGGCAGACTGCAAATCAGCGCCTGCGCAAAAAGCTTTAGTGCCCGTGCCGGTGATAACAATAGCGCGAATTTTTCGCTGATTTTGCGCCAATAAAATAGCCTGCGTCATGCCTGCCAGCACGCCGTGACTCATGGCGTTGCGCCGTTCCTCGCGCGTGATGGTGAGCCACAGCACCGGGCCGCGTTGCTCCACGTTGAGTTCCGGGGTGGATGAGAAAATGGGTTGATTCATGGTTTGTTTCCTGTTTCGGGTTATTTTGCCGTATGGGGATTCCCGCTTTAGTAACGTCAGCGGGCTAGCCGTTGGCGTTACGATTGGCGGCCAAGCTACTTCTACTTACCTTTTTGAAATGACCTCCCGCCATGGCGGAAAACATCCCCCAAATCACCTGCACGACCACGCCTGACGGTTCGACGCTGCTGTTATCCGGCTGCTGGACGGCGGCTCAGTTGGCCGTCCCGGCGGCGTGGGCACAAATTCAGGCTCAAATTAATGTCGCCCCAGCGTCTGATTCAAGCCCAGCGGGCTGGGATTTACGCGCCTTGCAGCGGCTTGATCACACCGGCGCTCAACTGCTCTGGAATGCCTGGGGCCACCAATGGCCCGCGCAGGTGTTAGTTTTAGACGCCCAGCGCACCATGCTCAAACGTGTGGCGCACTACACCGTGTTGCCGCCTGTGACGGCCCGCGTCTCTTTGCGACAGTTGTTTTTGAAGCTGGGTGCGCTCGTCTGGCTGGTGATTGACCATGTGCGTGACTTTGTTCGTTTGGTGGGGCAATTGTTGTTGGACCTCGGCAAGCTGGTGCGCGCGCCTGCGCAAGGTCCGTGGCGTGATGTGTCGGGCCACCTTT
Organism: uncultured beta proteobacterium; assembly: GCA_903823025.1. Classification (GTDB taxonomy): domain Bacteria; phylum Pseudomonadota; class Gammaproteobacteria; order Burkholderiales; family Burkholderiaceae_C; genus Rhodoferax. Next base: position 5,830 of record CAIJRK010000034.1, read on the forward strand.
ATCGCATTGGCGCCACGGCGCTGCCGATTACGGCGCTGGTTGGATTTTTGATTGGCGTGGTGCTGGCTTATTTGATGTCCCAGCAACTGCGTCAGTTTGGCGCCAATGCCTTGATTGTGAATATTCTGGGACTTTCGCTGATTCGTGAACTCGGGCCGGTGCTGGCCGCTATTTTGATAGCCGGACGCTCCGGTTCGGCCATCACGGCGCAAATTGGTGTCATGCGCGTCACTGAAGAACTGGACGCCATGCGCGTCATGGGCATTGCCAATGGCTACCGGCTGGTTATGCCGCGTGCCATTGCCATGGCGCTGGTCATGCCGCTGTTGTCGATCTGGACCACGCTGGCTGCGCTCATGGGCGGCATTTTGGCGGCAGACTTGACGATGGACGTCACGCCCGCCTACTTCTTTGCCACTTTGCCGCGTGCCGTCGAAATTTCTAACCTCTCGCTGGCCATGGGTAAATCAGTGGTGTTTGGATTGATGATTGCGTTAATCGGCTGCCATTACGGCCTGCGCGTCAAACCCAATACCGAGAGCTTGGGGCAAGGTACGACGGCCTCGGTGGTGACTTCCATCACCATGGTAATTTTGGTAGATGCGTTGTTTGCCGTGGTTTTCAAGGACATCGGGATATGAGTTCAAACCTACCTGCGGTGGTGCAAATCGACCAGCTTTGGTCGGTATTTCACAATGGCGGGCGCGAGGCGGTGATTCACCAAGACCTGAACCTCACCATTGAATCGGGCGAAATTATGTCTATCGTCGGCGGCTCGGGCAGTGGCAAAACCGTGCTGCTGCGCCAGATACTGGGCCTGGAGAGTCCGACACGCGGTCGCGTTACCGTGCTGGGTCAACCGGCCTCGCAGCTCGGGCGCGAGGGTGCGGCCAGTCGGGTCGGCATGTTGTTCCAGCATGGAGCCTTGTTTTCAGCGTTTACGGTGCTGGAAAATATTGCCTTTGCCCTGCGTGAATTGCGAACCCTGCCCCCGACGCTGATTCGCGATGTCGCCATGGTCAAGCTGCAAATGGTCGGGTTGGACCCATCGCAAGCGCACAAAATGCCTTCTGATTTATCGGGCGGCATGGTCAAGCGTGTGGCCTTGGCAAGGGCGCTGATCATGGACCCGCCGCTGCTGCTGCTTGACGAACCCACCGCCGGGCTTGACCCGGACAGTGCTGACGACTTTTGTGCGCTGCTGCGTTCTTTGCATCGTGAACTGGGCCTGACGGTGATCATGGTCACGCACGACCTGGACACGCTGTTTGAACTCAGCACCCACATTGCTGTGGTGGCTGACAAGCACATCATCGTGCGCGGCTCGCCTCAAGAAGTGATGGCGCATCCGCATCCTTTTATTCACGACTTCTTTCAAGGTGCACGCGGCCAACGGGCCAGCGTTTTGTTGCACCCTTCCGCTTTGCAAGCGTAACCAGAGAACTCTATGGAAAACAAATCTCACGCCCTCGCCGCCGGCACCTTTGTGGTGGTGCTCTTGGCGCTGCTGGTCGGTATGGCTGTCTGGCTGACCCGCGACAACCGCGAATTCCGGATTTACGAACTCTCCAGTCAAGCCGCAGTGACCGGTTTGCAGCCCCAGGCGGCGGTACGTTTTAAAGGCGTTAATGTGGGCAAAGTCACCACCATCGGATTTGACCCCTTAAACCCCAGTCAGGTGCTGGTTCGTATCGCGGTAAACGAGTTAACCCCCATCACGGCTTCTACTTTTGCCACGCTGGGTTTTCAGGGGGTGACCGGTCTCGCCTTTGTGCAACTCGACGACACGGGTAAATCCAAAGCGATCTTGCCAGACAACCCGACCGCGCCCACGCGCATTCCCATACAACCCAGTCTGCTCTCCAAACTGTCCGACCAAGGTGAAAGTATTTTGTTGCAACTGGAAGAAACCAGTCGTCGCATGAACCAGTTGCTTTCTCCTGAAAATCAAAAAGTGCTGATCGGCACGCTTGACAGTTTGGGTCAAGCGGGCGCGAGCATCGCGAAGCTGTCCAGCCAGGCTGACCAAGCGTTGCCACTGCTGGTGCTAGAGGCCAACATCACCCTCAAGGCGTTGCAAGATACCTCAGCGCGGGTCAGCGTGAGTGCTGATGAAGCCCGCGCTTCAGCCCGCGCTTTCAAGGTCGTTACCGAGCGCATGAATGAGCCAGGTGGCACGTTGGATAAACTGTCACAAGGCGTTGACACGCTGGCCATCACCGGCCAAACCCTGAATGCGGCCACCCTGCCGCGACTTAATCGCGCCGTGGACGATGCCGCCCGCGCTACCCGTCAAGTGGGTCGTGCCGCGAGCATCATCACCGACAACCCGCAGTCGCTGATTTATGGCAGTGGCCCTGCCCTGCCCGGCCCCGGCGAACCCGGCTTTTCTGCTGACACCGTTAAACCGTAAATTATGAAAAATGCTTTGAATCTGATGACCGGCTATGCGTATGGCGCGGTTTCTAAAGGACTTGTTCTGGGTCTGCTGTTGACGCTAACCGCCTGTGCCCTGCCCAAGCAAACCGTTCGCCCTGTTGTCTATGACTTTGGCCCTGGCTCCCGGGTTGCTTCTTTGGTCCCAGGATTAACAACATTGACGCCGCTGGTTCTTGACGAGGTCGTAGCCAGTCCGGCGCTGGACAACACCGCTGTTCAATATCGTCTGGCCTACGTCGATGAGCAGCAACTCAGGCCTTACAAGCAAGCCCGCTGGAGCATGATGCCGTCGCAACTGATACGCCAGCGCTTGCGTGAGCACTTGGGCCAGCACCGCACTCTGCTTGACCCCGGTGATCACAGCGTTTTTGATGGCAGTCGCCGTCTTGCGCCCGCGCCACCGCTGACACTGCGCCTTGAACTTGAAGAGTTCAGCCAATTATTCGAGTCGCCTGATAAAAGTGTGGGCCTGCTGCGTTTGCGTGCCACCGCCATCCAAACCAGCGCCACTGGTGAAAAGCGCATAACTCAGCGTCACGTCGTTGTGCAACAACCCGCCCCTAGCGCGGATGCCCCCGGAGGTGTACGCGCCATGGCTGCGGCTACCGATGCGGCCATGCGAGAGATTGATGAATGGCTGCAGGAGTTGGCGCGTTGAGTTTTTGTCGATAATTTGAAAAATTATTAACCCGATTAAGCGTATGTGAAGACGCACAAAAATGTGCATTTCAATTCATCTTTGACAGTGATGACGGATGAGCCGTTTTTGAACTGCACCGATAAGCTCAGTGCCCGCTATGGTGGCTTCCCTTCACAGGGAAGCCCGTGGTTTTAGCCGTTGTGACGTTGTATGAATGACTTCAGCGCGGGGTAAGTCATTTCGCGCCAGTGGTGACCGCTAAAAATGCCGTAGTGCCCAACGCCTTTGATTTCAAGATGTTCATGCTGTGCTTTGGGCATCCCGCTACACAAGGTGTGAACAACTTGGGTTTGGCCGATGCCGGTGATGTCGTCAAGTTCTCCTTCAACCGAGAAAACAGGGGTCTTGGTAATGTCTTGCGGGCGCACACGCTCAATTTTTCCCTCAACACCTTTGACATCCCATGTGCCTTTGGCCAGATTGCAGTCTTGAAATACCACCTTGATGGTGTCCAGATAAAAGTCGGCATCCATGTCCAGCACGGCGTTGTATTCGTCATAAAACTTGCGGTGCGCTTGGGCGCCAGCGTCATCGCCTTTGACCAGATCCTGAAAGTAATCCACATGGTGCTGGGCGTGGTTGCTGGGATTCATGGCGACAAAGCCGGTGTGCTGCAAAAAGCCGGGGTAAACACGACGGCCCGCGCCGGCGTAGTTGCTTGGTACTTTGAAGATTACGTTTTTTTCAAACCAGTCATAGCTTTTGCTTTCGGCAAATTCGTTCACCGAAGTCGGCGAGATGCGCGCGTCCATCGGGCCGCCCATCATGGTCATGCTCAATGGCGTGGTTTCACCGCGTGTAGCCATCAAGGAGATGGCGGCCAGCACGGGTACGGTGGGTTGGCACACGCTCAGCACATGGCAATTGCCATGTGTGCTTTGCAGGTGGCGAATGAATTCCTGCACATAGTTGACGTAGTCATCCAAGTGGAATTCACCCTCAGACAAGGGAACCAGACTGGCACTTTTCCAATCGGTGATGAAGACCTTGTGGTCTTGCAGCATGGTCTTGGCGGTGTCGCGCAACAGCGTAGCGTAGTGACCCGACAAAGGTGCCACGATCAGCACCACGGGTTGACCCTGAATTTTTTGCAGGGTGGCGACGTCATCACTAAAACGATCGAAACTGATCAAGTCACAAAACGGCTTATCGAGCGCAATGTTCTGATGAATCACAACACTGACGCCGTCAATATCAACAGTATTTAGATTAAATTCTGGTTTTTTGTACTCTTTGCCTAAACGGTGCATCAAGTCGTAGCTAGCGGATAGATTTTTGGTAAATGGATTTTGGCCCATGATGGACAGCGGGTGGCTGTAAGCTTTGGCTGCAGAGTGTGCAAAATCAGCAAAGGGGCCTTTAAAAGCGCGTTGATTTTCGTGAAGTTGATAAAGCATAAGGTCGTCTGTAATTAAGTTTTTTAATTGTGCTTTTTCGCAAAGAAAAAGAACTAAATAAATGGTATAGGAATAAGTGAAAAACCTGCCTATCTTATGCTAAATGAGTGACTAAGGTGTGACGAAAAGGGTATCGCCACGCTCGGGTACTCTGCGTGTATTTCGACTTCTAATTAGGTTAATCTACCTATATTGAGAGAGCGCATCATGTACTTTTCGAGTAGCCATCGGGTTTTTGAAGTTTGAACTTTCACCCGTTTCAGTCCTGATTTTTCACATGTATGCGTAATCCAAACGTTGATAAAAATTTTTTACGGATCGCCGTTGAGGCGCAACTTGCAAAAAATCTGGCGTCTCCCCTTAGCCCCGCCGATGTGTTGTTACATGAACTTCAGGTGCATCAAATTGAGCTTGAAATGCAAAATGAGGAGTTGCGTCGGGTGCAGCTTGAACTCGTCGCCTCGCGTGATCGCTACATAGATATTTATGATTTCGCACCCATGGGTTACCTCACGCTCACACCGACTGGAAGAATTTCTGAAATCAATCTGACCTGTGCTTCGCTATTGGGTGAATCGCGCAACAAGTTGGTTCAAGCCAATTTTTCCCGCTATGTCGCCGCCGGGAATAGCGACTATTGGTATAAATTTTTCCGAAGTGCGCTGGAGCAAAAAGAGCAGCAAAGCTGTCAATTGACTATGCAGCGTGCTGATGGCCGTTGTTTTCAAGCTAATCTGGTTTGCGTGTGTTCTGTTTTTGAGGTGCCTGTTTTACGCATCAGCATGACCGATGTGAGCGTACTTAGTGAGGCTGAGGAGGCGCTTCGGATTGCCGCCGTAGCCTTTGAGTGTCAAGAGGGTATTGTCGTGATGAATGCTGATCTAAAGGTACTGCGCGTCAATCTCGCATTTGCTCAGATGACGGGCTACCTCCCGTCTGAAGTTCAGGGTAGAACGACGGCGTTTCTAAGATCGCATCAGCATCCAGTCTCTTTTTATGAGGCCATCTGGCGAGATACCCAAAGCAGGGGTAACTGGCAGGGTGAAATGTGGCACCAGCGAAAAAATGGTTCTGATTACATGGCATGGGTCACCATTACGGGCGTTAGAAATATGTCGAATCAGGTCACGCACTATGTGGCCAATATTACCGATGCCACCTATCGACGACAACAAGAACAGCAGCGTCTCTCCAACGAGGCTGAGCACCGGCACACGTTGGTGCATGAAGTGCATCACCGCATCAAGAATAATTTGCAAGGCGTCATTGGTCTTTTGCGTCAGTTTGCCAACAAGAACCCGGAGACGGCGGAGGCGCTCAACGAGGCGATTAGTCAAGTGCAAGGTATTTCTGTGATTTATGGATTGCAAGGTCGGGCTGTTACGTCTTCGGTGCGCTTGTGTGAGCTGACCGAGGCTATTGCCGCTGAACTTGAAAAGCTATGGCAAACCCCAATAATTCTGACACGTGCACCGAACTGGATGCCCTGCATTATTGCGCTTCAAGAAGCCGTTCCTATTGCCTTGATTCTGAATGAATTAATTTTGAATGCTGTTAAACATGGCGGCAAAGAAAACGGACAGATAGATATAGATTTAGAGAGTTTCAAGCAAATCGATAGGGTACTGATCAAGATAAAAAATGTGGGAAAACTTGAGATGCATAGCCAACCCATCAAATGTTGCAGTGGATTAAATTTGATCTCGGCACTTATGCCTCGCTTGGGTGCCAATCTGGTAAAAACGCAACAAGGTGAGCAGGTGATTGCCGTCTTGGCGTTAGAGTCTCCTGTTATTAACTTCACTTTAGAAGATGCACAATGCTCCTAGATAATAGGCCTGATCAAGATAAAAAACTACTTCTTGTCGATGATGACCGGTTAGTGCTTTCCCTGTTAGCCAGTGGTCTCACTGCGGCGGGCTACCAAGTCATTACTGCTGAATCTGCCGAAGAAGCGCAGGTTTGGCTGGCTAGTGGTGATCGGCCTGATCTGGCAATTCTTGATGTGCGTATGCCGGGTCAGGATGGCCTGCAATTAGCGCAGCGACTACTGGCCCTTGATCACATTCCGTTCATGATGTTGAGTGCCTACAGTGACCCTCAAACAGTCGAGCAGGCGACCCGCTGTGGCGCTTTGGGTTATGCCGTCAAACCCCTGGATGTGCCTCAACTGATTCCGGCCATAGAAGCCGCCCTGGGTCGTGCCAACGAGCTCCAGTCCTTGCGTACAACCCGACAGCAATTACAAACAGCTTTGGACGCAGAGCGCGACATCAGTATTGCTATTGGGATCACGATGATGCAACACAAACTCAAACGTGGCGATGCTTTTGATTCGCTCAGAAAAGCCGCACGCAGCCGCAGGTGCAAGTTGGCAGACTTGGCTGTAGAGATCATTTCGGCGAGTGAAAAACTCAATTATTAGTGGCTGCTACGCAGCCGATGTCGGCTTACCGGATGAAGACGAAAATTTAGAAAAAAGTGGTTCTTTATTGACGTGTGTGTCACAGCAGGTCAATAATTTTTTTGATCCGATTGCTGACTTGGGTGTCGGTAGAATTTAGTCATCAATTTGATAACCCCTGACCCCGGTATCAAGCCGTGAGGCCCTGACTTTGCCTCGCAAAAATTTTTGTGTTGTATTGTCTCGGGGAGCCTCTCTTGAAAAACTTAAAAATATCCACGCGCTTGGTCATGCTGATCAGTCTTTTGTCTTTGTTGTTGATCAGTATCGGTCTGGTTGGTTTATTAGGCATCAGTAAGTCAAACAACGCGTTGAAATCAGTTTATGAAAACCGCACGATGCCAATGGGCCAGATTGCTGATATCAACCGGATGATCTTACGCAACCGCTTGGCTATTGCGGGTAGTTTGCTCAATCCAACCCTTGAAGAAATTACCCGCAGTACGACTGAGGTAGAAAGCAACATCACATCGATTACCTCTATCTGGACAGCTTATATGGCTACCTTGCTGACGCCTGAAGAAACGACGCTCGCTCAAAAATTAGCATTGGATCGTACAAAGTTGATAGATGAAGGTTTGCGTCCAGCTGTAGCGGCTTTGCGTGCTGAAGACCTGGAAGGTGCCAAACTTATTGCTTTTGAAAAAATTCGTCCGCTTTATCTTCCTGTGAGCGACGGCCTTGAGGCGTTGATGAGACTTCAACTTGAAGTTGCCAGAGAGGAATATGAAACAGCAGTTGGTCACTATGCAAATATTCGGTTGTTGGCGATCAGCTCTATCTTTTTTGGTCTATTGATTGCGGTGTTATTTGGTACCGCACTGATTCGTGGTATTCACCGCTCGCTGAGTCACGCAGTTGCGGTTTCCAACGCAATTGCCCAAGGCGATTTGAATCAAACTATTCATTCGCAGGGTCGAGATGAGGTGGCGCAACTGCTTCAAGCCCTTGCGGAGATGCAGCGCAATCTGGCAAAAGTTGTGACTGATGTGCGCGTAGGCTCAGAGGGAGTGGCAACGGCGAGTGCGCAAATCGCTGTCGGCAACCATGATCTCTCCATCCGCACCGAGCAGCAGGCCAGCGCCTTGCAAGAAACAGCGGCCTCTATGGATGAGCTAAGTGCCACCGTTAAACATAATGCCGACAATGCCCATCAAGCCAACCAGCTTGCTCTTGATGCTAGTAAAACCGCCATTCAGGGTGGTACGGCAGTCACCCAAGTAGTGGCAACTATGAATCACATCAACGATAGTTCAAAAAGAATTTTTGACATTATTGGCGTTATTGACAGCATTGCTTTTCAGACCAATATCCTGGCGCTCAATGCCGCAGTAGAGGCGGCACGGGCGGGCGAGCAGGGACGAGGTTTTGCAGTGGTGGCTAGCGAAGTGCGCAGTTTAGCTGGCCGGTCTGCCGAAGCCGCCAAGGAGATCAAACGCCTGATCAATGTCAGCGTCGAGCGAGTTGATCAAGGTAGTCTTTTGGTCGATAGAGCGGGTGAAACGATGACTGAAGTCGTGCATGCCATTAAGCGTGTTACCGACCTTATGGGCGAAATTAGCACCGCCAGCCATGAGCAAAGTCAGGGTGTCTCGCAAGTGGGCGAGGCGGTTTCAAAAATGGATCAGACAACGCAGCAAAACGCTGCCTTGGTTGAAGAAATGGCTGCTGCAGCCAGCAGTCTGAAGGTGCAGGCGCAAGACTTGGTCGGTACGGTGGCGTTGTTTAACCTGGCATCAAGCGCAACGTCCCTGCAAGGCAGGATACCTGCTGAAACTTTGGTCGCCAATCGACGTTTTTGATAAAAAATTTTAAAACCATCCCATCCCATCCCATCGCGAATGCATTAATGCGCCAAACGCCTGCAGTAGCAGTGACATCCAAGTCAGCAAACCAAAGAGTGCCTTCAAAGAAGAACAAGATTGGATGCGAATAATTAAAAACAGCGGATTACTTCAAAAATATTGTCGAAGCTTCAAATTTACAGCATAATAGATTCGTATTGTCGAAAATCGGTTGTACAAGTTTGCGGTGTTTAGTCAGTTTCGCGTCTGCTTTAAGTCTTCATTGTTTTGTTGATTGTGGGTTAATAGCGGTTTTGGACTCCATCGCGTTTTGAGTTATTTTGAGGAGTCCTTTTATGGGCAACAAACTTTACGTAGGCAACCTGCCTTACACTTTCCGTGACGAAGACCTGCAACAAGCATTTGCTGCACACGGTACCGTCACCAGCGCCAAAGTCATGATGGAACGTGATACTGGCCGCTCCAAAGGCTTCGGCTTTGTGGAAATGGGTAGCGATGCTGAAGCGCAAGCTGCAATCAATGGCATGAATGGCCAACAATACGGCGGTCGTGGTCTCGTTGTTAACGAAGCTCGCCCAATGGAAGCACGTCCTCCCCGCACTGGCGGTGGTGGCTTCGGTGGTGGTGCTGGTGGCTACGGCGGCGGCGCAGGTCGTAGCGGTGGCGGTGGCGGTTACGGCGGCGGCGCTGGTGGTGCCGGTGGCCGCAGCGGTGGCGGTGGTGGTGGCGGTTACGGCGGTGGCCGTAGCAGCTACTAAAATTTAGTTAGTTCTCGAACTAATTAAGAATTAAAGGACCTTCGGGTCCTTTTTTATTTGATTATTCATAATTTTTGTACGCGTTCACCCCACCCCAATCGGAATGAGGGAAGGTGTTGGGTTTAAGCCGAAGTGAGCCTTCATGGCCTGGGTCATAAAGGCCAAGACGCTACGACCTTGAAGTTTGCAACTCCCCACCACGGTCATGAC
>CAIJRK010000035.1 GCA_903823025.1 uncultured beta proteobacterium
CATGACCGTGGTGGGGAGTTGCAAACTTCAAGGTCGTAGCGTCTTGGCCTTTATGACCCAGGCCATGAAGGCTCACTTCGGCTTAAACCCAACACCTTCCCTCATTCCGATTGGGGTGGGGTGAACGCGTACCAAAAATCATTACGACGGTTATGTCTGGACTTTTCCCAAAGGACATCCCGATCCAGGTGAAGCACCGCGCCAGACGGCCTTGCGTGAAGTGACCGAGGAAGTTGGTGTGAATGCCCGCATCCTGACTCCGATAGCGGGTGAGTTCGCTGGTGGCACCACGACCAACCGATATTTTTTGATGATCGTTGATGAGCGTGCTGTCAAACTGAACTTCAGTTGCGATGAAACCGCTGGCCTACGTTGGGCGTGGCCCAGTGAGGTGCGTGTGCTGATTGCACAGACCAGCAACAAACTGGGCCGCCAGCGTGACTTGGCAGTGCTGGATGCTGCGTTAGCTTGTTTGCCCAATACACCACCACTGAAGCGACCTGTGGCACTGCGTGAAGACTGGAAACGGCTGCCCCTGCCCGCCGCACGAAAACGCCTGTTGATTGACAAGGTCTATTCACCGGTGGAAATGGCGCGCATCGCTCGCGGCTTCATTTCGGCGTGCATGGAAGAAAAGTGGTTTATTTACTTTGAGGATGGTCGGCTATTTTTACACCGTAGTTGGACCGGCATCTGCATTTATCGAATGGACTTTGTACCGGTTGCGGCAGGTTGGGCTGCGGCGACAGTGTGGGTGAATCGTCATCCACAGCAGTATCAGGAAACCAACGATGCGCATGATGTGAAACTTTTGCTGGAGATCATTGAAACTCACCTATCGAGTGAAATGGATGAACCGACCATCGACAGTATGGTGCTGACATTACAACAAGCATCACAACCCAACTATCTGGGCACACCCAAGGTAGTTTCAGACCTACTGCAACCGTTTTTTACGCTATCAGTTGAGCAGCAAAAAAGCCTGGCTACGTCTGATCAAATCTTTCAGGAAAACTTGCGAGTTACCAGCGCATTGACCAGCGGGGAAGGTGGCTACACCATCATACCGGGCTGGCATACCGCAAAATGTCTGGGGCAGACCATCGTCAAAGCGTTTGTGCTAGACCCGGATTACTATGCGGATGAAAATCTGTATGGCATCGTGACTGAAGGTTTGGCTACGGTGTCGCTCAAAATCAATGACCTGTTAAACGCCTTCCAGAAAGACACCAACGCCCAGTGGCAAGAACACGCCTTACCACAACTCAATCGGCTATTCGGCTTTGTTTGCGCTGTGATACTGGGAATCAACGACGTTCAGTTTCCTGCCATGACACTGAAAGACTTTGCGTGGCAAAAAATCCTCACGCCTGGGAAATAGAACGAACCGCGCTTATCCAGTTAACGCCCAAGGGCACTATCGGAGGTGGCGAAAGCCGCTCATCGCCGCTACCCGTAGTGGTCGAACCGAGCGTTTGGGTAGCAACTGGATAAGCACGGAACGCACCAAGAATTCTTTCAGCAGATTGTTAGCTACACCAGAATCTCAACCCGAAAAATTTTCAATTCGAAAGTCTGACCATGAACAGTATTAGTACCAATCAATCTGACGTCGCTCGAGCGCGGTTGGTTAAGATTTTCTTGGCTGACGGAGTGCCCGAAGGTATTCGCAGTGCTCAGATTGATATTTCTACAACCTATGCCATAGCCTTCAAAGGCGAACAACTTAATTTTGGCGTCAAGACAGTCTATGAAGACTGGATTAAAAAATCTGGTGTCTATTTGATTATTGGCAACGACCCTGATGGATACAAAAAAATATACGTTGGCGAGGGCGATGATGTCGGAAGAAGATTGACCTTTCATAAAAGTAAGAGTGCTTTTCCTTTTTGGACAGATACCTTGGTTTTTGTCAGTAAAGATGACAATTTGACAAAATCGCATATTCGATATGTGGAAGCTGCGTTGATCAAAGATTTGCAAGGTAAATCTGGCTTGGTTCTGGCCAACGGGAAGAATCCACCGTCGGATGGGAAACTCCCCAAAGAAGAAATTCCTTCCATGTGCCGGTTCATTGATGAGATAAAAATTCTCACTGGTGCGCTTGGGTTCGACCTCTTCAAAGTTGATAAATTGCCAGTTTCGGCAGACAACTTGTCACGGCCAGAAGCGACACAGACCAGCTACCCTGAATTTACGTTCAATGGAAGCGGTTTTTCAGCTAAAGCTATTTTCATGGCGGGAAGTACCGGTAACTGGCTTGTGCGTGCAGGTTCCATTGCCCGGCTGAAGTGTGTGCCAGCAGCGCCAAAGAATGCCGTCAAACTACGTGACCAACTCAAGAGCGACGGCAAATTGAAAGAAACTGCCAACGGATTGCTGTTTACCGAAGATTACCCGTTCCCCTCATCCTCTGCGGCCGCGTGTGTCATTGCCGGCTATGGTGTTGCCGGGCCAGCATCCTGGAAAATAAATAATAAAACCTATGCACAATGGGATAAAGAACTTTCTGGCGAATCTGAGTCAGCCTCAGAGGACTGGCTGACTGAAAATCCTTTAGATTCAAATTCTGAGGCGATGCCGACCTGCTGATATGTTGTCATATATACAAGTTCAAATTTGAATATCTGAACTTGTAGGCGTCCTTTCCCGCAGCGGGATCAAACACCCAGTGAAACCACTTTCTCACCCGTCCAAGAAGATGTTCAAACAATCGTTTTCCGATAAACCGCTGCTGTTTGCAACGAAAACCATCGTCAGAACTTACCGCTGAAGACCCGGCAAAGCAGCAAAGGCGTTGCGCGTCGTCGCAGCCGCCAATGCCTGCGGCGTGATGCCACGCAGCGCGGCCAACTCGGCACCTATGCGCGGCAATTCAGCGGGTTCGTTGCGCCCTTGCAGTTCACCGGCGGCGCGTTGTTCGGCGGTTTTGTAGAGCCAGTGCGGCGGCATGTCGGGCGCATCGGTTTCCATCACGATCACGTCCAGCGGCAACGTGGCGGCCAGGCGGCGCAGTTGCAATGCCCGCGTATAGGTTAGCGCGCCGCCAAAGCCGAGTTTGAAACCCAGCGCGATAAAGGCGTGAGCCTGCTGTTCGCTGCCGTTGAAGGCGTGGGCAATGCCGTGCCACTGGGGGACGTTGCCCACCTGTTTGCAGCCCACCTCTCGCAGTCCTTTGAGCAACTGATCAGCCGAGCGACGCACATGCAAGATCACCGGCAAATCATGTTTTCGCGCCAGCTTGAGTTGCGCTTTGTAAAAATATGCCTGCCGTTCCCGTAACGGGCTAACGCACAGCGCGGGCACAAAAAAATCGAGGCCAATTTCACCGACTGCCACCAGCCGGGGATCGTCGCGATAGCGCAGCAAGTGCGCATCCAGCGTGGCCAAATCGGCGTCTTGGGCCTGCGCCACGCACAGCGGGTGAATGCCCAGCGCGTAACTGTCACCTTGCGCATGGGCGATTTGGCGCACCGCGTCAAAGTTGGCCACGGCCACGGCGGGTATGACGCAATGCGCCACTTGTTGCGCCGTCGCACGCGCGCGCACCGCCTGCGTATCGGACAAAAACTCGGCGGCGTCCAAGTGGCAATGGGTGTCAATCCAATTAATCATCAAGGGAAAATACCATATCTCCGTCATTGAAATGCAATAAAAATGTCATCAACTTGCAGTAGCATTTGCCGAGTTTGGGTTGTCATTAAAGGAAAAACGCATGAAATTTCAACGTACTCTGATTGCTGCCAGCGTTCTCGCGCTCGGCGTTACTGGCTCGGCACTGGCGCAAGAAAAAACCTTGCGCCTGCTCACGTGGGCCGACTATGCGCCCGCCAGCGTGATCGCCCAGTTTGAAAAAGAAACGGGCTACAAGGTTGAACTCACCTTGTCCAACAACGAAGAAATGATCTCCAAACTGCGCGCCACGGCAGGCGCTGGTTTTGATCTGGCGCAACCTTCGCAAGACCGTATTACCGGTCCGCAGCAAGAGTTCCGCATTTACAAACCCATGGATCTGAGCAAGCTCAAAACCGAGTTATTCATTCCCTCCATGCTGGCCGCCACCCAGAAAAACACCACGCTTTCCGGCAAGGTTTATGGCCTGCCACACATCTGGGGCACCGACGGTTTGGTGGTCAACACCAGCCTCACCCAAATGGCGGATTACCCCGACTTGTGCCGGGCTGACGTGAAGGGCAAAACAGCGGTTCGCCTGAAGCGCCCCACGTTGTTGGCTTTTGCTTTTGCCTCCGGCAAAGACCCGTTTGCGCTCTACAACAACCCCAAGGCCTACAGCGCCTTGATGGACGAGGTGGGCAAAACCATGATTGCCTGCAAAAGCAACATCAAGTTCTATTGGGACAACAAAGACCAGTTGCTCAACGGGATGCGTACTGGCGAAATCGTGGGCGCGATGATGTGGGACACGGGCGGCTGGAAGCTCAATAGCGAAAAAGCCGAGATTCAATTTATCGCCCCCAAGTCGGGCGCGATGGGCTGGATTGACACCTTCGCCATTCCGGCCAAAGGCAAGAACGACGCCGCCGCCTACGCCTGGATCAACTTCAACATGCGCCCTGATATTGCCGCCAAAGTGGCTTCATCCGCAGGCAACTTCACCGCCTCCAAAGGGGCTGATCAGTTGATGGACGCCAAGCTCAAGAGCCAGTTTGCGTCGAGCTTTTCTGAAGCTGCCTTGGCCAATATCAAGTGGTATCCGGCGGTGCCAGCTGGCATTGAAGAGATTGAAGGCCGCGTGCTGGACCGCATCAAAGCCGCCCCCTAAAAGCCTATCTATTGAGTTCGACCCTCGCCCCATCGGCCCCTATTTTGGGTTCCCTGCCACCTGATCTGGAGGCCGTGCGCGTGGGTAAACGCTACGGCGATTTCACGGCGGTGGACGATTTGTCGTTCAGTGTCGCACGCGGCAGCTTCTTCTCCATCCTTGGCCCGTCGGGTTGCGGCAAAACCACGTTGCTGCGCATGATTGCAGGCTTTTTAAGCCCGGATTCTGGCGACATTCACATCGGTGGCCAATCCATGAACGGCGTGCCGCCCAACAAACGCCCGGTCAATATGGTGTTTCAGCACCTTGCGCTTTTCCCGATGATGTCGGTGGGCGAGAACGTGGGTTACGGTCTGGCGCGCCGAGGCGTGGCGCGGGATGAAATCAAGCGGCGCGTGGGCGACATGCTGGAGCGCGTGAGCCTTCCCGGCGCGCAGGACAAACGCGTTGATCAACTCTCGGGCGGGCAAAAACAGCGCGTCGCCATTGCCCGCAGTCTGGTGCTGGAACCCACGCTTTTGTTGCTGGACGAGCCGCTGGGCGCGCTCGATCTGAAGCTGCGCGAGCACATGAAGATCGAACTCAAACAGTTGCAAGCCGCCTTTGGCACCACCTTTGTTTACATCACGCATGACCAGTCCGAAGCGCTGGTGTTGTCTGACCATGTGGCGGTCATGAACCACGGTCGCTTTGAACAAGTGGGCACGCCACAACAACTTTATTACGCGCCGCAGACCCCGTTTGTGGCGGGCTTTGTCGGGGCCAATAACCCGGTGAAAGGCCGCGCCACCCACGTCAACGGCGACTGGGTGACACTGACCAGCGAGAGCGGTTTGATCATGTCGGCGCAGGCTATGGGCACGGTGCGTGCAGGCGATGCGGTCGAGGCCTTTGTGCGGCCCGAGGTGATCCGCCTGGTGCGTCACGCTAGCGATTTTTCAGAGACGACTTTCCCCCACTACCGCGCCCAAATTGAGAATCTGTTGTTTGACGGCGCCAACTCCGCCGTGCTGGTGCGCGAGGAACATTCGCACACCGAGTTCCGTATCGCGTTGCCGCAAACCGGCCAACTCGCCGACCTGGCGGTGAATGAGCGGGTGAGCTTCAGCTTTGACCCGCAACGGGCGGTGTGTTTTGCAAGCTGACGCCTCCGCCAGCCCCCGAACGGGCGCGCAACTGATGCTTTGGCTGCTGCTGGCACCGGCTTTTTTGTGGCTGGTGGGCTTGATTGTGTTGCCACACATTGAGCTGGCTATTTTGTCGCTACGCGAGCGCGTCGCGCCTCGGGTGTACGAGGTCAGTCTGGCGCAATACCGCACCTTCATTGAAGAGCCGCTGTATTGGCACACCTTTGTGCGCACGGCGGTGATGTCGATTTTGGCCACCGCGCTAACCCTCTTGATGGCCTTCCCTATCGCCTGGATGATTGCCAAAATTGCACGCGGTCGCAACCAATCCCTGTTGTTTATCTTGTGCCTGATTCCGTTCTGGGTGAGCGAAACCGTACGCACCTTGGGCTGGATGATTTTGCTGCGCGAGTCCGGCGTATTGCCGGGGCTGCTGGTGTCGTTGGGCCTGACGCCCGCGCCAGTGGATTTGCTCTACCACGACGCCACCATTTTGGTCGGGCTGGTTTACACCTCGATGTTGTTCATGGTCGTGCCGCTGATCAGCGCGCTGGAAAGTCTGGACGACTCGCTGATTGAAGCCGCTTACGACCTCGGCGGCAACGGCTGGTCGATCTTGCGCCAGATCATCATTCCGCACGCCGCACCCGGCATCGTAGCGGGCTGCATTGTGGTGTTCATGCTCACGCTGGGCAATTACTTGACGCCGACGCTGCTGGGCGGCAAAAACTCGCAGTGGTTTACCGAACAAATTTACACCCAATTCATCACCCGCTTTAACTGGGAACAAGGCGCAGCCTTTGGCTTCTTGCTGTTGGGCCTGTCCACCGCTATCGTCTGGCTTGGCCTCAAACTCAGCGGCCAAAAATTTGGCGAAGTGATGAGAAAAGCATGATTCCTTCACTGCCCCGCCCCGCTTGGTTGCGCGCCAGCACCGTGATTTACGGGCTGCTGTTCTTTGCCTTTTTATTCTTGCCGCTGGCCGTGGTGGCCGTGTTTGCCTTCAACGATGCGCCCTACCCTGCGCCGCCTTGGCAAGGCTTCACGCTCGACTGGTTTCTGGGCGGCACAGCGGCAGGTCATACCGAAGGCCGCCAAGGCTTGTTGGCCGACACCGCGCTGTTGGGCAGTGTGTGGACCAGCGTCGTGGTGGCCTGCTGGGTCACCGTGCTGTCTGTGCTGGTCGGCACCGCCAACGCCTTCCTGATTGAGCGGATGCAGTTTCGCGGCAAGTCGGCCTTATCGTTGCTGATGCTCGCGCCGCTGGTCATTCCGGGCGTGATTCTGGGTATCTCGATTCTGGCTTTTGCCAGCCGCATTGCCAACCTCACCTATGACTTGTTCGGGCTGGAACTGGAGTTTTTGCGCCCCGGTTTACCGCTGGTGGTGCTGGGCCAGTTCTCCTACATTGTGTCGATTGCCACGCTGACGATCACGGCCCGACTCAAACGCTTTGATCTCACGCTGGAAGACGCCGCCTACAACTTGGGCGCGTCGCGCTTGGCGGTGTTCACCACCATCACCTTGCCTTATTTGCAACCCGCCTTGATTGGCACGGCGGCGATTTCGTTTTTGATGTCGTTTGAGAACTTCAACACCACGTTGATGCTGGTCGGCTCGGACGCGCCGCTCACCGTGATGATGTATGGCCGGATGCGCGAAGGCGCTACGCCGGTGCTCAACGCGGTGAGTTTATTTTTGATGGTGGCGTCGGCTTTGCTGGCGCTCACGCTGCTGCGCGGGGCCAACAAGGCGGCGGCGCAAACCAAGCCGTAACAGGCTTTGAAGGCGGCGCGCTGCTTACCGACTTACCGGCCATCGCCTTGAAGCGGGGTCACACGCCGGGGCACAAACCCGACTTCCAGCCCAAAGATCGACACCACTTTATTCAGGGTTTCGACGGTGGGATTGCCCGTGCCGGCTTCCAGGGAGCGCAAGGAGTCAAGGCTGATGCCTCGGTGCTTGGCGAATTCGGGTTGCGTGAGTTGGCTGAGTCGGCGCATGGTTCGCACCGCCTCACGCAGATTCAATTCTCCGCGTTGTAGGCGCCGGTACATGTCGTCGCGCTGCGCCCGTTCGACAGCGGGATCAACTGGTTTGAGTCGTTTGTCCAAAATGCGTTAGCGGCTTAGTTGTTGAGCCTGTTCGGCCATAGAAAAAATTTCGATGATGCTTTGCGTGGATGAGGCGTGCGCCAAGTTTTTTGATTTGGGGGTCATAACCGACAAACTATAGCAGTTCACGCGATAGTTTGTGGCATAAAACCAGTGAATTGATTGCGCTGTTAATTGAGTAGCGTTAGATACTCGGCGCGTTTGTTGGCCATGACCTTGAAACTGCGCAGCAAGTGGGCCAGTTCGGCGTCGTTGATGCCGTAGAGACGGGCAACCGTTTTGTCATTTTGGGCGCGCAACTGATCTTGGGCTTTGGCGGTTTGGGGCAGGTCTTGCGGCTGCACGTCAAACAGCGGCGCCAGTTCGGCGAAGTCGTCCCAACTGGCGGCCAGACTCAAGCGCAGTGCGTTTTTGGCGAGTTGGGCGTAGTCGGGATTGGTGCGAATCTCGTCATCCGTGGGTTGCGGCATCGGCAGGCGGTAGAGGTAGGTTTTATTGACCGTGATCTGGATCATGAAGCGCGCCAGCCAGTCCACCGGCAAACTGTTGAACCAGGCCAATGCAAAGAGCAAGCGTAGCGGCGAAACCGTCTGCGTCGTTACGCCATCCTCCGTATCTCGTACATAGGTTTTCGGAATGCTGACGCTAATTTTGTTTCCAACACCAATGTTTTTTGGCAAAAGTGAAAAAATCAAGGTGCGCTCATCAGTGTCGCGGGCAATATCACGGAACCCGAGACGCACAAATTCCCGGTCATAGCGCACCGCGCTGGCATGTTTAGTCGCTTCTGCTCGGGTTACACCCAGGTCTTGCGCCATACGGTGTAACTCTTTGCTTTTAAGGCGCGCATCAAAAACGGTGGCGTCCAGCCAGTATTGCGGCGTATCAAGCGCATGGCTGTATTGCCAAATCATCCTGCCTTGAAATAGCGGCAACAAGCCCGACGAATCCTTTTCAAGGAATATTCCTTTATCAGCGGTCATGTGCAGTTCATATCGGAAATCCAGCCACGCGGGCGACAGCGCGGCAAAGGCGCCATAGCACTTTTTCAAAATCGGTAAATCAGCACCATTGCGCAGTTCCATCAGCGCCCATTGATTAGGCGACAGGGCTTTGAGCGTTGCCAACGGGTAAGGAACACGGCGCTCGGCTTGGGCCAATTCGGCGGGATCAAGCACATAAAAAGCGGTGTCGATGATTCCCGGCTGGGCGTTGTCAGGCGGGCTGTTAACCACTTGCATCAGCGCGAATTTGTAGCGCGAATCGACATCAGGAAAGATGCCATTTCGATTCTCGAAACTCCAGAAAAACGGCATGTGGCAGTGCGTAAAAATATGTTTGCGCAAGGCCATCGAGCCTTCTTCAAACATCAGCGCACTCGGCAACACGTAATTCAAACTGCCGCCAGCGGCCAGCAGCCCCAGGTTGCGCTCCACAAAGAAGCGGAACAAGTTGCCGTCGCCCGCGCCTTTGTTGAGCGGGAACGCGGCCTTGTAATAGTTGTTGGCGACTTCCATCCCTGTTTGAGTCGCTTCGTAAGCCACCGCAATGTGCTCACTCTCCAGCAGCCGTTTTTGCACAGCGGCTTTCTCGGAGTTTTTCAGGCTGCGGTAGTTGCTGTGGTACTGCGGAAAAAAGTCGGTATCCGAGAACTTGGTTTTGTCCCACGGCGGATTGCCCACGATGATGTCAAAGCCTTTTTGCGCCCCGGCAAAGGCTTCCGGAAAAGCCACCTCGAAGTGGAAAAAACGGTAGCGCGTGGCGTAGGCCTCAATTTGCCGGAGTGCGGCGCTTTGGCTCTTGTTATCGTCAAACAACTGACTGATGAGGTCGGGCGTTTTGCTCAGTGCCTCGCACGCATCGCGCTTGCCCTCGGCCAACAGGGCGCGGCGAGTGCAAATAAAACTCAGCGCCCTTGAGAGCAGATTGAGCTTCGGGCTGATGGTGTTTTTCCACAGCGCCTTGGACTGCTCCACCTCTTGCGCCGTGGTGTCGCGCATGGCGTCCAGCTCGTGCATGACGGTGCGCAGGTCGTCAAACTTGGCGCTCAGGTTTTCAACGAAAAGGTCGTTTTGCTGAACCTCCACCGCGTTGTACTGGATGAAGTCTTGCACGCTGGCGCCCATCAGCGAGTTGCCGTGCTGCACATGGTGTTCGATGAATGACAGCGGCGTGCCAAAGATGAAACTGTCCATCCACAGCGACAGGCGCGCCAGTTCGACAGCAAAGGGGTTCAAATCCACGCCAAAAATGCAGCGTTTGAGCAAGGCGCGTTTAAGAATTTGCGCATCTTCGGGCATGTAGTCCAGATTCAGAAACTGCAGTTGCTCAGCTATTTTGGCGCTCTCCTCGGTCACGAGTTGTTGCAAATCGGCATCGGTGTCGAGCCGCGCCAGCGCCAGGTCGGTCAGGTAGCCCAGCGCTTCGACAAGAAAATGGCCGCTGCCACAAGCGTTGTCCAGAATTTTGAGGTCCATGAACGTGCGCCCGCTGGCTTCGCCATGGACTGCCGCTGCCGCGATGGCGTGGTCGATGCTGGCTTTGACCAACGGCTGCGACAACACCGGTTCGGTGTAGTAACTGGCGGTGGTTTTGCGCGAGTTGCTGGCGCTTTTGAGGAACACGTCACCGCGTTTAACGCTGACTTCGCGCCAGGCCCGAAAGCCTTTTTCTTTGCGTATGTTGGCGGTGTCGTAGGCGTCAAAGTAGGCTTCAACGGTTTTGCCTTTGGTGGCGCTGCTCTCAAATTCGAGGTAAACGGCGTTCTCGGTGGCGCGCTCAAAACGAAACTCCAGCAAGCCTTCGTAGATGCGGCCCAAGTGGGTGACGCTCATGTTTTTGAAGTCGCGCCGGGTGTCAAACAGGGTGTTGCCCCGTTGCGTTTTGTAGAGCAATTTTTCAAGCAACTGGCGCAAGGTGGCGTTGTTGAAAATCTTCGGCTTGAGCAGCAAAGGCGCGCGTGCCGGGTCAAACAGGCCGCCGTTGAACAGGGGAATGTCGATGTCTTGCGCGCCTTCGTCCAGCATCTCAAACAGTTGTTTGAGGGCATAAACCCCATCGTGGCGCTGGTCGTGCTCAAGCGCTTTCTCACTGGCGGTTGGTTGCAGGGTTTTAAAAATATGCGCCAGACTGTAGCGCTGGTAAAACGGATGCTTGTTCAGCAGGACGAAATTTTTATCTTCAAAATACACCACGAACAGCAGACGAAACAGCAGCACCACACTGTTTTCATAGACGCTGGTCAAGCTGGCTTTGGGGTTGGCCTTGTGGATGGCCCGGCCCATGATTTCAAACAGCGAGTCTTCGCCTGCGTAGCCGTAAATCACGGCCTTGAGGTTTTCTTCAACCGCCAGCGTGAAGTCGGCAGAGGCGGAAATGGCTTGCTCAATAGCGCTGGCCTGTGCCCCTTCAGCGGGACGAACGTAGGTGTCGCGGCCAAAGAAGAAGGCAAACAAGGCCAGACCTTGCGCCTTTTCATCCGCGTCTTGCACCGCCCACAGGCGCTGAAGATCGAACTCAATGAAGGTTTTTTTGGCGGTGATTTTGTCGGTGTCATAGACCCGCCAGATGCGGCCATTGGTCAAAAACCCGAAGCGCACGCGCAAGGTGCTTAAGTAGTCCTGCAACTGGTGGTGCGGGTTATCTTTGCGATCCGCTTTGCCAGTGTCGAGGGTTTTGTCCCAGGCTTTGGATTCGCAAATGGCGGTGATCAGGGTGTGGTCTTTGCTGGCAATGAGCGCGTTGTCTTGCTCAGGCTGCAACAGCAGGCACCAATCGGGTTTGGCTAATTTGCCTTGCACCGTGATGGTTTCTTGCGCCACTTTGGTCCAGCCGAGCTGGGCCAGCAAAGGGCCAATGAATTTGTCTTCAAGTTGCGCCTCGCTGCGGGCGGCTAATTTGGCGGCGTCAAAGTTCTCTGTTAACCAAGCCGCCAAATCGTAAGGCAGCGGCTTGGCCAGCAGTTCGCTGGCTTGTCGGGCAATAAAGCCGTCATCCAGCAGCGTGTTGTTGAGCCAGTTCTGGGGGAACAACAGGTCTTGCGTCATTCCGACAACCTGCCTTGCACCAGCCGCAATTGCCGCCCGCAACGCGCCGCCAGCGTTTCGTCATGCGTGACGACGATGAAGGCGGTGCCTTGCGTGCGGGCCAATTCCAGCATCAGCTCAAACACGCCGTTGGCGGTGCTGCGATCCAGGTTGCCGGTCGGCTCGTCGGCCAGCACGCAGGCGGGTTGCGTGACCAAGGCGCGGGCAATCGCCACGCGCTGACGTTCGCCACCGGAGAGTTCGGCCGGGCGATGGTGCAGGCGGTCTTGCAAGCCCACGCTGGTGAGTATGTGGGTGGCGGCTTTCGCACAGGCGGCAGGGGCCAGACGCCGAATCCACAAAGGCATGGCGACGTTGTCCAGCGCGCTGAATTCGGGCAACAAGTGGTGAAACTGATAGACAAACCCCAGATTCAGGTTGCGCAAACGGCCCTGTTCGGCCGCGCTTTGTTGCGCCAGGTTTTGCCCTTTCAAATAGACCGCGCCACTGGTCGGCGCGTCCAGCCCGCCCATCAAGTGCAGCAAGGTGCTTTTGCCGGAACCCGAAGCGCCCACAATCGCCAGCGTTTCGCCAGCGCGCACGTCCAGATCAACGCCTTGCAGCACGGTGACATCCAGACGGCCTTCGGTAAAGCGTTTGGTCAGGCCTTGCGCCCGCAGGATTAACGGTGCTTGGACAATTTCAGGGCGTATGTTGCTCGGTTCAGTGGGCATCGTCAAAATCTCATTCATAGCGTAAAGCCTCTGCTGGATTCACGCGGCTGGCGCGCCAGCTGGGGTAAAGCGTCGCCAAAAAGGACAACACCAGCGAGATGATGGCAATCGGCAAAATGTCGGACTGCTGCGGGTCGCTGGGCATCCGGTTGATCAGGTAAATCTCTTTAGGCAAAAAGCTGGCATTGAACAGCCGCTCCAGCGCGGGCACCAGCACGTCAATATTGAATGCCACGCCCAAGCCAAAGACCAAACCCGCGAGTGTGCCAATCACGCCCACCATCGCGCCCTGCACCACAAAAATCCCCATGATGCTTTGCGGGCTGGCCCCCAAGGTGCGCAAAATCGCAATGTCGGCGCGCTTGTCGGTCACGGTCATCACCAGCGTGCTGACAAGGTTAAAGGCCGCCACCGCCACGATCAGCGTCAGGATGATGAACATCATGCGTTTTTCAAGCTCCACGGCGGCAAACCAGGTTTTGTTTTGACGTGTCCAGTCACGCAGCAGCAGGTCGCCGCTCAAGGTGCCCGCCAGTTGCGCCGCCACCTCGCGGGCCTGGTGCAGGTCTTTGAGCCTGACGCGCACGCCCGTTGGGCCTTCGAGTCGAAAGATGCGGGCGGCGTCGTCCATGTGCATCAACACCAGCGCCGAATCGTATTCATAGTGGCCGGAGTCAAACGTACCGACCACCGTCATTTGCTTGAGACGCGGCACCACCCCGGCGGGCGTAACTTGTCCGCTCGGGGCCACCAGCGTGACTTTATCGCCTTGACGCACGCCCAGACTACGCGCCAATTCGCCGCCCAGCACCACGCCAAACTCACCCGGAATCAGGCGGTTCAGGCCGGTGTTTTTGAGCGTCAGGGCTAAGTCGGTGACATCGGGTTCACGGGCCGGGTCAATGCCGCGCACGAGGGTGCCTTTCATGTCTTCGCCCCGCGCCAGCAGCGCTTGCGTGGCGATAAAAGGAGCCGCGCCAATCACCTGTGGGTTAGCGCGTACTTCGGCCAGCGTGCGCGCCACATCAGGCAAAGCAGCTCCATTGGGCGCGAAGATTTCAATGTGCGACACCACGCCCAACATACGGTCGCGCACCTCTTTTTGGAAGCCGTTCATCACGCTCAACACGATGATGAGGGCCGCCACGCCCAACGCAATGCCAAGCATGGAGACGCCCGAAATGAAGGAGATAAAGCCGTTGCGCCGGGTCGCGCGACCGGCTCGCGTGTAGCGCCAGCCAAGGATAAGTTCGTAGGGAATTTGCATCGACTTACAGGGTTTTGAAACAGGCGTCATTGTGGCATTCAGCGGCCTTGCGCCGACAAATGCCCGTAAGGCGTTGAGGTAAGCCACTCATAATAAGAAACCGAATCACTAATAAGGACATCGCCATGGGACAAGTCGCACACCAACCTGTTTTTACCGCCGAAGACTTCCTGACGTGGGAATCCACGCAACTGGATCGCCATGAGTTTCTGGACGGCGAGGTGTTTGCCATGGCTGGGGCCGAAGATCGGCATGTGACCGTAGCGGGTAATTTTTACATCGCCTTGCGCCAGCACCTCAGCGGCAGCCCGTGCCGCACCTACATGAGTGATATGCGCCTGCAGGTTGCCGCCGTCAACAGCTATTTTTACCCCGACGTGCTGGTGACCTGCAGTGCGCTCGACCTAGCCAACCCGCTGGCTAAGACCGAGCCTAAGCTGATCATCGAAGTGCTGTCGCCCAGCACCGCCGCCTATGACCGGGGTCTGAAATTCAGCCATTACCGCAGTCTTGCCAGCCTGGAGGAATACGTGCTGATCGACCTGGACACCCGCAACACCGACTGCTATCGCAAAGGTGCCGACGGGCTGTGGGTGCTGCACCCGTTTGCCCGGGGCGAAGCAGTTTCACTGGCCAGCGTGGCGCTGGAGTTGAGTGCAGCGCAGTTGTTTGCGGATGTGGTGGAGATTTGACACTCAGGCTGGGTTGGTCAAATTGACGCCACTACGGCACATAAAGATGAACAGGCAGCCACCGCCGGTACATCACAAAATCACCGTCTGTACTGAAAATGGGCAACTGGTGATGGATGGAAACCGCGCAAATCAGAAAATCCGTGTTGGAACCTTGAACCCCGTTGGCGCGACAGGTGTTGAAGGTCTGAGCGGCTGATTCATAAACTTGCCTCGACAACGCCACATCCTCGAAGGCAACCAGACTTTCTCGCAAGGTTTCAAATTGCCTCTGGGTTTTAATGCCGCACAGCAATTCTTGCCGGATGGCCCCAATCAGCACGGCGCGGCCATCACGCACCAAGTCCGCCAACGCATTAATCGTCGCTTGTTGCGCCAGGGAGATAGAAATGTTTTTGGGCCGTCGCAGGGCCAGTGACCAGACCGATGTATCGACCAGGATTTTCATAGTTCAGCCAAGGGCGGGCGACCCGCATCTCGCTGCACTTTGGCATCGAAGTCATCCTCAAAATCCACGGTGCCAAATAAATCAAGCAGCTTGAGCTGCTTGCGCCGCTGGATGTATTCCACCAACGCCTGCGTGACCACGTCTTTTTTGGTGCGCAGCCCACCGAGTTGGCGCGCCTCTTCAATCAAACGATCATCTAAAGCCAAATTGGTCGCCATGTGTGAACTCCTACACAGTTTCGTGTCGTCAATTGTATGACCCACGCTGCATGGTGATACGCCATATCCCGGACAATCCGGGTATGCATTTACTGATTCCTTTCGCTTTTTGCAGCTCTGACGGCTGCCAAAAATCTCTGTCTTCCCTCTCACTGCCTCACCTCGAAAAACTGCTGTCCCGCCTCACGCCCGAGCCGCTGGACGTGGGCGACGCGTTCAGCCTGTCCACGCCGCATGAACGCGCTTTGGCTCGTGCCTTGGGCTTGCCCACGCAAGACGGGCTGATTCCCTGGGCGGCGCTGCACGCCAAGGCCACAGCGGGCGCCTGGGCCTTCATCACGCCCTGTCACTGGCAGGTGGGGGCCAACCACATCACCATGAGCGGGCAGACTTTGCCGGATTTTTCTGCGCAAGAATCGCAAGCGCTGCTGGCGGCCATGCAGCCTTATTTTGAAGAAGACGGCATCGCGCTGCTCGACGACCAGCCAACGCGCTGGCTGGCGCGTGGCGACATCTTTGACGGACTGGCCACCGCCTCGCTGGACCGCGTGGCCGGGCGAAATCTGGATCACTGGATGCCCCGCAGCGCCCAAGCCGCCCCGTTGCGCCGCTTGCAAAGCGAAATGCAAATGCTGCTCTACACCCACCCGGTGAATGACGCACGCACCGCCCGAGGCGCGTTGCCGGTCAACTCGTTCTGGGTCAGCGGCAGCGGCGCCCTGCCCACCACGCCCCTAACGACACTTAAACCGGCACCCAGCGTCACTACCCGCCTGTGCGACCCGGCGCTGAATGAAGACTGGACGGCGTGGGCGCAAGCCTGGCAAGCGCTGGACGCCACCGAATGCGCCGCTTTGTTGACGGCCTTGAATCAGGGCGAAAATTGCCAGCTCACCCTTTGCGGTGAACGCCATGCGCAAACCTTTGTCACCCAACCGCAAACCCTACTGAAAAAATTGACACGCCTTTTCAGCTCCCCGGCTTCGGCCACATTTTTGGAGACCTTGTGAAAATAATCGCTCGTGACATTCCGCCCCGCGCCGCCTGGACGCTCGAACAGGCCGGCATTCATCCTTTGCTGGCCCAGCTGTACGCCGCGCGCGGTGTGCAAAGTACCCAAGAACTGGACGAGGGTCTGGCCCGCCTCATTCCCCCCAACGAGATGTTGGGTTTGAGCGCCGCCGCGCAACTGTTGGCTGATGCGATAGCCGCGAATAAAAAGCTCTGCATCGTGGCCGACTACGACTGCGACGGAGCCACCGCCTGTGCTGTCGCCATTCGCGGCCTGCGTATGTTGGGCGCCAACAACGTGAACTACATCGTGCCGGATCGCGTGGTCGATGGCTACGGCCTCACGCCGCCGATTTCGCAACGCGTCAAAGACAGCGGCGCTGACGTGCTGATCACGGTGGACAACGGCATCGCCAGTCTGGAAGGTGTCGCCAGCGCCCGCGCTTTAGGCCTGCAAGTGCTGGTCACTGATCACCATTTGCCTGCGTCTGTCAACGCCCAGATCGTGCTGCCGGATGCCGATGTCATCGTCAACCCGAACCAGCCGGGTTGCACGTTTGCGAGCAAATCAATTGCGGGTGTCGGCGTGATGTTTTATGTGCTGCTGGCCCTGCGCGCCGAATTGCGCCAACGCGGCGTCTTTGACGCACAGACGCAACCCAAACTGGACGTTCTGTTACCGCTCGTGGCACTAGGCACGGTGGCCGATGTGGTCAAACTCGACGCCAACAACCGCCGTCTGGTCGCGCAAGGGTTGAAGCGCGTGCGGGCAGGCGCGATGCCCGCTGGGCTGGCGGGTTTATTTGTGGCCGCCGGACGCAGCGCCCCGGCAGCGACCACCTTCGACTTTGGCTTTTCGCTCGGCCCGCGTATCAACGCCGCCGGACGTTTGTCCGACATGACGCTGGGCATTGAATGCCTGCTGACCGACGATGCCGCGCAAGGCGAGGCGTTGGCAAAAACACTCGATGGCATCAACCGCGAGCGCCGCGAGATTGAAGGCACCATGCGCGATCAGGCCTTTGCTATTGCCGAATCCCTGTTTGACGATGACGAAGTTCCGCCACCCGCCATTTGCGTTTTTGACCCTGAATTTCATGAAGGTGTGGTCGGCATCGTGGCCTCGCGCATCAAGGACAAACTGCACCGTCCCACCTTTGTGTTTGCCGCCAGCGCCGCGCCGGGCCGCGAGCACGAACTCAAAGGCTCGGGTCGCTCGATTGCCGGCTTTCATTTGCGCGATGCCCTGGACTTGGTCGCCAAGCGTTACCCCGGCGTGTTGCTGCGCTTTGGCGGTCACGCCATGGCGGCAGGTTGCACGATTGAAGAAGACAACTTCGACACTTTCGAGCATGGGTTGAACGAAGTCGCGCAAGCGTGGCTGGACGACGCCACACTCACCCGCCGTCTTGAAACCGATGGCCCGCTCAAACCGGAATATCGCCGGGTCGAACTGGTGGACGTGTTGCACAAAGAGGTGTGGGGCCAGGGCTTTGCGCCGCCGACCTTCAGTGAAGAAGTGGACGTGGTGTCGCAACGTCTGGTCGGCGAAAAACATCTGTCGCTCAAACTCAAACACCAAGGTCAACCGGTGGACGGCATTTGGTTTGGGCATACCGAGAAGCTGCCCGAGCGCGTCAAACTCGCGTTCCGGCTGGATGCCGATGCCTGGAACGGCGTTCGGCGGGTGCGGTTTTTGGTGGAAGCGGCGGAACTTTAAGCGCGGGCGTCACGTAGCGCGGGAAAAACCTTGCTACAAAAAGTAGTTGATAGTCCGGGCCTAAAATGATTTGGTGAACTCAATCCTAAACGCCGACCTCCATTGCCATTCCGTCGTCTCCGACGGCACCTTGACGCCCGAAGCACTGGCCGCCCGCGCCAAAGCCAACGGGGTCGAGTTGTGGGCGCTGACAGACCACGACGAAATTGGCGGCCAGCAGCGCGCCGCCGCCGCCGCCCAAGCGCAAGGAATGCACTACCTCACCGGCGTTGAAATCTCGGTGACCTTCATTGGTCACACAGTACATATCGTGGGCTTGGGGTTTGATGCGGACAACTTGGCGCTCAAAAATGGCCTCATCCAAACGCGAGGCGGGCGCGGACAACGGGCCAAAGACATGGCCGCCGGGCTGGCAAAGGCAGGCATTCTGGACGCTTATGAAGGCGCGCTCAAGTTTGCCGGTAACCACGATTTAATCTCGCGCACCCACTTTGCCCGCTTTTTAGTAGAAAGCGGTGTCTGCCGTGACACCAGCGAGGTGTTTCGCAAGTACCTGATCGAAGGCAAACCCGGCTTTGTCGAGCACCGCTGGGCCACCTTGCAAGACGCCGTCACCTGGATCACACAAGCCGGTGGCATGGCGGTGATTGCCCATCCGGCGCGTTATAAGTTCACGGCCAATCAGGAATTTGCACTTTTTACCGAATTCAAAGGCCACGGCGGACAGGGCGTTGAAGTCGTCACTGGCAGCCACAGCCCCGCCGAATACCTGATTTACGCCGCGACCGCCCGCGAGTTTGGCTTGGCTGCATCACGCGGCAGCGACTTTCACAGCCCCGATGAAAGCCACACAGAACTGGGAACACTCCCCTATTTACCTGGTCAACTCACCCCTGTGTGGGAACAGCTGGCTGACCGGATTCAATACGCGCCACACACAACCCCCGAGGCCAAGGCTTCAACGGGCGATTAAGTCAGGCCATGTCGTACTGGCGCACCCCACAAGGGGCTGGCATTTTGCTCATCGTGGTGTCAACCGGCGCATTGGCCGCACTCGACACCACCACCAAATACGCCACAGCACTGGCGCCTGTGTTGATGCTGCTGTGGTTTCGCTACCTGTTTCAGGCGGTCGTGACTTTTGCCCTGCGTTTTCCGGTGCAAAAAATGAGTTTGCTGACCACCTCGAATCCGCGCTTTCAAGCATTACGCGGCGTGTTGCTGCTGATCACCAGCACCTGCGCCTTTTATGGTTTGCAGCATTTGCCGGTGGGCGAGTTCACCGCCATGGTGATGTTGTCGCCTTTGGTGGCAACCGCCATGGCCGCCTGGGTGCTCAAAGACCATGTCTCTCATCAACGCTGGCTGTTGATGATGGCGGGTCTGTGCGGTGTTTTGCTGGTGGTGCGACCCGGCGGACAAGTCTTTAGCTGGGCCTTGCTGTTTCCGGTCATGCTGGTCATTACTTATGGTTGGTTTCAAGTGCTGACCAGCCGCTTGAGTGGCGAAGAAAATCCGTACACCACCCAGTTTTATACCGGGCTGGTCGGCGCACTGTTGTTGAGTCCCGTCGTGGTGTTCAACTGGAGCACAGCAGCATTTCTGGCCCATTGGCACTGGTTTTTGCTGATTGGCTTTTTTGGCACCTTTGGTCACCTGATGCTGATTCGGGCTTATATGCGGGCCTCAGCCCCGGTGCTGACGCCCTACCTGTATTCCCAAATCGCCTTTGCCACCTTGGGCGGATGGCTGGTTTTTAACCATGTGCCCGACACGCTGGCGTGGGTGGGCATTGCCGTCATTGCCGCCAGCGGCGTTGGCAATGCCCTGCTTTCCGCTTACGAGTTGACTAAACAACGCCGCGCCACCGTTTGCGCCCCCTAAGATAAGCGCTGTTGGCACGCCCGCCAACCTTGGTTCAGCCACCTCCACCGAAAAGACTTTTATGCCTCAATTTTTTGAAGTTCACCCCGACAATCCTCAATCCCGGCTACTCAAGCAAGCCGTCGCCCTGCTTGAAAAAGGCGAGGTTCTGGCTGTGCCCACCGACTCCAGCTATGCCTTGGTTTGCCATCTCGATGACAAAGCCGCCGTTGACAAGCTGCGCCGCATCCGGGGCGTGGACGACAAACACCACCTCACGCTGCTGTGCCGTGACCTGTCTGAACTGGCCAATTACGCCCGCGTGGACAACACGCAATTTCGGCTCATCAAATCAGCCACGCCGGGGCCGTACACCTTTATTCTGGAAGCCAGCAAGGAAGTCCCGCGCCGCCTGAGCCACCCTTCTCGCAAAACTATTGGCCTGCGCGTGCCTGAACACAAAGTGCTGCAAGAATTGCTGACGCTGCACAACGGGCCTTTATTGGCGACCACCCTGATCCCGCTAGGCGAGACCGAACCGCTCAACGATGCCCAGGAAATCCGCGAGCGTTATAAAAAACAAATCGCCGCCATCATCGACTCGGGGGCCTGTGCCCGCGAACCCACCACCGTGGTGGACATGAGCGGCGAAGAGCCTGTGATCATTCGTGAAGGGCGCGGTTCGCTGGCAGCCCTCGGCCTTTAAAAACGACCCCCCTCCCTTTGAGACAATGACCTGATGGACATCGCCCACCTCATTCAAACCATTGCCATCTACGCACTGCCGGTGCTGTTCGCCATCACCGTGCATGAGGCGGCCCACGGCTACGTGGCACGCCATTTTGGCGACAACACGGCTTATATGCTGGGGCGCGTCACACTTAATCCGCTCAAACACATTGACCCGGTCGGCACGCTCCTGATGCCGCTGCTGTTGTACTTTGCCACCTCGGGCGCCTTCCTGTTTGGTTACGCCAAACCGGTGCCCGTGCGCTTTGGCAACCTGCGCGATCCCAAACGACACATGGTCTGGGTGGCGCTGGCCGGGCCGGGCGCCAATTTGATTCAAGCTTTTCTTTGGGGCATACTTTTTTTTGTTATGCGCGGCAGTGGCGTCACCGAACCCTTCTTTATCAAAATGGCCCAAGGCGGCATTCTGGTCAATGTGGTGATGTTTGCCTTCAACCTGTTCCCGCTGCCGCCGCTGGATGGCGGGCGTATTCTGGTCGGGCTGCTGCCCTATCGTCAGGCGGAAATGGTGTCACGGGTAGAGCCTTGGGGCTTTTTTATCGTGATGGCGCTAGTGCTTACAGGCATCGTGAGCACGCTCTGGCTGCAACCCTTGATGCGCCTCACCTACGCCCTGCTGGGCATTTTGTGGACCCCCATAGCCATGATTTTTGGTTAACCTTTCTTCCAACCGTAAATATTTTCTGCCCATGAGTTCCAAGCGCTTCCTGACCGGTATCACCACCTCCGGCACGCCCCATTTGGGCAACTACGTCGGCTCCATCCGGCCCTCGGTACGCGCCAGCCTGCGCCCTGACGTGGAGAGTTTTTATTTTCTGGCAGACTTTCACGCCTTGATCAAAACCGGCGACCCGGCACGCATCCAACGCTCGACGCTGGAAATCGCAGCCAGCTGGCTGGCCGCCGGACTAGACCCGGAACGTGTCACCTTTTACCGCCAATCCGACGTGCCTGAAATCCCGGAACTCACCTGGTTTCTGACCTGCGTCACCGGCAAAGGCATTTTGAACCGGGCGCACGCCTACAAAGCCTCGGTGGACAAAAACACCAGCGCTGGCGAAGACCCCGACGCTGACGTGAGCGCGGGCCTCTTCATGTACCCGGTGCTGATGGGGGCTGACATTTTGATGTTCAACGCCCACAAAGTACCCGTCGGACGCGACCAAATCCAGCACATCGAGATGGCGCGCGACATGGCCAACAGTTTCAACTACCGCTACGGCGAGCACTTTGTCCCGCCTGAAGCCGAGATTGAAGAGGACGTGGCCACGCTACCCGGCCTGGATGGTCGCAAGATGAGCAAGAGTTACGACAACACCATTGCGCTTTTTACGCCGCGCGCGCAACTCAAAAAACTCATCGCCAGCATCGTGACCGACTCACGGGCACCGGGCGAAGCCAAAAGCACCGAAGGCTCCGCGCTGTTCCAGATTTATCAAGCGTTTGCCACGCCGGAAGAAACCACCGCTTTGCGTCAAGCCTACCTGGAAGGCATCGCCTGGGGTGACGCCAAACAACTCGTCTTTGAGCGCATCGACCGCGAGATCGCCCCCATGCGCGACACCTACCTGGCGCTGCTGAACGACCCCGTCAAAATTGAAACTATTTTGTTGGCCGGTGCCGCCAAAGCGCGCCAAATCGCCACGCCCTTCATGGGCCGCCTGCGCCAGGCGGTTGGCTTGCGCGATCTGCGGGTGCAGACCCGCGACAAAACAGAAAAAGCGGCCAAAGTCGCCAAACCTGTCTTCAAGCAATACCGTGAGAGCGACGGCAAGTTCTACTTCAAGCTGCTGGATGCTGAAGGTCAGCTGCTGCTGCAAAGCCTAGGCTTTGACTCGCCCAAAGAAGCCGGCCAAATCATCAGTTTGCTGCGAACCCAAGGCGCCGCCGCTCTGCCCGATCTGGCTGACAAATTGCAAGCAGAGACGGTGGTGAAGGCCCAAAATATCAGCGCCGCCCTGCAACAGATGGCCGAGCCTGATTAAGCGGGTCTGAGCCGCTATTTCGGCTGCTACAATCGCGGCTAATCGAATTAGGAAAGGTGGCAGAGTGGCCGAATGTACCTGACTCGAAATCAGGCGTACCGCAAGGTACCGTGGGTTCGAATCCCACCCTTTCCTCCAAAGAACAGCCCTAAGTGATTGATTTACTTAGGGCTTTTTTTGATTCAAAAACGCTACCCACGCGCCAGCCCATGCGCTGTTACTTGAAAAACATCCCAAGTGAACGGCTTAACCAACCCGCTTGTTCCTTGTCTTGAACAATGACATCGATCTGGTTTTTTATTTCAGCGACATACGCCATATCATCGCGCTTAATGTGGTGCACCAGCCAAGTGCCAAGCATGGCGAGAAGTTTTTCAGCAACGTCTTCGCCCGCATTGTGTTTTTCCTGATAACTCGCAATGCGCTTGATGAATATCGCATGAACGGCCTTGTGCGGTGTGGCGTAGATATAGCCCGCTTCTACTTGCAGGCTTTCCTCAAAAGCAAAATGTGAGCAGGTGTAGTCCACCAATTCATCCAGAACATGCGCGACGGCCTGCCTGTCTTTTTTTCGCCGGGCGCTTTCAAGCATATTGATGTAGTCGACAATTCTCTTGTGCTGCTCATCAATAATTTCAATCCCGGTATCCAAGTCACTTGTCCATATAAATATCATATTTCGCATCCCTGAAAATCAAATATTTTGTAGAAATTTCATTAAACCACTTTTAAAAAATTGTTATTTCTTTACTTTTTTCAAAATAGTTAATTTTTTATATCCTTAAAACAATTTCCTTGAAAGCGCGATTGAAACAATGACAGACATAGCGGCCTACGCGATATATCAGGTCTTAGGTCACGTCATTCGTGTTCGTTGCACCCAGCACGCTTAAGCCGCCCACATAAGGCCGTAAAACCTGCGGCACGGTGATAGAACCATCCTCATTTTGATAATTTTCCAGCACCGCAACCAAGGCGCGCCCAACCGCCAGACCCGAGCCATTGAGCGTGTGAACCAGCTCATTTTTGCCTTGCGCATTTTTAAAGCGGGCTTGCAAACGACGTGCCTGAAAAGCCTCACAGTTTGAGATAGAACTGATCTCGCGGAACGTGTTTTGAGCGGGTAACCAAACTTCAATGTCATAGGTTTTGCTGGCACCAAAACCTATATCACCCGTGCACAGCGACATGACCTGGTACGGCAAGTTCAGTTTCTGCAAAATAGCTTCCGCATGACCCGTCATTTCTTCAAGTGTTTCATAACTCTTGTCTGGATGCACGATTTGTACCATCTCGACCTTGTCAAACTGGTGCTGACGAATCAGGCCGCGTGTGTCGCGCCCGGCGCTGCCCGCCTCAGACCGAAAACACGGTGTATGCGCGGTCAGCTTGATCGGCAAAGCCGACTCGGCCAACATCTCATCACGTACAAAATTGGTCAACGGCACTTCGCTGGTCGGAATTAGATAGAGCGCGGCGTAATCCGGGGCCGCTTCACCCTCTTGCCCGCCTTTTTTGGCCGCAAACAAATCGCCTTCAAACTTGGGCAACTGGCCGGTGCCGCGCAAACTCTCGCCGTTGACAATGTAGGGTGTGTAGCACTCGGTGTAACCATGTTCTTCGGTTTGTACGTCTAGCATGAAATGCGCCAGCGCCCGATGCAGCCGGGCAATCGGGCCTTTCATGACGGTGAAACGTGCGCCCGTCAGCTTGACGCCCATCTCAAAGTCTAGCCCCAGCGGCGTGCCCAAATCGACGTGATCTTTGACCTCGAAGTCAAAAATTTTGGGCGTGCCCCAAGTGCGGACCAACACATTGGCCTGTTCATCCGCGCCCACCGGCACGCTCTCATGCGGCAAATTGGGCACGGCCAGCAACAACACTTGCAGCTCTGCCTGAATTTGATCCAACCGGGCTGCTGACGTTTCAAGCTCGGACTTGAGGCCCGTGACTTCAGCCATGACAGCATCCGACTCGGCTTGACCCGCCGGGCCTTTGGCCTTGAGTTGGCCGATTTTCTTGCTTAAAGCGTTGCGCTTGCCCTGCAACTCTTCGGTGCGCATTTGGATGGTTTTGCGCTCGGTCTCCAGCGCTTTGAAGTCATCCACATTCAGGAACAGTTGCGGGGTTTTACGAGTCTCAAGACGGGCAATTACCGAATCGAGGTCTTTTCTGAGGAGGGTAATGTCTAACATGATTAAATTTTAATTTTTGAATTAGCAGCAGTTTTTGATTATTCCGAAGCGTCCAGTTTCAAGCCTTTGGGCAAGGGAAACTTGACGGTTTCCTCAATGCCGTCCATTTTTCGCACCGACACCGCGCCCAGCGCCTTGATGCGGTCAATCACCTGGCACAACAATATCTCGGGGGCAGAGGCACCGGCGGTCAAGCCGACGCGCTGGCGGCCTTCAAACCACTGCGCTTGCAACTCATCGGGGCTGTCCACCATGTAGCTTTCAGTGCCCAGCTTGCGGGCCAACTCGGCCAGACGGTTGCTGTTGGAGCTGGTCGGGCTGCCCACCACAATCACCACATCCACTTGAGAACTCATGACTTTCACGGCGTCCTGGCGGTTCTGCGTGGCGTAGCAAATATCTTGTTGTTTGGGTTGGCGCGCATTAGGAAAACGGGCTTTGATAGCGGCTGCAATCTCGGCGGCGTCATCCACACTGAGCGTGGTTTGTGTCACCACGGCCAGCAGCTGGGTCTGCGCGGGCTGCACATGTGCCACCGCAGCAACATCTTCCACCAGATGAATACCGCTCGCCAGCTGACCCATCGTGCCCTCGACCTCGGGATGCCCTTTGTGGCCGATCATGATGAACTCATAACCTTCTTTGTGCAGCTTGGCGACCTCGACATGCACCTTGGTGACCAGCGGGCAGGTGGCATCAAAAATCTGAAAACCGCGGGCTATCGCCTCGACCTGCACCGCACGACTCACGCCATGGGCTGAAAAAATCAGCGTCGCGCCAGCGGGCACATCGTCCAATTCTTCTATGAAGATAGCGCCTTTGGCCTTGAGGTCATTCACAACGTAGGTGTTGTGAACAATTTCATGGCGCACGTAAATTGGTGCGCCAAACTTTTTCAGCGCCCGCTCGACAATCTCGATGGCCCGATCCACGCCAGCGCAAAAGCCACGCGGCTCGGCCAGCAAAATCTCTTGGGGGGCTGAATGAATAGCGTCAGAATTCACAGAATGCCGATCACTTGCACTTCAAACGTCACCGGCTGGCCCGCCAGTGGATGATTGAAGTCAAACAACACGGCATCGCCTTTTTCATCGCTTCTGAGCTGCTGAACCGAACCGGCAAACTGGCCCTTGGCATCCGGTGTGGGGAATTGCACCACATCGCCCACTTGGTACTGCTCCGTGGCGTCACCCATGTCCGTGAGCACTTTGCGCGCCAGCCACTGCAACATATCGGGGTTACGGTCTCCAAAAGCTTCACCTGCGGCCAGCTCAAAAGTGGTGCGACTGCCCTCGGCCAGCCCGATCAAATGGGCCTCGACAGCGGGCGACAACTCACCGGTATTGAGTGTCAGTGTGGCGGGTTTTCCGCCAAAAGTGTTGATCACATCACCCGCCGAACCGGCCATGCGGTAATGCAGTGTGAGAAAAGAACCCGGTTGAACGAGGAGGGGCGTAGAGGTCATAAAAGTCTCGGTCATGCCGCTTCAAGCGGCGTTTTGGCGAATAAACTGGACTCTATTCTAAAAGGCCACCCTATGCCCCTCAAAGACCTTCCCCCTGATGCGCGCCCCCGTGAAAAGTTATTGGCAAGGGGTCCTGGCGCCCTGAGCGATGTCGAACTGCTGGCCATTTTGCTGCGCACTGGCATTCAGGGCAAAGGCGTGTTGCAAATGGCCAAAGAGTTGCTGGAACTCAAAAAAAATGAATGCGATACCGATGGCTTTGACGGCATTGCCGGTCTGCTGCACGCCACCGCCGACGACCTCAAGCGCATCAAGGGACTGGGGCCGGCCAAACGTGCCGAAATCGTGGCGGTGCTGGAACTAGCCCGCCGGGCGCTGGCCCAGCAACTCAAAGAGCGCACCGTGTTTGCCACGCCGGATGCGGTCAAACATTACCTGCAACTGCACCTGGCCGCTAAACCCCATGAGGTGTTTGCCGTGCTGTTTCTGGATGTGCAAAACCGCTTGCTGGCGATGGAAGAACTATTCAGAGGCACACTCACGCAGACCTCGGTTTACCCGCGTGAAGTGGTGCTGCGCGCCCTGCACCACGGCGCGTCGGCCGTCGTGCTGGCACACAACCATCCCAGCGGCACGGTGCAACCGTCACGCGCTGACGAAGCACTCACCCAAACACTCACAACAACGCTGGCTTTGATTGATGTGCGCGTGCTCGATCACGTCATCGTGGCCCCCGGTGAAGCGCTGTCCATGGCCGAGCGGGGCTTGCTATGAAAAAATTAACGCTCAAGGTCGCCACGATGGCCGACCTGAAGCTGGTGAAGCGCGAAATTGAAGCACAAGCCCTGCTGCACAAACGCTTGGCCGCCGAACTGGCCCAAGCCAAAAAATTGGTGGTGAGCGAAACAAATTTGTTTATCCGCGCCGCAGGTCGCGTGACGTTGATGCCTGATGAGCGCCGCGTCGTCTTTAAAAAAGAGCCGCCCGCGCCCCAGCCGATGCAATACCAGCGCGATGAGCAAGCCGTGCTGATTGAAGCCATCAGTGATGAGTTCGATGTGGGCACCTTGCTGGATGTCGATGATCTTTTGAGCTTCAGGCGCCCCGGCATTGGCGTCGATGTGACCTATAAATTGCGTCGGGGCGACTGGTCTATTCAACGCCAGCTTGACTTGCATGGCCTGCGTCGTGACGAGGCGCGCGAGAAGTTAAGTTTCTTTATTCGCGAAGCGCACAAACACGGCATTCGCTGTGTCCGCGTGGTGCACGGCAAAGGACTGGGGTCACCCGGTAAAGCCCCGGTGCTGAAAAGCCGGGTGCACAGTTGGCTGGTACAAAAAAAGGAAGTGCTGGCTTTTGTGCAAGCCAAACCCGCCGATGGCGGTGGCGGTGCGCTGGTGGTGCTGTTGATTGGCTCGCGGGGTTGATCTGAGGCGCTACGTCAGACCTATTCCGGCCCGAAACATACCGCGTAATCGGGGCAGACGCCGCACGTGGGCGCTCTGCAAATGAGCAACTCTTCGCGCAGACATAACTGTTTGTAGAAGAACCGCTTCCACTTCATATTCTGTGTGTTCCGTGCGGCCAGACCCGGAAACCAGTGGCTGATCAGCGCCGAGAGTTCGAGGCGCGAAGGCAAGTCAAGGTCTTGCCATAAATGGTTGTTGCCCAGACTCGCACAAGCCAGCGCGTAAGCCACAGCCTCTGATGCTTCAGCGGTGCCGTGCGTCACGGCAGCATGGTCGCGCAGCAAACTGAGTAAATCTTCAATTTCGTCAAGGCGCGGCTCAACGCGGTCAGCACCAGTCAACGCGACCCAGTCAAGCCCGAGTGCCACATCAGCCTTGGGGAACCAATGTAAAAACAGGCGACGTGTCGCGTCGGCATCCAACCCAGGCATGGGCAACAGGTGATGGCCATAACGCTCAAAAGCGGCCGACAACACGCCCGCAATGGCCAGCGTCGCGGGATCGTTGGCATCCCCTGCGCAAGACATGAGCACCACGTGTGTCGTCGTCTGCATGAGGTGTGCCGTTTGTCGTTTAGACCGCCGCCGGGGCGTGGGTGTAGCACTTCTTGGGGCAAATCTTGGCGCAAGCCGTGCAGCCAATGCACAACTCTTGGTGCGCGATGGTCATGACTTTCTTTTCGTATTCGTCGTCTTCATCGTCTTCGTCATCTACCCGGACGTAGTCGCCATCCGCATTGAGGCCAACGAGTTCAAGCACGCCGCGTGAGCAGACCTTGAAGCAGCGCCCACAGCCGATGCACTTCTCTTGCGCCAGCGACGTGACGAAAGTCGGCGTCCAGGTCGCCCCGCTGGGCAGGGTGACGTTAAAGGTGTTGCTCATGGCATTCCTATTCAGTTAAAGCCGCGACAGCTTTGCGCGCATCCATCAGCGCGGCATGGGCGTCGTGACAACGTTGCGCCACGTCGAGAATCTTTTCCCAATTGGTGGGCAAGTCCTCGGACAAGTCGTGCAAGTCCATCTTGGCCTGCGTGGCGCGTGAATTGAGTTTCTTCAAGCGCGCTTTGAGTTCGTCAGCATCGGTACTCATGGGTCAGGCACCGTATTGCGCAACAGCCGGATAAGTGCGAATCATCGTGACCGCTTCGGTGAAAAACTTACCACCGGCTTCAGCCAGTTTTTCCAGCGAGCCAAAGCCAAAACGATGCACATCGCGCAGTTGCTTGTTGACCACCACCAGCCGACCGGCCAGCAACACCATGCGGCCAAAACCTTCGTGGCTCATCTTCATCATGGGTGACACCATTTGCCCGGTTTCTCGCTCAATGGCGACCGCAATGGCGTTGTAGAAAATTTCCATGTGCCACAACAACTCGGGGTCCGGATCGCCAATGATTGGAATAGCGCGCCGCTCTTCGGGCGTGTGAATGTAGGGTTTCAGCAATTGCAAATCGCTCTTACCTTCCCACGTCCCGTGAATATCTTGCGCCCGCAATTGCTTGACAAGTTGCTGCACAAAAGGCGTGGCAAGAAAGGTTTCGTCGTTGGCGGAGGCGGCGGGCGCGTCCAGGTTGATGGCTTCAGTCATGGTGTACCTCATCGGTTTCAAAGTCATAAGCAGGTGCGTTCTCTTTGGCCAGCGCCTTGCGCAGCCAAGGGGGTGGCGTGCCCTTGAGCACGGCCTGCAATTTATCCAGAATCTCGGGAATTGATTCAGGTTGCGGCACCTTGATCGGGTGAATCTTCATCGCCACAAC
Source organism: uncultured beta proteobacterium (assembly GCA_903823025.1). Classification (GTDB taxonomy): domain Bacteria; phylum Pseudomonadota; class Gammaproteobacteria; order Burkholderiales; family Burkholderiaceae_C; genus Rhodoferax. Next base: position 29,624 of record CAIJRK010000035.1, read on the forward strand.
ACGCGCCGCACCGGAGCCGCCGATGGCCGCGACGTAGAGAATGGCGCAGTCCTTGATGGCCTCCAGCTTGGGGGCCAGCTTGTCCTCATCGCCGTCTTCTTCGAGCTTGTCGCCAAAGTCAAAGCTCTCGACAAAGCGGTGCCCCTCGGGCGTCACGTCATAGACAACGATGCTCTTGGCCCAGCCAAAGTGCGCATCAACGAACGCCTTGTCTTGAGTAGCGAAAGCAATTTTCATAAGAACACTCCTTGGGTTTAATCAGGCACTGGCCGGGGCCAGCGTGGGTTGGGTTGTCGGCGCAATAGGCGCACTTGTAGCAGCACGCAGCGCCTCGGGCGTCAGCGGCCAATCGTGGGCGTGATGGTGTTTGATGTTGTCGAGCATGAGGTTGGCAATCTCGAAAATCAGGTTCATGGTGCCGCGATAACCGACGTTGCAACGGTGTGAATTTCCGATGCGGTCAAACACCGGAAAACCGATGCGCAAGAAAGGCATCTTGAGCCGCTCCGCCGCCTGACGACCATGCGAATGCGTGATCAACAAGTCGCAACCCACGGCACCGCGCTCCAGATCTTCCAGATCGCCGACCACCACTTGTTCAGCGGGCAACAAAGCGTGTGCGGGCGACTTGGTGGTGCTGACGCAGCAACGCAGTTCAGCCCCCATCTCATGCAACAAGCTGCCGACCGCTAACAACAAATCAGGCTCGGCACCGATGGCCACTTTGACGCCGCCGGTATAGAAGTGACCATCCAGCATGGCGTCCAACAACTGGCTGCGTTGGCGTCGGTACTTGGCTGGTACGGGCTTGCCGGACAGTTCCGCCAGACGCTGCAAAAAGCGGTCATTAACTTCTAATCCGGTCAAGCGCTCGAACACTTCAAACGGCGTGCCCGCTATCGTTTGCAACGCCAGTGCGCCCTCTCGCGTTTGCTCACCAACACCGATCGTGAAGGCCGAAGCGCCTGCTGCACGAATCTGATCCAACGTGGTGCCGCCCAACGTCGTGCCACGCCAATCAGGCGGAATGTGGCCGTCCAGAGAGCCAGAGATATCGGGCAGCACGATGACGGAAAGACCAAAAGCCTCTACCGTGTCACGCAACTCGTCGATATCGCTTGGCGAGAGATGGCAACCGGGCAACAAAGTGATCTGATCGTGCTTGACCGGCAGCGGCTTAACCAGCGTCCGCACGATACCGGTCACGGCATGTTTAAAACCATCTTCAAAAGAACCCAAATAGTCGGGCGTGGAGACATAGACAATTTCGGTGTCGCTCAATTCAGGCTTGCGTTTGCGCGTCGTGACCAGAAAGCCAGTCACATCGTCGCCCTTGGTTTCGGTCAGGCCCGTGGAGCAAATAGCGATGATTTTTGGCGCGGCGCGTTTTTGGATATTGACCAGCGCCGCCTCGATATTTTCATAACCGCCAAGGATCGTGGTGACCTCATTCATGGCCGTGGTCTGCAACGGAATCGCTTCCTTGAAATGCCGCACCAGTAACACCAAACCAAACGAGGTACAACCTTGCGAACCGTGCATCACCGGCATACAGGAATCAAGCCCCAGGAACGCGAGCGTCGCGCCCAGCGGCTGGCTCATCTTGAGCGGATTGACCGAACAAGATTTTTTGGATTCAACAACGCTAGCCATAATTAGTTGCTCCCGGCAGGCGACACCGCACCCAAAGTTTCACCGTCCTCACCCCACGGCGCAGGAATGCGCACCTGCTGCCAGACCGGGTTAAAAATCGCCCGGTCAATCTCCTGCAGCAGCGTGATGATGCCTTCGTACCCGGCATACGGGTGATAGCGTTCCTGATTAATGTCCAGCCACGGCATCCGCGCCTTGAGCGCGACAAACTGTGTGCGGCCACCCGACAACATGATGTCGGCGCGAGCGTCACGCAGCATGTCGTACATCTCGCGGGGCGTCATGTTGTCGATCATGTGCGCGTCGTCACCCATGATTTCCTTGATTTTTTCCTTGTCTTCTTTGGTGCTCTTTTTGACGCTGGTGCCGACAATCTCCAGCCCCGCTTCTTGCAGCGCCGCCACCACCGACCAGGACTTGACGCCGCCGGTAATCAGCAACACCCGCTTGCCCGTCAGCCGTGCTTTGTAGTGCGCAATGCGCTGGTAAGCACGCGCTTCCTCGACCTCAATCAGGCGTTCGGTGCGGTCCAGCAATTCATCTGGCGCGCCTTGCTGAACCAGCAGCTTGGCGATCTGGCGCAACGACTCACTCATGTCACCAATGCCGTAGAACGAGCCTTCAAAGTATGGAATGCCCCAACGCTTCTCCATCTTGGTCGCGATGTTGATCATCGACTTGGAGCACACCATCATGTTGACTTTGGCCCGGTGTGAGCTGGCAATCTCCTTGTAGCGCGCATCGCCCGCAATGCAGGCCAGCACCCGAATGCCCAAGGCGTCCAACAACGGCTTCACCTGCCACAACTCGCCGACCAGGTTGTATTCGCCAATGATGTTGATGTCGTAAGGCGTGGTGAATTCAGGCTCGCGGGTGCCGATCACGTAATCCAGCAAGGCCTCGGCACCGAGTTTGTTGCCCAGATTTTTGGGGCCGGCAAAACCGGGCGCATTGACCGGAATAATCGGCTTGCCAAACTTCTCGCTAGCGCGTTTGCAGACGATTTCTATGTCGTCACCAATCAATGCTGTTACGCAGGTTTGATAGACAAAGACGGCGGGCGGATCGTACTTTTCAAGAATCTCTCGGATGGCTTTGAACAGGCGTTTTTCACCGCCATAGATCACGTCCAGCTCGTTGATGTCGGTGGTGAAACCGGTGCGGTAAAGCTGAGAACCCGAGGAGCTGGAATGGCGGTTGTCCCACGAATTTCCTTCGCAGGCGATAGGCCCGTGGACGAGGTGTGCCACGTCCACCACGGGTTGCAGCGCGATTTTTGCGCCATCAAAAGCGCAACCCCCGGCGGCAGCGCCGGGCGAGAGTTGCTTGGTGCAGCCCTTCTTGCGATCCTTCTCGCTTTTGCCCTGGTTCTTGTCGCAACCGGGTTCATCGAGCACGTCGGCAATCTTGGCCTTGAGGGAAGCTGACATGAAAGACTCCTGACATCTTGGATGCAGCTTTCATTGCATTTTTGATGCCAGGGCGCAGGCGTGTTTAACGGCGGGTTTGGCGGGGAATTACAGCGGTTGGCGCGGTGCTTTGGCGGGTTTGTGGGGATTGCGACAAAGTGGGGTGACAGGGCGGGGATACTTAGGCCCAGCACGCAAGATTCGGGCGGACGGGAGTATCAAGGGAAAAGAGGCAATGACCGTTGAAGACCCATTGCTGTCAGCCACGCGGTACTTTCGTGGGTCAAGTCCGAAGTGTTTGTGGGTGCTTACGACAGGCTGCTTAAGCCCATCACGTTATACACAAGTCCCCCTGAGCCTGAAGCTGCCTTGAGAACCTGATTCCAGCGGCGAAATCAAGAATGCGCTGCATACCCAGCCAGATGGTCTTGACGCCGGGCTCACCATCACCTTTTCGAGCCAGAAAGC
>CAIJRK010000036.1 GCA_903823025.1 uncultured beta proteobacterium
ACACCAAAGGGGCGCTTTACGCCACCTTCCCACCAGAAGAGGCCCACCGACTGGCCAACAAAATCGAGATCAGGCACACGCCCAAGCATGGGTCATGGCTCAACATTGCCGAACTGGAGTTCGCGGTTTTGGGTCGCACGGAGAGGATAGGCGATAAAGAGCAATTGCAACGCGAACTTGATGCGATTTGCGCGCACAGGAACGTTGAGGCAAAACCCGTGCGCTGGCAATTCAACTTGAGTAAGGCACGCGAAAAAATGGCGTGGGTTTATCCTGAACTGGTTAAAAAATCAACTTGACTGTCTACTAGCCCATCCAGCGGTTTGAGCGCTTAAGAGCTGAACAGGAAGTTCATCACATCGCCATCCTTGACGACGTATTCTTTGCCTTCGCTGCGCATCTTGCCCGCATCTTTGGCCCCTTGTTCGCCTTTAAAAGTAATGAAATCTTCAAAGGCAATGGTTTGGGCGCGAATGTAGCCTTTCTCAAAGTCGGTGTGAATCACGCCGGCCGCTTGCGGGCCGGTGTCGCCCACATGAATCGTCCAGGCGCGCACTTCTTTGACGCCCGCTGTGAAGTAGGTTTGCAGACCCAGCAGCTTGTAGGCGGCCATGATCAAGCGGTTTAAACCCGGCTCTTTCTGACCGATTTCAGCGAGGAACATCTGCTTGTCTTCGTCTTCCATATCCGCCATTTCGGCTTCAATTTTGGCGCAGATGGCGACGACTGGGGCGTGTTGTGCTGCGGCGTAGGCGGTCAAACGGTCCAGAAACGGGTTGTTCTCGAAACCATCTTCGGCCACGTTGGCGACAAACATGGCGGGTTTGGCCGTGATCAGGAAAAACTGCGTCAGCAGCGGCAGCTCTTCTTTGCTGAAGTCCAGCGTGCGCACCGGCTTGGCTTCGTTCAACGCCGCTTGGCATTTCTCCAAAATAGCAACCAGCTTGATGGATTCTTTATCACCCGAGCGTGCCGCTTTGGTCACGCGGTGCAAGGCTTTTTCAACCGCTTGCAAATCTGCCAGACACAACTCGGTCTGAATCACTTCCATGTCAGAGATCGGATCGACCTTGCCTGCGACGTGAATCACGTTGTCGTCTTCAAAGCAGCGCACCACGTTAATGATGGCGTCAGTTTCACGGATATGGGCTAAAAATTTGTTACCCAAACCTTCGCCCGTGCTGGCGCCGGCTACCAAACCGGCAATATCGACAAACTCCACAATGGCGCGTTGCACCCGTTGCGGCTTAACAATCAGCGAGAGCGCGTCCAAGCGTGAATCCGGCACTTCAACAATACCCACATTAGGCTCGATAGTGCAAAAGGGATAGTTTTCGGCGGCGATGCCGGCCTTGGTCAGGGCGTTAAACAGCGTCGATTTACCGACGTTGGGCAAGCCAACAATGCCACATTTCATTGAAAAATCCTCAAAAAATCTAGCCTTTTAGTGTATTCGATGCCTTCTACAATTCCGACCATGACTCAATCCTTTGATATTTGCATTCGCGGCGGTGGCATTGTGGGCCGCACCTTGGCTTTGTTACTGGCGCGCGAGCGGCTGCGCGTGGGTCTGGTGTTGCACACACCCGAAACCCCCGCCCACCCAACGCCGCAGACAGTGGATGTGCGCGCCTATGCCTTGAACGCCAAGGCCCGTGCGCTGCTGGAATCGCTGCGCTGCTGGCCCGATGCACGCCACGCCACCGAAGTGTCAGCCATGCAAGTCAAAGGCGATGACGGCGGCGAGGTCAATTTTTCAGCAGCAGCGCTCCAAGTGCGTGGCCTAACCTGGATTGTGGACGTGCCTGTGCTTGAAGCCCAACTGGCCGAAGCCGTGCGCTATCAGCCCTTGATTGAGCTACTCGACACCCCTCAGCCAGCCACCCTGACCGTCATTTGTGAAGGCAAAGCGAGTCAGACCCGCGCCGAGTTGGGCGTTAACTTTGCCATCACGCGCTATCCCCAAAGCGCCCTTGCCGCGCGCGTGAGCACCGATCAGTTGCATGGTCAAACCGCACGGCAGTGGTTTTCAAAACAGGATATTGTGGCTTTTTTGCCGCTGGAAGGACCACAGGGGAACGCGGTCGCCGTGGTTTGGTCGGCGCCCCATGCCAAGGCACAGGCACTGCTGGCGGCCAGTCCGGCTGATTTTTGCCAGCAACTTGACCAAGCCAGCGAAGGCTGTCTGGGGCCTCTGAACCTGATCAGCGAACGCGCGGTCTGGCCCTTGCAAAAAGCGCAAGCGGATCACTGGACAGGTCGCCACGCAGGCCAAGCCTGGGCGTTGGCAGGTGATGCGGCACACAACGTGCATCCGCTGGCCGGGCAAGGCCTGAATTTAGGCCTGGCCGATGTGGCGACACTGGCTGCGCTGCTGCGTGAACGCGGCTACTGGCGCACGGTGGACGACGCCCAACTGCTGCGCCGCTATGAACGCGCCCGCAAAGCTGACCTGCTCACCACGGGTGCCGCGATGGATGGTCTGCAACAATTGTTTTCACAAGACAGCGCGCCGTGGCAGGCTGTGCGCAACTGGGGCATGAAGGGGTTTGAACGCAGTGGCCCGATCAAGCAATGGGTCGCACGGCAAGCCATGGGATTCAAATAATGAATGGAATAAATAAATTAATGACTCTGAGATTCCAATCTGCCGCCAACTTTGGCGGTCAGCCCGTTAATCCACACGCCAGAGAAGATGGCTCAATTTTTCTACGATGACATCACAATGCCAAAAATAATTTCCCTGAAACGGACACTTTCAAGCAAAACTGGTTGGCTAAAAAAGATGCTGATTGCCGCCCTGTTAACGACCACGTTTGGTGCCATCGCCCAAGAGGCCGCCATTCGTAAAAATCTGGGCGAACGCATTCCACAACTGAGCAAAATCGACGAAGTCACAAAAACCCCGATGGCAGGCCTGTTTGAAATTCGTGTCAATGACACCGAAATTTATTACACCGATGCCAAAGGCAACTTTTTGATTCAGGGCAATTTGATTGATACCCAACAGCGACGTAACTTAACGGAAGAACGGGTGGACAAGTTAACCGCCATCCGCTTTGACGCCTTGCCCCTTAAAGACGCTTTTACCATCGTGCGCGGCAACGGCAAACGCAAAATGGCCGTTTTTGAAGACCCCAACTGCGGCTACTGCAAAAAGTTTGAACGTGAGCTGCAAAAAGTGGACAACGTGACGATCCACATGTTTTTGTACCCCATTCTCGGCGCCGATTCGCTGGAAAAATCCAAACATATCTGGTGCGCCAAAGACAAAACCAAAGCCTGGCAGGACTGGATGGTGCGCGACCAAACCCCGGCTGTCGCCAGTTGTGACACCGCCGCCCTTGAGCGTAACGTTGAACTGGGGCACAAACACAAAATTACCGGCACGCCGACCCTGATCTTCATCGACGGCGCGCGCATTCCGGGCGCTATCGGTGCCGCCGAAGTCGAAAAACATCTCGCTGAAGCCAAAGCGCCATGAAGACTGTTGGCATTCACTACCAAGTGCAGGTGCTCGACCTGCACGCCCACCTGTTCTTGGTCACTTTGACGATTGCCCGGCCTGCCGCCGGCCAGCGCGTGAGTTTGCCTGTGTGGATTCCGGGCAGTTATCTGGTGCGCGAGTTTTCCAAAAACCTGCAACGTCTGCAAGCCCGCCAAGACGACCAGTCGATTGCTGTCATGCAGCGGGACAAGTGCAGCTGGCAAGTGGACAGCGCGCCCGGCAAGCCGCTCATCTTCAGCTACGAAATTTATGCTTTTGATAACTCGGTGCGCACCGCCTGGCTGGACGCCGCACGGGGTTTCTTCAACGGCACCAGTCTATTTTTGCAAGTGGCAGATCAGCAAGACACGCCCCATGCGCTAGAGCTGCTCATTGACAAAACCCCGGCGCATTGGCAAGTCGCCACTGGCTTGACCGCGCACAAAATCAACGCCAACGGCTTTGGCACTTATCGCGCTGCCAACTACGACGAACTGGTGGACTGCCCGGTTGAAATGGGCCTCTTTTGGCGCGGCTCTTTTGTAGCGGGCGGCCTGCCACACCAGTTGGTCGTCACGGGCGCACCGCCCAGTTTTGATGGCGCGCGCCTGTTGGCCGACACCCAAACCATCTGTGAAGCAGAAATCAGGTTTTGGCACGGCACCGAGGCCGACACCCGCGCCAGCCACAAGCCACCACATCAAAACTACCTCTTTATGCTCAACGCTGTTGATAACGGCTACGGCGGCCTGGAGCACCGCAACTCAACCGCTTTGATCTGCACGCGCCAAGACTTGCCGCGCTTGAGTCAAGCGGTGACCACGACAGAAACAAAGCCCAAACAGCCCGAGTCGTACACCACCTTGTTGGGCCTCATCAGTCATGAGTACTTCCACACCTGGAACGTCAAACGACTGCGCCCGGCTGAGTTTTCCCGCTACGACTATGCCCAGGAAAACTACACCCAGCTGCTCTGGTTTTTTGAAGGTTTCACCAGTTATTACGATGATTTGTTGTTGCGTCGCGCCGGTCTGATTGACGACAACGCCTACCTGAAACTGCTCACCAAAACGATCAACCAAGTGCTGCAAACGCCAGGCCGTGACGTGCAAAGCGTCGCGCAATCGAGCTTTGACGCCTGGGTTAAATACTACCGGGCTGACGAGAACACGCCCAATGCCACCGTCAGCTACTACACCAAGGGTGCGCTGGTCGCCCTGTGTCTTGACCTGACGCTGCGCCAGGAAGGTAAAACTAACCTTGACGCCGTCATGCGCGCCTTGTGGCAGCGATGCCAGGGCGGGCCGATGACACAGGACGATTTATCCAGCGTACTGACCGACCTCGGTGGTCGCTCGTTTGCCACAGAACTCGCCCACTGGGTGCACGGCACCGCCGACCTGCCCGTCAAGCCTTTGTTGCAAGCACAAGGCCTCACCGTGCATGAAGAACCCGCCCAACTCGCCCAACGACTTGGTCTGCGTGTAACCGAGCACAACGGAATTCATCTCAAAATTGTGTTGCGAGGTGGCGCCGCCGAGCAAGCAGGCTTTGCAGCGGGCGACGAATGGCTGGGTCTTGACGTAGGCACAGACCCGTCAGCGACGCACTGGCGCCTGTCAAAGCTTGACGATGTGCTGCTGTATGCCGGCAGTGCCACGCAAATGAGCGCGTTGGTGGCTCGCGACAAGCGCCTGCTCAAGCTGTCACTCACCCTGCCAGAGTCAGTCACCAGTTGGCGACTGACAGTCTGTGAGCCTCAACAGACTGACCTTTGGCTCAATCAACCCCTTTAAACCGATGGAGAATTTAATGACTTTTGAACTGATTAACGTCCACACCGAAGCCGACAAAGTGGGGGTCATCACCCTGAATCGTCCCAAGCAACTCAACGCACTCAACGATCAGCTCATGACAGAGCTGGGCGCCGCGCTGCAAGCCTTCGATGCGGACCCCGCCATCGGCTGCATGATCATCACCGGCAGCGAAAAAGCCTTTGCCGCCGGGGCCGACATTGGTGCCATGGCGAACCTGACCTTTGCCGAGGCCTACAAAGGGGACTTCATCACCCGCAACTGGGAGCAAATCCGCAGCGTGCGCAAACCCGTTATTGCCGCTGTCAGTGGTTTTGCGTTGGGTGGCGGCTGTGAGCTGGCAATGATGTGCGACTTCATCATCGCCGCTGACAACGCCAAGTTTGGGCAACCTGAAATCAAACTAGGCATCATTCCAGGCGCGGGCGGCACGCAACGCCTGCCACGCGCCGTCAGTAAAGCCAAAGCCATGGATATGGCCCTGACCGGACGCATGATGGACGCCGCCGAGGCCGAGCGCGCCGGTTTGGTGAGCCGCGTGGTGCCCCTTGAAAAACTCATGGAAGAAGCGCTAGGCGCCGCCTTGATGATCAGCGACTACTCGCAAATGGCCACCATGGCAGCCAAAGAGTCGGTGAACCGGGCTTATGAAGGCACGCTGAACGACGGCATTATGTTTGAACGCCGCCTGTTCCACGCCTTGTTTGCCACTGAGGATCAAAAGGAAGGCATGAATGCTTTCGTTGAAAAACGTAAAGCCCGGTTTTTGAACCAATAAATTGGTTATAATTTGCGGCTTGGCGCTTTAGCTCAGTTGGTTAGAGCAGTGGAATCATAATCCATTTGTCCGCGGTTCGAATCCGTGAAGCGCCACCAAAATAAAAGCCTCTTACCGATAATTTATGGGTAAGAGGCTTTTTGCGTTAGGGCTTCAAATTTTCTTGTGGTTCACGTCTTTTAAAGGCGTCTGCGAGGCCAGATGAACCCAATCCACCACCTCACCCTCGGGTTGATAGCCGGGCACCAATGCTTTGAGCAAAGTACGCAAGGCGGTCACGTCATGGGTATTCAAAACTGTTATCAACACCTGTAATTGCACCGATAGTTCTGACCACGGCAAAAAATCTTCATGCGCTTTCATGATGCGCGGGTGCAGCGTGGGCAAAGGATTGTCGCCAATCAGCAGCTCTTCATACAACTTTTCGCCTGGGCGCAGACCGGTAATCTGAATTTCAATATCGCCTTCAGGATGCGCTGCATCGCGCACCGACAGACCGGATAGTTCGACCATGCTGCGCGCTAGGTCAATAATGCGCACCGGCTCGCCCATATCCAGCACAAATACGTCGCCGCCGTGGGCCATGGCGCCGGCCTGAATGACCAACTGAGCCGCTTCAGGAATCGTCATGAAATAACGCGTGATGTCCGCGTGTGTCAAGGTGATGGGGCCGCCATCCCTGACTTGCTTGCGAAACAGCGGCACCACCGAACCAGACGAACCCAGCACATTGCCAAAGCGCACCATGGCAAAGCGGGTAGGACAGACTTGGGGCGACACCGATGCCAGCGCTTGCAACACCATCTCCGCCAGACGTTTACTGGTTCCCATGATGTTGGTAGGACGCACCGCTTTGTCAGTGCTGATCAGCACAAAGTCGCTCACCCCCTGTTCGGCGGCGATCTTCGCGGTGATCCAGGTGCCCAGCACGTTGTTTTTGACGCCTTCAACCGGGTTGTGCTCCACCATCGGCACATGTTTGTAGGCGGCTGCGTGGTAAATCGTATGCGGCTGCCAGGTGCGCATAATTTCACGCATCCGGTCTTCATCACGAACCGAAGCCAGCAATGGCAGCAGTTCAACGGGGTGTAATTTTTGATCTGCCAGCAGCTGTAGCAAGTCTTGGTGCACGGTATAAAGCGCAAATTCACTCAACTCCAGTAGCAGCAGTTTGGCTGGTGCTGATTTGATGATTTGACGGCACAACTCGCTGCCGATGGAGCCGCCCGCGCCGGTGACCAACACCACTTTGCCCTGAATATTTTTACCAAATAACGCGGCATGAGGCGGCACAGCATCGCGGCCCAACAAGTCTTCAATATCGAGTTCACGCAGATCGCTGGCATGGCCATGACCTTGCGCCAAGTCCATTAAGCCCGGCAAGGTGCGCACCCTTACATGGGCTTGGCGGGTGAGCGTCAAAATCTCATTGCGTCGTTGACGGCTCACTGATGGAATGGCCAGCAGCACATCACGCACAGCCAGGCGCACTACCAATTCAGGCAGCTGGCTGGGGTTATAAATGCGCAGGCCTTTGATTTCCTGGCCGTGCAAACTGATGTCGTCATCCAAAAACCCGACGGCCCGCATCTCCAGGCTGCCCGCCATGGCTGCCGCCAACTGGTGCCCGGCGGCTCCAGCGCCGTAAATCAAGACTTTGGGCAAGGCATTGCGCTTGATCTGGCTTAAATACCCGCCACTGAGCCAATAGCGGGCCAAGGCCCGCGAAGCGCCCACGGCCAAGAGCAACAAGGGCGGTTGTAGCAGTCCTAGCGTGCGCGGAATCCCGGGCAAGGCCAGCAAAGCCAGTAACGCGGTGTAAAGCACGGCATACACTAAAACGGCACGCGTCATTGTCATCAGGGCGGCCATCCCGGCGTACCTGAAAATTGCCCGATACAAGCCTGAAACCATAAAAACAGGTAACGCCAGCAATGGCGAAAATCCCACCGCCAGCCATTGATTGCCCATCGGCAAGACCCAGCTCTCCAGCCTTAAGCACAGGGCCAGCCACACCGTTACAGCGCATAACAAGGCATCAACAGCCAGCGCCACCCCCCGTTTGGCAGGGCGCGACAAGGCTAATAAAAGTTTGACAAATTTGTTAATCATTAGGCTTGTCTGAGCACCGGGTTGTTACTTTTGACATGAAAAGCACATCGACTCAATGCGAGACGCCCTCCCGGCGCAGCACCTTGACCAGGGTCATCCACAAAATTTGAATATCAAACCTTAGCGACTGACGCGCCAGATAGACGGCATCGAGCTTGACTTTGTCTGCAATAGGCAGTTCATCGCGCCCGTTCACCTGTGCCCAGCCGGTCAGGCCTGGTACCAGCGCCTGCACGCCTTGGCGGGTGCGCAAAGCGATCAAGTCGTGCTGGTTAAACAAGGCAGGGCGCGGCCCTACAAAGCTCATCTCACCCTTAATAATGCTCCACAGCTGCGGCAGCTCATCGAGACTGCTTTGACGCAAAAAGCCACCCACCGGGGTGAGGTAGCGATCAGGGTCGTTCAACAAATGCGTCGCCACTGCGGGCGTGCCTGTTTGCATACTGCGAAACTTGGGCATTCTGAATATCTGGTTGTTGCGGCCTACCCGATCCGACCAATACAAAACCGGCCCTTTGGAGGTCAAACGCACCAAAAGAGCGACCAGCAAGACAGGCAAGCACAAAACAAGACTGGCAAAGCCCGCCAGTAGGAGGTCAAAAATTCTTTTTATACGCATCATGGATTAAGCGGGTGGCAAAAGCAGCAGGGGCGATCAGCGAAGCGCTGAAAAGCGTCTAGCGGCTGCGCTTGACCCACTATAAAACTCAAAATCAGACCGTCAAAGTAGCGCCGGCGCCACCAAATCGACGATCACGGGCGCCATACGAGTGAATCGCCTGATCCAGCTCATAGGCTGTAAAACTGGGCCACAGCACATCGGTGAAATACAGCTCGGTATAAGCCAACTGCCACAGCATGAAGTTGCTAACGCGTGATTCGCCACCCGTGCGAATGAGCAACTCGGGGTCGGGTGCGTAGGGAAGCCCGAGATGAACACTTAAGTCGGCCTCTGTCAGCGCCTCGACCGACTCCGTGGGATGGGCGACTTGCCACGCTTTAACGGCTTGCACCACGTCTTGACGACCCCCGTAGTTGGCCGCAATGGTGAGCGTCAGCGTGGTGTTGTGAGCGGTTTGCGCCTGTGCGTCGCCAATCAAAGCCTGAATACGCGTATCAAAACCGGCTATATCGCCCACCACTTTAAGACACACGCCTTTGGCATTCATGCTTTTAACTTCTTTTTTAAGATACAAAGCCAGCAAGCCCATCAGGCTGGAGACTTCATCTTGCGGACGCCGCCAGTTTTCCGTACTGAAAGCAAACAAGGTGAGGTAGCGCACTCCGCGTTCCGCACAGGCTTTCACAATGTTGCGCACCTGACGCGCGCCGCTGGCATGACCCAGCGCGACCGGCAAACTGTATTTCTTGGCCCAACGCCGATTGCCGTCCATGATGATGGCAATGTGCTGCGGGGTAGGGTTTTTAACGACGGATGAAGCGCTAGACATACTTGTATTTGCTGACTTATTATTAATCTAATGTGAATGGCTACTTAAACTTCTGTCTTGAATTTCGGGCTTGACTTTACCGCATTGTGGGTATCACCAAACTAACTTCTCAACTCAAGCGCCGGTAAAATACCCGTTTGCCCACAGCCTGTGGAAAACACCATAAACCGCTGAACCCCTATGTCTAAAAAAGTATTTATCAAAACCTTCGGCTGTCAGATGAACGAGTACGACTCGGGCAAGATGGTCGATGTGTTGCAAGCCGCTCAAGGTTACGAGCCGACTGACAACGTCGAAGAAGCCGACCTCATTTTATTCAACACCTGCTCCGTGCGCGAGAAGGCGCAAGAGAAGGTTTTTTCTGATCTGGGCCGCGTCAAACACCTGAAGAAAAAAGGCGTGTTGATTGGCGTCGGCGGTTGTGTGGCCAGCCAGGAAGGCGCGGCAATTATTGAACGCGCACCGTATGTCGATGTGGTGTTTGGCCCGCAAACCTTGCACCGACTGCCACAGATGCTGGCGGCGCGTGAGCTGCAAAACCGCTCACAAGTGGACATCAGCTTTCCTGAAATCGAGAAGTTTGACCACTTGCCGCCGGCACGGGTCGAAGGTGCCACCGCCTTTGTGAGCATCATGGAAGGCTGCTCCAAATACTGCAGTTACTGCGTCGTGCCTTACACCCGGGGCGAAGAGGTTTCGCGGCCTTTTGAAGATGTGTTGGTCGAGGTGGCTGGTTTGGCCGATCAAGGGGTGAAAGAAGTCACGCTGCTGGGTCAAAACGTGAATGCCTACCGCGCCCGCATGATCAGCGATGCGGCGTCAATCACTGCGGAAATGGCCGACTTTGCCACGCTGCTGGACTATGTGGCCGACATTCCGGGCATTGAGCGCATTCGTTACATGACGAGTCACCCCAACGAGTTCACACCGTCGCTGATTGCCGCTTACGAGAAGATTCCCAAATTGGTGAGTCATTTGCATTTGCCGGTGCAGCACGGCTCAGATCGAATTTTGATGGCGATGAAACGCGGCTATACCGCGATGGAGTTCAAATCAACTGTGCGCAAACTGCGCGCCATCCGGCCTGACATGGCGATGAGCAGCGACTTTATTGTCGGTTTTCCGGGTGAAACTGAAGACGACTTCGGCAAGCTGATGAAGCTGATTGATGATGTCGGGTTTGACAACTCGTTCAGCTTTATTTTCAGCCCGCGCCCCGGCACGCCGGCGGCCAATCTGCATGACGACACGCCACATGAGGTGAAACTGCGCCGTCTGCAACATCTGCAATCGGTCATCAACGCCAGCATCAAGCGCATTTCTGAAAGCCGCTTGAACACGGTGCAACGGATTTTGGTGGAAGGCCCGTCCAAGCGCGATGCGGCTGAACTGATGGGGCGCACCGAGTGCAACCGGGTGGTTAACTTTGTCGGGCAACCTGAGCTGGTCGGGCAGTTGGTGAACGTGAAAATTACCGAAACGCGCAGCTATTCGCTACGCGGTGATCTGGTGTAAGTCAGATCAGAAAGGCATCTTCGGCATGCCTTTCATGCCGCCCATGCGCTTCATCATTTTCATCATGCCGCCGCCCTTCATCTTTTTCATCATGTCTTGCATTTGCTCAAATTCCTTGAGCATCCGGTTCACTTCCTGAACCTGCACGCCCGCGCCAGCCGCAATGCGACGCTTGCGGGTGGCTTTGATGATTTCGGGTTTGCGGCGCTCCAGCTTCGTCATGCTGTGGATGATGCCTTCCTTGCGTTTGATGTCTTTTTCAACACGGCCCATGTCCATTTGACCGGCCTTGGCCGCCATTGAGGCGGGCAGTTTGTCCATCAAACTGGACAGGCCGCCCATTTGTTTCATTTGCTGAATCTGGGCCAGAAAATCGTTTAAATCAAAGCCAGCGCCGCTCTTAATCTTGGCCGCCAGCTTTTGCGCCGCCGCGATATCAACACCCGACGTGACTTGCTCCACCAACGCCAAAATGTCGCCCATACCTAAAATGCGCCCGGCATGGCGCTCGGCATCAAACACTTCCAGGCCGTCCAGTTTTTCGCTAGTCCCGGCAAACTTGATCGGCGCGCCGGTGACTTGACGCACCGACAGCGCCGCGCCACCACGTGAATCACCATCGGTTTTGGTCAGGATGATGCCGGTGAGCGGCAGCGCCTCTTTGAAGGCCTTGGCGGTGTTGATCGCATCCTGGCCCTGCATGGCATCGACCACAAACAGGGTTTCAACCGGCTTCAGCACGGCGTGCAGTTCCTTGATTTCGCGCATCAACACGTCGTCAATCGCCAAACGACCGGCGGTATCGACCAGCAGCACGTCAAAGAAATGTTTGCGGGCGTAGTCCAGCGCCGCTAATCCAATATCAACCGGCTTTTGATCCGGCGTGCTGGGAAACCACTCGGCACCTGCTTGGGCGGTGACGGTCTTCAACTGTTCAATGGCCGCCGGGCGGTACACGTCGCCTGACACGGTCAGCACTTTTTTGTGACGCTTTTCGATCAAGTGTTTGGCCAGCTTGGCGGTGGTGGTGGTTTTACCCGCCCCCTGCAAACCGGCCATCAAAATCACGGCGGGCGGTTGCGCCGCCAAATTAATGTCGCTAACGCCTGCGCCCATGGTGGCGGCCAACTCTTTGTTGACAATGCCAACCAGCGCCTGACCCGGCGAGAGCGAACCCAGCACTTCCTGGCCCAGCGCTTTTTCTTTGACGCGGGCAATAAAGTCGCGCACCACGGGCAGCGCCACGTCGGCCTCAAGCAGAGCCATGCGGACTTCGCGCAGCATGTCAGACACGTTGGCTTCGGTAATACGGGCCTGACCTCGAATTTCTTTGACGAGGCGGGAGAGTTTGTCGGTAAGGGCTGAGGCCATAAAGAGTAGTCCGATGAACGGAGCCAAGGTTGAGGCCAATAGACATTGGCCGGATGCAAAACGCTAAACTGTGCCCATGATTTTAGCCAGTGCCACCCCCCTTAGTTTGAGTTTGGCCATTGCCGCCGCTGTGGCCTATGCGGTATCGGCCAATGGCAGCACGCGCCTGCGTGCGACAACCGCCCGATCCGCGACTTGGCTGGCGTGGCTGCTCCACGGCGCTTTGCTGGTGTGGAGTCTCTTTGGCAGTGCGCCCCGGTTTGGTTTTGCGCCCGCTTTGTCCGTCACTGCGTGGCTGGTGGCGGCAGTTTATGCGATTGAGAGCCATGTGTTTCCGCTGCTTCAGACGCGTTGGCCGCTGTCGGCGTTGGGCGCTATTGCCGTACTGTTGGCAGTGCTATTTCCTGGGAACCTCTTGCACGCGAATACCTCACCCTGGTTGCCACTGCATTGGGCGCTGGGCATTGCGTCTTATGGCTTGTTTGGGGTGGCTGTGGTGCACGCCTGGTTCATGACGCAGGCCGAGGCGCGTATCCGCCTGGCCACCGATACGCACAGTGGCATGCCGCTGCTGACACTGGAGCGCTTGACCTTCCGGTTTGTCGAGGCGGGGTTTCTGCTGTTAACAGCCACATTGCTGGTGGGATTTTTGTTTGAGAAACAACTTTACGGGTCAGCCCTGCCTTTGAAGTGGGATCACAAGACCTTGTTTTCAGTCTTGTCGTGGTTGGCGTTTGCCATTTTGCTAGTCGGGCGTGCCCGTTTTGGCTGGCGTGGCAGACGGGCGATACGGGTGTTGTACGTCGGCTCCGGGTTGCTGTTGCTGGCCTACGTCGGATCGCGTTTTGTGATGGAAGTTATCTTGGGCAAAGCCATATGATTAAATTTATTCTGATTATTTTGCTGGCGCTGATTGTCATTGGGCTTTGGCGTGCCAACCGGCCCGGCGGCACTCAAAAACAAACGTCCCGTCAGCCGAAAGACGCGCCTTTGGCGCTGGAGATGGTTCGCTGTCGGCTGTGTTCATTGCATTTACCGGCGGTGGAAGCGGTGCAAGGTCAAAAAGGCGTTTATTGCTGCACGGATCATCTGCACCGCGCTGAACCTTGATGCGGCACTCGTCCGAGGCGTCTTCCTGGTTTGAGTCTTCCACCCTCGAAACAAGCCATGAGTTTGCCGACAAACCGCAAGAGTTTGAAAGGTTGTGGCGTGGCTTGATGACCGCGCGCGTCACGCTCGGTCTGGTGTTGTTGGTCTTGCAGAGTGCCATTTACGTTGTGGGGCCGCCTGCCAACGGTGCCCAGGTTCTGATTTGTGCGGGCTACTTTGCGGTCGCGCTGGCGGTGCGGTTGGTGGGTCGTGCGCGCGCGCTGGGCAAAACCTTTGATGCGCCGTGGATTGCCAGTATCGGTGTTGATATTTTGGCCTTTGCTGCTTTGCAAGCGGTACAGGGTCACAACGTCAATTACGCGCCTTTGTTTGCGCTGCCCATTTTGATGACCGCTGTGCTTGGCTCTTTGCTGCTGGCCATGGGCGTGGCGGCGGGCGTGACTTTGCTGCTGTTTGTATTTGCAGGCTGGATGTCGCTGCAACAACCAACAGGCGCCACCACTTATTTTTTTCAGGCCGCGCTAACAGGCACGGGCTACTTTGTGATGTCTTTTTTAGCGAATCAGATCGCGACACGACTCGCCAATGTTGAGGTTCTAGCGCAACGCAATCAATGGATGGCCAAAGTTCAACGACAAGTCAACGAACTCGTCATTGCGGCTTTGCCGGACGGCATTCTGGTGGTCAACCCTCGCGGCACGGTGCGCTCGGCCAACCCGGCCGCACGCCTGCTGCTCGGGGCCGAATCAGCGCTTAAAGCCCCTTCTTTTGAACTGTCGTCGCAAACAGGCTGGCAAGGTCTGGTTGATTTGATGGCTTTCAGTTTTTCTGCACAGAGCGCCCAACAAGCCGAGATCAGCATTCATCATGCGGGCCAGGGCAACCAGCGCGTGCGGGTGCGCACCCAACTCACTGCCCGGCAAAAAGGAAGCAGCGAGAGCCTGTGTGTGATGTTTATTCAGGATCAACGTGAGATGGAAGCCCGGATGCGCACTGAAAAACTGGCCAGCATGGGGCGCATGTCAGCGGCGGTCGCCCACGAGATTCGCAACCCGCTGGCCGCCATTGCCCAGGCCAATGCCCTGCTCGATGAAGACCTGTCAGAACCCCGACACAAACAACTCACCCAGATGGTGCAAAAAAACGCCAAACGTCTGGAAAAAATTGTGGACGACGTGCTCAATATCGCCCGGCTACAGCACCCAGCCAGCAGCCTTGCCGCCAGTCCTTTTGTTTTGAATGCGGGGGTTGGCAAAATTTGCGCTGACTGGCAAGCGCAGACCAGCAGCCAACGCCGACTTCGCGTTGACCTGTCGCCGCGCAGTCGGACGGTTTGTTTTGATACCGAGCATTTGCACCGTGTTTTAGTGAATTTGCTCGATAACGCCCAGCGCTACGCGAGTCCTCAGCGTGATGCCATTCAGGTGACCACCGGCCAATCGTCTGGCGGGCAAAGTACATTGAGCGTCTGGAGTGACGGGCCGCCGATGGATACGTCGGTTGAGCGCCACTTGTTTGAGCCTTTTTTCTCTTCGGAGAGTCGGTCAAGTGGGTTAGGCCTCTACATTTGCCGCGCTTTATGCGAAGGGCACGGTGCCGTCATTGGCTACCATCGAACTTCGCGCTACCTTGGCGGGCAAGCCACCGACGGCAACGAATTCCTCATCACCTTGCGAATACACCAACATCACTAACACCATGGCTTCAAACACTCCCTTTGGCGATGCCTCGATTTTGGTGGTTGACGATGAACCCGACTTGCGCACGCTCTATGAGTTGACGCTTCTGCGCGAAGGCTACCGGGTTAGCACTGCTGAAAATCTGGCCGAGGCTCAAGCGCTGTTGAATGAACACCGTTTTGCGGTGGTCATCACGGACATGCGTTTGCCCGATGGTTTGGGACTGGCACTGATTCGGCACATTAAAGCGCAACAAAGGCAGGAACGCTGCCTGGTCATCACCGCTTACGGTTCGGCAGAAAATGCGGTGGAGTCCCTCAAGGCGGGCGCTTTTGACTATTTAACCAAACCGGTTGACTTGAAGCAGTTTCGGGCCGTTATTGCCGCAGCGGTGCATGAGCAACGCCCGTTGGCATGGGAAGCCAGTCGGGCGCCTTCGCCGACCACTATCGACCACATCACCCCCACTTCTTTGGCCGGGGGAGATGCTGCGCTGCAACGGTTGGTGGGGGATTCAAGCTGTTTGCAGCGGGTTAAAGCGTGCATCGTTAAAGTGGCCTGCAGCATGGCGCCGGTGCTGGTGCGCGGCGAGTCGGGCACCGGCAAAGAACTGGTCGCCCGAGCGTTGCACGCCAACAGTCACCGCGCGAATGGGGCGTGGGTGGCTGTTAATTGCAGCGCCATTCCCGAGAGTCTGCTAGAGACTGAATTTTTTGGGGCCAAAAAAGGCGCCTACACAGGGGCTACCCAAGACCGTGACGGCTTCTTTCAAGCCGCGCAGGGCGGCACTTTGTTTCTGGATGAGATTGGCGATTTGCCGCTGGCCATGCAGTCCAAGCTGTTGCGCGCGATTCAGGAGCGCTGTGTCCGCCCCATCGGTGCCACCCAGGAAGAGCCGGTTGATGTGCGAATCGTCAGCGCCACCCACAAAGACCTCGCCGCTGAAGTGCAAGCGGGACGCTTTCGACAAGATCTGTATTACCGCCTCAATGTGATTGAAGTTGTGATTCCACCCCTGCGTGAGCGACGGGAAGATTTACCCGCCCTGTGCCAAGCCTTGCTGTCGCGCATTGCCCACGAAGCAGGCCTCGCCGTCGTGCCCACGCTGCCCGCCGCCATGCTGGCGAAACTCGTTGACAATCCACTCCCTGGCAACGTGCGCGAGCTGGAAAATCTGCTGCACCGGGCCGTGGCCTTGAGTGACCCCGATGATCTGCAAATTGAAGTGCCGGTCATCAGCGCCCCGACCCCGCCTGCCGAAGCCCCCCGACACCCGCCCGTCGATTTGTGCACCTATCTGGAGCGCCAAGAGCACGACCTCTTGACGCAAACCCTGCAAGCCTCGGGCTTTGACCCCGCCATTGCAGCGGCCCGGTTGGGTTTAAGTACCCGCCAACTAGGTTACCGCCTGATTCGACTTCATATTGATTTACCCAACCTCCATGCCACCCCTGATGACGCCCTCTGAACTATCCCCTAACGCGCCCCTGTGGCGCGACGGCTGGTATCAATTTGCGGGCCGACGGGCCTCGCCTAACTATGGGCCACGACCGCCAGGCACGTCGATTGACTTGCTGGTGCTGCATTCCATCAGCCTGCCGCCGGGGCAATTTGGCGGAGATGCGGTGCAGCGCCTGTTTACCAACCAGCTTGACTGGAATCAGCATCCGTATTTCAAAAGCATTGAAGGGCTGCAAGTCTCCGCTCACTTTTATATTGGGCGCAATGGCGACTTGCTGCAGTTTGTGAGCGTGCATGACCGGGCTTGGCACGCAGGGGCTTCCAGTTATCGGGGACGCCCCAATTGCAACGACTACGCCATTGGCATCGAGCTGGAAGGACTTGAAGGTGGGCCGTTTGAGCCGTGTCAATACGACACCTTAAGCAGTTTGGCTGCAGCTATTATTCAGCGTTATCCGGCTATGCACATTGCGGGTCATGAACACATTGCCCCCGGCAGAAAAACCGATCCGGGTGAAGGCTTTGACTGGCTGCGCTTACAACAATCCCTGGGTTTGTCGGCACTGAATTTCCCCACTGGGGTTTTGCCGTAAAAAGATTCTAAAATTTGCCGTTTCGCAACAGCGCGGCATTTACCACGGTATTTTTACCGGGTTTTACAAAAAGCACTTAGCGGCTCTGAATCCACAAGATACACTAGGGGTAGTGGTTACAGCAGCTAATGCCCCCATATTTAGTGTGTCTCATTGGCAAAGACAGACCTTCCGCCCAGCGGAGATGAGGGTGCTCACCCAGCCCCTGAATCCACCCCCCACACCAGCAACTGACGAGGAAATAAATGCAATCTGCTTTGAATACACTAGCCACGCTCCCAACCAGCGACTTGGACTTGCACAGCACCGATGACACCGGCAATTTGGCCAATCAATCGTTTGATGAATACCAGATTCTTCGCCGCAATGGCGCCGTTGTGCCGTTTGAACCCACCAAAATTGCCGTGGCCATGATGAAAGCTTTTCTAGCCGTACATGGCACACAAGGCGCCGCATCGGCCAGCGTTCGTGAAAGCGTTGATGAATTGACACAAGGGGTAATTCGCGCCTTGGTGCGCTCCCGTCCAGGCGGCGGCACTTTTCATATTGAAGACGTGCAAGACCAGGTTGAACTGGGTCTGATGCGCAGCGGCCATCATGAAGTCGCCCGGGCCTATGTGCTTTACCGTGAAAAACGCACCCAGGAACGCGCCCAAAAGTTAACGCAAACAGCGCCTAAAGCCCCGGTCATGCACGCACTGGATCATGGCAAACGCATTGTGCTGGATCTTGCGCGCCTCCAAAACCTCATTCAATCCGCCTGTGCCGGCTTGGGCGCCGACATCAAACCCGAACCCATCATGGCGGAGACGATGCGCAACCTGTATGACGGTGTGCCGATGGACGAGGTTTACAAAGCTTCCGTGCTGGCGGCGCGCACGCTGATCGAAAAAGACCCGGATTACACCTATGCCACAGCGCGTTTGCTGTTTCACACCATGGCCAAAGAGGCGCTGGGCCGTGACGTGGTGCAAGCCGACATGGCACAGGCCTATCTTGACTACTTTCCCCAATTTATCCAAAAAGGCGTCGATAACGAACTGCTCGATGCCAAGCTGCTGACCTTTGACCTGCCTCGTTTAAGCGCCGCTCTTAAGGCCGAACGTGATTTGCAGTTTGATTATCTGGGTCTGCAAACCCTGTATGACCGCTACTTCTTGCACATTGGCAAAACCCGCATCGAGTTGCCGCAAGCCTTTTTCATGCGCGTCGCCATGGGCTTGTCGCTCAATGAAACCGACCGCGAAGCCCGCGCCATTGAGTTTTATGAAATTCTTTCATCGTTTGACTTCATGTCGAGCACGCCCACGCTGTTCAACAGTGGCACCTTGCGCTCGCAATTGTCGAGCTGCTACCTCTCCACCGTGCCCGATGACCTGGAAGGCATTTACGACGTCATCAAAGAAAATGCCTTGCTCTCCAAATATGCAGGCGGTCTGGGCAATGACTGGACCCGCGTGCGCGCTTTGGGTGCTCACATCAAAGGCACCAACGGCGAATCACAAGGCGTTGTGCCGTTCCTGAAAGTCGTCAACGATACCGCTGTCGCGGTGAATCAGGGCGGCAAACGCAAGGGCGCCGTCTGCACGTACCTGGAAACCTGGCACCTCGACATTGAGGAATTCCTGGAGTTGCGCAAAAATACAGGTGATGACCGCCGTCGCACCCACGACATGAATACCGCGAACTGGATTCCTGATCTATTCATGCGCCGCGTGATGGAAAAAGGCCAGTGGACGCTGTTCTCGCCCAACAACGTGCCCGACTTGCACGACAAGTTTGGCGCTGAATTTGAAACCGCTTATGTCGCCTACGAAGCACAGGCGGCACGCGGTGAACTCAAGCCCGCGCGCACCGTGCAAGCGGCTGATCTGTGGCGAAAAATGCTCACCATGCTGTTTGAAACCGGCCATCCCTGGATCACGTTCAAGGACGCCTGCAACATTCGCTCGCCACAACAACACGTCGGCGTGGTGCACTCCAGTAACCTGTGCACTGAAATCACGCTGAACACCAGCGACACCGAAACCGCCGTGTGCAACCTGGGTTCTATCAACTTGCTGCAGCATTTGAAAGCGGGTGTGCTCGATCACGCCAAGCTGCAAAAGACCATCACCACCGCCATGCGGATGCTAGACAACGTCATTGACATCAATTACTACGCCGTCCAAAAAGCGCGTGATGCCAATATGCGACACCGCCCTGTCGGACTGGGAATGATGGGTTTTCAGGACAGCCTGTATGAAATGCGCATTCCTTACGCCAGCGATGCTGCCGTGGAATTTGCCGACAAGTCGATGGAAGCCATCTGCTACTACGCCTATTGGGCCTCGACCGAACTGGCGCGTGAACGCGGGCAGTATTCCACCTTCAAAGGCTCACTCTGGGACCAAGGCATTTTGCCCATTGATACGCTGGATATGCTGGCCCGCGAACGTGGCGGTTATGTAGAAGTTGACCGTTCGTCCACATTGGACTGGAACGCCTTGCGCACCAAGATTGCCAAAGACGGAATGCGCAACTCCAACTGCACCGCCATTGCACCCACGGCCACCATCTCCAACATCATTGGTGTAGATGCCTCGATTGAGCCTTGCTTTGGCAATTTGTCGGTCAAGTCCAACTTATCAGGCGAGTTCACCATCATCAACAACTACCTGGTGCAAGACCTCAAGCGCCTGGGACTTTGGGACGATGTGATGGTGATGGACCTGAAGCATTTTGACGGCTCCTTGCAACCGATTGACCGCGTGCCTGGCGACATCAAGGCCTTGTACGCTACCGCCTTTGAAGTGGAAACACGCTGGTTGGTTGAGGCGGCCTCACGCCGTCAAAAATGGATTGACCAAGGCCAGTCGCTCAATATCTACATGGCGGGAGCCTCCGGTAAAAAGCTGGACGAAACCTACAAACTCGCTTGGGTGCGCGGCCTGAAAACCACCTACTACCTGCGCACCATGTCGGCCACACACGTTGAGAAATCAACCGTGACGGCAGGGCGCATGAATGCGGTGTCCGCCGGTCAGAGCGCCATGAGCGCCCTGGAGGCCGCTGCCGCGACTGCAAAAATTCAAATGGCGTCCGGCCCCGCCACAGACATCCGATTTTGTGGCGTGGACGACCCCACCTGCGAATCTTGCCAATAAGCGCTCACCCTCTACTGATTGGAATTATCTATGTTGACTTGGGACGAAGACGTCAAAACTACCCCCCCTTTGGCTGCGACACACGACACACCGGCGCCGCTCGCCAACACACCACGCCGCATGAACGCGGCTGACAAACGCATCATCAACGGCAAAACAGATGTGAACCAACTGGTGCCGTTCAAGTACAAATGGGCGTGGGAAAAGTATCTTTCGAGTTGCGCTAATCACTGGATGCCGCAAGAAGTCAACATGACGCGCGACATTGCGTTGTGGAAAGATCCCAACGGTCTGACCGACGACGAGCGCCGCATCATCAAGCGAAATTTAGGATTTTTTGTCACGGCAGATTCGCTGGCAGCCAACAACATTGTGCTGGGCACCTACCGCCACATCACGGCCCCTGAGTGCCGTCAGTTTTTGCTGCGTCAGGCTTTTGAAGAAGCCATTCATACCCATGCCTATCAGTACATCGTGGAATCCTTGGGGTTGGATGAAAGCGAAATTTTCAACGCCTACAACGAAGTCAAGTCGATTCGTGACAAAGACGAGTTCTTGATTCCGTACATCGAAGCCATCATGGATCCGGCGTTCAAAACCGGCACACACGAAACTGATCAAACTTTGTTGAAGTCGCTGATCGTGTTTGCGTGTCTGATGGAAGGCCTGTTCTTCTATGTCGGGTTTACGCAAATTCTGGCCTTGGGCCGTCAAAACAAAATGACCGGGGCCGCCGAGCAATACCAGTACATCTTGCGCGACGAGTCGATGCACTGCAACTTTGGCATTGACCTGATTAACCAGCTCAAACTTGAAAATCCGGATTTGTGGACGCCAGAATTCAAGGCCGAAATCAAAGCGCTGTTTGAAGAAGCCGTCGAACTGGAATACCGCTACGCCGAGGACACCATGCCGCGTGGCGTGCTGGGTATGAATGCGTCAATGTTCAAAGGTTACCTGCGCTATATCGCTAACCGGCGAGCTACGCAAATTGGTCTTGAAACGCTTTTTCCTAATGAAGAAAATCCATTTCCGTGGATGAGCGAAATGATTGACTTGAAGAAAGAGCGCAACTTCTTTGAAACTCGCGTCATTGAGTACCAATCCGGCGGCGCCCTTTCATGGGATTGAAAATTTCTTTGATTTAAAGAATCTGATAGCTTATTTAGGCATCAAAGAGGGCAAAATCAGTTGGTGCATTCGAATTCATGGTAGCGGGACTCAATTCGCTGCCATGAACCGTTTCAAGCACTCCCATTCGCATGAAGTGCGCTTCACCAATTGATCAAGGAGAAAACAATGGCAACTGCAAAAAAACCGGTCGTAAAAAAGACTATTCCTGCTAAGTCAGTGGCACCCGCTAAAAAAGTGGTCGCCCCCAAAGTCGTGACAGCCCCTAAAGCCGCACCGGCTGAAAAAGTAACTGCTAAAAAAGCAACGCCTGCACCTGTTGCAGCACCTGCTAAAAAAGTAGTGGTCAAGAAGGCTGCGCCTAAAGCGGTAGTTGCTAAAGCTGTCGTTGCGAAGGCAGTGCCTGCTAAAAAAGTAGTCGCAAAAAAAGCAGCGTCTGCGCCTAAAGCAGTATCTGCCAAAAAAGTTGCTGCGACGCCAGCGGCACCGGCCAAGAAAACGGCTCCCGCAAAAAAAGCGACAGCCAAAAAATCAGCAATCAAAGCGATCTCAACGGCCTCGTCGGCTCAGACTGTCCTGAACCCGCAAGCCGCCTGGCCGTTCCCAACATCCGGCAAGCCCTGATCATTGCGCCAACGTTGTACCGACGTTGTGACAAGCCCGATGCCGAAAGACATCGGGCTTTTTTGTATTCCTACAAAACAAGCGCTTTCAAATCAACAGTGTAGTTTTGCGGGCCACGCTGTGCAATTTTGAGGGCACCTAACTGGTTTCCCAGTGCCGCGCACCGGACCAAAGACCAACCCTGCTCAAGACCAAACAGCAAAGCGCCGCGATAAGCGTCACCGCAGCCGGTAGGATCAACGACTGCTGTGGCTGTCACGGCAGGCACCAGCGTTTTTTCTCCTTCGACCCAAACCTCGCTACCTTCAGCGCCCAGCGTGACAACTAGGCCACGAACACGGCGTGAAATCTCGGCGCAACTCCAGCCCGTTCTATCACTCAGCATCTTACCTTCGTAGTCGTTAACCGTGACCCAACTTGCCTGATCAATAAATGTCTTGAGTTCTTCGCCGTCAAACCGTGGCAATTGCTGACCTGGATCGAACACGAACGGAATTTCAGCTGCCGTAAATTGAGCGGCGTGCTGCAGCATGGCGTCGCGGCCATCGGGGGCGATGATGCCCAGCTTGATGTCCGGGCGCGCACGGATGGACGTTAACTGCGCAAAGTCCATGGCGCCGGGATGAAAGCCGGTAATCTGATTGTTGTCACCGTCGGTGATGATCATGGCTTGCGCGGTGTAAGCGTCTTCAATGGTTTGCACAAATTCTGTGCCAATACCCAACCCTTTCAATCGCTCCAGATAGCCGCCACCATCACTGCCGATAGTCGCCATTGGCAGCGGCGTGCCACCTAATTGTTTGAGGCTGTAGGCAATATTGCCTGCACAACCGCCAAAATCGCGCCGAAGCGAAGGCACCAGAAACGATACATTCAAAATATGAAGCTGGTTGGGCAGAATTTGTTCAGAAAACTGGCCCTCAAAGTTCATGATGGTGTCAAAGGCCAAAGAGCCGCAAATAATAGAAGCCATAGATTGAAAAAATGTTGAGGATAAAAAGTTAAGGATAAAAGGCGAGCAAACGGTAACCTGTAATCCGGTCTGCCGAGCCGTTGGTTTTGACCTCGAAGGCCAGTGAAATTGACCAGTCTTCACCCGCTGCCAGTGAATCGGGGTGAGGCCCGAGTTCGGTAGTCAGAAATACACGCCGTAAAACCGGCTGATCAAGCGCATCCGTCAGCGTCAACTCAAGGGCAGGGGTTGCCAGTGCGAGCGTCGCTTTGTTTTTAACGATGAAGTTCAAACGATAACGGTCGGCCCGAATTCGGGTAAACGATGAGCTGTCAATCACAAGGGACTCCATGCGGCGCAGCGGCGATAAGGTGCAGTTCAAAGGTCGGCAAAATGTTTGCATCCACGGTGTAAGCGCTGGATTCAAGGCCACAATCCGGTCACGCTCATGCCACACGATTTGCCCAAGCAGACTCAGTGTTAACGCGAAGCTCATCAGCAGCAAGGTTCGGC
This sequence comes from uncultured beta proteobacterium, assembly GCA_903823025.1. Lineage (GTDB taxonomy): Bacteria > Pseudomonadota > Gammaproteobacteria > Burkholderiales > Burkholderiaceae_C > Rhodoferax. Next base: position 23,738 of record CAIJRK010000036.1, read on the forward strand.
GTTGCCATGATTTTGCTAAAGAAAATCTGATTTTTTGGGGGCGTAAAAAAGAAATGTCTTGGTGGTCTGGATGAGCTGCCTGGACGGGCGCATTCTGCACGATGGCGGTCAAGGGCGCAGTCAGATCCAGATCAAGCGCTGCGTGTACTTCCGGAATTGCGGCCTTAACAATCGGCTCCGGCACATCGGGCACGACATCCAGTGGCACTGATACCTGCTCTGATTCTGATTTCGGTTCTGGTTTCGGTTTTGACGCCAGTTCCAGCACAGGTTTCGGCTTCGCCACCGGTTTCAGTTCCGGTACTGGCTCCGTCATCGGTTCAAGCCGTAGCGCATCTAACACCAGCTTCGGCTTGAAACCTCCTTGCGGGCGATAAATTTCATCTGAAAGAGGGCTAACTTCTTCCAGATTCGCCCCTTCAGAGGCGTGGATTGAAACCTCGGCTTTGAGCGTCTCTTGATCAGGCGGCAAGAAGGCGGCCCGCCATGCGGGGGGCACGTCCTTCACCAAATGAAGCGCGGCGTCAAAGACTTCATCGCATTCACCGCATCGTACCCAGCCCTCAGAAATACGCAACTGATCAGGAACGACTTTGAATAAAGTCGCACAGGTTGGGCAACGGGTAATCTGGCTCATAAGCAAAAATTGTAGAGCCTGATGAACGCTTTAACGCATGGCGGTCATCAATACCCAGCCTTCTTGCGAGTCAGTCACTTGCAGCTGGCAGTAAGGTGCGTAAGCCACTTGCAACTCTTCGGTTTGACGTTCCAAAATACCCGCCAGCACCAGCGAACCACCCGGCGCTACGCGTGACCACAACAGTGGCGCCAGCACTTTCAAAGGTGTTGCCAAAATATTGGCCAGTACGGTTTGATAAACCCCGGTCACGATGTCTGGCAAACCAACTTTCAACGTCACGTCATTGGCTTGTGCATTGAGCACCGACGACTGCACGGCGGCCTCATCAATATCCACTGCATCAATGTCTGTCGCGCCATGCTTGGCTGCGCCAATTGCGAGAATACCTGAGCCACAACCGTAATCCAGTACCCGCCCCCAACCGCCCTCACCGGGCTGACCCTGACGGGCAATCCAGCGTAAACACATGCGGGTGGTGGGATGCGTGCCCGTGCCAAACGCCAGACCGGGATCGAGCCGAATGATGATGCGCGCCTGGGTGGGCGGCTCATGCCAGGTTGGCACAATCCAGAACGTCGGTGTGATGTCCACTGGCGTGAATTGCGACTGGGTCAAACGCACCCAATCTTGATCCGGCACCGCCTGCAGGCCCAGAAGCTGACAGTCTGCAAAAAAATCCTGAGCTTGCAGCAGCTCCAGCGCCTCTTGCGCCAGCGCCTCGCTGGCATACAAGGCGGTGACCCGCGAGCGCTGCCAGCCTTCTTTGGGCGGCGGCATACCGGGTTCGCCAAACAAGGCTTGCTCGGCATCGGTTTGTGCATCGGCATCTTCGACACTGACGCTCAAAGCATCCAGCGCATCAAAGGCATCACTCAAGGTCTCAACCCGGTTTTCCGGGCACATTAGGCTTAATTCAAACATCTCAACCCTGACTTATCGCTTATGTTGGCCAAGCCACTCTTCCAGATAATGAATATTGGTGCCGCCCAGCATGAACTTGGCATCCACCATCAACTCGCGGTGCAGCGCAATGTTGGTATTGATCCCCTCCACCACGGTCTCACCCAAAGCGGTGCGCATCCGCGCCAAAGCTTGCTCGCGCGTGTCACCATGCACAATGATTTTTCCGATCATGGAGTCGTAATTAGGCGGCACATAGTAGTTGGTGTAAATGTGGGAATCTACCCGCACGCCCGGCCCACCCGGTGCATGCCACATCGTGACGCGCCCCGGCGAAGGCGTGAACTTGTAGGGATCTTCCGCATTCACACGGCACTCAATCGCATGACCGCGAATTTGAATCTGCCGCTGCGTAAACGGCAACCGCTCACCAGCGGCCACCATGATTTGGGTTTTGACGATGTCAACCCCGGTAATCATCTCCGTCACAGGATGCTCTACCTGCACGCGGGTATTCATCTCAATAAAGTAGAACTCACCATCTTCGTACAGAAACTCGAACGTTCCAGCGCCCCTATAACCAATTTTTTTGCAAGCCGCCACGCAACGCTCGCCGACTCGCTCAATGAGCTTGCGGGGAATGCCGGGTGCGGGCGCTTCTTCAAGAATTTTTTGGTGCCGACGTTGCATGGAGCAATCGCGTTCGCCCAGATAAACCACATTTTTGAACTTGTCGGCCAGAATTTGTATTTCAATATGCCGGGGATTTTGGAGAAATTTCTCCAGGTACACCGCCGGGTTGCCAAAAGCGGCGCCTGCCTCGGCTTTGGTCATGGTGACCGCGTTAATCAGCGCCGCTTCGGTGTGCACCACGCGCATTCCCCGTCCGCCGCCGCCGCCTGCAGCCTTGATGATGACCGGATAACCGACGGCCTTGGCAATGCGACGAATTTGTAGCGGGTCATCAGGCAGTTCACCTTCAGAACCGGGCACGCAGGGGACGCCCGCCTTGATCATTGCCTGCTTGGCCGACACTTTGTCGCCCATGATGCGAATTGACTCAGGGGTCGGGCCAATAAACTGGAAACCGCTTTTTTCGACCCGTTCAGCAAAATCAGCGTTTTCGCTTAAAAAGCCGTAGCCGGGGTGAATAGCCTCGGCGTCGGTCACTTCAGCGGCTGAAATGATGGCGGGCATGTTGAGGTAGCTCAACGCCGACTGGGCCGGGCCAATGCACACGGCCTCCTCGGCCAGCTTGACATATTTCGCATCACGGTCGGCCTCGGAATAGACCATGACCGCCTTGATGCCAAGTTCACGGCACGCGCGTTGAATTCTGAGGGCAATTTCGCCCCGATTGGCAATCAGGATTTTTTTGAACATAAGGTTTGAACCGGTGACATCATTCAATGACGAACAGAGGCTGTCCGTACTCGACGGCTTGACCGTTATCGCAAAGAATTTGCGTGACGATGCCCGATTTGTCAGCTTCAATTTCATTGAGAATTTTCATGGCCTCAATAATGCAAACGGTCTCGCCTTCTTTGACGGTACCGCCCACTTCAACAAAAACTTTGGCTCCCGGTGAGGCCGAACGATAAAAAGTACCCACCATCGGGGACTTGACCATATGACCTGTGACAACTGGCAACACAGGCGCCGCGACTGGCGCAGCACTCAGAGGTGCCATGGCGAGCGGGGCCACCATTGCCGCCGGATTAGCAAAATGCTGGGTATGAATGCCACCTCCCTTGACGATGCGAACCTTGCCCTCGGCCTCTGTAATTTCCAGTTCCGAGACGTTTGATTCTGATACCAGATCAATCAGCGTCTTTAGTTTTCTTAGGTCCATGAAATCTCCAACGAATTTTGTGTAAAGAGTAGAGAATTTACCTTAAATTTTATTAAGGTATAGCTATCTGCTTTTATTTTGCATATTACTGACGTTACTTTTGCATCATCTGATGCGCTTGATGCATTAACTGCGAGCTGTCCAAGCCTGCAAATCAGTGGGCGTCAATTGACCTATTTTACGGTGCGCCACCCGACCGTCTGATTTCAGTACGACAGTAAATGGCAAGCCGCCGCTCACGTTACCAAGTGAACGACTAAGACCTATGCCTGCCAAACCGGCCATAGCCACCGGAAAAGTTACCGGAGACTTCTCCAAAAACTGATTTACAGAGGACGGCTGATCAACAGCCAAACCCAGAACTTGCCAACCTTTATCGCTATTTTCTTGATAGAAGCGGCTTAATAACGGCAGTTCTTCCACACAAGGCGGACACCAGGTCGCCCAAAAATTAATTAGCAAAGGCTTTCCGCGCAACGAAGCCATGTTGAGCGTACCGCCTGCGGGCGTTGCAAATTGCAATTGCCAAAGCTGGGCGTCAACGGCAGAGGGTAAGGCTGGCGCCTGGCCGCGACGCCAAGCGATGCCCGCACCCGCTAGCGCCGCCAGGCCCGCGACGGCCCCTACCAGCCAGCGCCGACGGTTGCGCAATAAATTGGATGAAGCGTCTTGGGAAGGTGGTGATTCAGTCATGACGGCTGATCATGCAGCAAACGCTGCACCGCTGCCAAATCACCACGCGGTGTGCGTCCTTTGGCGTCCGCACGCAAGGCGCCGCGCACGTCATCATGGTCGTACACCAACAGGTGAACGCCCACCTCTTCATTCAAGTCAGCGCAGAAGGCATGAATACTCAAGGCCTCGATCGACTCGCCATGAAACCCGGTCACGGTGCGCGGCACATAGCTCACTTGGTGGTCAATTAACGCGATCTCTGCTGATTTGCTGTCATCACAAAACAATTGAATGTAAATATCAGATAAACGGGTGGCGGTCCCGTGCCAGACAGCACCCCCCAAATAAGGCCGAAACGCGGCCATGCGGGTCATCCACACCACGGCCAATCGACGCAGGGCGAGCAATTCAGGCGGCTGCGTGTCCGCACAAAAGATAGAGAGGTACTCAACCACAGCATCCTCAATCTCGTCATTGCCGGGCAAGGCGGTGCGCGCGGGCAAGCCCATTTGCTTGACGGCGCGGCGTTTGGCCGGGCCATATTCAAGCCCTTCCTCCACGACCAAGCTGGCTGCATGAGCGGCAATTTCTGATTTCAAATGTTCCATAGAACGCTATTTTGCCCGCATTGCGCCAGCCTAAAATCCAGTCATGCATATTCATATTCTTGGTATTTGCGGCACCTTCATGGGAGGTCTGGCCGCGTTGGCGCGTGAATCCGGTCACAAAGTCACCGGCTGCGACACCGGCGTTTATCCGCCCATGAGCGACCAGTTGCGCGCGCTTGGCATTGAACTGATTGAGGGGTTTGGGGCTGATCAGTTAGCTCTTCAACCGGATTTATTTGTCGTGGGCAACGTCGTCAGCCGCGTTCACCTGGCCGATGGCACGCCGAAGTTTGCGTTGATGGAAGCCATTCTGGACGCCGGGCTGCCTTACACCAGCGGCCCGCAATGGCTGGCAGAACATGTGCTGCAAGGCCGACACGTCATTGCTGTCGCCGGCACGCACGGCAAAACCACCACCACCGCCATGATTGCCTGGATACTGGAACATGCCGGCTTGCAACCCGGTTTTCTGGTGGGCGGTGTGCCGATGAATTTTGAGGTGTCTGCCCGATTGGGTGGCCCGGCGGTGCCGCCTCTTGAACGCCCGTTGTTTGTGATTGAAGCTGACGAATATGACACCGCGTTTTTTGACAAGCGCAGCAAATTTGTGCATTACCGCCCCCGTACCGCCGTACTGAACAACCTGGAGTTTGACCACGCTGACATCTTTGATGATCTGGCGGCGATTGAGCGCCAATTTCATCACCTGGTGCGAACTGTGCCTGGCCAAGGCCCGCATGGATCGGGTCGCATCGTGGTCAATGGGCTGGAGGAAAGTCTGACGCGGGTGCTTCATGCGGGTTGCTGGAGCGAGGTACGCAGCTTTGGCTCGGCGGTGAGCGACTTCACGGCGGCAGGCGAACCGCATGACTTTGATGTGTTGCACCAAGGCCAAAACGTGGGCCATGTGGCATGGTCACTGAGCGGTACACACAACCAACTCAACGCCTTGGCCGCCATTGCCGCCGCCCAACACGTAGGCGTTTCACCCGATGTTGCGGCCAACGCTTTGGGGCGCTTTGAAAACGTGAAACGACGCATGGAAGTGCGCGGCACGGTCAAACGCACGAACGGCAACATCACCGTTTACGACGATTTTGCCCATCACCCAACGGCCATCCGGACGACGGTGGATGGACTTAAGCGCCGAATCAGGCTGGATGAACGCATCTTGGCAGTCTTTGAGCCACGTTCCAACACGATGAAACTTGGCGCGATGAAAGCCCAGTTGCCGTGGAGTTTGGCGCAGGCTGATCTGGCGTTTTGTCACAGTGCCGGTCTCGGTTGGGATGCCCGCGAGGCTTTAGCCCCAATGGGTGACAAAGCGCAAGTTGCCGACACGCTTGACGAGCTGGTCGCGCAGGTCACGCGCCACGCCCGGCCCGGTGACCATATCGTTTGCATGAGCAATGGCAGCTTTGGTGGCGTTCACCTCAAGCTGCTGCAAGCCCTGAACGCTAAATGTTAACGTGCCCGACGTGCCTTGACGGCTTGCGACAACACTTCTAGTGTCTCGCACGAATCATCCCAGCCCAGGCAAGCATCGGTGATGCTTTTGCCATATTCCAGTTGGCTGGCATCGTCCTTGCCCGGTGTGAACTTCTGGGCACCCGCTTGCAAGTGACTCTCCACCATCACGCCGAAGATGCGGGTGGAACCGCCCGCAATTTGCGCGGCAATGTCGCTTGCCACGTCCCGTTGTTTTTCAAACTTTTTGCTGCTGTTGGCGTGGCTGCAATCCACCATTAAAGAGGCTGGCAGTTTGGCTTTTTCCAAATCTTTGCAAGCGGCGGCCACACTCTCTGCGTCATAGTTGGGCGTTTTGCCGCCCCGCAGAATGACGTGACAGTCTTTGTTGCCATGGGTTTGCACAATCGCCACTTGGCCATTTTTATGCACTGACAAAAAGTGATGCCCATCGGCGGCGGCTTGAATCGCATCGGTGGCGATTTTGATGTTGCCGTCGGTGCCGTTCTTGAAGCCAATCGGCGCTGACAGACCCGACGCCAGTTCGCGGTGAACCTGACTCTCAGTGGTGCGGGCACCAATGGCACCCCACGAAATCAAGTCACCCAAGTATTGGGGCGAAATCACGTCCAAAAATTCACTGCCAGCGGGCAAACCCAAGCGGTTGATTTCAATCAGCAACTGGCGTGCAATGCGCAGGCCTTCGTCAATGCGATAGGTTTCATCCAGGTAAGGATCGTTGATCAGACCTTTCCAGCCGACCGTGGTGCGTGGTTTCTCGAAATACACACGCATCACGATTTCCAACGTATCGGCGTATTTCTCGCGCTGCACCTTGAGTTGGCGGGCGTAGTCCAAAGCAGCGGCAGGGTCGTGAATAGAACAGGGGCCAATCACCACCAGCAGGCGGTCTTCTTTGCCCCGCATGATGCTGTGGATATGGCGCCGGGTCGCGCTGATCAGCGACTCAATGGCGGTGCCTTGAATCGGAAAGAAACGGATTAAATGTTCGGGAGGTGGCAGCACAGTGATGTCCTTGATGCGTTCGTCGTCGGTCTTGCTGGTGCGTTCAATGGGACTCGCATACCAGGGATCGGAACTGGCAACAGTGGTTTTAGCATTCATGGGAGGCTCCTAGGTCAATTAAATTAAAGTCAAAAAAGCATAAAAAAACCGCCGGGGGTGCCGGCGGTTTTTGGAAGTCAGGACGTTTTCTTTTAGGTACGTTCAGAACTCTCTACCGCCGCAGGCGCTTGAGAACCAAAAATAACCAAAGTAAAAACGTGCTGAATTCATGGAGTTAAATGTAGCATAGACCCAGTCGTCAGCCTGATGTCAGGCCGTGCCGCCTACCGTCAAACCATCAATCCGCAAAGTGGGTTGACCCACACCAACCGGCACGCTCTGGCCCTCTTTGCCGCAGGTGCCAACGCCACTGTCGAGCTTCATATCGTTGCCGATCATGCTGACGCGGGTTAAGGCATCCGGGCCATTGCCGACGATAGTGGCACCTTTAACGGGATACAAAATCTTGCCGTTTTCGACCCAATACGCTTCGCTGGCCGAGAACACAAACTTGCCTGATGTGATGTCCACTTGCCCACCGCCAAAGTTGGTGGCGTACAAGCCCTTTTTGATACTGGCCACAATTTCTTCAGGTGATTTATCGCCCGCCAACATATAGGTGTTGGTCATGCGCGGCATGGGAATAGAGGCGTAGCTTTCACGGCGGCCATTGCCCGTGGGTTTGACGCCCATCAGACGCGCGTTCATGGCGTCTTGGATGTAGCCTTTCAAAATGCCGTCTTCAATCAGCACATTGCGCTGACTGGTGTTGCCTTCGTCGTCCACATTGAGCGAACCCCGGCGATCAGGCAGCGTGCCGTCATCAAGCACTGTCACGCCTTTGGCTGCAACCCGCTGACCGATACGCCCGGAAAATGCGCTCGAACCCTTGCGGTTGAAGTCACCTTCCAGGCCGTGACCAATCGCCTCATGCAACAAAATACCGGGCCAGCCTGGGCCAAGCACCACCGTCATTTCACCAGCGGGTGCCGGACGCGCCTCCAGATTGGTGAGCGCCGCTTTGACCGCCTCATCGACATATTGCGTCATGATGGCCTCATCAAAATAAGCCAGGCCAAAACGCCCGCCGCCTCCGGCTGAACCGACTTCACGACGGCCTTTTTGCTCGGCGATCACCGTCACGCTCAGGCGCACCAGCGGGCGTACATCAGCGGCTAACGTGCCATCGGCCCGCGCCACCATCACCACATCGTATTCACTGGCTAACCCGGCCATGACTTGCGCCACACGCGGGTCTTTAGCCCGTGCCATTTTTTCGATTTTCTCCAGCAGCTTGACCTTGGCCGCGCTATCGAGCGTAGTAATCGGATCCAGCCCTTGATACAAGGAGCGAGCACCCGCTATTTTTTGAGTCGCCGTTTTGACACGCTTCGACTGGGTCGCAGCAGATATGGTACGCACCGTGCGCGCCGCATCCAGCAGCGACGCTTCGGAAATGTCGTCCGAGTAGGCAAACGCGGTTTTCTCACCGCTCACCGCCCGCACGCCAACGCCTTGGTCAATGCTGAACGAGCCGGTTTTAACAATGCCTTCTTCCAGACTCCAGCCCTCTGAGCGGGTGTACTGAAAATAAAGGTCGGCTTCATCAACTTGATGGGCTTTTATTTCTGCCAAAGCGCGCGTCAAATGGGACTCATCCAGACCAAACGGGGTGAGCAGCAGGGACTTGGCAATAGCCAAGCGTTCAAGGGTAGGTTCGCGAGAAATCATGGCGTTGATTTTAGGCGTTAACACAATTCCCGCATGACGACGTCTCGCAGCAACCTTGCAGCTAAATTTTCAGGATTGCAACAAGCGTTTTGATTTGGCAATCGACATCAAAATGCCCAACCCCATGCCCAGCGTCACCATTGCCGTGCCGCCATAACTGATGAAGGGCAGCGGCACCCCCACCACCGGCAAGATACCGCTGACCATGCCCATATTCACAAACGCATAGGAGAAGAAAATCATCGCAATGGCCCCGGCCAGCAAACGCGAAAACATGGTGGGTGCTTCCAGCGCAATCACCAGCGCGCGCAAAATCAAAAAGATGAATCCGGTGATCAACAACACATTGCCAATAAGCCCGAATTCTTCTGAAAACGACGCAAAAATAAAATCGGTGGTGCGCTCTGGAATAAATTCCAGGTGCGTCTGGGTTCCCTGCATAAAACCTTTGCCCCAAATGCCGCCAGAACCAATCGCGATCATGCCTTGAATAATGTGAAAACCTTTGCCCAAAGGGTCACGTGTGGGGTCCAGCAAGGTGCAAATACGCTGTTGCTGGTAGTTGTGCAGCACCGGCCAGCGCACGCCGTCAGCACACAACTGCGGCTCAAACCCGACGATCAACGCAATGCCGATGCCACCCAGCAACACTGGTGGAATGATCCACTTCCAGGACAGACCGGCAAAAAAAATAACCGACAACCCCGCCGACATCACCAAAAGTGAGGTGCCCAAGTCGGGCTGTTTGGCGATCAAGCCAATCGGCAAGGCCAGCAACATGCCTGCCACCGCAAAATCCAAAGGTCGTAATTGACCTTCTCGCTTTTGAAACCACCAAGCCAGCATCAGCGGCACCGCGATTTTGAGAATCTCGCTGGGCTGGATATCAATGCCCACATTGAGCCAGCGTTGCGCCCCTTTTTTGGTGACCCCGAAAATGGCTACGGCAATTAACAAAGTCACGCCTAACGCATAAAGCGGCACCGCCAAGGCCATCAGCCGCTGGGGCGAAATTTGCGCCACACCGAACAAAATCGCGCCTGCAATCAACATGTTGCGACCGTGATCCATAAACCGACTGCCATGGTCATAGCCCGATGAATACATGCTTAACAAACCGGCGCACACCAGCAACAGCACGGCCAGCGCCAGCAGGCCATCAAAGCCGCGAAACAAGGGCGGGATGCGCCGCCACAGCGAGGGATTTTCAAATACAGAGGACATGGGGCGAGATTATCGTCATTCCGTGCCCATTTAGCGCCCCCCGCGATTTCGCCCCTATCATTCGGCTTATGCCCAACTCACACCCGAACCCTCCCATCACTCATCTGCTTTATCTGCATGGCTTTCGGTCTTCACCGCAATCCAGCAAAGCCCGCATCATGGCGCAGCAAATGGCCGCCTTGCACCCGCAGGTGCATTGGTGGTGCCCGCAACTGCCGCCGTCACCGCGTGACGCCATGGCGCTGTTGATGCAAGGTGTGAAAGATTGGCCGCCCGAGTCTATGGCCGTCGTCGGCTCCTCGCTGGGCGGGTTTTATGCGGCTTGGATTGCCGAAAAAACCGGCTGCCAAGCGGTGCTACTGAACCCGGCGGTCAACCCCGCGCGTGATCTGGAAAAGTACATTGGCGAACAAACCCTTTGGAATAATCCAGACGAACATTTTTTCTTTCGCCGTGAATTTATTCAGGAATTAGTGGCTATTCAAAGCGCGCCCCCCACGCAACCCGGTCACTATCTGGCACTCATCACTCAAGGCGATGAGGTGCTGGACTGGCACGAAGCGCACGCACACTATGCAGGCGCCCACCGCCATTTGATTGAGGGCGGCGACCACGCTATTAGCGACTTCGAGGCGTATTTGCCTGAAATCATGGCCTTTTTGGGACTGCGTTAAAGCGCGGTCACAACAAGGCAAACAACACAGCTCTTTTTTACTGGGACAATATCGCCTATGTTTTTATTGTTTGAAGAAGCCGGAAAATTCATGGCCGGTCGGGTGCTGTCGGAGGCGGACGCCTCTGCACAGGTGGAATTGGATAGCGGCAAGCGAGTCAAGGTCAAGACGGCCAACTTTTTGCTGAAATTTGAGAAACCAGAGCCAGCGCAATTGCTGGCAGCGGCGCACGCCGTGAGCGAGACCATCGAGCTGGAGCTGGCCTGGGAGTTTGCGCCGGAAGATGAGTTCGGTTTTATCGACTTGGCCCGCGAATATTTCAGCGACAAACCCACGCTGGAACAGCAAGCAGGCGCTTTGGTGCGCCTGTTCGAGTCGCCGCATTACTTTCGCCGGGCGGGCAAAGGACGTTTTCGCAAGGCACCGGCGGACATCATCGCGCTGGCCTTGGCTGCGATCGAGAAAAAGAAACAAATTGCGCTGCAAACAGAACAATGGGTGAAAGACCTAAGCGATGGTGTTTGCCCAACGCCAGTTCGTGAGCAGCTTTACAAAATTCTGTTCAAGCCTGACAAAAATGCGCCTGAATACAAAGCCGTGGTTGAAGCTTCACGCGCCACGCATGTGGGGCCGCTGGAGCTGCTGGTCAAAGCAGGCGCGATTGATTCGCCCTACCAATTCCACTGGCGTCGGTTCTTGCTGGAAAACTTTCCCAAGGGCACGGGATTTCCCAAGCTGGATGCACCGCTCATCCGCGACGAACTGCCTTTGTCCAGCGCCCGCGCCTTCTCGATTGACGACTCCGCCACGACCGAGATTGATGACGCGCTGTCCGTGCAAGGTTTGGGCAGCGGCACCGTGGTGCTGGGCGTTCACATTGCCGCACCCGGTTTGGCCGTGCTGCCCGGCAGCCCGATTGACCAACTGGGCCGCGACCGTCTGTCCACCGTTTACATGCCGGGCTACAAAGTCACTATGTTGCCCGACGATGTGGTGCAAAGCTACACGCTGCAAGAAGGGCGCGATTGCCCGGCGGTGTCTTTGTACGTCACGCTGGATGAAGCCACACTGGAAATTAAAAACACCGAAACCCGGCTGGAGCGCGTCCACATCGGTGCCAATTTGCGCCACGACCAACTCGACGCCATCGTGACGACCGAATGGCTGGAAGACCCGGCGTTTTTACACGCCGTTGACCCGCAGCCTTTGTTGCAAAAACGCGCCTCGCTCACGTTTTTGTTCCGCTTGGCCAAGCATCTGAAAGCCGGACGCGAAGTCGTGCGCGGCAAGCCCGAAAACTTCAACCGACCCGACTACAACTTCAAACTGGTCGGCAATGACGGCGCAGAACCGCAAGGCCAGGAGCAAGTGCAAATCAGCATTCGCCAACGCGGCGCACCGCTGGACTTGATCGTCTCCGAAGCCATGATTCTGGCCAACAGCACCTGGGGCAGTTGGATGGACGAGTTGGGCGTGCCCGGCATCTACCGCAGTCAGGCCTCAATGTTGCCGGGCGTCAAAGTGCGCATGGGCACGCGGGCTTTGCCGCACGCGGGTTTGGGCGTCAAAAGCTACGCCTGGAGCACCTCGCCGCTGCGCCGTTACACCGATTTGGTCAACCAGTGGCAAATTATTGCCTGCGCACGTCACGGCAAAACAGCGGCTTTGGTGGCCCCGTTCAAGCCCAAAGACGCCGACCTGTTTTCAATCATCTCCAGCTTTGATGCCACCTACTTTGCCTACAACGACTACCAGCGCGCCATCGAACGCTTCTGGACGCTCAAGTACGTGCAGCAAAACGGCATCACGGAAATCACCGCCACTTTGTTCAAAGACGACTTAGTCCGTGCGGATGATTTGCCGCTGGTCTTGCCCGTCATGGGCGCGAGTGGTTTGCCACGCGGCGCACGTGTTCGCGTCAAGCTGGGTGAGATTAATGAAGTCACGCTGGACATTAACGGTACCGTGGTGGAACACCTCAATGCGGTCGATGAAAACGCGGTCAACGTGGCAACAGACAACCTCGCCGATGACGACGATGATGTCGGCACCGGCTCCCTGGCTATTGCGGTGGATATGAGTGAGAGCGACACCGAAGCCGTGCCTGTTGCCACCCACACGCTGCCTGTGCCGTGAACCTGCGGTCTTTCAGCGTTCTTCAATTGGCGCTGGGCATCTCCATTGCGGTGCATGCCGCTTTGCTAACGGTGCGCTTTGTCGATCCCGAGGCCTTCAACCGGGTCTTTGAAGACACGCCGCTGGAGGTCATTTTGGTCAACTCGCGTACCACGGAGCGGGCCGAAAAAGCCCTCGCTATTGCCCAAGCCTCCATGGCAGGTGGCGGTGAGGCTGACCGGGGTCGCGCCACCAGCCCGTTGCCACCAGCCATGTTGACTGAAAACGGGAGTGACGTTGAACAAGTCACGCAGCGCCGCCTTAAAAACATGAAAGAGCAACAAAATATGTTGCTCAGTCAGGTTAAAGACGCGCTGGCGGCTCTGCCGCCCCCGGACCCCAAACAACTCAGCATTTCATCTGACGAGTTGGATCGTGAAGAAAAGCGGCGTCAACTGATCAAACTACTGGCTGAAATCGAACGGCGCATCACGCTGGAAAATGAGCGCCCCAAAAAACGCTATATCAGCCCCTCAACGCGAGAGGCTGTGTATGCGGTTTATTACGATTATTTGCGGCGCGCGATTGAAGACAAGGGCACTAAAAACTTTCCCGAAGCCGGGGGCAAGAAGCTGTATGGCGAGTTGATGATGTCGATCACCGTTAATTTTGATGGTCAGATTGTCAAAATTCAAATTGATCAAAGCTCCGGCAATCCCATATTGGACCGACGCGCCGAGGCTATTGTGCAAAATTCAGCCCCTTTTGGGGTTTTCAATGACACCATGCGCCAGCAAGCAGACCAGATTGTGGTGGTGTCGCGCTTCAAATTTACCCGCGATGCCACGCTGCAAACGCAGCTCACCGGCAACTAAAACCCGCTCAAAAACAACGATGTCTATCGATCTTTATTGCGTTATGGGCAACCCGGTGGCGCACAGCCAGTCACCGTGGATTCATGCCCGTTTTGCCGAACTCACCGGCCAGTCGCTGCACTATGACAAGCGACACATTGCGCTGGACGGCTTTACCCCGGCGGTGCGCGCCTTTATTCAAGAAGGGGGTCGGGGCTGCAACATTACCGTGCCGTTCAAGTTTGAAGCGGCCGCGTTGGCCACCCACATCAGTGCGCGCGCCACGTTGGCTCAAGCGTCCAACCTGCTGCAATTCAACGCAGGTGCCATCTTTTCTGACAACACCGATGGCGCCGGACTGGTCAACGACATTCAACGCAACGCCGGGTTTGATTTGAGTGGCCGCCATCTGCTGCTGATCGGCGCAGGCGGTGCTGGCGCTGGCGTGTTGGGGCCTTTGATTTTGGCGAGTCCCGCCAGCATTACCGTAGCCAACCGCACCTTGTCGAAGGCGACTGTGCTGGTAGCGCGTCATGCGGCGCTGGCGTTGCTGCAAAAAACAGAGTTGAGCGCTCAAAATTTACAAACATTAGCGGGTCGTTTTGATGTCGTCATCAATGCCACCGCGAGCAGCCTGAGCGGCACGGGCGTGCCGATTTCGGCCAGCACGCTCAAACCCGGCGCACTGGCTTACGACATGATGTATGGCCCCGCAGCTCAGGGCTTTATGACTTGGGCGCGTGAGCATGGCGCCACACCGCGCGACGGCTTGGGCATGTTGGTCGAACAAGCCGCTGAAGCCTTTTTAGTCTGGCGTGGCGTGCTGCCGCCCTCGCAACAGGTGCTGACCGAGTTGCGACTGGCCCAACACACTGGCTGATTGATGCAACCGCTTCTACGCTGGCTCGGGCTGGTGCTTGCTGCTGTGCTGGCGTTGCAGCTTTTCTTTGTCGTGCGCATTGCCGCCATGACGGTGATAAACCCGCAATCCACCACTTTCGAGCGCTCTGAAATGTGGCGTTTATTCGCTGAAAAAGGCACGATTGCCTGGCGCCAGCACTGGGTGGCCTATCCTGACATAGCCAACAACCTCAAGCGAGCCGTGATCACCAGCGAAGACGACAGTTTCACCAACCACGACGGTGTGGACTGGGATGCGCTGGAAAAAGCCTGGCAAAAAAACATCAAAGCAGAGGCCAGTGTGGCTAAAAAAGCCGAAGCCGCACGCGCTCAAGGCAATAACCCACCCACCACGCGGGCACCCAAAGTTGTGGGCGGCTCCACCATCACACAGCAACTGGCCAAAAACCTGTTTTTGTCGGGCGAACGAACCCTATTACGCAAAGGTCAAGAATTTGTGTTGACCCTGCTGCTTGAAACCTTGCTGACCAAAGAACGAATTCTGGAAATTTATCTCAACAACGTCGAATGGGGCGAGGGCGTGTTTGGCGCCGAAGCCGCCGCACAGCACTACTTTCGCAAACCCGCCTCGCGCCTGAGCACCTACGAGGCGGCCCGCTTGGCCGTGATGTTGCCGCGCCCCAGGTATTTTGAAAATTTACCCAACTCCAGCTATCTGGCAGGGCGCACCCAAGTCATTGTGCGTCGCCTCAATAGCGCCGAACTGCCCTGATCCAAACCGCATGAGAATTTTAGGGATTGATCCCGGCTTGCGCACCACCGGTTTTGGCTTGATTGATGTCAACGGCTCCGACTTGAGCTACGTGGCCAGCGGCACCATCAACACCACCAAACACATTGAAAGAGGCCAGTTACCGGCCCGACTCAAAATTTTATTTGACGGCATCCGCGAAGTCGTCGCCCGCTACGAGCCTGATTCAACGTCGGTTGAAATCGTATTCGTCAACGTCAACCCGCAATCCACTTTGCTACTGGGCCAGGCACGTGGCGCCTGCATCACCGCGCTGGTGTCGCTCGATTTGCCGGTGGCCGAATACACCGCATTGCAAATGAAACAAGCTGTGGTCGGCTATGGCCGCGCCGACAAAATCCAAGTGCAAGAAATGGTGCGCCGCCTGCTTGCCCTGCCCGGTCTGCCCGGCCCGGACGCCGCCGACGCGCTGGGTTTGGCCATCACCCACGCCCACGCCGCCAAAGCCATGGCTCGGTTAGCGCAGGCGGACAGCGCCATGGGCGTGAGTAGCGGTCAATATAAGGCGGGACGCAGCCGCTGAACGACACAATTTAGGCGTTGTGACCCCCGTGATTTTTACAAGTTTTGAAGACATTGAAAATCAGTTTCAAGCTGATTGGACAGCACTCAGGCGCAAAGCATGAACAACGTCACTCTTGGCGCAAGCGGGTCTGGTGAAGCGATGGTAATGTAACACCTTCCATCTCAAAGAATAGGGGATGCTTTAACCAATTTTTGGTTTATTCAACAACGCGCACAAGTTTCGCCACCAGATTCAAATCATGAAGCGTATCAATGTCGATCACGGTACCTGCGTCTGAAACTATTAATTCAATAGCGCGATGCGAACGAACCACAAGGGCTGCACCCTGATGACCTTTCAGGCTCATAAGTTCGTCGCGGCATACCCTAGAAAATCCGACCGGGTGTCCACGTTGCCCTTCAAACATGGGGAGCACCACGACTTGGGACTTCAAAGCGTGTGCGACGGCCCATAGTGTGTCAGGCTGAATCAGCGGCAAATCGCCGGGCAGGATCAGCCACCCGTGAGCCTCTTGAGTAGCATGAACTGCCGCTGCGATGGAGTCGCCCATCCCAAAGTGCGTGCCAGACTCCAGGTGATAAGGTAAACCGCTGGCACACACTGCGTCCAGTGTGTGCTGGAGCACTGTTTTACCCTGCAGCAGGGCCTGCAATTTGGAACCCTGGCCGCCGGAAGCCCTAAAGCGCTCGCCGCGCCCACTGGCCAGAATCAGGACAGTGGGTTGTTGAGCAGGCAAGCGCGAGGCTCCGGAACTGATTGAACAGAAAGCGCTGCATTCTTGACTTGGATGATGTGGGCCATTATTGAGATCGCGATTTCCGCCGGTGTCTTGGCCCCAATAAATAAACCTACAGGGCCGTGCAGACGGGCTAGCTCCGCAGGCGTCAGGCCAAAGTGTTCGGCGAGACGCTCCTTTCGGGAGGCCTGATTACGCCGGGAACCCAGCGCACCTACGTAAAACGCGTCTGATACAAGCGCTTCCAGCAAAGCCATGTCGTCTAGCTTGGGGTCATGCGTGAGCGCCACGATGGCGGTGTGTGCATCGGGCACCAGCGCTCGCACCACATCGTCAGGCATGCCCATAACTCGTTTCACGCCATCCAGACGCAGCGTCGCAGCATATTCGTCCCGGGGATCACACACTAACACCTCGAAATCCAGCATCAACGCAATTTGTGCTGCCGCCTGCGACAACTGTCCCGCACCAATCAACAGCAGCCGCCAACTGGGGCCAAACACGCAGGAGAGCACGCTGCCATCAAAGTGCATGGCTTGCCCCCGCACGGCTGGCAGCAAACGCACGCTCCCGGTAGCCAGGCTCAGTTGCCGGGCAACCAATTCATGCCGGGCAGTGCGATCCAGTAGCGATTCGACCCAAGTCGTATCCACCAGTGGCTCGCGCACCAGACGCAGCGTGCCGCCGCAGGGCAAACCAAAGCGCGCGGCCTCTTCTTGACTGACACCATAAGTGAGTATGGAAGGGCGATCAAGCGTGTGTAGCTGTGTGGCGGAGCGGTCTTGCCTAGAGGCCTGGATTTGTGCAATCAAGTCGTCCTCGACACAACCACCAGATACCGAACCACTCACCACGCCATCGTCGCGCACGGCCAGCAGCGCACCGGGGGGGCGAGGCGCGCTACCCCAAGTCTCGACCACGGTCACCAGCGTAACCGCATGGCCGACGCGCCGCCATTGCAAGGCGTCAGCCAACACGCGCAGATCCAAGCTTTCCATGAGTCAAGCCAGTTTAAAAGGCAAATCCCGTGGCGTCTTGCCAGTCAGTTTGGCAATGGCGTTGGCAAACGCCGGTGCCAAGGGGGGCAGCCCCGGCTCACCCATGCCGGTGGGGGCATCGGCACTGGGAACGATATGCACCGCCATGCGCGGCATATCCGGCAAACGTGCCACGATGTAGTCAGCAAAATTACTTTGCTCAACCACGCCGTCCTTCAAGGTGATGGCCGCGCCTGGCAGGCAGGTGCCCAAGCCCATCAGCGCCGCACCTTGTACCTGGGCCTCAATCGTTTTGGGGTTAACGGCCAGATTGCAATGCACCCCAGCGGTCACCGCGTGCAGCTTGGGCACCCCTTTGGTGACCGAGGCTTCCGCCACATAGGCCACCACCGTCCCAAATGATTCATGTACCGCCACGCCCCAGGCTTGGCCGACGGGCAACTGGCGCTTGCCATAACCCGACTGATCCACCGCGAGCTTCAAGGCCGCAGTGTGACGCGGGTGTTTGTCGCCGAACATCTGCAGCCGATAAGCCACCGGATCTTGCTGTGTAGCCCGGGCGATTTCGTCGATCAAGGTCTCCATCACATACGCGGTATGAGTGGATCCAACACTGCGCCACCACAACACAGGCACATTGACTTTGGGATGGTGCACCGAGAGGCGCATCGGCACGTCATACGGGTCCCGCATACCTTCCAGTGCGGTGCCGTCAATGCCGTCTTTGATCATGAAGCCTTCAAAAGGCGTGCCCTGGGCAATGGATTGCCCAACTACCACATGGTCCCAAGCCAACACCGTGCCTTGGGCATCAAAACCGATCTCGGCGTGGTGCACATGCATCGGACGGTAGTAGCCGCCTTTGACGTCGTCCTCACGGCTCCACATCACGCGCACCGGCACGTCCAGCCCGGCGACGCGGGCCAGTTTGGCGACATGGCAGGCTTCCACCACGTAGTCCGCCGTGGGCACACCGCGCCGACCAAAACCGCCACCGGCCATCTGCACGTTGACCTTGACGTTTTTCGGCAGCACCTCCAGCACTTTGGCCGCAGCCAAGGCGTCAAAACCGGGCATCTGGGTGCCCAGCCACAAATTAACTTTGGCATCGGCCCCTGAACCTGTGATTTGCACGGTGCAATTGAGCGGCTCCATTGGCGCATGGGCCAAGTAGGGGAAGGTGAACTCGGCGCTGATTTTCTGCGGCGCCGTGGCCAAAGGGCTCATGTCGGCATTGAACTTGACCAACCCGGTCTTGCTGGCCAACGCTTTGTAGGCGGCCAACTGGGCCACGCTGTCTACCTTTTCCAGGGCGGAGGTGTCCCACGTCGCGATCAAGGCATCACGGCCCTGCTTGGCGGCCCAATAACCTTGCGCCACCACGGCAACGCCTTCGCCGCCACGGTCGGTAGGTGTTCGAAACACAGCCTTCACGCCGGGGATGGCTTTGGCGGCGCTGATATCGAGCGACTGGAGTTTGGCGCCAAACACCGGCGGGTGCATCACCACCGCCGTCAGCATGTTGGGCAATTGCACGTCGATGCCAAAGTTTTGTTTGCCGGTCGATTTGGCCGGTGCATCGAGTCGCAGAGTGGCCTGGCCGATGAGGCGGAATTCTTTCGGATCTTTCAACACTACTTTTTGCGGCACGGGCATTTTCATGGCCGCTTCGGCCAAATCGCCATAGGCCAATGTCTTGCCACCGGCCCCGATGACTTTGCCATGCGCGGTGCGCAAGCTGTTGGGGTTAACGCCCCACTGCTCGGCGGCGGCGGCCAGCAACATGGCGCGCGAGCGTGCGCCCAATTCGCGGTACTGCGTGAACGAGTGGCTGATGGAGCCGGAACCGCCGGTGATGTGCATGCCAAACGCCGGGTCGATATAAGCGGGATCGGCATCACCATGAACACCGCGCACTTGCGCCCAGTCGGCGTCCAGTTCTTCCGCCAGAATCATCGGCAGCGCCGTCAACACCCCTTGTCCAAACTCCAGCCGGTTGATGGTGACGGTGACGGTGCCGTCTTTGTCAATTTGCACAAAGGCAGCCGGTTGCTCATATGGTTTCAGACCAACAGGCGTGACCGGTGCGGCGTCTTGTGCGCCAGCCATCAGGGGGAAGGCGCCTAGCGCAAAGCCCGAGGCCACGCTCATTTTTAAAAAAGAGCGTCGCGGCAGGCCTTCGCTGGCGGTTGTTGGCGCGGTGTCCAGCCCCAGTTCCATACGGGCTAGCAGCCCTTTTGGCAACTGATGGGCGAGGCCATTGAAGGCGGAGTCGAAATGCATGCTGATTTCCTTGCGTGAGGGGAGTTAAGCCAAAACCGCCGCAGCGGCGTGGATGGCGCTGCGCACGCGGGCGTAAGTGCCACAACGGCAGATGTTGCCGGCCATGGCCGCATCGATGTCGGCATCGGACGGTTTTTTGTTGCCTTTGAGCAAAGCGGTGGCGCTCATCACCTGACCGCTTTGGCAATAACCGCACTGCGCGACATCGTGCGCAATCCAGGCGGTTTGCACGGCCAAGCCAACCTTGTCGGTGGCTATGGCTTCAATCGTGGTGATTTTTTTGCCCGCTACAGCAGAGATTGGCGTGACGCAAGAACGCGTTGCCACCCCATCCACATGCACGGTACAGGCACCACACAAGGCCACGCCGCAGCCGAATTTGGTACCTGTCATGCCCAGCGTGTCACGCAGAGCCCAAAGAATAGGCGTATTGGCATCGGCTTCGACCCGTGTGTCTTTTCCGTTGATGTTGAGAGTTTGCATGAGCGCTTCCTAGGTCACGGCCACAGTGGCCGGGTCGGAAGACTTTAATTCAAGTCTTGAAATAATGCTGATGAAGTGTTATCTCTACAGTGCCCCAACAACGCCCGTTTGATTCATGCCCGACTATCGCCGGATTCCGTGCGAATCCCGGTCGCCCCTCCTGTGCGGCGCACCATGGAGATCAACGCATGAAACACAACGCCGCCAATCACCAAAACTACAAACCCGATACTCCACAACAACCAAGCAAGCGGGCTAAACCAGTTGGCGGCAGATGGAAATTCAGCCAGTACAGACTGGATCCATGGCAGAACGGTTGTGCTGCCTTCCTTGATCGCCAAAATGAAGTCGGATGGCATCCAGAGAGCGACCCACCCGGGTGGCATCAAGCGTTCCACGGGCTGCGAGTGATTGACTAACATTCCAACACCTGCGATAGACCAGACTGCGAAGGAATGCAGCACCCAAACACCCATAGACCAGATGGCGAGCAGTGTCAGAATCAGAAACCAGGAAATCGTATAGAGCATGAGAAGTTCGATATGTCGTTGTTGTAGCGGGCTGATGATACCGACCACTCCCGAGACTCAAGTGAGCACTGGATTTAAGACATAGTTTTGCGCTGGATATCTGAAACGACCCCTTAAACAGGGACTGAGACCAAGGCCAATCGCCGGGTTTCCCACTCACATTGCCAAGCTGCTATTTTTTCAAGAGGCATCGGTCTGGCTATGAAATAGCCTTGCGCCAACTCGCAGCCAGCGGCGCGCAGCCAGTGCCAAAGGGTTTCGTTTTCAACGCCTTCGGCCAGCACCTTCAGGCCCAACTGGCTCCCCAGCGCAATGGAACTCTCGACGATCAGGCGCGAGCCAGTGTCGGTCTCAGCCGCACGCACAAATCCCAAGTCGATTTTGAGTTCACTAAAAGGCAAATGTTGCAGATTCTCCAGCGATGAATGCCCAGTGCCAAAGTCGTCAATTGACAAGGCAAAACCTTTAAGTCGCAAGCGGGTCAAGATTTCAATCGCCTTGGCCGGGTCTTCAGGCACTGAGGTCTCGGTCACCTCAAACATGATTTTTTCGGGCTTGCAGCCAACCTGGGCTACGGCGGCTACTACGGTCTCGGGAAACGTCAGATCAGTCATAGCCACCGGGGGCAAGTTGATGGACAACGTGCCGGTAAAACCCAAGGTGCTGGAACTGCGCGTGCATTCCTCCAAGGCCAAATTGATTACTTTGCGGGTGAGGGGTAGAGCCAGTCCACTGGTTTCAGCCAATGAAATAAAGGCATCCGGGTACAGCAAGCCGTGCTGCGGGTGCTGCCAGCGCACCAAAGCCTCCACGCCCACCCAAGCACCGTCGGTCAGCCTGACTTGTGGCTGGTAGTGCAGCACCAGTTCATTGTTCTCAATGCCGCGTGCCAAGTCCGCCCGGCTGATCTCATGCTGCACCTGCGGCGTGCTAACCCGCAACTCAGGCGCTTGCAGCAAAGCCAGCAAACTCTCGGCTCGAATCGGCTTGGTCAACACGCCCGCGACCCGCACATCCTGCAACTCAGCCAATAGTTTGGCCGACTGGAGCATGGTCGCGCTGTGGCCGCTCACAATCACCAATCGCCCTGGGAAGCGGGCCTCCGCCAATTGGCGAATCACCTCAAGGCCGTCCATGTGGGCCATGGCAATGTCCAGCACCAGCAACACCGGCTGCGCGGCCAGCAAGGTGGCCAGCTCGCGCCCGTCGTGGGCGGCGAGAGTGCGGTAGCCCGCTGTTTGGGCGACCTTGCTCATGAAGACACACAAAGCGACGTCATCGTCTAGCAGGGCAACGTAGGGGCGGTTGATCATGTGACTTCTTTCAATTGTTGGTCTAACGCTTGGCGCACCAACGTGGCTAAGGCGGGTTGGCGAAATGGCTTTTCAAGAATGGCCCCGCAGGGCCGCGTGCGGCCCCGGTCTGCCACATCGGCAAAGCCTGAGATGTAGAGCAGTGCCAGCGCCGGTTGAGTGGTGCGGGCCGTGCGGGCCAACTCAAACCCATTCATGCCGGGCATGATGACGTCGGTCACCATCAGAGCGTAGGGGCGCCCTGATGTCAGGGCGCCTTGCAATGCGGCCAGTGCGGAGGTTGGTGTCATACAAGGGGTTACCTCATAGCCGAGCGCCTTAAGCCAAGTGGCGGTGACGGCCAGCAGTTCAATTTCGTCATCCACCACCAGCACGCGTTCGTGGCCCCGGGGCATGGTTTGAACGGTTTCTTCGTCTGCCGTCCTGGGGACTGTGCCGGATGACTGCGCTGTGATTGGCAACATCAATCGCAGTGTGGTGCCATAGCCGGGTTCGCTGTAAATCGTCAGGTCGCCGCCGCATTGTTTGACAAACCCATGCGCCATCGACAGCCCCAAGCCGGTGCCACGGCCGCGCTCCTTGGTGGTGAAAAACGGGTCCAGGGCGCGAGCCAGAATCTCGGGACTCATGCCGTTACCCGTGTCGCTCACGCTCAGTTCGGCGTAAGGGCCGGGCTTCAGTGCGGTGCCGACTTCATCTGCATGAATTGTGTGCCGCTTGGTCGTCAACGTGAGGTGGCCCCCGCCAGGCATGGCATCGCGGGCGTTGAGTACCAGGTTCAAGACGGTGCTGGCCAGCCCGCCGGGGTCGACTTCCACCACCGGGTGGTCTTCCAGTATCAATATCACTTCAATGGCATTGCCTGCCGTGTGCTGCACCAGTGGCAGCAGCTCTTGGAGTCGGCTATTCAAGTCCACGGGTTCCGAGTTGATCGCCTGGGTGCGGGCCACGGCCAGCAAGGCGCGTGTCAGGTCGGCCCCCCGTAGCGCAGCGGTCAGGGCGGTGTTCAGATTGGCCTGCACCGGTTCGTTGTCTCCCAGCTGGTCGTTCAGCAGATCCAAGTTGCCAATAATGACGCCCAGCATGTTGTTGAAGTCGTGCGCCAAGCCCCCGGTGAGTTGACCAATGGCATCCATCTTTTGCGATTGCGCCAGTTGGAATTCAGACTTGCGCCGGGCCGAGATATCTTCGGCCACCGACAACAGGATGGTTCGGCCGTTGAACTCTACGCGGCGCCCACGCACCTGCACCGGCACACGGCTGCCATCAGGGCGAACATATTCCTTTTCATAGGGGCCATAGCTCCCCGTGGTATGCAAGGTGAGCATCTGCGCGGTATCTGCCGCCCTGAACTCGGGGGGCGTGACTTGTTTGTTGTTTAAGTTCAGGACTTGATCGCGGGATCGCCCCAGCAGTTCAAGAAATGCCGGGTTGGCATCGATATAGTCACCCTGCAGGGTGCGCATCGCTACGCCAATGGGCAGTTGCTCCAGCAGCTGCTTGATGAATTCGGTTTCTTCATGGCGCACGGCATCTGATACTTGTAATCGCTTTTCCTGCACCTCGCGTCGGCCTTGAAAGTACAACAACATGCCCGCCAGCACAAAGCTAAAGACCGTCATCAACCAGCCATCCCAGTTGATCGACATCAGGGCGGCGTTGGGGTCGGGCCGCACGATCATCAGGCGTTGGCGCCCGGCAAATTCAAACGTGCGCTCAACGTAAAGACCTTGACGTAACTGGTCTGGGTCAAGGTGGAGGTCAGGCTGTTCTTTTAAGCCGGGCGTAGACCAGGCAATCAGTTGATCCTTGGCGCCGTCCGGACTGGTTTCCTGATCAAAGACGAAATACTCAATGTGAGTTGGGCGTAAGCCATGGCGTATTTCTGCAAAGCGCGTATTGGGGTCGAAGGCGCTGGTAACCATGCCTTTGAGCGCTTGTTGACGCTGATCAGCGGTAGCCAATGGCATATCTTGACGGTAAACCGGTGCTACGGTCAAGACGGCGGGTAAGCCGCTTTGATCTTGCACTAAATGAACCGGCGCACTGGCAGTTGGCCTGCCGCTGACTGCGGCTTGTTGGATAACAGCGAGGCGCAAAGGATCCGACCCCAAGTCAAACCCTCGTATCGGGCCGAAGGTGGCCAGCGGCGCGATGAAGGTGATGGGAAAGTACGCCTCCCGTACCCCCGCTGCAACTTTGTTGTTCGAGGTGCCCAGCTCGTAAATCAAAAAAGAAGGTTGTCCTTCTTGCTGCATTTTCATTTCAAAAGGAACGCGCTCTGCCGCCGGTACGTGGGGAGTCCAGCTCATTGCCCGTGTGACCGGGTCTTGCTTTAGCAGTTCTGCCGTAAATATCTGGAACTCTTTGGGCGTGACGTCTTGCGATGATTCAAAAAAAGATTTCAGTGCCAAAACTTGCGTGACTTGGGCGCGCATCAGACCTTGGTGCATGGCGATTAATTCATTGGCATCCGCGCCCATGGATTCAACTTTTTGTTGGGTGTCGGACTGCTCATTAACGGCATACGCCAAGACGCCTGCGCCCGCCAGCAAACACGCCAGAAAAAGTACAACTGAGTCACGCTGAAACGTCGCCTTGCGCCATGACAGTGCCAGAAAATACAGCAATGGGCCAAAACCCAGCATACCGGCCAAGTCGCCCAGCCACCAGATATGCCACAGCGCGGGCGCAGCAGAACGCGGAGTCTCACCCGATAGCACCAGACTGGTTATGCCGATACTGGGCGCCAAGGTGGTGGTCAGCGCAAAAAGGACGACCATGAACGTCGCTAGGCGAAGCGGTGTCATGTCCAACATTCGTTGCGTGCTGGCAGGGGTCGCGAATTGACCCAAGCCAAGCAAGCGCCCAGTGAGCCAAGCGGCCAAAGCGGCCTGCGCGGTGGCGCCACTGGCCGTCACCACCAAGGACACCATGGCGTGCAGGTCGACTTCGCCCGTGATCAGTACACCTTGGGTGGCGAGAGCACCCAACCAGACGCCGACGCCGGCCCGCCAACCCAGCAACATGAAGGCGGCGAGCGCGAGGCCAGCGGGTGGCCAAAACAAAAATAGATTACCGGACAACAACGAGTGCGCCAATAGCGTGCAAACCTTGCCCAGCGCGGCATACAGCGCCGTGAGAATCAGGGTTTCAAGCAGCAGCGGTCGGACTGTAGGAGCGTTGGTGTGCGCATTTGTTGGTGTTGGGGGAGAGGATGGCATGTCCATGTTCTTTCAGGACCCAAAGGTCAACGCTAGGGCAGTGAGGCGCCGACGCATTTGATTGATTGCAAGCGCCAGTGCAGGTGCGACCCGGCGCGCCATCAAGCGGGCCATCAAAGTGTTGTTGAAAGGACAGGCCATGAATTCAAGTTCTTATGCAAAAGAACGAGATGGCAAGATTTCGGGCTGGAGCGTGAAGGGCAACGGGTTGCAGCTGCTCCAAGGTGGAGGAGCGTCAAAATCACGGGTGACACCGGACTCGACTGGGCAACCCCGCTGCCATTGCACAAAATGCGACAGGCCGGTGGCTTTGCGACCCCGTCTTTCGAGCGGGTGAGCTGTTAACAAAATTTAACAAAATCAGATTTTAAGTGTTAATTATTTATTAACAAACATATAAAACACTGAAAAATAAAATTTGATTTATTCATCGAAATTGCGCGGGAAACCTCGGCATTTATGCCGGGGAGGTAGAGCGCATTGCCTTAGAACCTGTTCATGATCTTTAATAGGCTACTGAAATACTGGTTTCGTATTCAAAAACCGCCTTCTTGAGTGACTACCTACCCCTCAAGAACTTGAAAACAATAGCCTGTAGGCAATTTTATGAGGTCGAAAATTTTCAAAAGATGAGTCTCTGAAGTATTTCAGCAGCCTGTAAAGATCGTGAACAGGTTCTTATACACAAGTACAAAAAACCGTTATAAATCAACGATGTTCGTTTTTGGCAACATCGTTGATTTCATTGAGTTTTTTCGACTTGTGTATAACGTGATGGGTAGAGCGCGTCGTGCGACCAGCACGACCCAATCCCGCATCCTTTTTAGTTAAGCTCTGAAGTTGGCTATAACCATAGCCATCAGCGCGCTGCGCCAACCGGCAATGTTTGTGTGAAATCCCCTGCACCACCTCGGTGCCGGTTTGTATATTGAAGCTGCCCGATGCCCGGACCGCCAAGCGGCCCTGGTAGCTGCCGGTTTTTTTGCCAGAGGGCACGTCAGCGCGCACCCTATCCCCGGTGCCAAAACCATGAACCCGCTTGGTGCGCATCAGGTAGCCACGCGGAAAGCCAAATTTATCAAGGCGCGTGCGCTGGTAACTGCCCCGGCCTGTGCACTTGAGCACTTGGGTGGGCACACGCCAGCCAATGGCAAAGTCCATGCCGCCCACGCACACCGCGTCCAAAGCGTGTGACTTCGGGATGTCAAGCCTTGTGCGGTTGAACTTAGTGCGCCCACCGGTGCCAGTCTCCACCGGTAAGCCAGTAGCCTTCAAGGCTTGAAATAACGCCCAGCGCGTGCTATTGACGGCGGCCGCATCCTTCAATGGCTTTTTAACTTGCGCCAGGATGCGCGTCAGGCGCGCCGGCTCCTTGACTAAGAACCTGTTTACGATCTCCGAATGAGCAAAATAAGAAAAGCCAAATGGACAAACTGCAGGCTGGTATTGAGATGTCGCTCGCAGTTTTTCCATAACCGCCTGCATTTCTCCAGCCAGGCAAAGGATCGTTCCACCACCCAGCGCTGCGCGATCACCACAAAGGTGTGCAAATC
>CAIJRK010000037.1 GCA_903823025.1 uncultured beta proteobacterium
GAAGAACATGCCCGCAAATCCGCTGCAAAAGCAAAGACCTAAACTCCTCCGCTAGACCCCCTCCTGACGAGTCGGCTTCGCCTTAATGCCGCTTCGCGGCCACCTCGCCTAGCAGGGGGAATGCGCGGATTTAATGTTCAAGGGGTTTGCGCGGCCAGTTGTTGCCACGCCTGAGTGGCCTGGCGGGTGCTCTGAATAATGTCCAGCCCGGCACAGGTCTGATCCCCCAGCGCAGCGCTGCCCTGGCCGCCCACCCACAGGCGACACGTCACCGGCAAGCGCTGGCGCAAGTCCAGCACATAAGTCTGCACGGCTGGCGGGGATAGGCAAATGCTGACCGAAATAGCCACCACGCCGACATTTAAATCGTTGACGGCTTGCGCCACATCCAGAGCCGGTGTTTGGGTTCCCAGACTCAGGCAGTCCGCGCCCTGAAGCATCAAAGCGGCCTGCAAGCCCAGCAAGCCCAAGCCATGCAGTTCACCCGGCGGCGTGGTCATCAATACGCGGGGCAACGCGGGGGTAAGGGGCAGGGACGGCATCGCGCGCAGCACCACATAGCGCACGGTTTCGGTGTAGTGATGCTCGGCATGAATGCCTAAATGCCCACTTGCCCACGCCTCACCCACGGCCATGTTGAAGGCGGGCAGATACTGATCAACAAAATGCGCCAAACCCCGGGTTTTGACCAGATGCTTGAGATACACACGCACCTTCAAGGGCGGCGCATCAGGCCCGAGGCAGTCTAGCAGCGCCTGCACCTCAACGTCGAGGTGGGCTGAATCCAGCGCTGGCACCGGTGCGGCCAACAAGTCGTGCAAGGCCGGGGCTGACAAGGGCACCAGCTTGCCAGGACGCCAGCCCCGGTTCACGCCACTTTTAATCAGCTGCAGCTTGTGCACCTCGGCTGGCGTGTAAAGCCGCTGGCCCCGTGCGCCCCTGACCGGGGCCGGAAACTGGTAGCGCAATTCCCATTTGCGCAGCACCTCCCGCGACAGACCGGTGACTTGCTCTACGGCGGCTTGATTAAGTGGTTCAGATTTGATATTTGTCATGGTAATAGAATTTGTCCTGGACAAAAATTAAACGTCGGGCGTGTATTCCGGCCAATGCCGTTAAGCCAGCTTTAAGTGCCCCACTGTGGTCTTGCCTAACGCAGGGCTGTTTTACCCATTTTTAAATGCCAGACACCCTTACCCCTTTATTAATCCCGATTGAATCTATTCCTATTGTCGCCATCGGTGCCTCCGCTGGCGGCCTGGAGGCGCTGGAGAAACTGTTTGACGGGCTGGCCTGTGATTCGGGGGCCACCTTTGTCGTCATTCAACATTTGTCGCCTGACTACAAAAGCATGATGGCCAACTTGCTGTCACGCCACACCCTCATGCCAGTCATCATGGTTGAGCAGGATATGCCGATTCAACCTGACCATGTGTACCTGATTCCACCGGGCGCCATCATGCACATGGGGGAGGGGCATTTGCGGCTCACGCCCAAAAACCCACACACGCTGACTTTACCGATTGATGTGTTTTTCAAATCAATGGCCGCGCATTACGGTGCGCGTTCAGTGGGCGTTATTTTGTCGGGCACCGGGTCAGACGGCACACGGGGGTCTGCCGCCATCAACGATGCAGGGGGATTTCTCATCGCGCAAGAACCCGAGAACGCCAAGTTTGACGGGATGCCGCGTAGTGCGATTGCCACCGGGCTGATTGATGTGGTTTTGCCAGTCGATCAAATTGGCCCGCGCATTCTGGCGTTTATCCAGAATCAGTCGCGCGCCTGCCTTGAGACGGTTGCACCGCCCTTGGCGCGGGCGCTGGCGCTCAGTCCCGAAGCGGCGTTGACCGGCATCATGCGGTTGCTGCTGCAGGTCGGAGGCATTGATTTTCAGGAATACAAACCCGGCACGGTCATGCGGCGCATCGAGCGGCGCATGACCGTGCGCCAAGTCGGCACGCCCGATGCCTATCTGGAGATCCTCAACGAGGACCGCAATGAGGTGCTGACACTGCGCCGTGAATTGCTGATCCCCGTGACCAGCTTCTTCAGGGATACGGACGCTTTTGAGATTTTGGCGCGTCAAATCATCGACCCGATGGTGGCTAAAAAGCAGGTGGGTGAATCGATTCGGGTCTGGTGTGCAGCCGTCTCGACGGGCGAGGAAGCCTATTCGATTGCCATGCTGTTTTTAGAAGCCTTTGACCAACTCAAACACTGGCCCGCGCTCAAGATTTTTGCCACCGATGTGGAGCAGCAAAACATCGAGACTGCCGGTTCAGGCAGCTATCCGGAGTCCATCGCCGCCGAGGTTTCAGCGCAACAACTGGAACGGTTTTTCGTCAAGAAGGGCAACAACTTTGTTGTCAAAAACGAGTTGCGGCAATGCCTGGTGTTTGCGCGTCACAACATGTTGAGCGACCCGCCCTTTACCAAGATGGATTTGGTGGTGTGCCGCAACGCCTTGATCTACTTTAAAACCCCGGCACAGGAGCGTGCCCTCAAACGATTTCAATACGCCTTGCTGCCCAACGGGCATTTATTTTTGGGTTCCAGCGAGTCGCTAGGCGAGCTTCAAAACGACTTCACACCGGTGAGTGCCCGGCAAAAAATATGGCGCATGGTGCGTCCGTCAGGACTGCCGCTGGCGTTGTCGCGGGGGCCGGGTTATGGCTACGGCTACACCGGCACGCGAACCGTGGCGACGCCTGATGCCCGGTCAACGCGCCTCAAGTCCAGCGCCGTTGATTTGGGCTTTGCGGCACTGCTCAAGGCTTTTTCGCCCCCGCCAGCCATCCTAGTCAACGCCCGTCATGAACTGGTACACGCCTATGGTGATGTGCATAAAATTTTGCAATTGCGCGCCGGTCACGCCAGCTTGGAAGTCAACCGTATCTTGCCGGATGCCTTGGTGGCAGTGGCGGTGGCTTTGCTCTTCAAGGCCGGTCGCGAGACTTGCAGCGTCAGTTCCGACAGTCTCAAACTCACCGCAGCAGATGGTCAGCAAGAACTGCTTCGTTTGAGTGCCTGGCCCGTCGAAGCGGTTGAAGGGGAGCGACTCACCCTGCTCGCCTTTGAGTCGCCGCCTGAACCCGCCCAGCGCACGACGTTGAGCGCGGTTGACTTTGATGCAGAAACCGCCGAACGCATGGAAGTTCTTGAACGCGAATTGGCCGCTACCCGTGAAAGTTTGCAGGCCGCCATTGAAGAACTGGAAACCTCCAACGAAGAACTACAAGCGACCAACGAGGAACTCATGGCCTCCAACGAGGAGTTGCAAAGTTCTAACGAGGAGCTGCAATCCGTGAACGAGGAACTCATCACCGTGAACGCCGAGTTTCAGGAAAAGATAGATATTCTCAACCGTCTTAATGCAGACCTGGACAACCTCGCGCAAGCCGTGGCGGCAGGCACCGTGTTTGTAGATGAGAACCTCAAACTCACCCGTTTCAGCGCCGACGCGACCCATCTTTTCAAACTACGCAACGCCGACTTGGGCCGCCCGCTCGATGAGTTGGCCCACACGCTGCTCTACCCCGAGTTGATGGCTGATTTGCGCCGCACGTTAAAAACAGGCATAACGGCGGAGAAAGAAATACGCAGCCTCAATGGCTCGCATTATTTCGTGCGCATGTTGCCCTACAGCGTGCCGTCTTCATCGGCCAGGGGTGCTGTCATCAGCTTTCTGGATGTAACAGCGTTGCATGAGATAGCGCGCTTGCAACAGATTATTGACGCCCTGACCGAACACATTGCCGTGCTTGATAGTCACGGCGTCATCACACTGGTCAACGCCGCCTGGTGCCGTTTTGCCGCTGATAACGGCGGTATTGACCGCCGATCTTCGGGGTTGGGTCTTAATTATCTCGACGTCTGCAAAGACCACCCTGAGACCTCAGACGACACGGTCAGCACCGCCCGACAAGGCGTGCGCGATGTGTTGGCGGGTCGCTTGCCAATTTTCTCACTGGAATACCCGTGTCACTCCCCCACCGAGGAGCGCTGGTTTGTGATGCATGTCTCCAAAATCGGGGGAGAACAACCCGGAGCCGTCGTCAGCCACGTCAACATTAGCGCCTGGCATCAGTCGCTTCAATCGGTAGCCGCATGACTGAACTCGCGCATCAAAAATCAGAGCGTTTGCAACAACTCAAACAACGTGCCCAAGCCTTGATTCATCAACAGACTTATGGGGATGAGTCAGGCGAGTATTTACCAGTAGAAGTCGCCAAACTTCTGGAAGATTTGCGAATCTACCAAATTGAACTGGAATTGCAAAACGAGGAGTTGCGCGCCGCCCAGCAAGATGGCGAGTTGTCCCGGCGGCGCTATCAGTCCTTGTTTGAACAAATGCCGATGCCAGCGCTAGTGGCCAATGCCAAAGGCCTCATCGAGAATTGCAACCAGCGTGCCAGTACGCTCCTGGGCGCCTGCCAAAACTATGGTGGCCCGGACAACCGGCTGTTTCAAAGCCTGAGCCGTGAAGATCGTTCGCGACTGCATGTGGCGCTGCGCGACGTGCGCCACGGCGACCCCCTGGTGTTGCAAGCACTAACCTTGACCGATCCGCAGTCTCAGCCTTGGGTGTTTGATGCGCACCTGATTCAACTCTCGCTGGCCTATCACCTGGACAATCACGCGCTGGTGTTGCTGGTGGACCGCAGTGCTGAAGTGGCGCGCGAGAAAGATCAACAATTTTTCTCGCTCTTGCTCGACAGCAGCGACAACTTCATTTTTGCAGCCGATAACCAAGGACAAATGCTGCTGGCTAACCAGACGCTCTTGACCTTCATGGGGCGCCAGCGGGCACAGGTGTTGGGACAACAGCGCGAGAGTTTTCTGCCCCTGCGCGACGCTATTTTGCACAGCGAGTCCGACCAGCAAGTGCTGCGTACCGGCAAGTCGCTGACGCTGGAGGGCGCGTCTCACTTTGGCGAACCCGAGGGCACGCTCGCCTTCATGACACGCAAGTTTCCTATCCATGATGCCCAGGGTCATATTTACGGCGTGGGCGGTATCGCCACGGACATCACTACCATAAAAGACAAGCAACGCCAAACCTTGTTGAGCGAATCTGTCTTTATCACTGCCGCCGAGGCCATCATCGTGACCGACCCGCTGACCCGCATTATTCGGGTCAACCCGGCCTTTACCAAGCAGTCGGGGTTTTCGGAAGCATCCGTGCTGGGCCACTGCACCAGTATTCTGAAATCCGGGCGTCAGGAGGCGCCTTTTTATGAAGCCATGTGGCAGGCACTCAATGACGACGGTCGCTGGTCAGGGGAGATCAGCAACCGAACTGCAGAGGGCAACTACTACACCGTGTGGAGCAATATCAACGCCGTCAAAGATGCGCAAGGTCAGGTGATTCACTACATTGCCGTTCAAACCGACCTGACGCCACTGCGCGAGATTCAGTCGCAAGTGCTAAAACTGGCCTCGTATGACAGCCTGACCGGCTTGCCCAACCGCACCTTGTTTAACGACCGGCTGGGCCAGCTGATTGCCTTCACTTTGCGGCGCCAGCAAACCTTTGCCCTGCTGTTTATTGACCTGGATCACTTCAAGGAAGTCAACGACACCCTGGGTCATCAAGTCGGCGACGAACTCCTCAAATTGATTGCGGCGCGCCTGCAGTCGGCGGTGCGGGCTGAGGACACGGTAGCGCGCATGGGCGGCGACGAGTTTGTCATCTTGTTGCCGTCCATTGACCGGTGCAATGCCGAAGGCGTCGCCGATCATTTGCTGGAACAACTGCGCGCCCCTATGACACTGGGCCAAGCTGTGCAGTATCAGCCCATGGCGTCTTTAGGCATTGCCATTTTCCCAGAAGATGGCGAGACCCCTGACCTGTTGATGCGCAACGCCGATATGGCGATGTACGACGCCAAGTTGACCGGGCGTAATCGCAGCGCCTCCTACACGCGCCAGATGAGCCAGGAGAGTGCGCACGCGTTCGCCATTCAAACCGAGTTGTCAGGCGCGATTGCACGCCAGGAACTGCGGGTTTACTTTCAGCCCAAATTTCAATTGGACAATGGCGCATTGGTTGGCGCTGAGGCGCTGGTGCGGTGGGAGCGGCCTGGTCACGGGTTGGTGGCGCCCGGTGAATTTATCCCGATTGCTGAAAAATCAGGGTTGTTGGTCGCCATTGACCGTTGGGTGCTGAACGAGGCGTTGCAGCAAGTGGGGCAGTGGCAAAAAAGCGGTTTGTGGGACAGTTCGTGGCGTCTGGCCGTAAACCAGAACGCCCGCGATTTACGCCGTCCTAACATGCTGACCGAACTCAAAGGTATGTTGACCGCCTACGACTTGGGTGCCACCGCACTGGAGCTTGAGATCACCGAGGACTCCTTGCTAGAACACACCGATGACATTATTCAGCGTCTGCGAGAACTCAAACAACTCGGCATCACGCTGGCGATTGACGACTTTGGCACAGGTTATTCCAGCCTGTCTTACTTGCGCAAACTACCGATTGCCGTGATCAAGATTGACCAGAGCTTTGTGCGTGACATGCTGTTCAATGAGAGTGACCGGATTTTGGTGGAAACCATCATTGCCATGGCGCATAACCTGGGCCACAAATTAGTCGCCGAGGGCATTGAAGAACCCCGCCAGCGTGCCCGTCTGGCCGAACTGGGTTGCGAGGTGGGGCAGGGCTTCTTGTTCGGTCGGGCCGTGTCTGCCGAACAGTTTGCCGCCATTCATTTACAGACACCTCGCAGGGGCGACACACCGCCCCCTCCAGTCTTTGTCGTTGAGGCGCTTCAGCCGAATCTGGTGGCCTCCTGATTGGCTAACGTCCCCCTTCAAATATTGCTGCGAAACTGGTCATGGCAAGTCTTGCAGCTGTTTTGCACGCTAGTGACGGCCGCTTTGATGCGCGCCAGATCACCGCTTTGGGCGGAGGCAACGAGATCGTTCACCGTGACCAGATAGTTGTCTTGGGCTTGCTTGAATTCAGCGGGTTTTTCCCAGACATCGGGCTTGGCGTGGGTGGGTGGGTAGTTGCCATCCGGGGTGAAGTAAACCCAGGGTTGCGTGGCTAGTCTTTGCAGTTCGAGGGCGCTGACATTGACCTCACGCGGGTTGTAGTCCTTGCGTCCGCGTGCCACCAGGCCAATCGGCTCCAGCGTGCGTGTGAAGTCTTTGAAAATCGCTTTGCGCTTGGTCACCAGTTGGTCCGGGTGGGTGTCTTTGGGGGCGTCGCTGCAGGCGGCCAGAAAAAAAGTTGCAGCGAGGGTGAGAAGGGATAAAGCGCGTAGTGTGGACATGAGTGCGTTGAGTTATGGCGTTAGCTTGTAGAAAAATTTGTAGAAAAGCGTGAAGCGGCGATTAGACGGGCACGCTGAAGACGGTGTGCCAAAGCTTGAGAACCGCGTCGCGTTCGGCTTGCAATTCAGGCATCAGAACGTGGGTTGGCTCCTCGTTAAGCCGGGCCTGATGTTGCACGCGGCGCAAGGCGCGGTAGGCCAGACTGGCCGCATGACCAATGCCAGCGGGCAGCAGCCCCAGCGTTTCGGCGCGTTCGAGCAAGGCGGTGTTGCCTGCGTTGTCGATCAGCTCGGGGTATTGCGCCGCTTTGGCCAGCACCAGATATTGCATGACAAATTCAACATCCATCATGCCGCCGGGGCTGTACTTGACATCAAATTGCAGACCTTTGCCGGGATTTGCGGCACGCACTTTTTCGCGCATAGCGACGATCTCGGCTTGCAGGTCCGGGGCGTTGCGCGGGGCAGCAATGACGGCTTTGCGCACCTCGTCAAAGCGCTGGCGCAGCGCCTCGTCGCCCAGCACAAACCGGGCGCGTGTCATGGCTTGATGCTCCCAAGTCCAGGCCGTGTTGCTGCCACGGCGTTGCTGGTAGTTGGCAAAGGCGTCAAAGGAGGTGATCAACAGGCCGGAGCTGCCGTTGGGGCGCAGGGCGGTGTCGATCTCGTATAAGTCGCCTTCACCGGTTTTGACGGTCAGCCAGTTGATGAGCTTGCGCACCAGGTTGGCGTAAACCTCCGGGGCGCGTTCGTCCTCGTCGGCATAGACAAACACGATGTCTAGGTCGCCGCCGTAGCCGAGTTCTTTACCGCCCAATTTGCCGTAGGCAATGATGGCAAATTGCGGGGTTTCGCAGTGTTTGTTTTTGAGATGATCCCAGCACCAGCGGGTCGTCACGCGCAGCACCGCTTCGGCCAGTGAACTGAGGTCGTCAGCGACTTCTTCAACGGTGATCTTTCCTTCAACGTCGCGGGCCAGGGTTTGAAAAACCTCCGCATGATGGGCGCGGCGCAGCAAGTTGAGCAGCGCCTCGTCGTCGTCTTCTGCGGCGTTGATTAAAGCGGCGCGGCGGTGGTCCAGCTCGCGCTCAAAGTCGGCGGCGCAAAAGCGTTGATTGAACATATCGTCGCTGGCCAGTTCGTCAATCACGCCCGGATGCAGCAGCAGGTAACGGGCGGGCCAACGCGCCGCGCCCAGCAAACGCAGCAGCCGTTCATGAACTTGGGGGCGTTCCAGCAACAGGGCCAGATAACTTTCGCGGCGCAGCAGGGGTTCTATCCAGTCAGCCAGACGCACGGCGGCGGCTTGCGTGGCGCGGCCTTCTTCAACCCATTGCGCCGTGCGCGCAATCAGCCGGATCAGGCGCGTTCGCGAGTCCTCACGCAAGGCCAGCACGCGCGGATGATCGCGCCAAGTGGCCACGCGCGCCCTGAAGTCTTGCGGCAATTGCTGGAGCAGCTCATCAAAATCAGGGGCGGCGGTGCTGGATTTACCGTTTTTGCTTGCGTTGCCGACGTGGCAACCTTTGCACTCTTTTTCAGCCCCACCACCCAGCAGCGCATCAAACTCCTGGGCTACCAGTTCGCGGTGAATGTCGAGCTGGTTGAGCAGCTGGTCGGTGGTGGTGTAGCCCATGGTGAGGGCAATCCAGTCCAGGTCGTGATCTTGCGTGGGCAAGACGTGGGTTTGCTGGTCGTCAAGGTACTGAATGCGGTGTTCAACCCGGCGCAAAAAGTCGTAGGCTTCGGCCAGCGCTTGCGCGGTTTTTTCGATCATCAGGCCCGCTTTGACCAGACGCGCCAGCGCGCTCAGGGTGGGGCGCGTTCTGAGTTCGGGGAACTGACCACCGCGCACCACTTGCAGCAGTTGCACGGTGAATTCGATTTCACGAATGCCCCCGCGCGAGAGTTTGACGTCGTTGGCGCGCTCGGGGCGTCCGGCGCTGCGTTTGCCCGCGTGGTCACGAATTTGTTGGTGCAACACGCGCAAGGCGTCAAACACGTTGTAGTCCAGATAACGCCGAAAGACGAAGGGCGTCACCACGCTGCGTAGCGCCAGCACGGCACCGTCATCCACACATCCCAGGCGGGCCACGACACGGCTTTTGAGCCAGGCAAAGCGTTCCCACTCGCGGCCCTGCACATGCAGATATTCTTCCAGTGCGCCCAACGACACGGCAGGTGGGCCGGAGTTGCCGTTAGGGCGTAGCGCCAGATCAACCCGAAACACGAAGCCGTGCTCGGTGACATCGCCAATCAGGGCGTAGATGGCCCGCACCGCCTTGGCAAAGTATTCCTGATTCGACAGACGGGCGCGCCCTTGCGCATCCCCCGTGGTGTCGCCGTCCTGGTCATAGACATAGATCAGGTCGATGTCGCTGGACACGTTGAGTTCCCGTGCGCCCAGCTTGCCCATACCAACAACCCAAAGCTGGGCACGCGCGCCGTCCGGGGCGGTCGGCACACCGTGGGCCTCGTCGAGCAAACGCTGAACGTCGGTGCAGGCCGTGTTCAGCGCAAATTCGGCCAGGTCGGTCATTGCTTGGGTGATGTGCCACAGCGGCGCCTGCTCGTCGCAGTCCAGCGAGAGTAGGCGCTGCAGCACCAACTGTCGTGTGGTGCGCAAAGCGCTGGCGGTATCGCTCCCCGATGCCCGTAGCGCGTCAAAGGTCTTTGCGATAGAGATCGGGTCCGGTAGCCCGGTGGGCAACAAATGACGCTGACTTTCGTAGCGACGCTGAACACGTTGGCCAAAACGCGAGTGGTTTGACAACACGGGGCGGGTGATAATTCCTGTCATATTTCCAATTTCACAATGATCGAATTGACGCGCGCCCCTTCATCACGGCTGAAAAAACTTGCCACCCTCGCCCGCTGGACGCTGGGGTTGTTATTCACACTAGGGTTTGTTTTTATAGCGGCATGGGGGACGCTTCATTGGCTGATTGTGCCGCGTATCAGCGAGTTTCGTCCGTGGCTTGAAGTCAAGGCCACGAAGGCGCTGGGTGTTCCGGTGCGCATCGGTGCCCTCACGGCACATTCCAGCGGTTGGGTGCCCTCGTTCGAGCTGACCCAGGTTCAATTATTTGACGCCCAAGGCCGCGAAGCGTTGCGACTGCCCCGGGTGCTGGCCGCGCTGTCGCCGCGCTCGCTGTGGCGTCTCGGTTTTGAGCAACTTTATATCGACCGCCCTGAGCTGCATATCCGGCGCGGGCTGGATGGAAAAGTGGTGGTCGCCGGGCTTGACTTCTCTCAAAAAGAAGGATCAGACAGCGGCGCGGCCGACTGGTTTTTCTCCCAGCTTGAGCTGGCGATTCATGCCGGCACTTTGATCTGGACAGATGAATTACGAGCCGCCCCTGCGCTAACTTTGAAACAAGTTGACCTGGTCGTGCGCAACCAGGGCCGTCGCCATGACGTGCGTCTGGATGCCACGCCGCCTGCGCTGTGGGGCGCGCGATTCAGCCTGATGGGTCAATTGCGCCAGCCCCTGCTGTCACGCCAAAACGGTCGGTGGCAGGATTGGGAGGGCCAGCTGTATGCCGCATTTCCCCGCGTGGATGTGTCTGAACTGCGCCGCTATGCCGATGTGGGCGTTGACGTGCAGCAGGGCAATGGCGCGGTGACGACGTGGCTGGAGGTTAGCCAAGGCGCGGTGGTCGGCGTCGTAGCCGATGTGGCGCTGGCCGAGGTTCGCGTAACGCTGGGGGCTGAGTTGCAGGCGCTGGCGTTGTCGTCCGTCCAGGCTCGCCTGAGCGGGCGGGTGCGAGCCGACGGGTTTGAGGCGTCAACCCAAAGACTGCAGTTTGACACCCAGGACGGTTTGCGCTGGCCCGGCGGCAATGTCAGCGTCGCGTATTGGGGGGCTGAGGGCCAACGGGCACCGCGTGGCGAGATCAAAGCCGACCAGCTGGATTTGGCCGCCCTGGCCCAGATCGCCCATCGCGTGCCTCTGGCGCCGCAAGTCCGCGCGGCGCTGCAGGCGTATGCGCCGCAAGGCTTGGTGGAGCGGCTGCAAGCGCGCTGGCAAGGCCCGATAGGCGCCTTGACCCGCTACGACGCGCAAGGACGGGTGAGCCAGTTGGCGGTGGCCGCCCACGAGACGACACCAACAGCGAACGCCACCCGCCCTCTCAGCCCGCCTGTGATGACCGGCACACCCGGCATTCGGGGCGCCACGATTGATTTCGATGTCACCCAGTCGGGCGGGCGGGCCACGGTCAGCCTGACGCAAGGAGCAGTGGAACTGCCGGGCTTGTTTGATGAGCCGGTGATTGCGCTGGACCAATTGTCTGCAGAGGCCCAGTGGCAAATCAAGGGCGAACACATCGCCGTGCAGTTGCCTCGTCTGAGCTTCAGCAACGCCGATGCGCAAGGTGAGGCGCACATCAAATGGGAGACCGCTGACCCGGCCCAGTCGGCCAGTGGCTCACGGTTTCCGGGTGTGCTGGACTTGCAGGCCAACCTGAGTCGCGCCAACGGCACGCGCGTGCATCGCTACCTGCCGTCGATGCTGGACAAGTCGGTGCGCACGTATGTACGGGATGCGATTCTGGCAGGCACGTCTGATGACGTGAAGTTCAATGTCAAGGGCGACTTGCACCACATGCCGTTTACCGACCCCAAAACGGGAGAATTCAGGATTTCAGCTGATATTCAAAACGCCAGCTATCTTTACGTGCCGCGCAGCCTTCAACCGCCCGACGCCTTGCCCTGGCCGGCGTTGACGCAACTCAGCGGTGAGTTGGTGGTGGAGCGTACGCAGCTTCAGGTCAAAGGCGCGCGCGCCAGAATGGGGTCCGACTCAGGCCTGCAGATCACCCAGGTGGAGGCCTTGATTCCTGATCTGACACAGGCCGTCGTGAGCGTCAACGCCAAGGCGCGGGGTCCGCTGGCGCAAGGCTTGGGCATTGTCAACGGCTCGCCGCTGGGGTCGATGATCGGTCAGGCTTTGGCGCAAGCCGTGGTTACTGCCAGCGCCGATTACCAGCTGAAATTGACGTTGCCGCTGGCCCATATCAACCAATCAACCGTGCAAGGCCGTGTGACGTTGGCGGGCAACGACATTCAGATCACCCCCGACACGCCGTCATTAACCCGTGCGCGGGGCGTGGTGACTTTCACTGAAAGCGGTTTTTCCATGGTTGGCGCTCAAGCGCGCATGTTGGGCGGGGAGGTTCAGCTGGAAGGCGGCTCCGTGCCGGGCGCCAGCGCACATCCAACGGCGGCGTCGGTGGTGATTCGGGCCAATGGCACCGTCTCGGCAGAGGGTTTGCGTGAGGCCAAAGAGCTGGGGTTTGCCGCACGCATGGGCCAGCACGCCAACGGCAGCACGACCTACAGCGCGGTGCTAGGGTTTCGCCTGGGCGAGCCGGAGTTGCTCGTCACCAGCAACCTGCAAGGACTGGGGTTGAGCTTGCCCGCGCCTTTTAGCAAGAGCGCCGAGGCGACGTTGCCGTTTCGGCTGGAGATGGCGTTGCGCCCTGACTCGCTACGGCCCGATTCATCAGGCGTGCAGCACCTGCAAGATTTGCTGACGCTGGACGTCGCAGGGTTGGCATCGCTGGCTTTTGTGCGGGACTTGTCAGGCCCCGAGCCGCGCGTGCTACGCGGCAGTCTGGGCGTGGGTCTGGCGGCGCAAGAGTCAGCCCCCATGCCGGATGAAGGCGTGCTGGCCAATATCAACTTGCCCGCGCTGGATATGGATGCCTGGCGCACTGTGTTGTCGCAGGCCGCAGGGGTGCCGCTGGTCGGCGCCCTACCCATGGCAACGGTGGACGCCAACCCAACCCCGACCAACACAGCGACTATGAGTTATTTGCCCACAACAATGGCGGTACGGGCACAAACGTTGACGGTGGGTGCGCGCCAACTCAATAACGTCGTGGTGGGCGTTTCCCGCGAAAGCTTGTTGTGGCGGGCCAACCTGGATGCCAAAGAACTCAACGGCTATCTGGAATATCGCCAACCGTCGGGCGCGGGGGCCGGGCGCGTGTTTGCCCGACTGGCCCGGCTGACGATTGCGCCCGCTACGGCCAGTGACGTGGAGGCGCTGCTCAATGAGCAACCAGCCAGCATTCCGGCGCTCGACATCGTGGTGGAAGACTTTGAGTTGCGGGGCAAGCACCTCGGGCGGGTCGAAATTGAAGCGGTCAACCACACCGTCGGGGTGCGCGAGTGGCGGCTCAACAAATTCAACCTAATCACCCCGGAGGCGGTGTTGACGGCCTCCGGCAACTGGGCCGCGCTGGAAGCCTCCCGCGTGCGCCGGACGTCGCTGAACCGGCGCACGGTGATGGACTTCAAACTTAACATCACCGACACGGGTGCCCTGTTGTCGCGGCTCGGGATGCCGGGCGTCGTGCGCAACGGACGCGGCAAACTGGCAGGGCAAGTCGCCTGGACAGGTTCGCCCATCACGCTGGATTACCCGTCCATGACGGGCGCTTTCACGATCAATGTCGAGGACGGCCAGTTTTTAAAGGCAGATCCGGGGCTGGCCAAATTGCTGGGGGTGTTGAGTCTGCAAGCCTTGCCACGTCGCTTGACGCTCGATTTCAGGGATGTCTTCAGCGAAGGCTTTTCGTTTGACTTTTTGCGTGGCGATGTCGCCATCACGCAAGGCATGGCCAAAACCAACAACCTGCAAATGAAAGGCGTCAACGCTGCCGTGTTGATGGACGGCTCGGCTGATCTGGCCAAAGAAACCCAAAATCTCAATGTCGTGGTGGTGCCCGAACTCAACGCCGGGACAGCGGCCCTGATTGCTACCGCCATCAACCCGGTGATTGGCATCGGCACTTTTTTGGCCCAATTGTTGTTAAGCAAACCGTTGATAGCCGCCACCACGCAAGAATTTCATATTGACGGCACATGGACTGACCCGAAAATCACCCAAGTGCCGCGCAAAAAATGAGGCGTTTTTTAGCCTGCTTCAGGCGGCTTGGCGTCAGCGCTGGCAGACGAGGCCGCGCCAGCCTCCGACGGGGTGATCGGGTTGACCTGGTCGAGCGAAGCGGTGGGTAATTCCCCGCGCTTGCGTCCTGAAAACATGGTCCACCAGACAATCAACACCATTAAAATCAAGGCTCCGAAGGCCTCCAGCAAGAGTAAACGCATATGAACCGACTCCTTTGTACCCTCTTGAATGGCCTGATTGCAGGAACACTGGTGGCCTGCACCAGTGTGCCCCTGGAGCCAGTCGTCAAGAGTTCTATTTCCGTCAAACCCACAGTCAAAGCCATTGCCAGAGTCAAAGCCGTGCGTCCCGACGATGTTGGCATTTTGCCCGGTCCTATTTTTCAAGCCAAAAGTCGCTGGACGCCCGTGCGCTGGGCTGAGTTACCCGGCTTTGAAGACGATGCATTGCATGAGGCCTGGAATGCGTGGATCAAAAGTTGTGAGCGTCCCGGCCCCACCTTTGCGCCGCTGTGCAGTGAGGTGCGCCGTCTCAGTATTGGTGGCGCCGAGGAGCAGCGGGCTTGGCTGGTGTCACGGCTGCAACCGTACCGGGTGGACGCCTTGACGGGCAGCGATGTGGGCTTGCTGACCGGCTACTTTGAACCCGTGCTGGAAGGCTCACGCATCGCCAATGCTGAATTTAACGTGCCCCTGTACCAGCCGCCTTTTGGCTTGGCACAGCGCAACCCTTGGTACACCCGTCAGGAAATTGATACCGTACTGGCGGTCAAGACGGCGCTCAAAGGCCGTGAAATTCTATTTTTGGCCGACCCGATTGATGCGCTGGTGTTGCAGATTCAAGGCTCCGGGCGCGTGCGCATCACCCAGCCGGATGGCAGTCACGTGATGGTGCGACTGGCCTACGCCGGCACCAACGACCAACCGTATAAAAGCGTCGGGCGCTGGCTGATTGACCAAGGCGAGGTGCGCGATGCCACTTGGCCCGCCATCAAAGTCTGGGTGGCACAGAACCCGACTCGCATCAATGAGTTGCTGTGGAGCAATCCGCGCACCGTGTTTTTCAAAGAAGAGGCGCTGTCCAATCTGGACGCCGCTTTTGGCCCGCGCGGTGCGCAAGGCGTGCCGCTCACGCCGGGGCGCTCCATTGCGGTGGACCGCGCCAGCATTCCCTATGGCACGCCCGTGTGGATGGACTCCAGCGGCCCGAGCGGCAATATGCAAAAGCTGGTGTTAGCGCAAGACACCGGCAGCGCTATTTTGGGCGGCGTGCGGGCGGACTACTTTGCGGGTTGGGGCGCTGAAGCGGCCACGCTAGCCGGCAGCCTGAAGCAGCCATTGCGTCTGTGGGTGCTGTGGCCCAAACCGTAATGCCAGCGCGTTACTATCGCGCATCAAGCGTTTTTTCTTGCCTTGTTGAATGGATATCCTGATGAATAAATTAACGCCCATGCGCGATATCGACGAGCGAACCAATCTGGCTGGCAACAGCATGTTTGAGTTGCTGCTGTTTCGGTTAGGCCAATCACCCGGCACCGAGCGCCGCGAATTGTTTGGCATCAATGTGTTCAAGGTACGCGAGATTTTGGTGATGCCCGAGATCACCGTCATGGTCAACGCACCGCCCGCCGTCATGGGCATCGCCAACGTTCGGGGGCAAATGATTACGGTGGTCAATCTGCCCGCGCTGGTGGGTTGCAACCCGACCAAAGGGCTGGGTATCTTGTTGGTGACCGAATTTGCACGCACCACGCAAGCGTTTGCCGTCGAAGAAGTTGACGAAATTGTGCGC
Organism: uncultured beta proteobacterium; assembly: GCA_903823025.1. GTDB lineage: Bacteria > Pseudomonadota > Gammaproteobacteria > Burkholderiales > Burkholderiaceae_C > Rhodoferax. The sequence goes on from CAIJRK010000037.1 coordinate 15,991, forward strand.
CTTGAATGGACGCAGGTGCTGTCCGCCGAGGGCACGGGCGGTGGCTTGGTGACCAGCATTGCCCGACTCGACGGCAATGCAGAAAACACCCGGCTGGCGCAGGTGCTGGACGTTGAACAGATTTTGCGCGACGTCTTTCCGCAAGCGATTCAACCCCTGGCGGAGAACGCTGTGGTGTCCCAATTAAAACTGCCACCCGGCACGGTGATCCTGGCCGCAGACGATTCTGCGGTCGCCCGTTTGATGATTGAGCAAGGCCTTAAAGCCATGGGCGCGCCTTACATCATGGCGAAAACCGGCAAAGAGGCTTGGGAGCGGCTGCAGGCGTTTTCAAATCAAGCGGTGGCAGAAGGTAAAACCGTGCATGACAAGGTGGCCCTGGTGCTGACCGATCTGGAAATGCCGGAGATGGATGGCTTTACGCTGACGCGCAACATCAAACAGGATGCGCGTTTCAAGTCGATCCCGGTGATTATTCATTCATCGTTGACCGGCACGACCAACGAGGGTCATGTGAAAAGCGTCGGCGCTGACGCCTATGTCGCCAAGTTTGTGGCTGAGGAGTTGGTTTCCACCATTCGTCGGGTGCTGGCGCACTAGATTAGCGCCCGGTTTTTTGCCGGATTGCCGGGCTAAAGCCCAAGCAATCCGGCAAGGACGAGCTGCGGATCAAATGAGGCGGGCGTCTGTCAAACTTTCGACAGCTTTACCTGCGTCACATCGGCAGTGAGATAGCCCACAGCGGCACCAAATTTGTCGTTGTAGTTGGCTTTGATCAACGGGTCCAATGTGTCTTTGACGACGTTATGAATGCTGCCCCAGTTACCCGCGTGCTGGAAGTTGCTCATGATGTACGTCCAGCCGTTGAGTTCGTCCACCGCGTGCAGGCCGGTGGATTCGCCACCTGCCGGAATCGACATGATGCGCGACAAGGTTTTGGTGTCAATGTGGTACGCCCACAAGAAGTTGTTGACGTGTTGCCCGCTGTCTTCGCCGATGAACAGGGTGCGCATTTTCTCGGAGAATTTCAGGTTGTCCGGGTTGGCGATTTTGTTTGGGTTGGCGGTGTTGCCCAGCGCATCGGCGGTGATGTCTTCGCCGATGATCAGGGCTTTGGTGTCCACGGGCATCCACTCGCTGTTGATGGCGGCGCCCTTGTCATCCGACAGGCCGCCTTTGAGATTGAGCGCCATGACCGCACCGGCATTCAGCGCTTTGGACAAGGCAATACCGTTGTCTGCCACATTGGCGGCATGGCCGCTGACCATGGAGGCCACGCAATTTTGCAACGCCGAATAAGCCACTTTGTCTTTGATATTGACCGTTGTGCCTTCCATCTTGGAAAAGCCCATAGAGGCACCGACCCAAGCCGCGTAACGATGGGTTTCGAGGAAGGCGGCGGCTTTCTCCATGCCGGAGACGAGCTTGACCCACTCGACCTTGCCGTTGGAGGTCAATTTTTTGTAGGCAGCATCCGGGGCCGCCACGCCACTGACAAAAGGCACCACCGACAGGATGTCAGTCGGCTTCAAGGTGTCAGCCAGTTGGTTGATTTCAGCGCTGGTGGCGTGACCTAACTTAAGCCAGCTTAAAGGTGCGGCTGCAGCACTGGGGTCAATGCTGAAACCTGCGCCTACTTTGGCCACATACAAAGTGCCTGCGGACAAATCCTGGGCGGTGTCGGCCACAAACACAAACAAGCCACTATTAGTGGCATCGTCGCCCATAAAGACGGTGCGGTTGTCGGGCATGACTTGCACCAGCTCGTGCGAGATACGACCCAGGCAATAGTGCTTCTTGATGGACGCTGTGCCGTCCGGGTTCACGGTCACTTCGGGCATGTGGCCGTAGTGGTAAGGATTGGCCGTCGTTTCGCTACCGAAGAGGTTTTTGCTGAACGCCTTGAGTTGCTTGTCGGCGCTCGAACCCGAGGCGGCGAAAGAATCCGGTTCGTATTCTTCGCTCGACAAATGTGTGCCCCAAGGCGAGAGGCTGGCACCGCAGGTAATCCACAAGCCATGCACGCCCGAGGTGTCCACGTTGTGATATTTAACGAGCGAGAGCTTGCCGGTGGTTTTGTCCTGATCCAGCGTAAGCACGGCAATGGGCGAAGGCAACTTGCCGTACATGTCGGTCACGCCGTCTTGCGCCCAAGTGGTGTATTCAAACTGCACCACGGCAAAAACGGTGTGGCCTTTAACGCCCGCGACCTGCGCATTTGGCACAGTCAGCAATGAGGTGCCGTCGGGCGAGTCCGAGAAAAACTGGCGATCTTTGCCCGAGACCGTGGTGTCAATGATGGGCTGGTTATTGATGTCGTAGTAGCCACCCGTGAGGGTTTGGCCACCTTTGCCGTTGGACACGGTATTTCCGGTGATGAAAAACGGTTGATACGCCAGTTTGAAGTCGATCTTGCTCGCGTCGCTGAACGTGGCTGACATGACCGATCCAACCGTGGTGGTCGCCATGGCGGCAGGGTTTGCCAAAGTAGGCGCCGCCATGGGACTGAAACTGATGCCGCGCAATGTGGCCGCCGCCGTATCAACGCCACCACCGCCGCCACAGCCCGACAACAGTTGTGCGCCCGCCAGTGTGGACAGCGGCAGCATCGGAATGCCCGCCAGCATTTGCAGAACACGACGGCGTGAGGTTTCAACAATAGATTTCATTTTTTACGTTCTCTGGGTCAAGGAAGATCAGGGTGGACTCACCCGTCAGCGTTCACCGGCGGGTAGGAAGGCTTGATGGTCAACGCTGAATGTGTAAGCTTGATGACGTACACCCAAGGGCCACCAGCGACAAGCAGATGGCATGGCCTACCTATTCTGATGAAAAAAATTTTTAAAAAGCAGAATTTCATGAAAAACGGCACTGACGTTGCGTAACATCAGTCATTCATAGACAAATATAAACAGGGAGTCGCGCATGAAGGCATTGGATAGGATTAGCGTTCGATTGATCATTATTTTTGTTTGCGTAACGACAATTTTGATTGGCTTATTTGGTGTTTTTAGTTACGTCAGTACGCAGCGTTTTATGGCGCAGCAACTCGGTGTGCAAGTCGAACGCACCACCCATCGGCTACTGATTGGCTTGCCTGCGCCCATATGGAACTTTGATACCCGACAACTGGCCATCTTGCTGGATTCTGAAATGGGCGACCCCGCCATCTCAGCCATCATGGTTCACAACACCAAGCAAGAATTTACCGCCGGTAGAGTGCGCAATGAAAGTGGCCAAATGGTGTTGGCCAAGACGGACAGCACGCCCCAAGGCGAGAAGTTATCAACGCCCTTCTCGTTCGATGATGCCGGTCAGATAACGCCTATGGGCACGGTCGATGTCTATTTTTCACGCGCTCAGATTGAGCAAATTCTGAACCGGGAAGTTGTCAAAATTGCGTTTCAGGTTGTTGTCCTTAACCTCGCCTTGATTGCGGCCCTACTCATCAGCTTGAATGTTGTCGTACTGAGGTCTATCCGTCGTGTGAGTCGGGCGTTGGAGACGATATCCAGCGGGGACGCCGATTTGACGCAACGCCTGGCCGTGCCGCGCCAGGATGAAATCGGTGAAGTGGCGCGCTTCTTCAATGTGTTTGTTCAGCGCTTGCAAGAAATTATTCAGGAGGTTCGACTCAGTACCGATGCGCTCGGTCATGCCACGCGTGAAATTGCCAGCGGCAATATGGACCTATCGTCTCGCACCGAGCGACAAGCCAGCTCACTCCAACAAACAGCGGCGTCGATGCAAGAGTTGACCTCAACAGTCAAAAGAAACACGGACAACGCGCGTCAGGCCAACCAAATGGCAACAGCGGCCTCTCATGTGGCAGCTCAAGGTGGCGCGGTGGTGTCGCAGGTGATTGGCACCATGGGTTCTATCAATGACTCATCCCGCAAGATCGTCGCGATTATTTCAGTCATTGACGGCATTGCTTTTCAGACCAATATTCTCGCGCTGAATGCCGCTGTTGAAGCCGCGCGGGCGGGCGAACAAGGGCGGGGCTTTGCCGTGGTCGCCGCCGAGGTGCGCGCGCTGGCGCAACGTTCTGCAAGCGCCGCCAGAGAAATAAAAACCCTGATTGATGACTCAGTTCACAAAGTAGGCGTGGGCAGTCAACTGGTGCAGCAAGCCGGGGCGACGATGACTGAAATTGTGGGCAGCGTCAAGCATGTGACGGACATCATGGGCGAGATTATGTCGGCCAGTCAGGATCAGATGGAGGGCATCGAACAGGTCAATCAAGCGATTAAAGAAATGGATACGGTCACCCAGCAGAACGCCGCTTTGGTTGAACAAGCAGCCGCTGCAGCGGAGTCCATGCAAGACCAGGCCGGCAATCTCACGCAGGTTGTGAGCGCCTTCAAAGTGCATTAGAGATGCGCCCTGGCGCAACGCGAAACTGCCCAACTATTTAACAGTGGAGTCAAGGTCTTTTCATGGTGCGAAAACAGAAAAACCAGGAATCTCTGGCTTTTCTGAAGTTGCGCAAAGTGCTTGAGCGCTATCCCGATTGACTCAATAGGATCAAAACCATCTGACCGGTTTTAGATATGCACTTGCTGATGCTGCAACTTGGTCAGATAACCTTTTTTAAGTAACGATTTTTTATACAAACCATTGCCTATAAATCCGTAAACAATCCATAGAACAGGAATGGCAAATCCCGCTGTAGCAATTGAAATGATGATAGAAATAACGGCGTGAGCGTATAACCCTTTGATCACCATCCAGATGATTCCGAAGAAAAAAGCAGGCCATGAAAAACCATCCCAGGTTTTCTCTTCAAAACCATTAACCGGATGAAATAAAACTTCACCTTTAAACGACATTTTTAGTACGCGTTCACCCCACTACCCAACTGATTTCATAGTGTTGTCGGGATTTGTGCAAAAACAGGTCAGAATTGATAGCAATGCAAATTAATCTACGGCAAGCCAGCCCGAAACCCCAAACGCTTGAAGAAGCGCA
>CAIJRK010000038.1 GCA_903823025.1 uncultured beta proteobacterium
AACGCGAACTTGATGCGATCTGCGCGCACAGGAACGTTGAGGCAAAACCCGTGCGCTGGCAATTCAACTTGAGTAAGGCACGCGAAAAAATGACGTGGGTTTATCCTGAACTGGTTAAAAAATCAACTTGACTGTCTACTAGTTTAAGCACGGTGATTTTGAATTGGTTTCTGTTCTGAGTCATTACGGCGTCTAAGCCCGGTAAAATCGTTGTTTTAACAGTTCACCAAAATCACATGTCTGCTTGGGTCCTACCGGATCACATTGCCGATGTCTTGCCGTCCGAAGCGCGGCACATCGAAGAACTTCGCCGAGACTTGCTGGACATGGCGTGCTGCTATGGCTACGAGTTGGTTATGCCACCTTTACTCGAACATCTAGAATCACTATTGACGGGGTCAGGCGAAGCGCTTGACCTTCAAACTTTTAAACTGGTAGATCAACTCTCCGGGCGCATGTTGGGTTTGCGGGCCGACAGCACGCCGCAGGTTGCACGAATTGACGCTCACTTGTTGAACCGTCAGGGCGTGACACGTTTATGCTATTGCGGTCCCGTGTTGCATACGCGCCCAAGCGGGCCTCATGCAACACGTGAGCCGCTGCAGTTTGGCGCCGAGATCTACGGCCATGCCGGGCTGGAGGCTGACCTTGAAACGCTGCTGCTGGCATTGGATTGCCTCAAAGTGGCTCATGTGCCGTCGCCTACCGTGGACATGGCGGACGCCCGCATCATTCATGCGTTGCTGCAAGGCATCGAGATCAAGGGCAACTTGCTGGTACAAGTTCATGCTGCGCTGGCCGCTAAAGACCGTGGTGAATTGCTGCTGTTGACTAAAAACTTTCCTGCGGTTTCGCGGCAAGGTTTGTTAGCGCTGCTGGCGCTTTACGGCGATGAAACAGTCTTACTTGACGCTGAGAAATTTTTGCCTGCGATGCCTGCTATCCGCGAATCGCTTACCCATTTGAAGTGGCTTGCCCGTCATTTGGAGGGTGCCCGTGTGACCTTTGATTTGGCTGATCTACGCGGTTACGCTTATTACACGGGAATGCGATTCTCAGTTTATGTTCAAGGCGCCAGTGACGCAGTGGTGCGTGGTGGGCGTTACGACCAAGTGGGGGCTGTGTTTGGTCGTAATCGGCCCGCCTCAGGTTTTAGCCTTGATGTCAAAGCGCTGGTTAGGGTTTTGCCAGTGCGTCCCTTGCGAGCGGCTATTCGCGCGCCTTGGTGCGAATCGGTTGACTTACGCGTCGCCATAGCCGCCCTGCGCGCCCAAGGTGAGACCGTGGTATGCGCTTTGCCAGGCCATGAAAGTGAAGTTGATGAGTTCCATTGTGATCGCGTACTAATTCAAGTCGCGCAACAATGGGTCGTGAAATCCGTCTAAAAATTGAAATGAACACAAAAAATGATCGCAACTAAAGGACGTAACGTCGTTGTCGTAGGAACCCAGTGGGGTGATGAGGGCAAAGGTAAATTGGTTGATTGGCTGACAGAGAGCGCCCAAGGGGTTGTCCGCTTTCAAGGCGGTCACAATGCTGGTCACACGCTGGTCATTAACGGCGTCAAAACAGCGCTGCATTTGATTCCCAGCGGCATCATGCGTCCAGGCGTGAAGTGCTACATCGGCAATGGTGTGGTGTTGTCGGCTGCCAAGCTGTTCGAGGAAATAGAAGGACTTGAAAAAGTGGGTGTTGAACTGCGTTCACGCCTGCGCATCAGCGAGGCTTGCCCGTTGATTCTGCCGTTTCACGCAGTGCTCGATGTGGCACGCGAAGCGGCGCGTGAAAAAAGTGGCAATGCCAAAATTGGCACGACCGGACGTGGTATTGGCCCCGCCTATGAAGACAAAATTGCCCGACGGGCGTTGCGCGTACAAGATCTGAAATACCCGGAACGCTTTGCCGCCAAACTGCGTGAACTATTGGACTTGCACAACCATGTGCTGACCACTTATCTAGGCTCTGCCACTTTTGACTTTGGTCCGACGCTGGCGCCTTATATGTTGGATGGGCAAGTTCAGTTTCAAGCTGTATTTGATGAGGCCATGCGTCACGCCGAGTTGCTCAAGCCTATGATGGCCGACGTTTCGCGTGAACTCAATGAGGCGCATCTCAAAGGCGCCAATTTGTTGTTTGAAGGCGCACAGGGTACTTTGCTGGATGTAGATCACGGCACTTATCCGTTTGTGACGTCGAGCAATTGCGTCGCTGGCAATGCGGCGGCTGGCTCGGGTGTGGGCCCTGGCCTGCTGCACTACATTTTGGGAATCACCAAAGCGTATTGCACCCGTGTCGGCGGTGGACCATTTCCGACCGAACTTGACTGGGAAGTTGAAGGAACACCGGGCTATCACATGAGCACCATCGGTGCTGAAAAAGGCGTCACCACGGGACGCAGCCGTCGTTGCGGCTGGTTTGATGCCGCGCTGCTCAAACGTTCAGCGCAGGTTAATGGCCTGACTGGATTGTGCATCACCAAACTCGATGTGCTGGATGGTTTGCATGAATTGAAGTTGTGCACCGGTTATGAGTTAGACGGCGAATTGATCGACATTTTGCCCATGGGCGCTGACGACATTGAGCGCTGCAAACCCGTTTATGAAGTGATAGCGGGCTGGAGCGACAGCACGGTAGGTGTCACGCAGTACGATAAATTGCCAACCAATGCGCGTCTATATTTACAACGCATTGAGCAGGTTACAGGCGTTCCTATTCACCTGGTGTCCACCAGTCCGGACCGCGACCACACCATTATGGTGCGTCATCCCTTTTTGGCGGATTAACCCGTTATTACCCCCAGTGAACGCCACTTACAGTTCAGTACTGTAAGTGGTTAGCTATTAATTCAGGAGCAAATTCATGTTAACGGAAGACGGTAAGCACCTGTACGTGAGCTATGACGAGTATCATAATCTGATCGAAAAACTGGCAATCAAAATTTACCAGTCCGATTGGGAGTTCGACACCATTTTGTGTCTGGCCCGTGGTGGTCTGCGTCCGGGCGACATTTTGTCGCGTATTTTTGACAAACCCTTGGCCATCATGTCCACCAGTTCCTACCGCTCGGATGCTGGCACGGTGCAAGGCAATCTGGATATTGCCCGCTTTATCACGACCCCCAAAGGCGAAATTGCAGGCAAAGTGTTGCTAGTGGATGACTTGGCTGATTCTGGGCATACGCTCAAGTCGGTGGTCAATCAACTCAAAAGCAACTACGCGCCCATCACGGAGTTACGCAGTGCCGTCATCTGGAATAAAGCGCTTTCAACCTTTACGCCCGATTATTCTGTTGAATTTTTACCAACTAACCCTTGGATTCACCAACCCTTTGAGGGCTATGACAAGTTGCGCCCGGCGCAGTTGATTGAAAAGTGGCGTATTTAAGTTAATCGGAGTTCATCATGGTTGATCTCACCACCGCATTGATTCACCACCCTTACGCGCCACCTGAAGGCTTTGCCGCGCCGCAACCTGGCATATTCAAGGCGTCAACCGTTATCTTTCCAAACGTTGCTGCGATGCGCAATTTTGAGTGGAAAGATAAAACGGCTTATACCTACGGACTGCACGGCACGCCCTCCACCTATATGTTGGAAGAGCGATTATGTACGCTGGAGGGTGGTTTGCAATGCGTGCTGCTTCCAAGTGGCCTAGCCGCTATTGCGAACGTCGCCCTGGCCTTGCTGCGTACTGGTGATGAGGTGCTTATTCCAGACAACGCCTACGGTCCAAACAAGGCGTTGGCTGAGAGTGAACTTAAGACTTGGGGTATTACTCACCGGTTTTATGATCCCATGAATCCGCAGGATTTGGCCGCCAAAATCAGCCATCAAACTCGTTTGGTTTGGCTGGAGGCTGCCGGGTCGGTTACCCTTGAGTTTCCTGATTTATGTGAATTGGTACGCGTCTGCCAAGCGCGTGGTGTGCTGACCGCGCTAGACAACACATGGGGCGCCGGGCTGGCTTTTGCGCCATTTGATTTAATGCCGGGTGTCCGCCCCGCCTTGGGCGTTGGTCTATCAGTTCATGCGCTGACCAAATATCCCAGTGGCGGCGGCGATGTCTTGATGGGCAGTGTTATCACGCGTGACCCCTCTTTGCACATGAAGATCAAGTTGACGCATATGCGGATGGGTTGGGGCGTCGGTGCCAATGACGTTGAATCAGTGCTGCGCTCGCTGCCGAGCATGGCATTGCGTTACCGCACGCATGACGAAACAACGCGTGAACTAGCTCGCTGGTCTCAAACCCGCATTGAATTTGCACAGGTACTGCATCCTGCCTTGCCCGACTCACCCGGCCACGCACATTGGCGGGCACTCTGTCCCTCTGATGCTGGCGGTGCTGCCGGCTTATTTAGCGTGATCTTTCAGTCGTATCACCGTCAAGATCAGGTGGATGCATTTTGTAATGCCCTCAAGCTGTTCAAGCTGGGCTATAGCTGGGGCGGCCCCATGAGTTTGGTTGTGCCCTACGATTTGGCAACCATGCGTAGCGGCTGGCCTGCGTATTTAAAACAAGGTACTTTGTTACGATTTTCAGTCGGGCTGGAAGCCGTCACTGATTTACAAGCGGATATTGAGCAATCGCTAAAAACGGCTTTTAATTAGCTTGGTGTTTTCCTGACTAGCCAGGGTGTGCAGACTTCGATAGTCTGCACAACATGAATCTAAATTCCGATGCCCCAACTCAAGAAGCGGGTCGCCCTGACCCTTTGAGCTCACAGCCGCCAGCAGCCCTTGCAACGTCGAGCGCGTATGTGCCTTATGTACCGCTTGCCTTTGATATGCCGTTAAAAGAAATCATTCCATTGCACTTGGGTGATCCGTTTCACTGGCTCCTACTAGGCTGGCGTGATGTGATGGGCACCAAAGGCATGAGTCTTTTTTACGGGATCTGTTTCTGGATCATGGCTTGGGTGCTGGGCGCTGTATTTCGCAGTAAACCTGAATATGTTATGTCGATTGCTTCTGGGTGCTTGTTGGTAGGGCCGTTTTTGGCTATGGGCTTGTATCAAATGAGTCGTCAGCGTGAACAGGGTTTATTACCTCATCTGGGCAGCTCGCTGATTTGCTGGAAACCTCATCTGCGCAGCATGGGTCTGCTCGTTTTGGTGTTGATTGTTCTTGAATTGCTGTGGGGTAGGGCTTCATTGGTGGTCTTTGCCGTATTTTTTAATACAGGGATGCCGTCCACCATGGGCGTTATCCAAGCGGTATTCAGTCCTGAAAACTGGGAATTTCTAGCGGTTTATGCCGTTGTTGGCGGCGTCTTTGCCGCTTTGGTTTTTGGTGTCTCGGTGATTTCAATTCCTATGATTCTGGACCGCGATACCGACGCTATTTCTGCTGCCATTACCAGCTTGCAAGTGGTTTTTGACAATACCCTGGTCATGCTGCTGTGGGGGTTTTTGATTGCCGGGCTTATTTTTATAGCGCTGCTGCCTTGGGGGTTGGGCTTGTTATTCATTGGGCCTTGGCTCGGACATGCCACTTGGCACGCCTATCGGGGTTCTGTGCGGTGGCTTGATTAAGCCTCTCTTGTTGCCTGATCAATAAAATAGCGCCTTACTTACCGTGGCATTGGTCGTGAAATGTTAAAGTGGCCTGAACAACATGAAAGCATACCTTGGCAACACCTAATTACGGATACGAGAAGCGTCAGAAAGAACTGGCTAAAAAGAAGAAAAAAGAAGATAAGCTCAAGCATAAAGCGGATCGAAAAGTTGGCGATGAGCCTGAGGACGCCGTGCCGGATGAAAATGGGCCAAGTGAGCCAACAGCGTCTAATCCGGATGCGCCCGCTCAACCCTGATTGTTAATTTATTCCCGGCTAGCCGCTTGCTAAAACCACTTGGCCCGACTGCAGCCTTGTAGCGCGGGTGGTTTCCTGAATAAGTTGGGTGGCTAAAAGTCCCATAGCCTCTGTTGAGCGATTAACAGGGGCTATTGTTTTGGCCCCTTTAAATTGACTGAAGTTACGCTGCATGGATTGCAAATAGGTTGGATCGTAGTGTTGCGTCAACAAGTCACGTACAACGGATTCGTTATTTCCAGCACGCACCAAAGCTTGCCAACCCTCCACCACGACTCGTCCCCGAAAGCTAATCAAAACCTGCAGGCGTTCGCAGAAATGTGCCGCATCATGCACAAAAAAATCATAGTCTTCCATAAGCAGGGCGACCCGCTCGGTGTCAGGCAACACTAAATTTAGACAAGGACTTTGGCGCATGATCTCAACCAAAGCCGTGGGCACGGCGACATTGCCAACTTTCTTGCTTTCGCTCTCGATAAACACCGGGCGATTGGCGTCCAGGTGTCGTATTGCGTTCCAAATCAGCGTGTCAAACCGTTTTTGCGTGGGTTGTAACAGCCCTGGAATGGCACCCAGCACGGAACTGCGGTGGCATGCCAACCCCTCCAGATCAATGACTTGTGCGCCTTGTGCGGCCAAAGCATGAAGCAAGCGTGTTTTACCCGAACCGGTCGGGCCGCAAATTACGCGCCAGTCCAAACCGCTCACCAAGCGTGGAATATCTTGCACCACGGCGGCTCGAAAAGCTTTGTATCCGCCCTCTACCAACGTGACCCGAAATCCAATTTGCGACAGGATCAGCGACAGCGAACCGCTGCGTTGGCCGCCGCGCCAACAGTAGGCTAAGGGCTTCCAATCTTTAGGTTTGTCGATGACTTCGCGCTCGATATGCGCGGCAATATTGCGGGCGGCAATCGCCGCCCCACGTTTTTTGGCCTCGAAAGCGTTGACCTGCTTATACAAAGTGCCGATGTCGCGACGTTCATCGTTATTGAGCGTTGGCCAGTTCACAGCGCCCGGCAGGTGATCTTCATGAAATTCACCTTCGCTGCGGGCGTCAATGACGGTATTAAATTCATGCAGGTGCTGAATAGCTTCGGTGGCGGGCAGGAGGGTCAGGCTCATTTCAGCATTTTGTCTAGTTCTGCCCAAACGTTGGTCAGCATGATTGGATGGGCTTCTTCCTTGGGATGAATACGGTCCGCTTGAAACAGCCGGGTGGCATCCTCTGTATCGGCGATGTCTTTGAGTAAAAAGGGCACCAGGCTGGCTTTGTTGGCTTTGGCAACCGTTGCAAATAAAGCGGCAAAGCGTTCACCGTAGTCTTGCCCGTAGTTAGGCGGCACTTGCAACCCAATCAGCAACACTTTAGCGCCCGTTTGTTGGGCCGCGTGTGTCATCTGGTTCAGATTGTCTTCGGTCAGTTGCATGGGAAGGCCGCGCAGGGCGTCGTTGGCGCCTAGTTCAAGAATTACCAGCGTGGGCTTGTGTATTGCCAGCAGTGCGGCCAGGCGTGAACGTCCGCCCGCCGTGGTGTCGCCGCTGATGCTGGCATTGATCACGGTGGCCGCCCGTTTTTCCGCCTTGAGTTTTTTCTCCAGCAGCGCGACCCAGCCGCTGCCGCGTTTAAGACCATACTCGGCACTGAGTGAATCGCCCACCACCAAAATGGTTTGGGACGCGCGGACTGTGCCCGCCATTGATATCCCTGCGATGCCAGCCAGTAAAGCCGCCGCGATAAAGTGTCGTCTAAACAAAGAAAGTCCCATGTCTGATTCAATTATTTCTGTAGAACATGTGTTCAAGTCGGTGACGGATTCCACCGGTACGCTTGACATTTTGCGCGATATTGATTTCGTACTGAACGTTAGGGAGACTGCGGCCATCGTTGGCGCCTCCGGTTCAGGAAAAAGCACCTTGTTGTCCATCATTGCGGGGCTGGATACGCCGACTCGTGGCACCGTGCGACTCGCGGGTCAAGACCTGTTCGCCATCAGTGAGGATGAACGTGCGGCTTTGCGGGCGCACAAAGTTGGTTTCGTTTTTCAGAATTTTCAGTTATTGGGGAATCTCACAGCGCTTGAAAATGTGATGCTACCGCTGGAATTAAGCGGCCAACGTGATGCCCGAAAGGTGGCCACGGAGATGCTGGCGCGTGTGGGCTTGTCCGCGCGACTCGGCCAGTATCCCAAGGTGCTAAGTGGTGGCGAGCAGCAACGTGTGGCGCTGGCTCGTGCGTTCGTCGTCAAACCCGCTGTTTTGTTGGCGGATGAGCCGACGGGAAGTCTGGATTTTGCGACGGGTGAAAAAATCATGGAACTGATGTTTGACCTGAATCGGGAGCTTGGCACCACGCTGGTTCTAGTCACGCACGACCGCGCTATTGCCGCACGCTGCGCGCACTGCATCACAATTGAAGCGGGCAAGGTGCTGGAAACGGCTGCTGATGTTTAAGATTTTTGGGCCTGCACGCATCAGTCCATGCGGCGTTGACGGGTTTTAGTTCAGGGCAAGTTGCAACCCGTGATAATTAGCGCATGTCTTCATCTAAAGTTTTATTCGGCTTTCATGCCGTTGGGGTTCGCCTCAAAACCGCGCCCAAGTCCATCATCGAAATTTATTTCGAGCCGACCCGCCGCGATGCGCGAATGCGCCAATTCATTGACAAAGCCAAAGAAGTGGGCGCCCGTCTGATCGAGTCAGACGGCATTCGTTTAGCCAAACTTTGTGGGGGTCACGGGCACCAGGGTGTCGCTGCTCGGGTGCAAGAACTGGCCCAAGTTCATTCGCTCGACGAGTTGCTGGAGCAACTGGAGGCCATGCAGGCCGACACCCCGCTCGCTGAACGCTATGCGCCGCTGATTTTGGTGCTCGATGGTGTGACCGATCCACACAATCTGGGCGCCTGCCTGCGCGTCGCCGATGGCGCGGGCGTGCACGCCGTGATTGCACCCAAAGACCACGCCGCCGGCATCAACGCCACGGTGGCTAAAGTCGCCAGTGGTGCGGCAGAAACCGTGCCTTATTTCATGGTGACCAATCTGGCCCGCACGTTGAATGAGCTTAAGGAGCGCAACATCTGGATCATTGGCACCAGCGATGTGGCGCCTAAAACGATTTATCAGGCGGATCTTAAAGGCCCGGTGGCGCTGGTGCTGGGGGCTGAAGGCGACGGAATGCGTCAACTTACCGCCAAAACCTGCGACGAGTTGGTCAGTATTCCTATGCGCGGCGCTGTGGAAAGCCTGAATGTGTCGGTTGCCAGTGGTGTCTGTTTGTACGAAGCCGTTCGCCAGCGCAGTTAACAAAATTTTATAAAAAGGCTGATCGATGTCTATTGGTTTACTTTCTGTTTTAAAAATTGTGCCTTGGGCGGACGTCATCAGCAATGCGCCTGTTGTCGCCGATGGCGCCAAAAAACTGTGGAAAGCGGTAGGCAAAAAAGCGCCACCCCAAGCCCCGGACCCGGTCAGCGAACCGACCACGACCACTGATAGGGCGTCGCCTGATGCGCAAGCGATTGCGGTGCTTGAAGCACGACTGGCGTCTATGGAGACAGCCACTGCCGAACTGCACGCACAGATGCTGGAGTCATCGGCCCTGATGACGTCGCTGGCAGAGTTGAACAACCAATTGATTGAGCGCGTCAACGCCAACCGTATTCGGGTCATTTGGCTGGCGCTCGCCACGTTTTTGACCGGCAGCATCGCAGTCGCGAGTTTGGTCATGACGCTGGGTTACTCATAATTTACGTTTCAATCCACGCCCCTGTGAAGGGGTGAATTTGGAAGAGGTTCCCGCTCCCAAATAAATTCTTTCCGCCCCTAAAAAGGGAGGTTTCAAACCGAAGTTAGTTTTAGATGAAAATTCTTATTTCCAATGATGATGGTTACCAGGCGCCCGGCATTGTGGCGCTGTACGAAACCTTGAAAGAGGTCGCTGAGGTCGAGGTCATTGCGCCCGAGCAAAACAACAGTGCCAAATCAAATGCCTTGACCCTGCATTCACCGTTGTCGGTCACGCGGGCCAGCAATGGCTTTCGCTACGTCAACGGCACGCCAGCCGACTGTGTACACATTGCCTTAACTGGCCTGCTAGGGTATCGGCCCGACTTGGTGATTTCCGGCATTAACAACGGCGCCAATATGGGTGATGACACCATTTATTCCGGCACAGTGGGCGCGGCGATGGAGGGGTTTCTGTTCGGTATTCCTGCCATTGCTTTTTCTCAAGTGGATAAAAATTGGGGGCATCTGGCATCTGCGGCCTTGAAGGCGCGCGATTTGATTTTGCAAATGTCACATCAAAACCTGGTGGGCATCAACCCCTGGTTGCTGAATGTGAATATGCCCAATTTACCCTTTGATGAGATGGGCCATGTGAAGCTGTGCCGACTTGGGCGGCGCCATGCCGCTGAGGCGGTGATCACCCAGATGAATCCAAGGGGCGAGACGATGTATTGGATTGGCGCTGCAGGTCCCGTCAAAGACGAGGCAGAGGGCACAGACTTTCATGCCACGGCACAAGGCTACATCTCGATGACGCCGCTCAAGGTTGATTTGACCGACCACGATAATTTGGGTTATTGGGCGCAAACGGCGGCCCGGTTGATGGCGGCGCCTCCCGTATGAAAGAACGCCCATCTTTTCCTGTTCGACTGGATTTTCTGGGGAAACCTCCCAAAAGTAGTCGGTTGATCCCCGCTTCGGTACATAAAACGCTGATTCAGGTGATGGCCCCACCTGGCAAATTGATGTTGCAAGGCGAGGGCATGAATTCAACGGCGGTGCGCATGAATATGGTGCACAAGCTCTCACGTCAAGGCATTACAGACCCGCTGGTGCTGTCGGCCATGCGCACCATTGAGCGCCATCGATTTGTCGATAGCGCCTTCATTAATCAGGCTTATGAAGATACAAGCTTGCCCATTGGTTTGGGGCAGACGATTTCCAAACCCGGTGTCGTGTCCCGAATGCTGGAACTCTTGCGTAATGGCGCACCAGGCCGATTAGGGCGCGTGTTGGAGATTGGCACGGGGTGTGGGTATCAAGCAGCTGTTTTGAGTCACCTTGCGCAGGAGGTTTACAGCATTGAGCGCCTGCGGGGTTTGCATGAGAAAGCCCGTGAAAATTTGCGGTATTTGCGACTGATGAATCTTCATCTGCTGCTTGCCGACGGCATGGTCGGCTACGCCAAGGGCGCGCCTTATGCGGCCATCATTGCCGCAGCGGGGGGTGAATGCATTCCGCAAGCCTGGGTTGATCAACTCGCCGTGGGTGGCCGGCTTGTGGCACCTGTTTCTGCCGGTACCACCGCGTCGGGGCAGCAAACGCTGGTGGTCATTGATAAAACCCCACATGGTTTGCGGCAAACAGTTCTTGAAGCTGTTCACTTTGTCCCTTTAAAATCGGGTGTTGCATAAAAGGATTTCGTATGTCTGGTTTGAGAGCTCGCCTAGGGTCTACTTGGGTCGTTGTGTTGGTTAGTCTGATGCTGGGAGGGTGTAGTTCTACCGCATTCAATCAAGCGCCTGTGGTTGATCGTGGCGCTGGCGTAGTCAGACCCGGCGTGATGGACCCAACCACCCAAGCCGTCAAGCAGCTCCCTGGCTTTGAGAATGCGGGTAAGCCCGGTTATTACACCGTCAAGCCCGGTGACACGTTAATCCGAATCGGGCTGGATCATGGGCAAGCGGCCAAAGATATCGCTCGCTGGAGCAGTATCGATGATCCGAATCGCATTGAGATAGGTCAAGTTGTGCGGGTCGTCCCACCCACAGGAAGCGCAACGGGTGGCAGTGGTGCAAGGCCGGTGGCTGCCGTCACTGTTGCCCCGACCTCAAGCACAGCATCGACCGCACCCGCGACGAGTTCAGCGTCGGCGACGGCAAATTCTGAAGACGAAATTAACTGGATTTGGCCTACTGGTGGCCCCGTGCTGGCCGGCTTTGACGAAGTCAAAAATAAAGGTTTGGACATTGGTGGTAAAGCGGGTGACCCTGTGCTGGCGGCCGCTGATGGACGTGTTGTTTATGTCGGAGCGGGACTGCGTGGCTACGGCAATTTGGTCATCTTGAAGCACAACAATACCTATCTGACGGCTTACGCCCACAACAGAACATTGTTGATTAAAGAAGATCAGGCAGTTCGCAAAGGACAAAAGATTGCCGAAATGGGCAGCAGCGATGCCGACCGCGTCAAACTTCATTTTGAAGTTCGTCGGCAAGGCAAGCCGGTTGATCCAGCCCGATATTTACCCGCCAGATAATCGCGCCATGACTGACGAAATTAAAACAACTGACACCTCATACCCACCCGACTGGCTTCTAGTTGAGTCGCTGGACTTGGAGGCCCAAGGTGTTGCTCACCGGGCCGATGGCAAGGTGGTGTTCATCAAAGGCGCCTTGCCGTTTGAGTTGGTGAGCGTCAACGTACATCGCAAAAAAAATAACTGGGAACAAGGCATCGTCACTGCGATTCACCGCGAATCTTCGCAACGGGTGCAACCGGGTTGCCCGAATTTCGGGTTACACGAAGGCGCTTGCGGAGGCTGCAAAATGCAACATTTACATGTGGGTGCACAGGTGGCCGTCAAGCAACGTGTGCTGGAAGACAACTTGTGGCATTTGGGCAAAGTCAAGGCCGATACGATCTTGCGACCTATTGAAGGCCCCGCTTGGGGCTATCGCTACCGGGCACGTTTATCGGTTCGGCATGTGCGCAAGAAGGGCCGGGTACTGGTGGGTTTTCATGAGCGTAAAAGCGGTTATGTGGCTGACATGCAAGAGTGTCACGTATTGCCGCCGCAGGTAAGCGCCTTACTGATGCCCTTGCGCACGCTCATCACATTGATGGACGCTATTGAGCATTGTCCGCAGATTGAAGTGGCGTGTGGCGATACCGTGATTGCGCTGGTGCTGCGTCACATGGAGCCGTTGAGTGACGGGGACCTAGCCCAATTACGCACATTTGCACGTACACATGCTGGTGTGCAGTGGTGGCTGCAGCCCAAAGGCCCAGAAACTGCGCATTTACTGGACGAAAAGGGTGAACCATTAAGTTATGCCCTGCCTGAGTTCGGTCTTCACATGCCTTTCAAGCCGACCGATTTCACACAGGTCAACCCGCATATCAATCAGGTTTTGGTGTCCCGCTCGCTGCGGCTGCTGGACATCAAAAAAGAAGAGCGCGTGATTGATTGGTTTTGTGGTTTGGGTAATTTCACCTTGCCGATTGCCACACAGGCGCGGGAGGTCTTGGGCATTGAGGGTAGCGAGGCTTTAGTGGCCCGATCTTTTGAAAACTATCTGAAGAATAAAGCCTCTGCCGATGCCACAAGAACATTGTGCCCAACCCGGTTTGTCGCCAGAAATCTCTTTGAAATGACGCCTGCGTTGTTGCTCAAAGATGGGGTGGCTGACAAATGGCTGATTGATCCCCCGCGTGAAGGCGCAGTTGCCTTGATTCAGGCCTTGGCTGACTTGCATCAACAAAAAATTAATCCATTGACAAACCCGCCAACTTCTGGGATACAAGATTGGAGAGCTCCCAGTCGCATTGTCTATGTCAGTTGCAATCCAGCGACTTTGGCACGCGATGCTGATTTATTGGTACATCAAGCAGGTTATCGTTGTTCTTTTGCGGGGGCCGTCAATATGTTTCCGCATACGGCCCATGTGGAAAGCATCGCGGTATTTGATTTGGAGGATTAAAGGCGGCAGGCAGGTGTCAGGATTTTGAAGAACTTTCGCCTGGCAGTGATTTTTCTGTAATCACTTCTTTTGGCTCAATTCTTTCCTCCGAGGCTCGAACGCCCTCAATTTTGTTGTCGCGCATGTACTGATCCATATCTTTCCAGCCCGCAAATATGGCGGCTTTGGATGCGCCGCCATTGAGTCCATAACAAGCCTCGACACTGCGCAAACCATGCCGACAGCCGCCGCCAATAGCTTTGGCTTCAGCCTCGCGCAAAGCGATTCTGGGATCAGGCCCCAGTCCCGGTATGTCGCAACCGGCCAGAAAGAGGGCGAGGGAGAGGATCAACAAGCGAAAAGTCATACAGGGGCTTCGGGTTAAAGGTAAGTTTGTTTTATCGACAAAAACACGTTGAGCTGCAATTATTTATTTGGGGAAAATAAAAAAAGACCTCGAAAGGTCTTTTGATAGAGGCTCCTGCAACAACTTAGTCGCGCTCACCACTGGTGAGACCCAGCAAGGCCAGTAGAGCCTGAAAAACATTCATGATGTCCAGATACAAAGCCAACGTTGCGCTGATGTAGTTGGTTTCGCCGCCATCCACGATACGCTTCAAGTCATACAGCATATAAGCGCTGAAAATGCCAATGACTGCCACCGAGATCGCCATCATGGCCGCCGTGGAACCCACAAACACGTTAATGATGCCGCCGACGATTACTGCGATGGCGCCTACAAACAGCCATTTGCCCATACCGGACAGGTCACGCTTAATCACACTGGACAGGCTGGCCATGACAAAAAACACGCCTGCTGTGCCACCAAAAGCCGTCATGATCAGCTCAGTGCCGTTTTGAAAGCCTAGCACTGCGGAGATCATGCGTGACAGCATCAAACCCATGAAAAAGGTAAAAGCCAGCAAAACAGGTACGCCCATTGACGAATTTTTTGTTTTCTCAATGGCGTACATGAAGGCGAAGGCACCTCCTAAAAACACGATTAGGCCTAAGCCGCCAGTTAACGAGCGGGTGATGCCTGAAGCTACGCCCAACCAAGCGCCTAACACAGTTGGAACCAGACTGATGGCCAGCAGCCAGTAAGTATTACGCAACACTTTATTGCGCTGCTCGGCCATAGCTGCACCGCCATAACCTTGATTTATTGGTTGAACATTTTCATGCATTTTTAAACTCCTTCGGGGGTATCTACAAGCTGTAGATACGGGCCTATTTTAGGATAAGTCCAGATTTCCGCAGAGCGTCCTTTTAAGGCGCTTCCTTACTTTTTGTAAGGTCACCGCTATCCGTTTGGGGGGGGTCAGGTGCGGGTCGATAAGCGTTATGCTTGATTCTTCTTTAAACGAAGGTTCTCATGCAAACTAAATTCTCTCTTGAACTGTCTGATATCAAAGCCGTGGCCGCCGCCGCTGAAGCCGAAGCCCTGAAAAACAACTGGGCTGTCACGGTTGCCATCGTGGATGACGGCGGTCACTTGCTCTGGCTGCAACGTCTGGATGGGGCTGCCGCTATTTCTGCACACATCGCGCCCGCCAAAGCCAACACCGCCGCTTTGGGCCGTCGCGAAAGCAAGGTCTATGAAGACGTCATTAACGGCGGGCGCACCTCCTTTTTGAGCGTGCCGGACGTTCAAGGCTTGCTTGAAGGCGGCGTTCCAATCATGAAAGACGGTCAGTGTCTGGGCGCTGTGGGTGTGAGTGGCGTGAAGTCCAATGAAGACGCGCAAATTGCCAAAGCAGGCATTGCCGCTTTGGGTCTTTAACGCGCTAAACCGGCTAAATCGTCAACCGTTCAAGTAGGTCAGTTTTGAGGCTCGGTAATAAAACCGATTTTTTTGATGCCCGCCTTCTGTGCCGTTGCCATGACTTGCGCCACACGTTCATACCGTACGTCCTTGTCACCACGTATGTGCAAATCGGGCTGTGGCGTTTTTGCAGCCTCGACCTGTAACAACGCAGGCAGGTTGGCATCTTCGACCTTGGCCTCATTCCAGAAATAAGTGCCTTGCGCATCCACACTCAGGCGAATCGTTTGCGGTTTGATTTCTTGCACTTGATTGGTGGCGCGCGGTAAATCCACATGGATGGCATGTTTCATGACCGGCACGGTGATCATGAAGATGATGAGCAGCACCAGCATGACGTCCACCATCGGCGTCATATTGATCTCATTCATCACCTCATCGGGTTCGTCTTGTGTTCCAAAAGCCATGATGTTGTCCTGTTTGGCAAGTAGGGGGCGTTAAGCCTTCTTCAGCGCGATGACTTTGTCAGCGCTGTGGCTATGACTGACGCGGGCGCCGGTCATAAAGTAGGCGTGCAGGTCATGGGCGAAGCGGCTAAGTTTGATCAAAATAGACTTATTGCCTCGCACCAGCGCGTTGTAGCCCAACACCGCCGGAATCGCCACCGCCAACCCCAAAGCCGTCATGATGAGCGCCTCTCCAATAGGGCCGGCGACCTTGTCAATCGTGGCTTGTCCTGATGCACCAATGCCTAAAAGTGCATGATAAATCCCCCAGACCGTGCCGAACAAACCGACAAATGGCGCGGTTGAGCCTACTGAAGCCAAAATGGCCAGCCCGGATTGCAGCCGTGCGGTGCTGTCGTCGATGGCGTTACGCAAACTGCGGGTAACCCAGTCGCTGGCGTCAAGCGTGTCGTGCAGTTGGGCTTTGGTGTTGCGGTGATGGTTGGTGGCATCTTGTCCGGCGAGTGCCAATTGGCGAAAAGGATTGCTGGCGTCGCCGCCAAGCTGAGTCAGACCGGTGTTGAAGTCTTCGCTATGCCAAAAAGCTTCAGCATTTTTTGCCAATTTTTTATGTTTCAGGACATCAAGCGCCTTGATGATGATGACGATCCATGTTGCCAGCGACATGATGAGCAGGACGGAGGCTACCGTTTTGGTGACCCAATCACCTTGCGTCCAGACATTGACCAAGCCAAGTTGTGAATTCATAAAACTCCAGAGATAAAAGAAAAAATTATTCGAGAACAAAGCTGATGGGCACGTTGAACCACATGGTCTCAGGCACGCCTGCTCGTTTGCCCGGCACGTAGCGCCAGCGCAGCACGGTGTCCAGAGCGGCTTGGTCGAGTCGGTTAAAACCGCTGGACTGTTTGATTTCGGCCTGTTGCGCTGTGCCGTCCACCCCAATCAGAACGCGCACGACGACCTTGCCCTGTTCGCCCAGCCGTTTGCTTAATCCAGGATAAGGCGGCTTAGGGTTGTGCAGGTAGTCCGCCACACTGGATGGCAACGCCATGCGAGCTGGTGCGGGAGGCGCTGGCGCTGGCGCCACCGGGGCGGCGATGGGAGCGGCAACCGGTGCCGGGGCGAGGACACCTACCGGAGCTTGAGGCGACGGCGTGGTGTCGGCAACAGCGGGCAACTCAGGAACTGCAGGCTGGCGCAAAACCGGCGCTTTGGCGACTTGTTGCTTGACAGGCGTTGGCAAAATCGGTTTGGGCTTGGGGGTGGGTGGCGGTGGCGTAACTTGAGGCGTGGGTAATTCAATGAATTCGACCAGAATTTCAGCCGGCACGACCTGTTCAACCGGGCGTTGTCGCAATCCGTTTTGCATCGCCCATAGCGCGGCAATGTGAAAAAAGACAACGCCAAGGGCGATGATGAGGTTGCGTTTCATGTGAAAAAGATAAGAGGGAGGCTCAAGAAGTGTCCTAGTTTAAAAGCGGGCTGCTGTAGCTTGAGCCACGGTCTATTGACGAAAAATCCACCAGGCAGAGCCAATGACCAAAATCAGGCTAAGGCCAAGGGTTGATAAAAATTCCATACCGATTCGCCTTTCAAGTGTCGGCCCACATGCGTAAAAGGTTGTGGTAGGTGCCGGTGAGTCCAGTGGTCTCATCGGTTTCGCCGTGCTGCTCGCGCAGACGCAGTAAATTCATATCGAATTCATACAGCAAGCGGCGTTGTTCGTCGCTTCGCACCATGCTTTCCAGCCAGAAAAAGCAGGCCAAACGGTGACCCCGCGTCACGGGTTTAACTTGGTGCAAGCTGGTGCCGGGATACAGCACCATGTGACCGGCTGGCAATTTAACCGCTTGTTCGCCGTAGGTGTCTGAAATGCAAAGTTCGCCCCCGTCGTAGTCGCTGGGGTTAGACAAAAACACCGTACACGACACATCAGTGCGCACGCGCTGGGCGGTATCGGGCAGATAACGCACCGAGCCGTCGATGTGGTTTCCGTAGTAATTGCTGTCGCCACCGTAGCGATTCAGGCGCGGTGGAAACACTTTTTTGGGCAAAGCAGCGGAAAAGAACAAGGGGTTGGCGTCCAGACCGCGCAACACCATCGCGCGTATCTCGCGGGCCGCGTTGCAATCGTGGGGCAACTGTTCGTTGTTTTTGACTTGAGCGGCCTGCACGCCCGCGCCTGGCCGTCCATCCCCCCACGGAGCTTGCGCCAGCAAGTCCTGGGCGTGACGCACCTCATCGGCGTTCAAAATATTGGGGATATGGAGAAGCATGGTGTGATCTTTACAGGTTTAAAACTTGGCGTTAAGTGTGACTTGCACCAAACGACCCGCACCGGGGATGTAATGCCCGCTGTACAACGCATCGGCGTAAAGCTTGTTGGTGAGGTTGCTCACATTGCCTTTCAAAGTGAATTTTTCGTTCATTTTGTATTCCGCCATCAAGTCAGCCGTTACATAGCTGTCCACTGTCCAGCCGGGGTTGCGAATCGGGGTTTGTTCGCCGCGAAAGTTCACGCCCAGTCCGACACGCCATTGCTGGGTGACCTGGTAGGTGTTCCAAACCGTGCCACTGTGCTCCGGCGTGAGCGAAGGGCGGGTGCCCTGACCTTCGGAGCCAGCGACACCTTCATCAATGTTGGCCACGGGCATCCACATATAAGAGCCGTAGATTTCCCATTGGGGCGTGAGTTTACCGGCGACATCCACCTCAAAACCCGCCACATGGCGCTTGCCCGAGAGCGTCACCAGATCAATCAGCGGGTCGGTGTTGCGTTCGTGCAGTTTGGTAGAACGAAACACGGCCAGGCGCGTGGTGAAGCGTTTGTCAGCCGAGTCGAGTTTGGCGCCCAACTCCAGGTTGATGCTTTGCTCGGGCGGCACATCCGTATTGCTGGCGCTGAGTGAATAAGCGTCGCCTGATGTGTTGAACGAGGTGGCCGCCGAGAAGTGATAAGAATGCAGCGCATTGGGCTGGTACAAGACGCCCAGACGTTTGCTGACCTCTGAGACGTTCATTTGATAGCGGCTGGCGGCGACTGGACCTGCCGCGTTGTTGGGAATGGCAAAAGTGCTGTAGTCGCCGGTCAGGTGGTCATAACGCAGGCCCGCGAGCAGCTTCCAGTGCGGTGCCACTTGCAATAAGTCCTGAATGTATAAGCCGTAGCCCGTGGCGTCAAACTGGTTGGTTTGACGCAGCACGCGAGAAGATTCATTGATATTAGCGCCGTCATTTGGCGTACCTGCGGTGGTGGTGGGCTTGATCAGGTCAACACCGCCTTGGGCGGCACTGCGTGCGCCGTACACCTGGCGTTTTTCGCTGGCAAAGTCGGCACCAGTCAACAGTTCGTGTTGCAAGCCCAGTGCCTTGAACTTGGTGCTGTAGTCGCTTTGCAGGTACAGCGTGTCCATATCCTGAATTTTTAATTGGGTGCCACGGGTCAGCAAAGAAGCAGGACTGAAGGTGTCGAGCGAAACGGTGGTGACCGTGGGACATAAGAGGTTGGGGCTGATTGCCCCCGTTAGCCGATCTACGTTTTGCTGGCACAGTCGAACTGTACCCGCACGCTGGTCGCGCTCATAGTGGCCTTTACGAATCGATGTTTTCAATTCGCTGTCGTCCTGGAAGCGATGCGTGTAGCTGGCGCTCAGATGTCGGGCGCTGCCTGCGTTGGCATCGCTGGCCATGCCAAAGTAGGCGTCGGGGTCAAGTTTGTTGATGAGCGTGGTGTCTGCGACGGGCGATGCTGCCGTGGGCCTGATCCACGGCATCCCGTAGTTCATGCCATTGTCGTTTTCCAGGCTGTAGAGGCCCACCGAAAATTCGTTAGCCGTGCCAATGCCAAAACGGTAAGTGGCGGCAATGCCTTTTTTATCCAGACTGCTGCCAGCACCGTTATTGTCGGCTTTGGTCGCCATGGCATTAAGGCGCAAAGCGGCATTTTCACCGGTCTGAACGTTGAAATCACCCGTGATTCGACGGTAGTTGTGGTTGCCCAGCGTGGTGGAAATTTCGTTTTCGTCAATCGTTCGGGGCTGCTTGCTGACCTGATTGATTGCGCCGCCAGTAGAGCCGCGACCGAACAACATGGAGGCCGAGCCTCGCAAGACTTCCAGACGATCCAGGTTGAAGGTGTCGCGTTCGTAAAACGCGGGGTCGCGCATCCCGTCAATAAAAATATCGCCGGTGGCTTGCAGTGACAAACCTCGCAGACGAATGTCTTCCTCACCACCTTCAGCGGCTAGAAAAGAAATGCCACTGGTATTTTTAAGCGCCTCTTTGACGGTGTCCAGATTGCGATCATCCATCAGCTTTTCGGTCACGACGGTTACCGACTGGGGAATGTCACGCAGTAATTGTTTGCCCTTCCCAAGGGTGGTGGTCGTGGCGCGCAAAGCATCTTTGCCCTCGGGTGCTTCGGCGCGCGCTTTGACCACGACAGGCTGGAGCATTAGGTCAGCATCAGCTGTCGTTTGCTGGGCCATGGCACTCATGGAGCCTGCTAATAGCATAGCGCCCAAGGGTAGCAAAGGGGCTCGTTTGAGGGGGATGCGTTGGTGTTCTGACATGGTTGTTTCTTATGTTTTGAAATAGCTGATGTTGTGTTGCCGCCTGCACGGCTGTGGCTTGCAGGTTGAATCAGCCCAAATCATAAATGAGAATGATTCGTATTTTTATGCAAAACCTTTTTTATGCAAAAAATGGTGCGCGTTCACCCCACTACCCAACTGATTTCATAGTGTTGTCGGGATTTGTGCAAAAACAGGTCAGAATTGATAGCAATGCAAATTAATCTACGGCAAGCCAGCCCGAAACCCCAAACGCTTGAAGAAGCGCAAAAAGTG
>CAIJRK010000039.1 GCA_903823025.1 uncultured beta proteobacterium
GGGGTGCTGTTTGCCATCGGCTTTGGCCTGTTGCTGATTCGCGGTATCTCCCGCTCCTTGAAAGAAGCCCTGGACGTGGCCAATGCCGTCGCCCGGGGCGACCTGAGTCACACCATCCTTCTGGACAGTCAGGACGAAGTCGGCCAAGTCCTGCACGCGCTGTCGGCCATGCAAACCAGTCTGGCCCAGGTCGTGACGACCGTGCGCCAAGGCTCCGAGGGTGTGGCCAGCGCCAGTGCACAAATTGCGTCCGGCAACCATGACTTAAGCGCCCGCACCGAAAGTCAAGCCAGTGCGCTGGAGCAAACAGCGGCCTCGATGGAGCAACTCAGTGCCACCGTGCGACAAAACGCCGACAGCGCCCAGATGGCCAACCAACTGGCCCTGAGCGCCAGCACCACCGCCGTGCAGGGGGGCGATGTGGTGGCGCAAGTGGTGCAGACCATGAAAGACATCAACGACAGCTCCCAAAAGATTGCCGACATCATCAGTGTGATTGAGGGCATTGCATTTCAGACCAATATTTTGGCTTTGAATGCCGCCGTCGAAGCCGCCCGCGCCGGTGAGCAGGGACGTGGCTTTGCGGTGGTGGCCATTGAGGTGCGCGCCTTGGCGGGGCGCTCGGCCAATGCGGCCAAAGAGATCAAAAGTCTGATTCATGCCAGCGTGGCACGCGTCGCGCAAGGCACAACGCTGGTGGATCAGGCCGGCACCACCATGACCGAGGTGGTGAGTGGCATCAAGCGCGTGACGGACTTGATGGGTGAGATCAGTGCGGCCAGCCGTGAACAAAGCCTGGGCGTGTCGCAAATGGGTGAAGCCGTGACGCAAATGGACCAAGTCACGCAGCAAAATGCCGCGCTGGTCGAAGAAATGGCCGCCGCGGCCAGCAGCCTGAAAGCGCAAGCCCAAGACCTGGTGGGCACGGTGGCGGTGTTCAAGCTGAATGCCAATAAGGATCAGCAAACGAGGGCGCTCACTGGCTTGGCAGTGCGCTCTCACAATCCCGACGCACTGAAATTCAAAGATAACAATCGACGTGGCGCAGCCGCCCCCAAGGGCGCAGCCGCTCGTTCACAAACCACCACGCCTGTTAAGGCCACCGTGAAGGCCGCCGTGGTGACAGCGAAGTTGAACGGCGCAATCCGCGCAACCCCAAAGATGGCGGCTACGGCAGGTAGCGATGCAGGTTGGGAAACCTTCTAATGGGAAATAGCCACACGCTTCGGACCCTACCCCGGCGCTTGCAGCGGGCAGTTGTTTTCTGCCGTGAGCAGCAGTGTTGGCGCCAACCACATTGCGCCTACTGACGCGCACCACCGTCCCCAAAAAACCTTGTCTCATTAGTCACACGCGTTGCCCCATTTTTATGGAAGCCGCAAGGTCTTCGATCTGCCCGGATTTCACTCACAAATCAGGGCAAGTTACATCAAACAGCCGGAGTTAAT
The DNA here is from genome assembly GCA_903823025.1 of uncultured beta proteobacterium. Classification (GTDB taxonomy): domain Bacteria; phylum Pseudomonadota; class Gammaproteobacteria; order Burkholderiales; family Burkholderiaceae_C; genus Rhodoferax. The sequence continues at coordinate 1,449 of CAIJRK010000039.1, forward strand.
TCCTTGGTTATGCAATGCCCCATTCCTCAAAACGAGGTTCAGCGTCTGAATGCTGTACGTTCGTATGACATTCTTGATACGCCACCGGAGGTCGATTTCGATGCGCTGACCCGAGTGGCAACCCTCGCTTTTGGTGCCCCTGCAGGGGTCATTGGATTGATGGATAAGAATCGGCTTTGGTTCAAATCGCAAATTGGTCTTGGGTTACCCCAACTTGATCGTCAGATTGCATTTTGTGCACACGCCATCATGCGGCCCGACGAGTCGCTCATCATCGAAGATCTGCAGCAAGATGCGCGATTTCGGGAAAACCCCTTGGTGACGCAGGCCCCCTACCTGCGCTTTTACGCGGGGACCCCGCTTGTTGATCGACACGGTTATGCGCTGGGCACCCTTGCTGTGGTGGATCAACAGCCGCGCAAGTTCAACGAGGTTCAACAAGTCTTGCTGAAAGACCTCTCTTTGCTTGTACTCACCGCATTGGAAAACCGGCATCACATCAACCAGCTGGGCAAGCTGGCACTGACCGATTACCTGACACGTCTGGCTAATCGGGCACAGTTTGAACGAACCTTGAATGCCGAAGTGGCTTATGCCAATCGGACAGGTGAGTCGTTCACTGTTTTTTATATGGATTTGAATGACTTCAAAAAAGTCAATGACAGCCTGGGTCATGCGGCCGGCGATGAAGTCTTGTTTGAAGTCGCACGCCGTATGGAAAAACAAGTGCGGGCCGAGGATCTCCTGGCACGTTTCGGCGGTGATGAGTTTGGTTTGTTGCTACGGCGAAACGTGAAGATAACGGCGGACCTACTTGCCAAGCGAATCATGGAGGCCGTGCGGGCGCCTATTCTTCTTTCGACAGGCAAAGAGGTTCGCGTTGGCATTTCAATTGGCATGGCAATTTACACAAAAGCCAGCCACTCTATTGCAGATCTTCTGTCCTGTGCAGACGGTGCCCTCTATGAGGCAAAGCGAAACAAGTAAGGAAGGCGAAAATTAAAAAAAACAGTCAATCCTAGGGGATGGCTGTCGCCAGGAAAGCCTATCTTTTTATTGCATTTAGGGGGGCCTCTCAGGAATCGAATCACAAAGTACGGTTAGGAATTTTCTCGGTACTTTTGAGAACCAAAGCCGAGAATTCAGCCGTGGCTGTGGCGAGAAAACAGTAAAAATGCTCAACCGTAGTTCTCAAATCAGATGCGCCTAGTTCTTGAATTTTGAGAATACAAAAGTGGCGGGACGCTGCCCTGTTGCTCGTTAAGTTGAGTGCTAATCTACAATTTTTCCGCGTCCTAAGACGACCTCCTCAACGGGTTTATATTCTATTGTTCCCTCAACGCCTAATGAGATATAGCAATCGCGAATCGAAATGCAGCCAGAAGTATGAATTCTCCTCGCCGCTAAATGTGAAAATACGAGTATGCAGAAATTTCTCTCTACCAGCCAAAGATCGGCTCTCAAATCAGCCTATAAAATCGAGCGTGATCGA
>CAIJRK010000040.1 GCA_903823025.1 uncultured beta proteobacterium
AGCTCCTGTTTAAGCTGGCATTTGAATCAAAATCACTAATGATTAGGTGTTGCGTGCAGAAGAATACCGTTTTACAAGGAGAGAGATGATTACCTCTTTTCTCAATGGAAGCGCGCAATCCGGCATTGCTGATTATAAAAATCATAGCAAACTCTGTAGCGATTCAGCCTCATCCAAGGGGATATCTTAAATTATTAGGTTGGACTGTCTGGCTTTAGGAGTCCACTTTAGTCCACTTTAAGCTTAGAAAAGACTGCCAGCGGAAACTTCGCGCCGTTGGGGGTTCACTGCCGAATAGGCAGCTTAGAAAGCCGTGCAGGAAAAATAGTTTTTGCTCCTTGATGTTCACTGCCGAATAAACAGCGCAGAACATGAAAATCGCATTAATATTTTTATGCATAGCGGCAATGACTACCACAACTCCTGTCCATCTATCTTGACAATCAATCATTTAAAACTAAGGCTAGACAAGCGCTACTAATGATTAATGCAGTGCAACATAAATTCTTTGATTGACGCAAGTCCTTCCTATAATTATTCATGTTGCACTGCAGCAAAAATAGGCTTTCAAGCGGTTTAAAGCTGTGCAGCTGATCTGTCAAATCAACCAAGGAAATAATATGAACAATATCGCCGAACAATTTATCGCCACCAACAAAGCCAACTTGCAAGCCCTGGAAGGTCTGACAACACAAGCCTACGGCGGTGTTGAAAAGCTGGTCGAACTGAACCTGGCTGCGTCCAAAGCCGCTTTGAGCGAGTCTTTTATCCATGCCAAAGCCGTGATCGGCGCTAAAGATGCACAAGAACTGATCGCGCTGCAATCAGGTTTTCTGAAGCCTTTGGCCGAAAAATCTGCCGCTTACGTGCAACACGTTCAAACCATTGCCACCAGCAGCAGCTCCGAATTCACCAAAGCCATTGAAGCCAAAACCGCTGAAGCAAAAAAAGCTTTTAGCGGCGTGGTGGAAACCATTGCCAAAAGCGCCCCCGCTGGCACCGAGTCCGCTGTCGCTGCTTTTAAAAATGCACTGACCGTCGGTCAAGACGCTGTTGAGTCAGCCCAAACCTCGGCTAAAAATGCTGTTGAAGTGGCTGTGGATGCTGTCAAAAAAGCGTCCAAAGTCGCTTAAATAAACGGTGACCTTTGGGTCGCTGCTATAAAAAAAGCACCTGTAGGTGCTTTTTTATGGCTCATATTTCATCCGCTCAAGCCGCCACTGCGCAGCACCCGCGTCTCAACAGCGCGCCACAACACCGTCACCTCGGGCACCACCAACGTTAATTGGTTTTTAGCGCGGGTGATGCCGGTGTAGAGCAACTCCCGCGTTAACACCGCCACCCCCGTGTCTGGCAGCACCAGACAGACATGCTCAAACTCCGAACCCTGGGACTTGTGAACCGTCATGGCAAACACGCTTTCCACGGCATCCAGACGCGACGGCAGCACCCAATGAATGCCACCCTGCCCATCCGCAAAAGCCACCCTCAGCCCGTTGCCATGCGGCAAACACAGACCCACATCCCCATTCATTAACTGCAGGTTGTAGTCGTTGCGCGTCACCATCACGGGCCGACCGGCGTACCAGCCCTGATCGTCAAAACCCAGACTGGCGGCCAGCCGACGGTTCAAGGTTTCAACTCCCCAAGGGCCTTCACGCACCGCACACAACACCTGAAATTGCGAGAACAACTGCAAAATCTGCAACGCCTTCGCCTCGGAACAAGCCCCCGGTTTCAGCGTTTGTATTTCAAGCAGCCAGTCATGCCAGCCTTGTTGAACCAGCGCCGTGAAACGTGCATCGCCCACTTGCGCGATTTGAAGTTGCGCCACACTGGCGTCACTGTTCAGGGCTGACTCGGGCGTGTCGCGCCAAAGACGACGCACGCCCGCGCCGTGGCCCGCATTCACGGCCTTGGCCCACAGACCAATGCCACTGTCTTCAGAAAAACGCCGACTGTGGCGCAACATCACGGTTTGCTGCGCCAGCGCGGTGCCCTGACCCGCCCAGCCACGCAGATCAGCGCCGGTGGTTTGGCGCACCCATTCAATTGTTTGCGGCGTGTACTGTCCGGCGGTGGCGCCTTCACACAACTGCCCCATCACGGCACCGGCTTCAACCGAGGCCAGTTGGTCTTTGTCGCCGAGCAGAATCAAACTGGCCGTCAGCGGCACTGCGGCCAAGAGACGGGCCATCATTTCCAGATCAATCATGGAGGCTTCGTCCACCACGACCAAATCAACCGCCAGCTCGACTGCGTTAGCGTCCAACTGATTGGGACGGATATGCAGCAACTTGTGCAACGTCACCGCTTTGTCCGGAATTTGGGATTGCAACGCTTGCGGTAATTTTTTGACTGCCGATGAGATGGACTCACCCAGTCGTGCGGCCGCTTTTCCGGTTGGGGCGGCCAGCGCAATGCGCAACGGCTGGCCGTGTTTGAGGGCGTCGGACTGCAACAGCGCCAGCAAGCGCACCACGGTGGTGGTCTTGCCCGTGCCGGGGCCGCCTGTGATCAAGGTCAGGCGTTGACGGGCGGCCAGCGCGCAGGCGACTTTTTGCCAATCCAGCGGCGCACCCGGTTTTTCTGTCTGTGACGTTGAGGCCGGAAACAGCAGCGTCAAGGCGTCTGATAACGCATCGGGCACCACACAAACTTGCTGCAACCGGGCCTCAATAGCCGCCCGAATGCTTTGTTCAGCGCGCCAGTTGCGGCGCAAATACAGGCGCTGACCGTCCAGCACCAGGGGGCTATTCGGGCCTTGCGTCCACGGCAAAGTGGCCGCGCCATCACCCAAATTGGCCGGTAACAAAGGCTTGGCCCGCGAATCCCAACCCAAGGCGAACACCCCTTCTCGCGCCAGCAAATCCAAGTCCAGGCAGGCATGGCCGCGACCAAACTGATGGCTGGTCAACGCGGCCAGCAAACCGTGTCGGGCGTCCGGGCTGGGCTGAACTTGTTGCAAGTAACGAACGAACGCGTGATCCAGCTCGCTCAACGCCAACACATAAGGGGCGACGTCTTCGATTGGTACGACAGGCGTCAGGGGATGGGCGGGTTCCAGAGATTCTGTGGTGTGCATCAGGCAACTTTCTTGAGGCGGGCGGGGTCAGAAAAAGCCAGGTCGAGCGCGTGAATCAAGGCGGGCGCTGGACGCTCGGCATAGAGTCCAGCGCCCGGCTGGTCGATGCCACGCAGAAATAAATACAAGGCGCCCCCCATGTGGCGCTCATAGTCGTAATCGGGCAGGCGTGACTTGAGCAGGCGGTGCAGGGCCAGCACATACAGCGTGTATTGCACGTCGTAACGGTGCGCCAAAATCGCTTGCTGCAACGGCTCAGGGCCATAAGCGGGGAGTCGGTTGGACTTGTAATCCAGCACGTAATAGCGCCCTTCATGCGCCAGCACAACGTCCATAAAACCAATCAACATACCTTCGAGTTGCATTGATTGCAAGGCCGGACGGCTTTGTCCGGGCAGCACATACTGGCGAATCAACCGGTCTAATTGATGCGCGCCCAGCTTGTGAACCGGCAAGGTGAACGCCATTTCAGGCCAAGCGTGGGCGCGGGTCAAACTGCCCAGCAGCAAAGGCGCAGTCGTCCCCGGCAAAACCAGCAGCGTTTGAGCGATTTGCTGGAGCCATTCGGTCAAAAGATCACGCTGGGGTTCGTCGAGGTTGAAGGGCTGAATTTTTCTGGCGAGCAAGGCAGTCCACTCGGCAGACAGCGCCGGTGTTGGGGCCGTTTGCCCGATGGGCCAGCCCCGCAAAGCCTGCCACTCCAGCAAATCATGCAGCAAAGTGCCGTAGGTGCTGCCCGCCGGAAAGCGGTTAAAGGTAATTAGCTGATCTGGCACTGTGTCGTCTTTGTCCACATCCGTCTGCGCTGGCCCAGGCGTGGCGTTATCAAGCTGCGCATCTGTTAAACGCTCGTCGCGCTCTGACATCACGCTGGCGGCGTTGTCGGCCTGCGCCTGATGCGCGGCCTGTGCCGTGTTGGCGCCGTGCAGGCCCACATCACGCGCCAAGGCGCTGAAACTGGCGGTCCACCAACGGCTGATTAATAGCCGCTGCGGGGTTAACACCGGCTTCCAGTTTTTAAGGGGCGCGGGCGGCGTGTAGCGCACCAAGTCAGACTCAGGTGCGGGCGTCACGAGAATATCGGCACAGGCCGACCACGATTTCAAGCACGCCCCCAAGTCGCCCGCCGTCTGGCGTTTGAGCAAACGCGACAAGGCACTTTTAACCTGCGGCTTGGCCCCGTCCACATCGCCTTTGACGTGTGCCACGCCTAGCCAGAGCGCTGTCTCGGCGCGCGTCAGGGCCACATAAAGCAGCCGAATGTCTTCGGCCAGACGCAGGGCGTCGTCTTTGCCACTGTCTTTTTTCTCGGTCATGAAGTTCGAGACAAAGGGCAAAAAAACCAGCGGGTATTGCAGCCCTTTGGCCTTGTGCAACGTAATAACCTGGACCAGATTGGCGTCGCTTTCCAGGCGCAACTGAGCCACGTCGCCGCTGGCGCGCGGGTTTTGCAACTGCTCCTCCAGATAGCGAATTAAGGCGCCCTCGCCTTGCAGGCTGGCGCTGGCCGTTTGCAGTAAATCACCCAGATGCAGCAAGTTGGTCAAGCGACGTTCACCGCCGGTGCTTTCGTTTTCATCTTGCGCGAGCAACCGGCCTGGAATCAACTGGTCGTGCAGCAAGTGATGCAGCATCGGCAAGAAGCCCTGACGCTGCCATATTTTTTGCCAGCCATGAAATTGCTCGACCAGATCGTCCCACGCGGTCTCGTCTTGAAACAAGCGCTCCAGCGTCGGCCAGGACAGACCCCAAAGCCGGGTGGCCAAGGCGGCGCGAACCAAAGCCGTGGCGCGCGGGTTAGCCACGGCACGCATCAGACGCCACAGATCGGTGGCCTCCAGCGTGGCAAACACGCTGTCGCGTTCGGACAAGTAAACGCTGCGCACGCCGCGCGTGGACAAAGCATCACGCATCGCCCGTGCCTCGTGCCCGTTGCGCACCAGCACCGCCATGTCGCCAGGTTGCGCGGGACCCTGATTCAGCAGGCCAACCATTTGAGAGGCAAACAATTCGGCCATTTGCCGGATAAAAACAGCCTTGCGAGGCGCGCGCTCAGGGGTTTTCTGATGCCAGACCGTCATTGCCACTTGCGGACGGCCTTCAAACTGTAACGGCTGTACCTTCGCGTTGCACGCCACGACCGGCTCAAACGGCACATCATCAAATGGATTTTCCGCACACGAAAACACATGATTCACCGCTGCAACCACCTCGGGGGTCGAACGAAAATTGCCCGACAAGGTGTGAATGGCTTGCGCCTGATTGCGCGCCGTCAGGTAGGTATTCAGGTCAGCCCCTCGAAAGCTGTAAATCGCCTGTTTGGGGTCGCCAATCATGATCAGGCCGGTATCCTGCAGCCCGGATACTGCATAAATTTTGGACAGAGCGCCGTACTGCCAAGGATCAGTATCCTGAAACTCATCCACCAAAGCGATGGGGAATTGCTGGCGAATAGCGCGTGCCAACCGCCCATCAGGCGCCTGCAACGCGTGATAAAGGCACTGCAACAAGTCCGAGAAATCGAACTGCGCCAGTTGGGCTTTGGCTTGGCGGTAGGCAGTGCCGACTTCTTGTGCCGCATGTAAAAGCAAATCCTCGGCCAGCATCGGTTCTTCATTCATGTGCAGGCACAAGACCTCAATATGTGCGAACACGGCATGGTTCTGTGCTGGCGGCCATTGTTTGTCAAGCAGGCGGCGCACCGAAAAACGTGCCAGCGTGTCAAGCTTGATGGACTCGCCCCGTGTCCAATCCGCCATTTGCGCAAGCCAACCGGCCAGCCAATCAGCCCGATAGCCTTTGATGCTTTTGCTGGCAGCGGCGTCGTTGACCAGCGCGATGACCTCAAGCGTCCAAGCGGGTCGGGCCAGTGCCTCCAAAGCAACACGTTGTACCTGCCAGGCGTTCCACTGTTGCAATAAAACATCTGGCGCTTCGCCGTCATAGGCGGGGGTGCCCGGCGCTTTGTCGGTGATGGACCAGCACTGTTCAAGCTTGTCCAATAGTTCGTCGGGGGTTGTCCCCAACGGTTTGAGTGCGGTCAGTTGTTCAAGCGGCAAAGGATAAAACCACTTGCGCCAATAGTCTTGCACGGCGATGAGTTTGAGTCGCTGGCTGTCCTCCACCCGACTTTGTTGAAACAGGCTGGCACTGTCAAAGGCGTGCGTTTTGAGCATTCGGCTGCTCCAGCCGTGAATGGTAAAAATGGCGGCATCGTCCATCCACTGCGCGGCCAAGTCAAGCCGGTGAGCACACGCGGGCCAGTGCGCTGGCGGGTACGCGGCCCGCAAGTCGCGCAAAAAATCATCGGCGCCTGTCACGTCAGCCGGGCCGGACAAGCCGGCTTGAAAGAACTGCGCGGCCTGGGCTAACCGCGTCCGAATGCGCCCGCGCAATTCAGCGGTAGCTGCTTCGGTGAAGGTCATCACCAGAATTTGTGGCGGATACAACCCCACCTCCAGCGGCGCCCTGTCCGGCGCATGACCCAACACCAACCGGACATACAGGGCCGCCAGCGTCCAGGTTTTTCCCGTGCCCGCCGACGCCTCAATCACCTGCAAACCCTGGAGCGGCAGCGTCAAGGGATACAACTTTTTAATCACAACAGTTTCATTCACGCGGGTGTTCCTTCTTGTAGGCTGAAAGCCACATGCCGAGCCAAATCGCCATACAAACACGCAGCCCAGTCAGGCAACTCGGCTTCAAGGTCTTCATAGCGTTCAAACGCCCGCAACAAATAGGGCGAGCTGCTCAACTCGCTATCACGTTGAAAGCCGCCTTCAAAGACGGCTTGTGCTACTTCATGCGGGTCTTTGGGCACCTTGTCCGGTTGCTCAGCGGCCTGTTGTTCGGCCTTGTTGTGCGCCTGCCAATACGCCCAACCCGTCTTGCACGCCACCGGCAGCGGACGCGCCCAGGCTTGGGCGTAAACACCCACCCAGCGCTGCAAAATCAAGCGCGCATCAGCGGGTGTCAGCGGGTTAAACACCACCTGTCCATCCAGCCCGAGTTGCACACTGACCAGCGGCTGACCTTGGGCACAGGCCACCACATGATTCACCCACAAGCCGGTGACGATGTGCACGCGCGCGGTCTGGTCGTCGCCTTTGCCTTCCAGCACAGCGCTCAGACGCTGGCCTAACTGCAAACCCGTGCCCGACCCCGGTGGCGCTGATCCCGTCAGCCCGCTCAAAGTGCCGGTGATAGAGATGCCGCTCACCGACAAGGCCACCGACTGCGCGGGCCAAGAATGCGGAAACTGCTGCACCCAGTCGGTTTTTCGCGCCAGCACACCAGTTAATTTGTCTTCAAATTCAGTCAACTCACGCGCGCCAAAAGCGGCCATGGGCAACTGGCCGGACAGTGTCAGGCGGTGCAGCGCCTCGGCGGCATCCGGGGCATTGAGCAAGTCCTGCGCGACCTTGTATTTCTCCAGCCCATTGAGCGCGAATGGCTCGACCTCTTGCTGCACCTCCTCGACCCGGTCAAGCTCAATACGCAGGCGCCCCCTGAAAAAAACCTCGACCGGATGGCGTACCAGCTGGCGCAAGTCATCAAGCGTCAAGCTGCTGGGCATGGGTGACTCTGTCGCGGGCCACGCAGACAGCGGGTCGGGCGCGGCGTGTACCCGCGCCCAGTCCTGGTCATAGGTGGCAAACGCTGAATCCTGCAAAAAATAGCTTTCCGAGTACGGTTGCAGCGGCTGAGGTTGCGGCTGGCGCGCCGGTGACCAGCAGCCATTGAGGTAGTCCATCAACTGCGCCACCAGCACCGAGGGCGGGCGCTCGGTGTTGTCGGTGGCACGATGGCCTTGCCAACTGAGGTAGAGTTTTTGCCGCGCCGAAAGCAGCGCCTCCAGAAACAGATAACGGTCATCTTCGCGCCGGGAGCGGTCACCGGCGCGCCAGCTTTGCGCCATCAAGTCAAAGTCACGCGCGGCGGTTTGGCGGGGGTAATCGCCATCGTTCATGCCCAGCAAACAGACGATCTTGAAGGGGATAGAGCGCATCGGCATCAAGGTGCCAAATTGCACGCCGCCACCAAAAAATCGCTGACTTACCCCGCCCTCTTCAATTTGCGACAGCCAGTGTTCACGCACCACCGCCAGCGGTAAGGTCGTGTCCAGTCGAGCTTCGTCACACGACTGCTGCCACGCCTGCAACGGCTCCAGCAGGCGTTGAATCAAACGTTCCTCGGCATCGTCGCTGGCTTCAAAAAAGCGGGCGACGATATGGGTCAGTATTTGGCACCATTGCACAGGTGGCTGGTCTTGGGACAAGTCCTGCAGGGTCAAGCTGATGGCCTCCAGCCAGGCCAGCAAACGACTGATCAGGCTCGCATCCAAACCGCCTAGCGCGGCCTGCGGCAAGGTGTCGCCCCAAGACTCACCAGCGCCTACGGCATAACCCAACAACAAGCGACGCAAACCAAACGCCCAGGTGTTTTGGTCCAGCCCCGGCACGTCAGACGGCACGCCCCACGCTTGGCGGTGCTGCGCATCCAGCCCCCAGCGCACCCCGGCCAGCGTCAGCCAGGTTTGCAGTTGATCAACCTCGGCGGCGCTTAACTTGAAGCGCTGGCGAATGGCCGACACCTCAAACAAGCCCAGCCAGTCCACCAGCGACAACCGGGCGCCCGGCAACGACAACAACTGATCCAACGCTTGCACCACGGGCGACTGGCGGGCCGTGGTGTCGGCCACTGAATAAGGAATGTGACGCGGCTGCCCCTTTGAAAAGCGCCCGAACACGGCCTGAATCGGAGGGGCAAAGGCGGCCATATCAGGCACCATCACCATCACATCACGCGGACTCAGATCAGGGTCGGCATCAAACCAGGCCAGCAAGCGGTCGTGTAAAACTTCCACCTCACGCTGGGCGGAGTGGGTGCTGACCAGCGTGATGGAGGCGTCATCAGGGCACACTTCGGGGACGTCAGGCAGGGGTTCCAAATTCAAAATGGCGGACTGCAACCGGGCCAACTGCGTAGGCGTGGGCTGGTCTTGCACAGGGTCCACAAACGCATCGACCCGGATCAAGCGCTGCGGGTCATTTTCAGCCTGATCGGCGCCATCAAAGGCGTCCAGCAGGTGCAGATAATCGCGCCCCTGTTTGCCCCAGGAGGCCAGCAAGGGATGGCTGGCGGTGTGTAAATCAGCCACACCCTCAGCCGCATCGGAGGCGTCCCAACGGGGCGACTTGGTCTGCTGACGATGGCGCACTTGCTGGCGCAATTGGTCATGCCCTTCAACAATATCGCCCCAATAATATTGACACGGGTTTTGCACCAGCATCAACACCTGACAGACTTGCCCCAACTCGGCCAGCGCCTCCACGGTTTGCATCGGCAGGGAGGAGATGCCAAACACCACCAGGCGCGGCGGCAGGCCAGTCAGACGTTTGCCGTCGGCTTTGCTTTGTGCAATTCGGGCTTTCAGCGTTGTCATGAATTGGGCGTGAACACTGGCGCGCGAGGCGTCGGCCAAAGCGTCGCCTACATCGGTGCGAATGTCCCGCCACAACTGGGCTTGCCAGGCGTGCTCGGGCGCCAGCGCGGCGCTCACGCCATCGTGGCGGCGCAACACATCGGTGCCCTCAGACCCGCCTGCCCAATCACTGAGCCAGTCAGCGCGGTAGCTCTGATAACCGTCAAAGACATCAGCCACTTGCAGCGCCAGTTGATACAGCTTGCGACCCTCAATGTTGTCGCCCAGATAGCGTTGCAGCGGCGCATAAACCGGGTTGCTGGCAGCCAAGACGGGTAGCAGTCGCACCAGCCGCCAGACCAGACTTGTTTTGTCAAATGGCATGTGTGTCGGCACCGCTTCGGCCCCCAATATCTGGCGATAAATTTGCCACAAATACCCGCTGGGCAACTCCAGCCGGGTGGCCGCGCAAATGCCGAGAGCCGCGTCATCGGCCAGCGCCATTTCCAGCCAATGTTTCATGCCGTTGCTTTGCACCAGAATCACCTCAGACCAAAGCGGGGGCAAGGGCTGGGATTTAAGAAACTGGGTTAGCAAGTCGCGCAGGTCTTCCAGGCGGTTGCCGTGCAAAACCATGAAGCCGGGCATGAAGGCCGGTGGCGCCACCGGTCTGGAAAATGTTGTCATGTGGAGTCCGAAGTTGAGGCGCCGTTAGCGCGTAGAGCGTAGGCGCGTCAGTCCAAATAAATCACATTGAGTTTGTCGCCCAACACCGACTGGGCCAACGGCACCAAATGCGCGTGGTGGCTCAAGAAGATAACTTGCGTTTTTTCAGACAAGCGGGCGAGTGCGGCCAACCCGGCACGCGCGCGGCCATCGTCGTAATTGATAAACAAGTCATCGGCGATAAAGGGCAAGGGCACGGTTTGCGCCAGATGCAACTCCAGCGCCGCCAAACGCAAGGCCAGATAAAGCTGGTCGCGCGTGCCCTCGCTCATGCCGTCGATATCGACCAGCTCGCCGCTGACACGTTGGCCGGAAAGCTTCAAGGGGTCGCTTTCAAAATCAACCACCAGCCGGTTGAACACGCCTTGCGTCAGGCCTTCAAAAACCTCGCTGGCCCGCGCCAGCATCGGGCCTTGCTTGCTTTCACGAAAACGCTCAATCGACCAGCGCAATAACTTGGCCGCCGTGTAAACCTTGAGGTAACGCTCCACCGCGTTGCCCATTCTGGCCAGCGCCTCTTGCCGCTGCGATTCGGCTTTAGCCGCTTGCGCCTGACCGGCAATTTTTCCTAACGCGGCCTCAGCCGAGGTCAGTTCGCCGGAGAGCCGGTTTTGCTGCGCCACCACGTCATCGAGCTGGCGTTTGATCTCGGGCAGTCGGCTTGAAATCGTGTGCACATCGGTGGCCTCAAAAGCGGCCTCCAGCGCGTCCCGCACTAAACCATCACCAGCTTGCAGCAACTGCTTCTGGGCCTGTTCAATTTTGACGTGCAAGACTCGCAGACGATCTGAGCGGTCGATGGCGACACGCAAGCCTTCGTTGTCCGTTACCCCGGAGACATGCATCAATGGCGCCAGACTGGCTTTGGCTTGCGTGATGCGCAAACTGGCCGCTTGGGCTTGCGCGCTGACTTTGGCAACGTCTGTTTTCAAGCGCTCCAAGGCTTGTGAAATCAACAACTCCTGCCTGAACTGGCCGTCTAACTGCAAGGCAATTTGAGCGGGAGCCTCCTGGCACAGTAGGGGCGCCAGGTCTTGCGCCAAAACCAGCGCGGCATCGGCAAACTCTTTCAAGTCACGACGCATCATGTCGATACGGGCTGCACGAATCTCACGTATTTTCTGCAGACGTTGGCTCATGGACTCAAACAAGGTCAGCGCGCCTTCAATCGTGCCAATCGTTGAATCGGGTGGCAAGTGGGCCAACTGCAGATTTTTTTGCAAGTCCGCCTGCCAGGTGGTCAGCGCGGTTTGCGCTTGTAGCACCCGCTGGTTTAAATCAGGCAGCGCCGCCTCGGCACGAATTTTTTGAATACCCAAGGCTTTGCGGCGCTCTTGCGCGCGGGTCGCGGTGGTAACCCGCTCATCCGCCAGCAAAATCAAGGCAGAAAACGCGTAGCTTTGAACCTCGGGCGTCTCAACCTGCAAAGCCTGCGTTAAGGCCGCGCGAGCCTGCGCCACGCTCGCCAGAAAATCAGCTTGCGAGAGCTGCGCCTCAATCAAAATCTCAGCGGCCCCCAGCACGCGTTCACGCGCGGCGCGCCAGTTGTTGACCTGCAACAAAGGCAGCCCGGCCAACCCCAGCGTCTGGATGCGTAGCGCCCAAGTCTGATCCAGCTCGGCCAGCGTTTGCGTGTGGTCTTGCACGCGCAAGGCCAGTTCGGCGCTTTGTTGCTGCAGGCGCTGCAGGCGATCAAGGCGCGACTGCAGTTCTGTTTCTTCCTGCGCTTTGTCGTGGCGTTTATCTGACAACAAGTCGGCTTGGACGACCGATTTTTCATAGTCAGGGGCGGCTTGCGTCAGGGCCGTGCTACCGCTTTTAATGGCAAGCCAGGTGGCATCGCGCGCGCTACGCACTTGCTGCACATCATCTAAAGTCACCGGGTCATGCGCTGTTTTGTATTGCGTTATTTCGAGCCGCAGGCGTTGGATTTCGGCCTGAACCTCATTCAGGCGCTCGCCCACGGTGGCCGTCATCAGCGTTAAATCGCCACGCTGCTTGATCAGCATCTGGGTTTCATCCTGGGTCGGCGGCAACAATTGACGCAGCAAATCGGGGCCGGGATTCCAGTCACCGAGTTCAAGCGTGGTCGCTACCAGTTCGCGCTGGAGTCGGTTAATCTGCAGGCCAACCCGGCGTTCCTGAGACGCCACATCGCCCATAGCGCGTGCTGTTGCCAACGCATCCGCCAGCGTCACGGGGATGACCGTCGCGGGCAGTGCCGTCATTTCGGCGTCCAGTGTTTTAACTTCTTCTTGCCGACTGCTCAGTAACTGTTGCGCGGTGGTCAGCGTCTGATTCAGGCCTTCATGGCGGCGAACCATGTTGTCCAGGCTGGCCCGAATCAGGCTGTCGGGCAGGCGTTGCGCCACGGCGTCTGCCGTGTCTTGCGGCCAGCCTAGCTGGCGCGTTGATTGCGCCACAGTTTGCCAGAGCACCCGAATCTCGGCCTCGCGTTTTTCAATGTCGCTTTCGTGGTTGCGCAACTGTTGGCGCATCGCCGACAAGGCCTCAATGTCGGGGCCACGCGCCAAAATAGCCTCCACCGGATGCAAGGCGGCCAGCGCGGTTTGCAACTCCGTGGCCTGCTTCTCAAAAAGAAGGTGCGTTTGACTGGCAATCGCCACCTCATGTTCGGCGTGGGCTAATTGGTCGGCCGCCTGATCAGGCAACAACACCACGCTACCCAAGTCAGCCTGCTGGCGCTCGGCCTCAATCAGCGTGCTCAACAACGGGGCGACACGGCGCAGGCGCTCCAGTTGCATTTGCTCTTGCGCCAGCACTTGATAGTGTTCGCGCGCCTGGCCCAAATCGGCACCGATCCGGTCCATTTGCGTGCGGGCTTCTTGCCAATCTTTGGTGCGCACGGTGGCGTGTTTCAGGGCCGACTCCGCTTGTTCCAGTTCCGCGCAGGCCATGTAGTATTCGCGCTCACCGGACTTGCGCTTGGCCCAGAGTTTATCGGCCTCTTGTTCCAGCCGATCCCGCACATCGCCCAAGCTGCCAATGCCCGCAGCAGCTTGAAAAAGAATCTGCCCGATGTTGTCGGATGCGCTCAAAATCTGCTTGCCGCCGCTGACCAGACGGGCGTGATTCAAGCCAAACATTTGGTCGAAAAAAACGCGATCGACCGGGCCTAGAAAGGGCGTCAGCGCCTGGTCGGATAAGGGCACGCTCGCGCAGGTTTGCAGGGTCTTGCTTTGCGCCTTGGTGCGGATAAAGTCGAGCTGGCTAGCGCCCTGCTCAATCAAAGCGCCCAGACGCATCTCTTTGTGCGGGTGCAGAAAGTTGTAGCGTGAGCGGGTTTCAATGCCAAACAATAAATCCTGAATGGCATTACGCAGCGTTGATTTGCCGGCCTCATTAGGACCCACAATCAGATGAAAATCTTGCGCTGCACTGGGCAACGCTACGCATCTATCGGTGAATTTTCCGTACCGCAACAGGTCAAGACGGTTAATGCGCATAAGAAGCCTTAGTTTGATTTCGACAGGTACGCCAACAAATCGGGCGTGACAGATTGGACAAGACTGGCCACATCGCCACGACGAATGGCGTTGAGTTGCGGCAAGGCCTGGATCAGTTCCAGCGGCACTTTGTCCACCAGTGGGCGAAAGTCGGCCATCAAGGCGGCTAACAGGGCGGCATCGTCCGGGGCTTGCGCCAGAAATTTTTGCAAATCGGCAATGGCATCCGAGCGTGCGGCCATGTGCGCGGCATCGGTTAACGGCTCGGTTTCAAGGCGGACTTTTTCAACCCACAAGCGCTCAATCCCCTGCCCTGCAGCTTGACCCAACACCTCTTCACGCAACTGCGATTCCAGGCCGAACAACTCGCCGTGAGCCGCTGTTTTTCCGTGAATGCAAACGCGCACCGAGAGGTAGATTTTGTCGGGTGTTTCAGCAATCAATTGCTCAAAAGCACGCCCCACCAGCCGCACCACATCTTCCAGTGTGGTGGCCGGTGCGGCATCCACGCTAACGACTTGCCAGCGCAATACATCAACCAGCAAGCGCTCAACGGATTGAATGCCTGTGGCATCAGCAGTGATCAGCATGGCGCCGCGTGCGCCGGTTTCACGAATATGACGCCCTTGCAAATTACCCGGAAAAACGACCCACGGTTTTTGTTGCAGCACGGCGTGTTCGTGCACATGACCCAGCGCCCAGTAGTCATAGCCTTTGGCCGTGAGTTCCGCCAATGAACAGGGCGCGTAATTGGCATGGGCGGCGTAGCCTTCAAGCGCGGTGTGCAGCACGCCAATATTGAGCCAACCCGCCACTGGCGCCGGGTAACTACTGGCGAGATTTTCAACCGTAGCCGCTTCTTTGTAGCTGCGCCCATGCAGCGCCACTTGTAATGATTCAATCAAAAACGTGTTGGCTTTGCGGGTTTCAAACTGATGCACGTTGGGCGGTAGTGTCAGCTTCTTGGTCATCTCGCTGTCAGCGTCATGGTTGCCAAATAACAGGTAAACCGGAATGCCAACTTGGTGAAGTCGCCCCATTTCTCGGCAAAAATAATGCCCCGTGTTGTAGTCCTTCCAACCCCCGTCATAGAGATCACCGGCAATCACCATGAAATCCACCATCTCCTCAATCGCGTGATCTACCAAGCGGGTGAAGGCATCACGGGTGACGGTGCGCAGCAAATCAGCGGGGGCGTCCTTGTAGGCGGCAAGACCTAACAAGGGACTGTCTAAATGAATATCTGCGGTGTGAATAAATTTCAAAATAACTCCTACTTAGGGCGACACAGTTAGCGTTAAAACCCAAATACACGCGGGCGGAAAATTAGCAAAAACCCATTTAACCTGCTGCCACTTGAAGCCCGGGGGAACGCTGAAAGGCGTTCCTAATCCGTAGGTAAATTGAATCAATTTAGCGTCTGGCACGGCCGTCAAAAATGACAGCAAGCTTTGGACGGTCAACTGTTTGATGGCTAGCGGGAGTGACCGAAAAGGCAAGCTGGAAACAATCGCGACAGTCCCAATTTTCTGGTAGTTATCTACCGCCTCATGCGCGGTTGAATGCAGCACTTTCAAATTCGGATAACGCTTCTTCAGCGCTATTGCCAAATTCTGCTGCAACTCAACCACCTCCAGCTTTTCCTGCGCCACCACTTGCACCAATGCCTGCGTCACCGCACCGGTGCCTGCCCCCAACTCCAAAATGTGATCAGATCCTTTAACCAAAGCGGCCAGCTCACGCGCCAAAAATACAGAAGAAGGCACCAGTGAACCCGTGGTGCGCGGATTCTTGAGCATACGAAGAAAAAATGTATAGGCCATAAGAAGCTAATCAAGGAATAGAACCGTGCGCTAGTGCGACGGAATAGAGGGGCGCGTACCCGTCAGAGGTAACTCAAACGCACGCCTGGCCACCCCATACAAAGCCCAAAGCAACAGCAAAGGAATGACCAGGGTTTGAAGCATAAACACAACAATGAGCTTGATGATGTTTTCTGTGGCGTGTTCTGCCGCTTGTTTGAGATGTTCAAAATGAAGTTTTATATCGGCATTTTTGGATAAAAAACTTTTCATTTTTTCAAGTACGCCCAAGTTCTCAACCGCGACGGGCACCGACGGCGTGAGCGCCGCCACCTGGCCGGAGGCGGTATCAATCACCAGTTGACTCGTCTCGTAGTCATCCGCTAGATACTTTTGCCAAAGCTGATCACTGGCCAGCGTGACCACGGGAATGGCAAAACGCAGCATCAGCAAAATAACCAGAATTCTGGACAGCCAAGGCGGGGGCGTTTGGGTGCGAAAGTAAAACAAAGTCCAGCCTAGAGCTGCCACCGTCAGTACCAGCGACAACGGCCAGTAACCGCCCATGCCAATCAATATTTTTTGAATCCCGAACACAACACTGGCAACCAGCATCAGTTTGGAGAACTGCTCCACCAAATCGTTAATCGGGTCAAGCACTTGGCCCGGTGCAAACGTAACACCGACGCCTAAAGGCTGAACCGAAGCCTGCGTACCCTGGGCCACAGAGATCACCGCATTTAAAGCTCTGGCAGTTGCAAAGCTGATCAGTGCGCGCTTCATACCGGCATCGACCTGTTCTACAGCAGGCAAATCCAGCGGCCCGAACCAGCTGCAAAGAATGAGGGCGATCATGGACAGTGCCAACATAGCCCGACGGACAATTTGCATAACGTTATTCCTTTGGGGTTGACTTCTTTATCTGTGTCGCTTGATTTTAGCGAGCGCCCCTTCAAGGCGGCAGTTCAGACCGACACCCACGCGGCTAGCCTTAAATCTGCACTGTTCAATCCGTCTCAGATTGACTCAGGCCTTGACACAAGGCGTGGGCATCTTCCAGTGCCAAAGCGCGGCTAGCGTAACTACCAAAGAACAAATCGTCAGGCAAAACCCAGTCCCATTTCTCATAATTTTTAACCTGGCTTCTTTGAATAATTTTGTCTGGCGACGGGCACGGCTGTTCGCTGATTTTTAAAAGACTGGTAGCCACCAAATTCAGGGTGGTGTGCGATATTTTTATCACTATGCCGCTATTTTTAGCCTCCAGTCCCTGGCTGATCAACAGTGTCGCTATCGCCTCTTGTACTGGGTCGCTCTCCCAAAGAAACAAATAAACGGTGTGACCTTCAACGACATGCCGGGCCTCTTTCAGTTGCAGTGCCTTGTATTGCCGCTGGGCATCACGCAAAAGCGACTGCGCTGTCGCGTCAAGCCAAACCGGGATGTCACCACCCGCCAAGATCGCTCGCATTTCTTGCCGAACGCGGCGATGGACAGGTGTGCCGCTGCCGTCCGTCTTTGGCAACTTTCCCATACCCGAGACAACCAAGTCCACCAGCCGCTTTTCGTGGTCAATGCCTTCAATACGCCAGCGCCGACCGGCAAAGGTGATCACATCACCGCGCGCACTGCGGCCTTCCAATGGCAAGGTGCCCAGCTCTTTGCCCCCTTGACGCAGGCGATATTCCTGCGAATCAGGGAACGCCGCATAGAACGTGTAATGGTTCACCATCTTTTCGCCCAAAGCGCCATGCAGCAATAACTTGTTGGCGTCTTGCATCACCAAGTCTTTTGCAGCCATGGCACGCAGCAGCGCAATAAAGTTGGTTTCACTCACGCCTTTGAAGGGGCCGGTTTGACACAACATTTGATAGGCCTGCGCGGCAGTGATGCCATGACGCTCGCCCACCAGACTCAGCACCTGCTGGATCAGCGTGGAGTAGTCCAGCGCACCAATTCTGGGTGGCTCATACCATTTCGCCAGAAAGAGCTGAATCACCGCCACGGCTTGCACCAAATCTGCGTACAGACTGTCCACACAATCAGCCCCTGGTGTGTGTGTTTGGGCAATGCAGTATTGCCACAACACCGCTACATCACCCTCACGCCGCCCGGCTCTGCCTATGCGTTGACACAAGCTTGCGACGGTCTGCGGTGCGCCAATTTGAACCACGCCTTTGATAGCGCCAATGTCGATGCCCATCTCAAGCGTGGTGGTGCAAATGGCGCTGACCGGCAGAGGGCCCCGTTTAAGTTCTGCCTCGGTTTCCTCTCGCTCGCTTTTGGCGAGTCGCCCGTGATGCGGAAAATAGGTCACGGGTAGCCCTGCATCCTCGCAGCGCCTTCGCAAGGCATCGGCATAAAACTCAACCATACCGACCCCTGCAGGAAACACCAAATAATTGGCACCCCGCAAGCGTTCAAACAACTCGTGCGCAATGGTCCAGTGAGCATCTTGTTTGGTTTGGGTCACCGTGTTCGGCTGCAAAATGGCTTTTACCACCAGTTGAATGTTCCGCTTTTCACCAGTGGTCGCAACGATGTGGACGGCGTCACCATGACCGGGCCGTAAAAATTCAGCGGCCAACCCCCTATCGCCCAGCGTGGCCGAGAGACCGATGCGCTGCACCCGCTGCCCCAACTGTGCCTCCAGGCGATGCAGCAAACTCTGTAGCTGTCGGCCCCGAACATTCCCAATAAAGGCGTGCAATTCGTCAACCACCACCGCTTGTAATTCAGCAAATATGTGTCGCAATTCGGCACCCCGGCGAAATAGCAGCGACTCCAAAGACTCCGGGGTAATCAGCACCACGCCACGCGGGTCAGCAAAGAAACGTTTGCGCAGTGACTGACCTACATCCCCGTGCCATGGATAAACAGGAATATCCATGCGCTCACAAAAAACGTGCAGGCGCTCTACCTGGTCGTTAATGAGCGCCTTGACGGGTGCCACGTACAAAATCACACCTCGGGGTGATGCTGTGGAATCTGTACCTAATTCAACGACGTTGCTCGGGAGCGATTGACCCAACCACAAGCGGGTGAGCAGCGGCAAAAAAGCGGCTTCGGTCTTACCGGCGGCGGTTGCCGCCGAGATAACCACATCGTCCCGGGTGTCGAGAATCAACGGTAGCGCCTGCACCTGCGATTCGCGCAAGCCTTTCCAGCCAAGTTCCCATAGGGCACGTTGCAAGGGTGGGGCCAAGCGTTCAAACATCTTTTTGGACGTGCAAGCCGACGGATTTGATGCGTGAAAAGATTTTTGTCGTCATCCTATGCCGCCTCCTATGCCGCCAGTCCTCTAAGCTTATTTATCCAAGTCCCGAAGTGCAAGCACTCGCGCTCCATCACGGCCAGCGTGATGTGCTCTGCGGCTTTGGGGCCATGCAAGGTCTTTCTGTATCTCGGCTGGTGTAGTAGGCGCTCTAGCCGTTTGGACGGCTTGGTGTCAAAGCCGTCATTGATATGCTCGGGTGACTCTACGGCCGCACGCACTTTTTTCAACTCAAGCAAACTACCCGACCACGCAGACTCAGTACGGCAAAGTTCAACCACGTCAGAGAACAACAAACCTTCAAATTCATAGGGCTGAATATGTGGCAAAAACCGCTCTGACCGACACCCCACATGCGCCACGATGGTTTGGTGCAATGCAGCCTCCATGGCCTTCACCCGCTGATAAACATCCGGCAATTTTTGGGCCGCAGCAAACCCCGGAAAGCTGGTGGGCAGCCCATACAAATCCAGTAGCGTCGTCACCACGGCACTCGGACACTGCCTTGAAATATTGCGCACATTGAATTGCAAACGCTCAAATGAGACCGCGCCACCTTTGGCATCTTTGGAGGTATTGAGCATCACGGGTTTAATAAAAATCTGCGAGTGCCGCAAAGCCGGTGCCACCAGTTGCTTGATAAACGCCTCTTCTGTAACGCCTTCGGCAATGACGATGACCTCCACCATCTCAGGGCCGCCCGCCCAAAATGTTGCGAAGCCAGAGTTCACCCATTGAATACTCTTGCAGCCAATCCGCCAGCTCGGCCTGGGTGAAGCGCTTGAACGTGGAAGCCCCATCCTCTTGCTCCACCACAATCACATCTTCAGGTGCCAAGGCATTAATTAGTTCAACCGACTGGGTTGACACGATGACTTGCTTGTCTTCGGCTACTTGTTTGAAAACATCAGCCAGTACAGCAATGGCGTAGGGGTGCAAACCCAGTTCTGGCTCGTCAACCAACAGGGTGTCTGGCAACAGCTCAATGGGTTGCAACAACAGCGTCACCAAACAAATAAACCGCAGACTTCCGTCAGATAACGTGCTGGCCCTAAAGGGAGTGTCTGGGATACCTTTTTGCAACCATTCCAGTTCGATAGAGTCTGGCTCACCTGGGCGTTGCACAAAGTCATCAAAAAATGGCATTACCAACCGGATGGTTTCAATGATGCGTGTGTAGGCCGACGGGTGGTCGAGCCGCAGCATACGCACATAGGCCGCCAGATTGGCAGCGTCCGTTTTGAGACGCAGGTTGTCGTTGGTGGCATGGCGCTGCTTGACACGGGCTGTGTCACTGGTGTCGTGAAAATGGTAAACGCGCCAGTTGCTGACGCATGGATAAACCGATTTTGAATAACTGTCGCTCGCCTCTTTGAGGCTAGATTCACTGTGCCCCCGGCCCAGCATCTGGCTGGGGTTGAGTATCTTCATCTCGCCGCCAAAAAACAAACTTTCTTCTGATTCAAAAATCAGCCGGTTGTCCAACGTTGGCAGCAGATTAAAACGATAACCCTGCCGAATGCCCGGGTGCCCGGTCATGCCGAATTGAAAAGCCACATGCAGCCGTTCAGTCATAGCGCGTCCAAAATGCAGCAAGGCATCGGGGCCACCTTGAAGCTGCACATGAAGCTGCAATTGCTGATCAACAATTTCATGCAGCAAGCGAAACACGTTGATGAAATTACTCTTGCCCGCGCCATTCGCCCCAATCAACACGTTGAGCTTCCCCAACGGGAAGTTTTCAAGCGACCGAATGGATTTGTAGCCTTTGATAGTTAATGACGAAACGCTAGGCATTCAGGCCTCCGAAATAAAGTTGAATCATGCGGCTATTCATCCCATGCAGTCAGCACTTGCAGCAACACGTCGCGCTGTACGGTGACGGCATCACCGTCGTCATCCAGTGCGGCCTCGCCAGCCAAATCATAGGCACGTTCATTGATGTCGTCGATGAGCGCATTGGGCAGTAAATCCAGAGGCAGCAACTGCGCGCGCAAGGTTGCCACAGAAATGCGGCTTTGCGTGGCAAGCCAGGCCAGCACTTCGGGCAGTGTGCGGGTGGGTTCCAGACGGGTATTTGTATGAACGGGGGCCGGTGCGAGTTGCAGGGCATCCAGCCGCTGAAGAATATCGCGCATTCCGTCTTCAAGCAGGGTCAGGCGTTGCAAGATTTCCAGTTTTTCAAGCGAAGTCTCACCGTTTTCATCCAGTGCGTGCGTCAGCGTCGCCCCCGTTTTTATCAGACTGAATTGACGCAGTTCCTGGTCGGTACATCTAAACGTAAAACCAAGACGCCGTGCAGGCTTGGCTTGCAAAACGGTGATGTGCAGGTCGTCACCCGACGTGACTTCAGCCAACCTGGACTTGTAAAAAACCAAACCCATCTTGCGAAAAGTGCCAGCGCGCAACGTAGAGCCTTTGTTACCCATAAGAAGGGTGTTCAGCCAGACTGATTGCTCTATTTCTTCGCCCTGACCAGTCACATAACTGGCGAGAGGGAGTTCCACGCGGACTTGCTTTGGCTCATTGTTGGCGACTGAAAAGTAAAAAATGAGCGCATCCTCCCCATTCTTCATATGGGCATCCTCAACAGCGTCAAAACGTACCTCAATGCCTAAGTCCGACACATCCAACTTCATAAAATCAGCCGTCACGCGCTTGGCCGAATCCATTGCAAGCGTACAACGGGCGTCCATTCCAGCCGCATCACCTTGCCAACCGTTGAAGATGGAACCTTCTTCAGCTTCCGCCGTCAGGGTGACAGTGCTGTCTTCAGCATATTCTTCAAAGTCAGGACTTTGCGTAATAGCGCCACTGCCGGTGCCGACTGTTGTAACACTCAGTGCAAAAAATTCACGTTGAACAAACTCTGCCGTGATTGACTTGGAGGAAGCAAAGGTAATGGTGCAGGTCGGAAGTACGCCCGTTACATCGCCATGCCAGCATTTGAATTTAGACCCTTCCGATGGCGTGGCCGTTAAAGTAGCGACACTCCCCTCAATAAACCGCGTAACTTCGGGGGTTTGCAAGGTCTCACCTTGCTGAATTTCCCAATTGACCGAACCATCGCCGCTACCTTCTCTTGCGCAAGCCAAAGTGAACGATTCAATTTTGACGAATTCAGCTGAGATTTTTTTGCATGAATTCATGGTAATCGTGCAATCAGTGCCCTGTGCTCTGACATCGCCGTGCCAACACTTAAATTTGGAGCCAACTGAAGCCTGGGCAGTCAACGATACCCTGCTATCAAGAACGTATTTCTCCGCTTTAGGGCTGCGCGCGATGATTCCGCTGCCAGTCCCTGTTGACTCCACCGTCAGGTCAAAATATTCCAACAAGGAGAATTCAGCTGATATGGTTTTCGCAGAATCCATCGTGACAGTGCAAGTAACGTCTTGTCCGCTTGCATCACCGTGCCAACACTTGAATTTATATCCTTGGTTCGCATATGCAGCAAGCGTTACGCAACTACCAGCGAGATGATCAACTGTGTCAACGTTCCGCACAATAATGCCGTTACCTGCGCCTATCGAAGTAACAGTCAGTGCGAACCGTCGAGCATTTCTTCGGACAAGGCGAATGTACGCACTCGCAAGAGCCAGATTACTAAGAGGTTTTCCACTGCCAAAATCTATTTGCCATATATGGTCACGATTTGCAACGTTTGGTGATGAAGTCCAGTAGGTATTTTTTCGCGTATTAGGGAAAACTTTTGTATCGATTACTGGACTCGTCTGGCTTGGATTAACGAGGCCTTGCAACTCCTCTAGATGAGGAAGCCGCCAATCGTTATATCCAGCCCATGTAATAGGCGATGCCAGCGGCGGTTTCAATCTGATGTAATCTGGTAATCCGACACACGTAGATCCATTCCACGTCTGTCCCAATGCACAACGCATCCACATCAATCCTGTGCGAGTGTCTGTGACGGTGCCATCATCATGATCAATAAACTCACCAAAGCGGCCAATCCGTTGCCCTTTTGAATCACTCATACATCCACCTTCACATAAATAGTTTTCCGGGCGCTACCGCGTTTCTCAATCAACCCTTGATCCAGCATCTTTTTGAGCACCGCTCGGGCGCGCCGGTCTTTAACGACCAACTGGCGGGCGACTTCTGGCGTTGTGATCTGCCCATGCTGTCCCATGTGCGCAAGAATGGCGCGCTCTTGTGATGAAACAGTATCCGGCACTATTTCGGATGTATCCGGCACTATTTCGGGTGTATCCGGCACTATTTCGGGTGTATCCGGCACTATTTCGGGTGTATCCGGCACTTTTGGCGTGTGATTTAAAACTGGCCGGTAGAACGCCACGTCCACAAAATCGCCTTTCTCCCGAATCCGGGGTTGTGCCAGACCTTGCGCTTGGCAGGCACTTTTAATTCGGGCAATCCCACTGCCCCACTGCTCGATGTAGCCCAGTTCTTTGAACACGCGGGCGATGACCCGATTGCGAATCTCTGAGCGACCATCCATCAGCGCTTCTTGGGTCAGGGTGTTTGGTAGGCCGCCAGGTGAGACGATGTTGACAATGTCGTCGTAAATACCTACCTTGATGTCGCGCCCCTGGTTGGTGTAGTCGCGGTGAATGAACGCATTGATGAGCGCCTCACGCAGCGCGCTCAACGGTATTTCATAGGTGTCAGTACGTTGCAAGCCCTTGATTTGGCCATGGAGGTGAATGTGATTTTTTATGAAAACCTCGGTTTGCTCCAGTTGGGTAAAAAGGTCGCCGTTGTACTCTTTCCGATCCAAAAAAACGCTCATATCCGTCCCTTTGAAACGAGCGCATTTGGTGCTTGCGTGTGGCAGCAATCCGAGCAGAATCATCAGGCCGTTCGTCGGCCAAAGTGTGCCGTGCTCTTGAAATATGAGTTTCAGGTTTTTTAGTTTTTCCTGATCAAGCGGTTTGCCCAACGCGGAAAAGCGGGTCTCAAGCGGCGTCAGATCCAGCGTTTCCAGAACTTGTTCACGGTACGCTTCTTCATCAAAGCTCAGGTTTCGCTTTTGTCGTTCCAGTTCAACGATGTGTTCAAAATCGGCCTTGCGGTTGCTGGCACCGATGCGCAAGTAGGTACCGTTATTTTTACCCACTGCTTTGAGGTAGTAGGGCAACAGGTTGCCACGAAAAACCTCAACCACCAGCACCAGCTTGCCATCCAGATTGGCTGTGTAAATTTCCGTGAGGATAGTCGGGTAACAACGATCAAAGACAAGTGAAGTGATTTGGTCTTGCAGCGCAAAAATATCAACCTCAGATATTCCAATCACTTGGCGTTTGTCGTCCACACCCAATACCAGTTTGCCTCCACTGGTGTTAGCAAATGCCACGATGGTTTTGGCAATTTGGTCGTGCTGGGGGAGCTGCAACTTCAGCTCCAGCGTTTTACTTTCGCCTTGCTGAATGGACTCAATGAAGTTCATGGCATGTCACAGTGTCAAAGAGGTCAACTCATTACTGACACCCGAATCCGCCGTTGTCTGATTCAGCTCCAGATGGGTTTGCGCCAGCAGTTCGCGCCAGTCTGCCGTTTTGTTTTGCTCCAGCACCGCCAATAATCCAATAAAGGCCGTGATGGTGGTGCGCGGTGTGCGAAACGTGGCCTCGCCAATGCGTTGTTCACAATGACGCATGAAGGCGGCGAGGGCGTCGTCCGGTAAGGGGACGCTGTCTGGCTTGCCGCTTTGGTAGGCCGCATTTAGTTTGCCCAGCAAGGCAACGAACTGTTCTCGCCCTAAATTGCCGAGCCTCAGTACCGGCCCCGACATATCGACAAGGTCATTGCGCACAAAGGGGTTATTGGCCAGCCGGGACTGGAGAGCCGGATAGCTGAAAAGTCCTCGCCTTGGATCCATCAAAAATTCTGGCGTGCCGCCAAGTACGAAACCAATGCCCTCAGCACCGCCTTGCTCCAGATCATTGAGAATGCGCAGAATTTGCTCGTAGTTACCGTTGCGTGCTTGTGTATTCGCCAGCTTGTAGAGGTTGACCATTTCGTCCAGGCAAATAAGCAAGCCTTGGTAACCCGCCAAACGACAAAATTTAGCCATGAGTTTAAGCTGGTCATAAAGCGCCGCATCGCCAATGATTTCACGCACACCCAACGCACGCCTTGCATCGGACTTGGCGCTGAATTCGCCCCGCAGCCAACGAATAGCGTTGTCTTTGAGGGTGTCATCGTCTGTTTCGTAAGCGCGCCAGTAGGCGGCTATCACTGTGGCAAAGTCGTAACCCATGACGAGTTCGCTCAAGTTGTCCAGCCGCTCATGAATGATGTCTTCTGGTTTGCGGCCTGCTTTGCGCGCCTCAGCCAGCGCCGTGGTGATGAATTTCTCAACCACTGTTTGTAGCGCACCGCCTCCCGGCTTGGTACGTGTGGCCATGTTTTTCATGAGTTCGGCATACAGACTGCGGGCTTCGCCACCCGACGACTGCAAGCGACGACCGGGGTTGAGGTCGGCATGCGCAACCACCAGTTGACGTTCCATCGCGGCACTGCGCACCAGGTTCATAAAAAACGTTTTGCCTGAGCCGTAGTCGCCTATGACCAAACGGAAGACGGATCCGCCATCGGCAATGTGATCCAGATTTTTTTCAAGGGCAGTAATTTCGGCATCACGGCCAACTTGGATGTGCCTGGCGCCCAGTAGCGGTGTGACGCCTGCACGCAGGGACTGAATGAGGGCGTCGCGTTCGCGCGGGCGTAGTGCTGGACTGAGCATGGTGGTAGATTTTTTATCCCTGATGAAGAAACCATCTTAAGTCATGAAATGGCGAGAAAAACTTCGGCGACTGCAGCAAGACTCCAACCCTCTTCGCTCTGATATTGCTGCTGCACATCATGCCAAGAGGGGCGACTGACAGATGTGTCAAGCAAACAAAAACCACCCCCTAAAAACACGCGCCGTGTAACCCTCCAAAAAACAAACGTCTTAAGGTCATCTTAAGTTAGCCTTTTTAATATTCCGACCACCACAAAACAGGTCAAAAAATGAATACCAAGAAACCAGCTGATCGTTACCACGCCGCCTCAATCTCACTGCACTGGGCCATGCTTATCCTCTTCATTGCGGTGTATGCCAGCATTGAACTGCGCGTGCTGTTTGACAAAGGAACCTGGGCGCGCGATGCCATTAAGGAAGTGCATTTCATGCTGGGACTGTTGATGCTGGGTCTGGTTTTTGTGCGTCTTGCCATGCGCGCCAAATTTCCGGCGCCCCGTATTGAACCCGCACCGCCCAAACTGCAAGCCCTGGCGGCCAAGTCGGCGCATCTCACGCTTTACGTTTTGATGTTGGGAATGCCACTGCTAGGCTGGTTGTTATTGAGCGCCTCCGGCAAACCCATTCCATTTTTTGGACTGGAACTGCCCGCGCTCATGGCGACCAACAAAGCCTTTGCGGGCCAACTGAAAGAACTCCATGAACTCATCGGCACCATCGGCTACTTCTTGATTGGCGCACACGCTGGGGCTGCTTTGTTCCACCACTACGTGCAGCGCGACAAC
This sequence comes from uncultured beta proteobacterium, assembly GCA_903823025.1. Lineage (GTDB taxonomy): Bacteria > Pseudomonadota > Gammaproteobacteria > Burkholderiales > Burkholderiaceae_C > Rhodoferax. The sequence continues at coordinate 26,291 of CAIJRK010000040.1, forward strand.
ACCTTGTTGAGCATGTTGCCCGCCTGGATAACCGCAAAACCCGCGCTTAAATCATAGATTTCTATTTGTCATTTGATAAATATCATGGGTAGTTACACTAGTAAACCACATCAACAACATGGGTTTACAAATGGAAACTACCAAAACAACAGATCGCTACAGCTCATCCTCAATTTTTATGCATTGGGTCATGCTCGGCTTGTTCATCCTGGTCTCCGTCAGCGTCGAAATACGTGTTCTGTTTGAAAGAGGGGGCTGGGCACGCGATGCCACCAAAGACCTGCATTTCATGTTGGGAATCGTGATGCTGGCGCTGGTTTTTGTACGTCTTGTCATGCGCGCTAGGTGTATTGCGCCGCGTATCGAACCTGCACCGCCCAAGTTAGAGGCTCTGGCTGCCAAGATGGCTCACCTGACACTTTATGCACTCATGATTTTTATGCCCGTGATGGGCTGGCTGCTCCTGAGTGCAGGCGGTAAACCGATTCCATTTTTTGGACTCGAACTGCCCGCGCTGATCGGCGCTAACAAAGAACTGGCCGCTCAACTGAAATGGACACATCAACTCGTAGGCACCATTGGCTACTTTTTGATTGGTGCGCACGCTGCCGCTGCTTTGTTCCATCACTATGTGCAGCACGACAACACCTTGTTGAGCATGTTGCCTAAATGGACTTCCAAAAAATAAAAGAAGGTGAAGTCAGTGGCGTCACAGCCATCCTCAAGCCGTGACGTCCAGCAACGACCCGGCCATGGCGTCGCTGGTTTTAAAAACGGACAAGTTAGCCAAAAAAGAGTTTTTAGCCGAGAGTTGCGCCACAACATCCGTCTCCAGAGCCGCCTCTGCGACGCGGGTCTTATTCACCGAAGTCGCAGCGCCTGACCCGGTCTGCTCGCTTTGAGTCACATTGTCGCGGCGAAAATCGGGGGTATTGAGATTAGCGATATTGTGCGCAGAGGAATTCAGGCGTGTTTGCGCAGCGTTCATGCCTGAAGCCGCGATAGAGGAAATAGATGTCATGGCGAATCTCTCGTTTGTTGTTTATTGCAACTGCACTGAACCCGAAACAGTCACCACTACCGCCGTCTTGCCGGCCTCAACCGGCACAGGCGCGTCAGCCATGGTTGACTTGGCGGCCATCGCCATCACACGCGGGGCTGGCGCATAAGACTGGTCGTTGGCATTGACATTGATCTCACGCAAGGTGTAGCCCGTGAAACCAAAACCCTGGGCAATAGTTCTTGCATTGGTTTTAAAGCGGTCAATCGCCATGCTTTGAGCGTCGCCTCCAACCCGCGCACGCTGCTCACGACTCAAACTAAAACTAACTTGTGCAACAGTGAGCGTTTGCAACTTTCCAGCGGCGGCACTGATACGGGCAAAATCGCGCCCTTCCAGAATCAATTCAGCAGAACCTTGCCAGCCAATCGACTTGCCATCACGGTCATAACGCGGATACAGGCTGAAGTTGCCGGTGCGCACTTCCAGCTGACCGGGCACGACCTCTTTTTTAACCTCTGCCAATGCCGCATCCATGGCACTTTTGAGTTGGGTTTGCAACACATGAGCGTCTGGCCCGCTACGGCTGGTTGTCATGGAGATGGACAGCAAATCCTGCGGCACCTCCACGGTGGCACTGGCCGAGAGTTGCACCACGTTTTCTGGTGGGCGCGTTGTAGCTGACTGCGCAAACAAGGTGTTGGCACTGACCAGCAAAGTTAGCGCGGCGATAAGTTTAGAGCGTGTTTTCAAAAAAATTCCTTAAAAATCGTACGCGTTCACCCCACCCCAATCGGAATGAGGGAAGGTGTTGGGTTTAAGCCGAAGTGAGCCTTCATGGCCTGGGTCATAAAGGCCAAGACGCTACGACCTTGAAGTTTGCAACTCCCCACCACGGTCATGACG
>CAIJRK010000041.1 GCA_903823025.1 uncultured beta proteobacterium
CGGGGCATGAGTGCGCCCGAAAACAGGGGGCAGCACCCTGCAAGGGGGAAAAGCCCCCAAATCAGCCGAGAAAACGAGTGAGTTTCAGGATTTTCGCGTGAAATTCCAGAATTTGAAAATCAACGACTCGCTACGCCAATCAGCTGCGAGTTATTCAGACCATCCCTAATAGAAATAGATCATCCAATCTCGACCCAGATAACCGATAAAACCAAGATTTCTGCGAGAGGTGGTGCGACCTTTAATTCAAAGGTGCATTGAGTTGAAACATTAAACCAGCCGTTCCCAAGGCATTAACTTGTACCGACCAACCGGGCTTGAACTCATAATCCAAGGCGACGATGACACCAGGTGAAAAACCGTTGTAGTTCATAGGCACTTTGTTTTTATAGATACCTCTGTACCCATAAAGTAAACCAGCAGTCCATTTGAAAGACAAAGGGTTAATACCGGCAATAGCGTGATAAGCACCACCCCAAGGATAAATATACACACTCGCCTGTCCAAATGAGTTGGTAAAAAAGGTGGCACCATCGAGTTTGCCATTGGTATATTCACGCTCTAAACCCACCATAAACACATTTTTGTGTTCACTATCATAGGTAAAGTGGTGCGTGTAAGGGCTGAGTTGCAAACGCAAAATAGGGTCTGAGACGTCACGGGGTACAGTCGTTTGCGCTAAAGCGGCGCCTGCGAGGTGGCTAATAATCAGGGTAAAAGCAATGCGAATCAGATTCTTCATGGGAGCGGGGGTTAGGTTAGTCATGTGGCCGGTACGCAGTGTAACGGCTGGATTTTTAAAAACTGCACCGCTTTATTCAGGGTTGGCGCACCTGTTTGTCGCTTTTTTACTACTGTCCGCCAACGGTTGCGCTTGGCTTGACATCCAGCAGCGCACTATTATTTATCGCCCAACGCCCGGCTCACCCGCTTCATTTTTAGGTCTGCGCGCAGGGGATGAACGCTACTTCCTGGCGATATCGTCAACCGTTGATCACCATACGCCCCAACGCGTAGAAATATGGTGGCTGCCGCACACTGACAAAACGGCACCTACCCTGCTGTATTTGCACGGCACCTTTCGCAACCTGTTTGAAAATCTGGAAAAAATTGAGGCGTTGCGCGAAGCCGGTTTTGCCGTGTTGGCCGTGGACTACCGGGGCTGGGGCTTGAGCACGCCCATCACGCCTTCAGAGCAAACCTTGATACAGGATGCCGAGCTTGCCTGGCGTGAACTGCAACGCCGCGAACCGCGGGCCACCCATCGTGTCATTTACGGTCATTCCATGGGCAGCGGCGTGGCGGTTGATCTGGCCAGTCGCCTGCACGCCAACACCGATTACGGCGCGTTAATTCTGGAATCCGCCTTCACCAGTTTTGCCGACATCGCCCGTGAGTCCGGATTTTTCGCCCGCTTGGCGAGTCAGTTCAATCATGAGCGCTTTGACTCTCTGCACAAAATAGCGCATGTCGATGCCCCGCTGTTGATGCTGCATGGCAGTCTGGATACGACCATTCCGGTGGCTTTGGGCAAGCAATTATTTGAGGCCGCCCATCCGCCTAAACAGTGGTTCACCCTTGAAGGCGGGGCGCACAGCAACCTTCAAGATGTGGGTCATGCGCAATACCAAGCCATCCTCAAAAATTTCATCAAAGACCACCTTGTCGTTCAAACGGCACCACTGTCTGACGTTGCTCGCCCAAGCCCTCAACGCCCAACGTCATGAGGTCACCGGGCTTCAGATACTGAGGCGGTTTCATCCCCATGCCAACGCCGGGCGGTGTGCCGGTCGTGATCACGTCACCGGGCATCAGGGTCATGAATTGGCTCACGTAACTCACAATTTCGGGGACACCAAACACCATGGTTTGCGTATTGCCACTTTGCATCCGTTGACCGTTGACGGCAAGCCATAAACCCAGATTTTTCGGGTTGGGCACCTCATCGCGCGTCACCAGCCACGGTCCTAGGGGACCAAATGTGTCGCATCCTTTGCCTTTGTCCCAAGTGCCGCCGCGCTCCAGTTGGTAGGCGCGTTCACTGATATCGTTCACCGTGCAATAGCCAGCCACATATTTGAGCGCCTCGGCTTGCGACACATAACGGGCCAGCGTGCCAATCACCACGCCCAGTTCAACCTCCCAATCAGTTTTAACGGCGCCTTGAGGCAACATCACCGGGTCATTGGCGCCTTGAATACAGCTGGTGGCCTTCATGAATATCACCGGTTCCGTCGGAATCGGCATCCCGGCTTCTCGCGCATGGTCGGCGTAATTCAAACCAATGGCGATGAACTTGCCGACGCCGTTCACGGGGCAACCCAAACGGGGTTGGTCTTTGATCAGCGGAAGTTGGTTGGCGTTTAGGCTGCGTATTTTAGCCAGCGCCACGTCCCCGAGTTGCTCAGGCCCGATGTCTTTGACCACGTCACTCAAGTCACGCAACTGACCTTGCGCGTCAATCAGACCAGGTTTTTCTTCGCCTGGATTTCCGTATCGGACGAGTTTCATGATGTTCCTTGTTCAGTGCGCAAACGTGCCAGCAAGCCTGCTGTGGAGCCGTCCAGTGCGGTCATCTCACCGCTGCTCAAACGCGGCTCAATGTCTCGCGCCAACACCTTGCCCAATTCGACACCCCATTGGTCAAAGCTGTTGATGCCCCACACGGCGCCACTGACAAACACGCGGTGCTCTTGCAGCGCAATCAAGGCGCCAAGGCTGGCGGGCGTCAACGCATCGAGCATTAAAAAAGTGCTGGGGCGGTTGCCCGGAAAGTTTCGATGGCCGCCCGCATCGGCTTGACCTGTCATCAATGCCTGGGCTTGAGCGACAACGTTCGCCAGCAGCAAATCGTGGTGCCCGGCTAACGCGTGCTGAGGGGTTTTGACTGCGATAAATTCGACCGGCACAACATCCGTGCCTTGATGCAGCATCTGAAAATAGGCATGTTGCCCGTTGGTGCCCGGCTCACCCCACAACACCGGCGCCGTGGCATAGGGCAACAACGCACCCGTTGTATCCACCCGTTTGCCGTTGCTCTCCATCTCAAGCTGTTGCAGATAGGCTGGCAGCCGACGCAACGCGCTGTGATACGGCGCGATAGAACGACTGCTAAACCCATGAAAATTGCGATACCACACGTCCAGCAAACCCAGCCGAACCGGCAGATTTTGCGCCAGCGGTGCGCTGCAAAAGTGCGCATCCATCTCGTGCGCACCGGCCAAAAACGCCCGAAAACCGTCAGCGCCTATCGCTATCGCCAGCGGCAAACCGATGGCCGACCACACCGAGTAGCGTCCGCCCACCCAGTCCCAAAAACCAAACGTGGTGCTGATTCCAAACGCATGGGCCGCTGCCACGTTGGTGGTCAGTGCCGCAAAATGACGGGCAATGTCGGTGCCGCCCAGCGACTCAAACCAACGCTTCGCAGACTGCGCGTTGGTCATGGTTTCGATGGTGGTGAAGGTTTTGCTGGCGATTAAGAACAGCGTGCTTTCAGGCTTCAAATGTTTGAGCGTGGCGGCCAGTTCGTGCCCATCCACGTTTGAGACAAAGTGAAAACGCTTGCCCGGCAATACAAACGCATCCAGCGCCAGCACCGCCATTTGTGGCCCCAGATCAGAGCCACCAATGCCGATATTGACCACGTCAGTAATCGCCTCATCGGCCCGCACGGCTTGTGCGTAAACCAGCATGGCGTTCAGTGTGGCGTGAACTTGCCCCCACTTCTCGTTAAGCGCGGGGGTTGAGGTCGCTGCGGTGCCGCACGCAGGGGTTCTGAGCAAGCTGTGCAACACCGCTCGCTGCTCGGTGCTGTTGATGGCATCCCCGGCAAACATGGCATCGCGATGTTGCGCCACGCCGGTTTGGTCAGCCAGGTCCAGCAGCAATTGCTGGGTTTCAGCGTCGATCAGGTTCTTGGATAAATCAGCAAACACATACGGCGCACTTTGGCTGAAGGTCTCAAAGCGTTGCGCATCCGAGGCAAAAGCGGCGCGCGCATCAAAGGTGCGACCCCGTGTGTTGAAAGAAGTCTGGAGTGCCGCCCAAGCCGGGGTTCGGTCACAACGTGTGCGGGGCATCATCAAACTGCCGCCAACAACAGTTGATCCAGCTTGACCGCATCTGCACAAAATGCACGAATGCCTTCGGCCAGTTTTTCGGTCGCCATCGCCTCTTCATTCAGTGCAAAACGGAAACCTGACTCATCGTAATTAATCGGTGACAAGTCCAGCGACTGAGCGGCTTGAGCGTCCAGCGCACGGGTTAACGGTGCTTGCGTGGCCGCCAAAGTGGCTAATAAATCAGGGCTGATAGTCAGCAAGTCGCAGCCTGCCAGCGCCGTAATTTGCCCAACGTTGCGAAAACTCGCCCCCATGACTTCGGTGGCAATGCCGAATTTTTTGTAGTAGTTGTAAATTTGCTGCACTGACTTGACGCCAGGGTCATTGGCGCCTGCGTTGTCGGCCTCCACCCACGCCGAGCCTGCCGATTTTTTGTACCAATCGTAAATGCGCCCGACAAACGGTGAGATCAATTGCACCTTGGCCTGGCCGCACGCCACCGCCTGACAGAACGAGAACAGCAGCGTCAAGTTGGTGTGAATACCGCGCCGCTCTAACTGTTGTGCCGCTTGAATGCCCTCCCAAGTGGCCGCCACTTTGACCAGCACCCGATCAATGTGAACGCCTTGCGCCTGGTACAGCTCAATGATTCGTTCAGCCCGCGCCACCGTGGCGACCGTGTCAAAACTAAGTCGAGCATCCACCTCGGTGGAGACGCGCCCCGGAATGAGGGACAAAATTTCTACGCCAAAACGCACCAGCAACCGATCCATGATCTCGTCCAGTGCCCGCCCCCGATATTGAGCCACGGTGTCGGTCAACAGCGACTGGTAATCCGGCTTTTGTACCGCTTTCAAAATCAACGAAGGGTTGGTGGTGGCGTCTTGGGGCAAAAAAGCAGAGATTTGTTTGAAGTCGCCGGTGTCGGCCACTACGGTGGTGAATTGTTTGAGTGCGTCGAGTTGATTCATAAAATTACGGTGACAGAGTCCAGGTTAAAAAAACAGTTTCGAGACAGTATTGAATTATGAGTGAAACAAAGTTACATTACAAAGTCATATTTTATGTAACCAAAAACAAAGAACCATGAGCTTTGACCTAGTTTTATTTGGCGGCACCGGCGATCTGGCCTGGCGCAAACTGATGCCCGCATTGTTTCAAGCCTTTCGCCATGGCACGCTCCCCGAGGGGGGTCGTATCATTGGCGTGGGTCGTGACGACCTGAGCGATGTGCAATACCGCGACCAAATCCACTTGCGCTTTGACAGTGTTGAACTGGCCAAGCGCCCCAATACGGAAGAATTCACCCGGTTTGCAGCCCTGCTCGAATTCGTCCAGATGGACTTGACCCAGCCTGATGATTACACCCGCCTGAGTACCAAACTGGCCCAACGCCAGGCCGACACTGTCGTGATGTATGTGGCAACCGCGCCCAGCCTGTTCGCCACTGTGTGCGAACAATTGGCCAGCGCCGGGTTGAACACGCCGCAAACCCGTGTCGTCCTGGAAAAACCATTGGGGCACGATCTGGCCAGCAACCGCGCAATTAACGAAACCGTGCGCCAGGTTTTTGATGAAAAGCAGATTTTTCGGATTGATCATTACCTCGGCAAACCTGCCGTACAAAATCTGTTTGCACTGCGCTTTGGCAATGCTTTGTTTGAACCCCTATGGCGGCGCGAACACATTGCCAATATCCAGATCACGATTGCGGAAGAGCTGGGCGTCGAGAACAGAGGCGCGTTTTACGAGACCACCGGCGCCCTGCGTGACATGGTGCAAAACCATGCTTTGCAACTGCTGTGCGCTATTGGCATGGAGCCGCCTATCAACTCACATGCCGACGCGATTCGTGATGAAAAGCTCAAAGTGCTGCGTTCGCTCAAACCCTGGACGCCCGAGACGCTCGTACAAGACGTCATCCGTGGTCAATATTCCAGCGGCACAATTGCCGGAAGTCCGGTGGCCGCTTACCGCGAAGAAGCGGGCGTCAACCCGCATAGTCACACCGAAACCTTTGTCGCCTTGCGCACGGAAATATCCAATTGGCGCTGGGCAGGCGTGCCGTTTTACATTCGCACTGGCAAACGGCTGGCCGGGCGCGATGCCCGCATTGTGGTGAACTTCAGGCCCACGCCACACGCGATTTTCAACTCGCAAATGGGCATGGCCAATCGGTTGGTCATTAACTTGCAGCCGCGTGATGGCCTTGAATTGCACCTGTTGGCGCAAGGTCAAAACAACCGCCGCAACTCACAAACCCTGTCGCCCGTGCAGCTCGATCTGGACTTTGACAAACGCTTTGGCTCAGAGCGCGTGGGCGCTTATGAACGCCTGCTGCTGGACGTGATTGATGGCCGACTGAACCTGTTTGTGCGCAGCGACGAACAAGAAGAAGCGTGGCGCTGGGTGGAACCGATTCTGGACCACTGGCACAACGACACGCACGGCCCGCGTCTCTATGCGGCAGGCAGTTGGGGGCCGAGTGCGTCAAGTGCCATGATTGCGCGTGACGGTTTTTGCTGGGCTGAAGAGTCTTAACGGACTAATCACCAAATGACCAAGGGTTAAAACTCATGCTTGACCGCATCAAAGCCTCCTTGCCTTGCCTGGCGCCCGCTGAACAGCGCGTGGGCAAACTCGTGCTGAGTGACCCACGCAGTTTTGCCAAGTTGCCGATCAGCGAACTGGCTGATCGGGCGCATGTCAGCAAACCCACGGTGGTGCGGTTTTGCCGTAGCGTGGGCTATGACGGGTTGTCTGATTTCAAGCTCAAACTGGCTGGCAGCGTCAGCGAGGGCGTGCCGTTTATTCACCGCAGTGTCGATGCAGACGATAAAACCAATGACATCGTGGTGAAGGTTATCGACAACACCGTTGCAGCGTTTTTGAAATACCGCAACGACGCCAGCACGGCCAACATTGAGAAGGCCGCCACCGCCTTGGTGAATGCGTACACCGCCGGCAAACGCATCGAATTTTTTGGTGCGGGCAACTCAGGCATCGTGGCACAAGACGCGCAGCACAAGTTCTTTCGTTTGGGGATGCACACGATTGCGTACAGCGACGGCCACATGCAAGTGATGAGTGCTTCATTGTTGGGACCGGGCGATTGCGTGGTCATCATTTCCAACTCGGGGCGCACCCGAGACCTGATGGACACCTGCGACATTGCGCGTAAAAACGGTGCCACCACTATCGTGATTACCGCCAGCGGATCGCCCTTGGCTGCTGCTGGTCATATTCACCTGGCCGCCGACCACCCGGAAGGCTATGACCGCTACAGCCCGATGGTGTCGCGCCTGCTGCACTTGATGATCATCGACATTTTGGCAACCTGTGTGGCTTTGCGCATTGGCAGCGACAAGCTCAAGCCGCTGCTGCAAGAGATGAAGAACAATTTGCGAAGTAAGCGGTATGCCTAACCCCTGACTTTGAACGAAAAAAACCGCTTGGTAAACCAAGCGGCTTTTACTTTATGAAGTTAGAACTGGCATTAAGCCAGTTTTAAAATCAGAAGGAGTGGCGAACGCCAGCCATGAACAATTTATCCGAATTACCAGCAGTGGTGACTTGGTATGACGCATTGCCGTCATTGCTCAATTGACCGTAGCTGGTGTACAAAGCAGTGCGTTTCGAGAGGTTATGTGTATAACCGATTGCCCACTGATCAGCATCGGCGTTATCAACCGAACTATTTGTTTTATTAACATAAGAAACGATGACAGCACCAGCCGCGCCAACTGGGGCTTTCAAACCGATCAACACATCGCGTTGATCACGGTCAACATTGGGGGTGAAGTAACCTTTTTCCCAAGAGACAGCGGCAAAGGCTTTAACCATACCGAAATCGTAATTACCGCCTAGCAATGTAACTTTTGAGCTTTTTTCAGTAGCATCGTTGACATTTTGATGTGTCAAGACTACATCAACGGGTCCCTGTTTGTAACCGACCAAGCCGGCAACCGTGCGACCAGCCGATTTATACGTAGTCCCTGATTCACCCATGCCGTATTGCACTTCACCTCTGAAACCAGAAGTTTCATAAGCATAAGTCACCATGTTGTTGGTGCGGCTACCTTGGTAATTAAACAAGCGTGCTGAGTCACCAGACAACGCGTTGGCGAACGGATCAAAAGTTGATGAATTAGCGTAAACAGGATTCATTTGACGACCAAGCTTGACCGTGCCAAAACCACCGGTCAGACCGACAAAAGATTGACGATTGAAGAAACTAGCGGCATCTGATTGGGCACCCGTATCAGCGTTAAAACCGCTTTCAAGGGTAAAGATGGCAGCCATACCGCCGCCGAGATCTTCAGTGCCTTTAAAGCCAAAGCGGCTACCGTTCAATTTACCGCTGTCAATTGAGTTTTTGGTGATATCACCATTATTTTTTGATACGAAACCGATGTCGGCAACACCGTAAAGAGTCACGTTAGACTGGGCTTGTGCGGCACCGGCGATGGCACTGAGTGTGGCCAAAACGATCAGGGTTTTTTTCATTCAATATCTCCAAATATGATGTATCTCAAAACACACGGTTCATGTTTTGACTTGCTCCTTATGTAGAAGCTGAATGAATTTAAACAGAGGGAAGCGTCAAAAACATCATTTCTTTTACTTGCGAACTACATTTCGATATTAACGTTGGTGAAATACAACATCCATCGACAAACCAACAATTAGCAGACATAAAAAAACCGCCTCTTGAGGCGGTTTCTATCCTAAACCATGATTAACCGGACAAGCCGGTTTCACATGAAATTTAGAATGTGTGTTTTACGCCAACAGCGTAAACATTGGTGTCGATGTCAGCTGTGCGAGCAAGTTCAGCCGTAGTGGCGCGGAGACCTGCATACACAGTTGTGCGCTTGGACAAAGAGTAAGCCGCTGCCAGACCGAAGCCGCTGCGTTTAGAGTCCTTGACAGTCGCTGTATCGTCATCAGTCGAGCTTGCGTAACCAGCTGAGAGTGTCAATGCAGTTGAGACAGGGTAGTCAACGCCGACTTGCCAATCTGTTGTATCTGAGTTCGTGAACAAAACATTTTCAGCGCGGCCATAGCCAGCCAACAGTTTGACAACGCCCAAGTCATAAGAACCGTTCAAACGTGTGAACTTTGTAGCGATAGAAGCGTCAGTCGCTTTTTCGGATTGGTAAGCAAAACCAGCGTACACAGGACCGCCTTGGTATTTGACGTTCAAGCTGGTGACATTGCCGGCGTCAACCGCAGCAGTTTTGTTTTCACCCAAGCTGTAGCTCAAAGCGCCGCTGAAGCCGCTGAACGAAGGCGTTGCGTAGTAGATGCTGTTGGCTGGATTGGCGTTGTAAAGACTGCTTGCCCAGACACCTACGTTAGGTGACAGTGCTGAGTCAAATGCCGCATTGGTAATGCCAGCGATATCGTCAAATGGGGAGTAAGTCTTACCGACGCGGACTTCACCGAAGCCGCCGGAGAAACCGACGTATGACTGACGGCTGAAAGCTTGACCAGCAACAGTGGAACCGTTATCAATGTTGAAGCCTTGCTCCAGCACGAAGTTGGCTTTCAAGCCACCGCCCAAGTCTTCAGTGCCTTTGAAGCCGATACGGCTGCTGCTCACGCCGCCGCTTTCGATAAGAGTTTGTGTCAGATTGTTGTGATCAACCGAACCGAACCAAACGTCAGCAATACCGTAGATGGAAACGCTAGATTGGGCAAATGCGGCGCCAGAAGCTGCAGCCAACACGGCCAATGCGATCAAATTCTTTTTCATTTAAAAACTCCAACAAAAGTTAAAAAACCCAAAATGTTTTAAATAAAACTTTTGGGAATGGACGTGTTAAACATCACAAAATCTATTTAAACAAAACATGAAGCGATTCACAATTTTTTTGTAGCGTCTATAGGTTTTTGCACGAATTTTTACAAGTTGTGTCGCATCAACACAACGATTTATGCAAAAGTCTCAACTCGAATAGGACTTCATCATGAAGTTAAACCTTCCAAATAAGGAAACACGTTGTGCGATGCGGTGTTTCCTGTTGCAGGCACGGCAAGCATAGCCTTGGGTCTTCGCCAGTGTTTTTAACCAAGTGCTTTGCGCTTCAGGGTTGCCAAAAACACCAGCGAGAGGACAATAGCGGCTTGCTTCAAGCCTCAAATTTTCAAAGTGAACACGCTATGCATATCAGTCCAACCGACAAATTTTTTATCACTGCCGATGCCGCTTTACGCACTTTATTCACCACGCCACACGCCGCGCAGCCTTGCCCCACGCTGGCGGGCGACAGCAGCGAACTCACTGAGGCTGAAAAAGCGCAGGCCGGTGCTCTGATGCGGGTTAACCATGTGGGCGAGGTTTGTGCGCAGGCGCTTTACACGGCGCAGGCCTTTGCAACCAAAAATGAAACTTTGCGCACGCATTTCATGAAGGCCAATGCGGAAGAAACCAATCATCTGGCATGGACGCGGCAACGCCTGGATGAGCTGGGTCAACACCCTTCTCTGCTGAATCCGTTGTGGTACGCCGGGGCTTTTGGGCTGGGTTTGCTGGCCGGGCGGCTGGGCGACAAGGTGAGTTTGGGCTTTGTCGTGGAGACTGAAAATCAGGTGGAGGCGCATTTGCAAAGCCACCTGGCGCTGCTGCCCGCCAACGACCACGCCTCACGCGCCATCGTGGTGCAGATGAAAGAAGACGAAGCCCGTCATGCCATGGACGCCCAAAAAGCCGGGGCCGCTGAACTGCCGTTCATTGTTAAAACCGTTATGAAAGCCGCCGCTAAAGTCATGACGACGGTGGCGCATCGGATTTAAATTACACCTCCACCAACTCAAAACTGGTTGAAATCTCTGCCGTCTTCGCCAACATGATGCTGGCTGAACAGTATTTGTCGTGACTCATGGCGATGGCGCGTTCTACTGCCGCAGCAGGAATGCCTTTACCGGTCACGGTGAAATGCATATTGATCCGGGTGAATACTTTAGGATCGACTGCGGCGCGCTCGGCGGTGAGCTTGACCGAGCAGCCGCGCACATCATGGCGGCCACGTTTCAAAATCAACACCACGTCATAAGCCGTGCAGCCGCCGGTGCCCGCCAACACGGTTTCTAACGGACGCGGCGCCAGGTTCAGCCCCCCGTTTTCGGGTTTGGCATCGTCCGGCGCGCCGTCCATCATCAAGGTGTGCCCGCTGCCGGTTTCGGCGACAAAACCCATGCCTGAGCGCGTACCAAGCGCGCCGGTCCAACTGACTGTGCATTCCATCTGAATCTCACTTTTAAATTTAAAGCTAAAGATTGTGACCTGTGCCGGAGGCTTATTATTCAGGCTCCATGAAAACACAACACCTCAAACCCGCCGATTACCTTAAAAAAATCCTGACCGCCCGCGTCTATGACGTAGTGATCGAGACCGCGCTGGAGCCTGCCAAAGCCTTGAGCGAGCGGCTAAACAACACCGTGTTGCTCAAGCGCGAAGACCAGCAGCCGGTTCACAGTTTCAAGCTGCGCGGTGCTTATAACAAGATGGCGCATCTCTCGCCCGCGCAGTTGAAAAAAGGGGTGATTTGCGCCTCGGCGGGCAACCATGCGCAAGGCGTGGCGTTGAGCGCACAACGCTTGAAAACCCGCGCTGTGATCGTCATGCCGACCACCACGCCGCAACTTAAAGTGGACGCTGTGCGCAGCTTTGGTGGCGAAGTGGTGCTGCACGGCGAGAGTTATTCCGATGCTTACGCCCATTCCGTAGAGCTGGAGAAAAAAGAAGGCCTGACCTTCGTTCACCCGTTTGACGACCCGGACGTGATTGCTGGGCAAGGCACGATTGCCATGGAAATACTGCGGCAATTGCAAAGCCTGGGCTCGAATCGGCTGGATGCGGTGTTTGTCGCCATTGGTGGTGGCGGGCTGATCTCGGGCGTGGCCAATTACATCAAGGCCGTGCGCCCGGAGATCAAAGTGATCGGTGTGCAAATGAACGATTCCGACGCCATGGTGCAATCGGTCGCCGCCAAAAAACGAATCACGCTGCCTGACGTCGGATTGTTCTCGGACGGCACCGCCGTGAAGCTGGTGGGCGAAGAGACTTTTCGCATCACTCGCAAACTGGTGGACGAGTTCATCCTGGTGGACACCGACGCCGTGTGCGCAGCCATCAAAGACGTGTTTGTGGACACCCGCAGCATTGTCGAACCCGCCGGTGCGCTGGCCGTGGCGGCGATCAAGCAATACGTGGCGACCCACAAAACCAAGGGCGAAACCTACGCCGCCATTTTGTGCGGTGCCAACATGAACTTTGACCGCCTGCGCTTTGTCGCCGAACGCGCCGAAGTCGGCGAAGAACGCGAAGCCCTGTTTGCGGTGACGATTCCTGAAGAACGCGGCAGCTTTCGGCGCTTTTGTGAACTGATTGGCAACCTGCCCGGCGGGCCGCGCAACGTGACCGAGTTCAACTACCGCATCAGCGATGCCGCCCGCGCCCATGTGTTCGTGGGGTTGACCACGCACGGCAAAGGTGAATCCACCAAGATTGCCGCCAACTTCACCAAAAACCGTTTTGAAGCGCTCGATTTAACGCACGACGAACTAGCCAAAGAGCACATTCGCCACATGGTCGGCGGCCACGCCAAACTGGCGCAGAACGAGCGTTTGCTGCGTTTTGTGTTTCCAGAGCGACCCGGCGCGCTGCTGAAATTTCTGAGCCTGATGCGTCCGGGCTGGAACATCAGCTTGTTCCACTACCGCAATCAAGGCGCGGACTATGGCCGCATTTTGGTCGGGCTGCAGGTGCCCGAGACGGACACCGCCGCGTTTGATAAATTTCTGGAAACGCTGGCTTATCCGTATGTGGAAGAAACCAGCAATCCGGTTTATCGGATGTTTCTCCAATCGTCAATCATCCCGTCCTGAAGGGCGGGCTTGTGAAGCGAAAGCTCTACCGGCCAGATTGACCAGGGTTAGCAGTAAGGCTATTGAGTTAGTCGCCGCTACGTGAGTAACAGGTCGTCAAGACGCACCAGCGAATGCTTCCTTAGTTCGCTGCTCTGCAAGACATGGATCATGTTGGCCCAAGGTAAAGGGCCGAAGGTTTTTGTCGCTACTTGAAAAAGTAGGAGCCGGTTATTGACATTCCCGAAGGGAGACACATCGCAAGATGTGCGTTACCAGACCCGTAAGGGTTGACCGCTGGAAAGACAGCTTTGTTTTGTATTTTTAACTGGAGTTTATAAAGTGGCAGTGTTTGTGTTGGATAGAAAAGGACGGCCTTTGATGCCGTGCTGCGAAAAGCGGGCGACCCAGTTGTTGTCTGCTGGACGGGCACGCGTGCATCGGCTCACCCCTTTTGTTATCCGCCTCATTGACCGCCAACTGGAAACCAGCGTCTTGCAACCTCTGGAGGTCAAGCTCGACCCCGGCAGCAAGTTCACTGGCCTAGCGGTGGTTCGCGTGAGCGAGCAAATCCAACCGGAAACTGGCGAGATTCAAAAAGCCGTTCAGGTGCTGAGTTTGTTGGAACTGATGCATCGCGGCAAACAAATCAGCGAGGCGTTGACGTCACGCCGGGCAATGCGTCGCGCCCGTCGAAACCGCAAGACCCGTTACCGCGCTCCCCGCTTCCTCAATCGTGGCAATAAACAGCGCGGCTGGCTGGCCCCG
>CAIJRK010000042.1 GCA_903823025.1 uncultured beta proteobacterium
CGCGTCATGACCGTGGTGGGGAGTTGCAAACTTCAAGGTCGTAGCGTCTTGGCCTTTATGACCCAGGCCATGAAGGCTCACTTCGGCTTAAACCCAACACCTTCCCTCATTCCGATTGGGGTGGGGTGAACGCGTACGAAACCCAACATGCAGGGGGAATGCGCGGATTGGGTGTTCAGCATAAAAAAAGCGGCCATCAGCCGCTTTTTTACGTCAGAGCCAACGGCTCATTCACATCAATCTCAATGCCGGAAATGCCGCACGCCGCTGAACACCATCGCCACGCCGCGCTCATCCGCTGCGTCAATCACTTCCTGATCGCGCATGGAGCCGCCGGGCTGAATGACGCAGGTCGCGCCTGCGTCCACCACCACGTCCAGACCATCACGGAACGGGAAAAACGCGTCGCTGGCGACAGCGGTTCCAATCAGTGACAGGGAAGCGTGTTGCGCCTTGATACTGGCAATGCGGGCCGAATCCAAACGGCTCATTTGACCCGCACCGACGCCCATCGTCATGCCGCCTTTGCAGAACACGATAGCGTTGCTTTTGACAAATTTGGCAATCGTCCAGGCGAACATCAGGTCTTGCAATTGTTCAGGCGTGGGTTGCTTTTTGGTGACGACTTTCAGGTCAGCCAGCGTCAACTGGTGGTTGTCTGAGGTTTGCATCAACACGCCCGAACCGATGCGTTTGATGTCCATGGCATTGCGGCCATTGTCCCAATCGCTGGCACCTCCGGCAGGCAAACTGATTTTCAGGATCCGCACATTGACCTTGGTTTTAAACACGGCCAACGCTTCGGGCGTGAAGTCGGGGGCCATCAACACTTCCACAAACTGCTTCGATACCTGCAACGCCGCGCGTTCGTCCAGCGTGCTATTGAAAGCAATGATGCCGCCAAACGCCGAAGTGGGATCGGTTTGAAAAGCCTTGCTATAGGCTTCCAGCGGATCAGCGCCCACGGCCACGCCGCAAGGATTGGCGTGTTTGAGGATGACGCAAGCCGCGCCGTCTTGGTTGGCATCAAAACTTTTGACGCATTCCCAGGCCGCATCGGCGTCAGCAATGTTGTTGTAGCTCAACTCTTTGCCTTGCAACTGTTGCGCGGTCACGAGCGAGCCGGGCGCGGGATGCAGGTCGCGGTAAAAAGCGGCTTGCTGGTGCGGGTTTTCGCCGTAACGCAAGTCTTGCAGCTTGATGAATTGGCTGTTGGTCTGCGCCGGGAACAACTGACGTGCGGGCGTGTTGTTGCCATCTTCAAAGGTGATCGACGACAAATAATCACTGATGGCACCGTCATATTGGCTAATGCGGTTGAACGCCGCCACCGACAGCGAAAATTTGGTTTTATCAGACAACTTGCCGCCGGCTTTCAGCTCGGCCAACGCGCCTTCGTATTGCGACGCATCGGTTAAAACGCCCACGTCTTTCCAGTTCTTGGCCGCGCTGCGCACCATGGCGGGGCCGCCGATGTCGATGTTCTCAATGGCGTCTTCCAGCGTGCAACCGGGCTTGGCCACGGTTGATTCAAACGGGTACAAATTCACCACCAGCAGGTCGATGGTGTCGATGCCGTGTTCTTTGAGTGCCGCCATGTGCTCCGGCACATCGCGGCGCGCCAGCAGACCACCATGCACTTTGGGGTGCAGGGTTTTAACGCGGCCATCCAGCATTTCGGGAAAGCCGGTGAGTTCGGCGACTTCGGTCACAGGCAAGCCTTTTTCAGCCAGTAATTTGGCGGTGCCGCCGGTAGAAATCAGCTTGATGCCGAGCGCGTGCAGCGCTTGGGCAAATTCAACAATGCCGGTTTTGTCGGAGACGGAAAGAAGAGCGTTCATCTAATGCAATCTAAAAAAGTCAAAAAAATTGGGGCGGGTACGGCCTTGAGCGGCCAGAGGTGCGCTAGGTGATCAGCTTGTGTTCAAGCAGTTTTTTGCGCAGGGTGTTGCGATTCAGGCCTAGCCATTGAGCGGCTTTGGACTGGTTGTTGTCGGCGTGTTCCATGACCACTTCAAGCAGCGGTTTTTCAACCACGTTGATGACCATGCTGTACATGTTGTGCGGCTCGCTTTCGCCCAAGTCCTTCAGATAGTTTTTCAAACTATTGCGCACGCATTGTTCAATGTGCACGTTGCTCATGTTTGAGTCTCCATAGGCTTTACTTTCTCATCTATAAAACTGACTGAAACAAACGCTGGAATCCGGTCCATGCGGTCCTTCAATCTATCAAAAAAATCAGCGACGGCCTGGGTTTGCTGATCACAGTCTTCGAGCAAATTCATGCGCGCCCGAAAATCTTCGCCACCGGGCAAAGATTTGACGTACCAGCCGATGTGCTTGCGCGCCGTGCGCACACCCAGAAACGTGCCATACAACGTGTAATGGTCTTGCAGATGCGCCAGCAGCCAGCCTTTGACGTCGGCTGCCAGCGGCGGGGGCAAGTGGCTGCCCGTCGCCCTGAAGTGCGCCATTTCACGAAAAATCCAGGGTCGCCCCTGCGCGGCCCGGCCAATCATGACGGCATCAGCCTGGGTCACGGCCAGCACATGCTGCGCCTTTTCGGGCGTGTCGATATCGCCATTGGCGACCACGGGCACTCGCACGGCAGCCTTGACTGCGGCGATGGTGTCGTACTCAGCCTGCCCGCTGTAGCCTTGCTCGCGGGTGCGGCCATGCACCGTAATCATCTGGACCCCGGCTTGTTCAGCGGCCCGCGCCAGCACCACCGCATTTTTTGTCGATTGACACCAGCCAGTACGCATTTTGAGCGTCACCGGCACGCCCCGTGGCGCACACACCGCCACCACGGCGTCCACGATACGGATGGCCAGCGCCTCGTCCTGCATCAGGGCGGAGCCGGCCCATTTGTTGCACACTTTCTTGGCCGGGCAACCCATGTTGATATCAATAATTTGCGCGCCCCGGTCCATGTTGTAAATCGCGGCATCACCCATCATCAGCGCCTCGGTGCCTGCGATTTGCACCGCAATCGGCCCTGGCTCGCCCGCATGGTTGGCCCGGCGCGCAGTTTTGGGGGTGTTCCACAAATCAGGTCGACTGGTCACCATTTCACTGACCGCGTAACCCGCGCCTAGTTGCTTGCAAAGCTGTCGAAAAGGCCTGTCCGTCACCCCCGCCATGGGGGCTACAAAGAAAGGGTTTAGAAGCGTGAAGGGGCCAATGTTCATCGGAACAAATTTAAAAAATGAAGTCAATCGAAGTGATGTGTGGGGGGCAGGAATGGCCGGTTCTGGATTCTAACTGCCTAAAATTTCAGCACTGAATGGCTTGCCTATACTCATGCCCCATGACCGACTGGCTCAACTCTCTTCTTGTTCTTCTCGCCTTGCCTGAGTTTGGTCTCAGCACTGTGTTTGTGGTGTCCTTCATCTCGGCGACGTTGTTGCCCATGGGTTCAGAACCGGTGGTTTTTGGACTGGTCAAGCTGAACCCGTCACTTTTTTGGCCCGCCATTCTGGTGGCAACTGCGGGCAACACACTGGGTGGTGCCGTGACTTGGGCCATGGGCTTAGGCTCGCACAAAGTCGTGGATCGCTACCAGCACTCCAGACACCATCTCAGGGCGCTGGACTGGCTGGCGCAGCTGGGGCCTAAAGCTTGTCTGCTGGCGTGGCTGCCCATCGTGGGCGACCCGTTGTGTGCGGTCGCTGGCTGGCTCAAGCTGCCGTTTTGGCCGTGTGTTTTTTACATGGCCATCGGCAAGTTTTGCCGCTATTTCATGATGACAGTCGCGTTAACGGGCATTTTTGGCAGCTAGTAGACAGTCAAGTTGATTTATAAATATCACCTAAATTTTTCTGTTTGGCAATTTTTGATGGCTTTGTCGGGGATAGTCGCCAAAACACTTCAAAACTGCCATGCTTCAAATTCCATCGCCCACCAACAGCATCAAACTCAG
>CAIJRK010000043.1 GCA_903823025.1 uncultured beta proteobacterium
AAGCGTTTGGGGTTTCGGGCTGGCTTGCCGTAGATTAATTTGCATTGCTATCAATTCTGACCTGTTTTTGCACAAATCCCGACAACACTATGAAATCAGTTGGGTAGTGGGGTGAACGCGTACGATTTTTCAATGCTCGCATCAGAAATTAATTCCACATAAGACGAAGCTTATTTTTGATTTTTGTCAGGCTTGTTTTTGGCTTACCGACTATCATAAAATTTAATTTTATATTGGAGATTCACGATGACCAACATGACAACTGACCAAAAAGAGAAATTAATGGGTGACTTGCGGGTTGTTATTGCCGATGCTGAGGAATTGCTCCGTATGACAGCAGATCAGGCGGGTGAAGGTGCTGCGGGCGTGCGCAACCGAGTTCAGGACAAACTGAATCAGGCCAAAGTTGACCTGCTTCATCTGCAAGAAGTCGCTGTGACTAAGGCCAAAGCAGCCGGTCATGCCACTGATGAATTTGTTCATGGCAATCCTTGGCAATCCATCGGTATCGCTGCTGGTGTTGGTTTGGTAATTGGCCTGCTCATCGGTCGTCGCTAAGTTCGCATCTTTTTCATGAGCAGTCCTACCCGTGAAAGCGGTTTCTTTGCCTCGCTGACCCGGTTGCTGGCGACTGCGCTCGAAGTGGCGCAAGTACGGCTTGATCTTTTAGGAACTGAAGTCGAACTTGAGAAGAGACGTATCTTTGAAGTTCTTGTTTTAGGTGCTGGTGCACTGTTCATTATGGGTGTCGGTGTCGTGCTCGCTTGTGCATTCATTATTTTGATGTTTTGGGATGGCTATCGATTGGCTGCCGTGGGCGTGCTGGCGATGTCGTGTCTTGCTGGGGGCATCTTTTTGATACAAAAATTACGACAACGACTTTGCAACTCAAAAGGCATGTTTCACGCCAGTTTGGCTGAACTCCAACGAGACCAAGCTAATCTCAAAGCATCTGACCCACATGAACAACGATGAACTTATTTTGCGTCAGCAGCATTTGCAAATACGTTGCGCGCAATTACGTCTTAACTTGGCAGATCAAGTCGTAGTGTTAAAAAAACCATTGGCTGTTGCTGACCAAGCGCGTAAAAGTGCGCAATGGCTTTATAACAATCCGCAATGGCCGTTGGGCATCATTTTGCTGATGGCTGCGCTTCAGCCTCGACGCAGTATTATTTGGACAGGCCGCTTATGGTGGACGTGGGGCGTATTCAAACGCACCCGAGCATGGTTAGATCAATTGCCCCTCCAAAATCGCCCTAATTAACGGATGCTACGCACGCGCCAATGAAGAAAGAGAATCGGCAAAGTGCCTCTTTATTGGGGCGACAGTTTCCGCTGCGCAACATCAGTTATTAAGCGACATCCGTTCGTAAAATGACAAAGAGAATGATGGTTGTTTTTTAGCTCACAATCTCTCTATGGAAAAAAATCAAAAACTCACCGAACGTCGCCTGGCCGATGCGTGGGCAGAGCTGCAAAGCCATTCAAATCAGGGTAATGCACTAGAAGCAGACGCTTATCGCTTGGCATTTGCTGATCCCGAGTTCTTGTTGCGACGTGAAACACGCGGCATCCGTTTTCAGTTGGAAATGCTCAAACCTGATCTTGATCAGGCAGAGCAAGGCATTGAGCACACAATTGTTGTTTTCGGCAGTGCCCGATTTCCATCGCCTGAAGACGCTCAAAAGCATCTTCAACAAGCGCAGTTAAGTGGCGATACACCCGCCTTGATCACCGCCCAGCGTCAAGTACGAAATGCACATTTCTATAACCAAGCACGGCTATTTGCGCGCCTTGTTGCCAGCTACAGCGCACATCAACGACTTGAAGAACGACTCTTTATTGCGACAGGCGGTGGGCCGGGCATTATGGAAGCGGCCAACCGGGGAGCCCACGAAATGGGCGCTTTGAGCGTAGGTCTGAATATTGCGCTTCCTCACGAACAACACCACAACCCCTACATCACACCCACCTTAAGTTTCAAGTTTCACTACTTTGCGCTACGCAAGATGCACTTCATGATGCGCGCCAAGGCACTCGTCGCTTTTCCTGGTGGTTTTGGAACGCTTGATGAGTTGTTTGAAATTATTACCTTGGTTCAAACCAGAAAAGCCAAACCAGTGCCAATTATTTTATTTGGAACCGACTACTGGAAACGCTTACTCAATACCGATGTCATGCTGGAAGAAGGTGTCATTTCACAAAAAGACCTGGATCTTTTTACTTACGTCGATGAGCCTCAAGCGGCATGGGATGTGATTCAAACGTTTTACGGTCTTCCAATGCCTGCGTCTAAGAACCTGTTCACGATCTTTAAGCCTGTAAAAATAGGCTCATGAGAACCAAGCAATACCCCAGTGATATCAGTCGCGAGCAATTTGAACAAATTGAGTTTTTGCTGAGCAGCATCCGCAAAAAGACAAAACCACGCACCGT
>CAIJRK010000044.1 GCA_903823025.1 uncultured beta proteobacterium
CGATCACGCTCGATTTTATGGGCTGATTTGAGAGCCGATCTTTGGCTGATAGAGAGAAATTTCTGCATACTCGTATTTTCACATTTGGCGGCGAGGAGAATTCATACTTCTGGCTGCATTTTGATTAGCGATTGCTATAGCAGTTGGTATCCTCGGCGCAGTTTTCGGATCATCCTTGGATAAACCAGCTGTTCAACAGTATCGCTATCGATATGCACTCAGACTGCATAATGGCGAAATCAGTTACCAAGAGAGCGTGCAAAGCGACCCATTCAGGCATCCGGTGGGAATGTGCATAGATTTGAAAAATATTTCACCAGCCCCACAAATTTTATGCACCCAAACTGCCGCTGATGTCCGAAAAGCCTATATCGAAATCGTCGAAGCAAAATCTACACATGCGGCATCGTCAACTCCGCTGGAAAAGTCAAACTCAATTCAAGTACCCATCATGACACCACTAGTCATGAGCAATGTTGATTGCAAATTAGGTAATCTGGCACCTATTTCAATAACGCCAGAAAAATGTAATGCTATCGGAGGAACACCACTATGAAATCTCTACTGTCTATCGTCGTCACCTGTATTGTGCTAACCGGATGCGCGGCAACCTACATCTACGATGGGAACAGATATACCGACAAAGAGACTTTCAATACGGCAGTGGACGCTAAACTGAGCCAAGCTACTTCCTCGGTGTCGCCTTTACCCGCAAGCATCAGCAAAAAAACACTAGTGTTTGCCATTCCATCAGAACAGACAATTGCACAGCAGTCGATCGCGAATTTTTCTAAGCTGAATGGTCGCCCCATTGGACTTGGTGAAGAGATCATCGCACGTTCGGTGTGGACTGCAAGCTACAAGGGGCTTAAGGCTTTTCACGATGCGATCGTTCGGCGCAATATTTATCAGAATGTCAAGTACATTGAACTTGACACTATGACACCAGATCTGCAGGCGACAACGAGCGAAGACATCTTGTTCCTTTCAGAGGCTCAGATTGGCGCAGGCCAGTGGTACTACGCCAGTGCAAAGGCGGGAAAGCAAGCATTCTCATATGACCGTGGCGGCGTTGATATGGGTGCACGCACTAGAGCGTTCATCGACGCCATCCAGGTTTACGCAATCAAGGATTGAATGAATGAATAGCACCGAGAGCTTGACTAAAAAAGTAGAGACAATGAGCTACTAATCGCTTATAAACTGTGAGTCGCCAATAAACCCCTGCAACACCAACAAAAAACCCGCCCAAATCTTGCGAGTCAAGCGGGTTCTCAGAGTCGTTAACTTGTAGGTCTAGCGATTACTAGGAAAACTATAAACCGTCCCTTCACGCACACCCGCCGAAGGCCAGCGTTGCGTGATCGTTTTGCGTTTGGTATAGAAGCGAACAGCGTCCGGGCCGTAGGCTGAGAGGTCGCCAAACAGCGAGCGCTTCCAGCCGCCAAACGAGTGATAGGCCACCGGCACCGGTAGAGGAATGTTCACGCCGACCATGCCGACCAGAATGTTGTCGGTGAAGTAGCGGGCGGCTTCACCGTCGCGGGTGAAGATGCAGGTGCCGTTGCCGTATTCGTGGGCGTCAATCAAATCCATCGCTTCTTGCAAGGTGTTGACGCGCATCACGCCCAGTACCGGGCCAAAGATTTCTTCCTGATAAATAGTCATGCCGGGTTTGACGTTGTCAAACAAACATGCGCCCAAGAAGTAGCCCTCTTCATGGCCGGGCACCTGGATGCCACGCCCATCGACCACCAAGGTCGCGCCTTCCGCCACACCTTGATCGACAAAGCCTTTGACCTTCTCAAAATGCTGCTTGGTGACCAGCGGCCCCATGTCGTTGCCTGCGTCCATACCGGGGCCAACTTTCATTTTGGCCATCTCGATTTTCAGGCCTGCAATCACCGCATCGGCGGTGGCATCGCCCACGGCCACGAGCAACGGAATCGCCATGCAGCGCTCGCCGCACGAACCAAAAGCTGCGCCCATCAAGGCGCTCACGGCGTTGTCCACATCCGCGTCGGGCATGATCACGGCGTGGTTTTTAGCACCGCCCAAAGCCTGCACGCGCTTGCCGTTGGCGCAGCCGGTGGCGTAGATAGTTTCGGCAATCGGCGTGGAACCGACAAAGCTCACGGCTTGCACGCGCTTGTCGGCCAGCAACGTGTCCACGGCTTCTTTGTCGCCGTTCACGACGTTCAGCACGCCGGGCGGCAAACCGGCTTGCAAGGCCAGTTGCGCGACTAATAAGGTGCTGCTCGGGTCGCGCTCGGACGGCTTGAGGACAAAGGTGTTGCCGCAAGCAATCGCCATTGGCCACATCCACAACGGCACCATCACGGGAAAGTTGAACGGCGTGATGCCAGCGGTCACGCCCAAGGGCTGAAACTCGCTCCACGAATCCACGCCCGTGCCTACGTTTTTGCTGTGCTCGCCTTTGAGCAACTCGGGCGCGTAGCTGGCGTATTCGACGTTTTCAATGCCGCGCTGCAACTCACCCATGGCGTCGGTCACTACTTTGCCGTGTTCGGCGGTCAGCAAGGCGCAGATCTGGTCGGCATTTTCTTCCAGCAGCACTTTGAGTTTGCTCATGACCCGCGCCCGCTTGAGCGGCGTGGTGGCGCGCCACGCCGGGTAGGCGGCGTGCGCGCTGGCGATGGCTTGTTCTACGGTGAGTTTGTCAGCGAGTAATAAACGCTTTTCAGCTTGGCCGGTCGCGGGGTTAAAAACGTCTTGCGAACGGCTGCCGCCTGCGACCAGTTGGCCGTCAATCAGGTGTTGAATCAGAGGAAGATTTTGCATAGGTAAAAGGCCTCAAGCGGTTTGGTTGATGGTCTCGCCCAAGGCGTCGATCAGGCTGTCGATCTGGGCCGGGGTCGAGATAAAGGGAGGCGCGAGTTGGATGGTATCGCCGCCGTAGCGCACATAAAAACCTTTTTTCAGCATGGCCATGGCAATCTCATAAGGTCGGCGCGCAGGCTCGCCCGGCAAGGCGTCAATGGTGATGCCCGCAGCCAGACCAAAGTTACGGATGTCGGTAATGTGCTTGGCGCCTTTGAGGCTGTGAACGGCGTTCTCGAAATAAGGGGCCAGCGCCTTGACTTTTTCGACCATGTTTTCTTTGACCAGCAAGTCCAGCGCGGCCAGTCCGACGGCACAGGCCACGGGATGCGCGGAATAGGTATAACCGTGGGCAAATTCGAGCAGGTAGTCCGGGCCGCCTTGCGCCATGAAGGTGTCGTAAATCTCTTTTTTGACCAGCACCGCGCCCAACGGTTGCGCGCCATTGGTGATTTGCTTGGCGACATTCATGATGTCGGGCGTCACGCCAAAAGCTTCTGCGCCGGTGTAGGCACCCGCACGGCCAAAGCCGGTGATGACTTCGTCAAAAATCAGCAGGATGTTGTGGGCCGTGCAAATGTCGCGCAGACGTTGCAAGTAGCCTTTGGGCGGAATCACCACGCCCGCTGAACCCGAAAACGGCTCGACGATCACGGCGGCAATGTTGCTGGCATCGTGCAGCGTGATGAGGCGCAGCAAGTCGTCGGCCAACTCGGCGCCTTTGTCGGGCATTCCGCGTGAAAAAGCGTTGCTTGCCAACTGCGTGTGCGCGATGTGGTCGGCGGAAATTCCTTGACCAAACATCTTGCGGTTAGCCGCAATGCCTCCCACCGAGATGCCGCCAAAGTTGACGCCGTGATAACCCTTCTCGCGCCCGATCAACAAGGTTTTGCTGGCCTGACCCTTGGTGCGCCAGTAAGCGCGGGCGATCTTGAGCGAGGTGTCGGCGGACTCGGAACCTGAGCCGGTAAAGAACACGTAATCGAGTCCAGCGGGCGTGAGTTCTTTCAGCTTGTTGGCCAATTCAAACGACAGCGGGTGGCCGAATTGAAAGGCGGGTGAATAGTCCAGCGTGGCCATTTGCTTGGTCACGGCGTCCACCAGTTCCTGGCGACCGTGCCCTAAACCGCTGCACCACAAACCGGACAAGCCATCAAAAATTTGTTTGCCGTGGTGGTCGGTGTAGTAGCAACCCTTGGCACTCACGATCATGCGCGGGTTGGCCTTGAAATCACGGTTGCCGGTGTAGGGCATCCAGTGCGCGTCGAGCCAGGCGGCATCGGTGCGGGGCGTGGTCAGTGGTTGGGCATCGTTCAGGTTCATGGGGCAGGCCTTGGTAAAAAACGTGAATTTCTACTTGCGCAGAAATGACAGATTTATACAAATCTTGCTGATATTTTGAGCGACGCTGTTACGCTTATAAATGATTAAGTATCACTTTTAAGTTAACAATTTATGCAAGCAAAGAGTCGGGCCGCTTTGGGCCAGTTGAGCGATATGGATTTGCGTCTGTTGCGCGTGTTCAAAAGCGTCGTGGAGTGCGGCGGCATGGCTGCGGCTGAGCTGGAACTCAACATCGGCACCTCCACGGTGAGCCGTCACATCAAGGATCTGGAAACCCGCCTCGGGTTGACGCTGTGTCGCCGGGGTCGGGCGGGTTTTGCGCTGACGACCGAAGGCCAACAAATTTACACCGAGACTTTGCGTTTGCTGGCGGGGGCGGACGCTTTTCGCAGTAGCGTGGACGAGATTCACCGGCGCATGGGCGGACAACTCAACCTTGCCGTGTTTGACAAAACCGCCAGCAATCCCGGCGCGCATCTCGGTCAAGCCATCGCCTTGTTTACAGAACTGGCCCCGGACGTGAGCCTGCATTTATTTGTCGTGCCGCTCAACGCCATTGAGCGTGGCGTCATCGACGGGCAGTTTCAGGTGGGCGTGATTCCGGGTCATCGCAGTTCAGACACGCTGGCTTATGAAGAACTGTTTACCGAAACCATGTTCTTGTATTGCGGCGCGCCCCATACGCTGTTCAAGAGCGAGCCGCCCGGGATGACGTGGGACGATATGCGCGCCTACCCGTTTGCCGGCTTGGGCTACCACTCGCCCAACATGGACATCAGCCAGCAAGTGCATCTGACGCGCAAGGCCACCGGCTACGATCAGGAATCCATCGCCACCTTGATTTTGTCGGGTAAATTCCTGGGATTTTTGCCGGATCATTACGCGGAAGGTTTTGTGCGCAGCGGCCAGATGCGGGCGGTTCATCCGGCCTTGTTTCGCTACACCTGCAGTTTTTTCAGCATCGTGCGGCGCTCGCCGCAACCGTCCCGGGTGACGCGGGCGTTTCAGGCTTGTTTAACCAAGGCGCATCACATTGCTAACTCATGATTTCACGCCAAATTTTTAAAGCTTGGCTGCCACTTGCCTTCCTCCTTATGGTCGTCCTATCCGTTTCTTTGACGGCTTGCAGCGCCTTACCTTCGTTGGCTGGCCGCACCGCCTCCACTTACATTCAAGAAACCGGGGACACTCGACTCGGGCGCGCCGCCGCCAGTGCGAACGCCGCACCGGGCACCAGCGGCGTGTTTGCACTATCAGCGCCAATGGACGCATTTGCCGTGCGGGTGTTGCTGATGCGCACGGCAGAGCGCTCACTCGATATTCAGTATTACATCTGGCACGCAGACATCACAGGACGACTTCTGCTTGATGAGGTTTTGCGTGCCGCCAATCGGGGCGTGCGCGTTCGTCTGCTGCTGGACGACAACGGCATCTCGGGTCTGGACGCTGATCTCGCTTCTTTGGGCCAACACCCCAACATAGAAGTGCGGGTCTTCAACCCTTTTGCCCAGCGCCGTTTCAAGGCCTTGGGTTATCTGACGGATTTCGGACGCGTCAACCACCGGATGCACAACAAATCCCTGACCGCCGACGCGCAAGCCACCCTTGTGGGTGGCCGAAACATAGGCGACGCTTACTTTGGCGCCGACCCGATTTTGGATTTCGCCGATGTTGATTTGCTCGCCGTCGGCCCCGTGACAAAAGAGGTCTCAACGGCTTTTGATGCGTACTGGAACAGTGAGCTGGCTTACCCTTTTGACTTATTCCCCAGCCCCGCCACCAAGCAAGCACTGGAGAGTTTGGCAGCCCGCTATGCCGAGTTGAATGGGGCCGCCGAATCGCAAAGCTACGTGGAGGCCGTGCGACAAGCGGAGGTGGTGGAACGGTTGGTCAACCAAAAGTTGCCACTGGCGTGGGTTCCGGTGCAATTGGTTTACGACCCCCCGGCCAAAGCACAACGGGCGCTGGAAAAAAACGAAGCCCTCATTGACCAGCTTGTTACGGCTTTGGGCGGCGCGCAGTCGCAGTTGGACATCGTGTCGCCGTACTTCGTGCCGGGACAAGCGGGCACAGACGTGCTGGTGCAAGAAGCCCAACGTGGTTTGAAGATTCGGGTGGTGACCAATTCGCTGGCCTCCACCGACGTGATTGCTGTCCACGCCGGTTATGCCAAGCGTCGCCAGGCCTTGCTCAAGGCCGGAGTCCGGCTTTTTGAAATAAAGCCTGATGCGCAGACAAGCAACTCGTCTGAGGAATTCAAGGTTCACAAAAAGTTGATTGGCAGTTCGGCGGCCAGTTTGCATGGCAAGACCTACGCCGTGGATCGCCGAAGCATTTTTATTGGCTCCTTCAATCTTGATCTCCGCTCCATCGAGCTGAACACCGAAATGGGGCTGGTGGTGGAGAGTGCCACTTTGGCCGGTGGTCTGTCAGACCTGCTTGACAAGGAATTGTCAAAACACGCCTATGAAGTCCGCCTGACAAGCAGCGGGGCGCTTGAATGGATTGAACAAACAGAGACTGGCGACATTCACTACAGCAGCGAACCCAAGGCGGGCGTTCTATCTCGGCTGGGGGTGGTGGTGATGTCGTGGCTGCCGATTGAGGGGTTGCTTTAGCTGTTAAAAACAGCGTATTTAAATACGTCGCTCAAATAGTCGCGCAAACACCCAGCAACGACAATCAGCCTCATGGAAACACATAGCGCCTTCCCCTTTTTAAAAGAAATTATTCTCTTTTTAACGTTGTCGGGCGTGCTCGTGCCGCTGCTGGCACGTTTGCGCATCAACCCGGTGTTGGGCTTTTTGGCCGTGGGCACGCTGCTCGGGCCTTATGGACTGGCGAGCTTGAGCAGCGACTGGCCGTGGTTGACGTATGTCACCTTCTCACGGCTGGAGGGCGTGGAGGTGCTGGCAGAGTTGGGCGTCATCTTTTTGATGTTCATGATTGGACTGGAGATGTCAATCAACCGTTTGTGGTTGATGCGCCGACTGGTGTTTGGCATGGGCAGTTTGCAGGTGGTGCTGACCTCGCTGGTGATTGGGGCGTTGGCATGGCGCTTTGGGAACGGCCTTGAGGCCTCCGTTATTTTGGGGCTGGTGCTGGCGTTTTCTTCAACCGCCATCGTCATGCAACTCCTTAGTCAGCGCCATGAACTCGGTTCACCCATGGGTCAGGCTTCGTTCTCGATCCTGCTGTTTCAGGACTTGGCCGTGATTCCGCTGCTGGTGCTGATCAGCATTTTGGGTGAACCTTCAACGGGGAGCAGCTTTGGCGAACTCCTCAGCGTTGCCGCTCTCAAGGGGGTGTTCACGGTGTTGGTGATTTATCTGGTGGGGCGGCGCGTGGTGCGCCCACTGTTTCACCAGATTGCCGCCAGCCATCAACCCGACACCTTTATGGCGCTCACGTTGCTGGCGACGCTGGGCGTGGCCGCGCTCACTTGGGCGGCGGGCCTGTCGATGGCGCTGGGGGCTTTGCTGGCGGGCCTGATCATTGCCGAAACCGAATTTCGCCATGAAGTCGAGGTGACGATTGAGCCGTTTCGGGGCTTGCTGATGGGCCTTTTCTTTTTATCGGTCGGCATGAACATCGACGTGCGGGCGCTGCTGGTGGCGCCGTTGTGGATGCCGCTGTCCGTGGTCGGTCTGTACTTGATCAAAGGCACGCTGATTTCAGGGCTGCTGCGCCTGTTTGGCTTGTCCTGGGGACGCGCCGTGGAGGGCGGGCTGCTGCTCAGTCAAGGCGGCGAGTTTGCTTTTATTGTGATTGGATTGGCGCTGTCCTTTAACCTGCTTCCCCGTGACGTGAGCCAGTTCATGCTGATTGTGGTGGGGCTTTCCATGCTGGTGGCGCCGCTTATCGCCCGCGTCGGGCAGCAACTGGGCGACTGGGTCGATCTGAAGCTGGGTCGGTTTGAGTTACCCGACGAGGCCGAGTTGGGCGAGCTGCACGACCACGTCATCATTGCCGGCTATGGCCGCGTGGGCCAGATGGTCGGGCAAATGCTGGCCGGGCAGGGTGTCCCGTTTGTGGCTATTGAACACAACCCCAAATTGCTAACCCGTCACCGCGCTGCCGGGATGCAGGTAATCTTTGGTGACGCCAGCCGTCCCGAGTTGCTCCACAAGCTCAAGCTGGAACGCGCCCGCGCCGTGGTGTTGACGATGGATGACACCTCGGCGGCAATTTATGCCGCTCGCGGTGTGCGCAGTCTGATGCCGAAGCTGAAAATTATTGCCCGTGCCCGTGATGAAACTCACGCACTCAAGCTGCTCAATGCCGGGGCGTCCATCGTAGTGCCCGAAACGCTGGAGTCAAGCCTGAAGCTGACCGGCTCGGTGCTGGAAACCCTGGGCGTGCCACCAGACGCTGCCGGGCGCCTGCTGGACAAGGAGCGAGAACGTTGCCTGGCGGTGTTGCGGGACGCGTAAGGGTCGAAGGGTCGCTGACGCTTATTGGTCTCGGGCCAGCGTCATCAGAACCTGTTCAACCTCGCCAAAAAGTGGGCGCGTGTTCGTTGTTTCCTGAAAGCAGGCAGTTTTTAAATGGGTCAGTGCCGCCAGCGTTTGAGGCGCGTCAGTCGGTGCGTTACAGCGCTCAAGCAGCTCTTCAAGCAGGCAGGCAAAGGCGCGGATTTCAAGACGTTGTAACGCGTGAGCTTGTCGCTGATCTTCTGGCGCCAGAAAAGAAGCCGCCCCAAAATCTCCCAGCAACGCCGTCGCTTGACCGTCATGCAAGATATTGTGCGCATACAAATCGCCATGCATGAGGCCTTGCGCGTGCAGATGCCGGGCCGCCGAGGCGATACCGAGCGCCAGCCGAATCGCGGTGCGCAGGTCAAAAATGGCGTCCAACGCATAGTGGTCGCGGGTGCAGGAATCCAGGCTGGGCGGATGGGCCAGATTGCGAAAACACGGATCAATCAAGGCCATCACCATTCCGTGCGCGCTGGCCGGATGCCCCGCCACTTGGCCGAGAACCGGGATCAGGTGCGCGTGACCGCCCGCGCTGATGCAGGCCGCCATTTCAGAGCGCGGCAAGCCGTCGCTGGTGACATCGCCCTTGAAAAGCTTGACCGCCACGGGCTGCACGTCCTCGCTGCGCCGCCATTGCGCTTGATGAATCACGCCGGACGCGCCTTCACCCAATTGATGTTGAAGCTGCAAGTTGTCCCAATGAATAGGGGCGATAGGCGTCTCGGATAAAGCGGCGCGCTCCCGGTTCTCGCAGAACGGATTGTCGGCATAAGCCAACCAAGACAATCGCGGCAACGAGAGCAAGAATTCAGGAAGTTCAGCTAAACGGTTGGCCGAGATGCGTAGCAATTCCAGCCGGGTACAAGCCGCCATCTCGGGCGGCAAGGCCCGCAATTGGTTGCCAGCCAGCATGAGCTTTTGCAACTGGGTGCAGCGCCCGATCTCGCCGGGCAGTGCATCAATCTGGTTGTCGGTGAGCACCAGCCAACGCAACGCGGCGGGCAGCGATTCGCCGGGCACCGTCCGAATTTGGTTCGCTTTGAAGCCGATCATGGTGAGTTGCGCACACTGCCCGAGAACTTTGGGCAACTCGGTAAAAGGGTTGTCGGAACAAAACAGAATGCGCAACTTCTGCAGCCGAGGCAGGTCATCGGGCAGGGCTGAGAGCTGGTTGTGAGAGAGGTCGAGGATTTCCAGCGTGTCAGCAAGATCAAAAATCTCGCGTGGAAATTCGTGCAGACCACACGCCAAAGTCAGTCGCCGGATGCCCGCCAGTTGGCCGGAGTGGAGTTGTTCAAGTGTGTGCATTGAAAAAGCCGCTACAAATCGGCTTTGAAAAATTGACCGGTGGCTTCTACTTCAAACCGGCTTGGGGGGTAAGAATTTGCCGTGTGGCAGGGTCGCCAGCCGCTTGAACAGTCGGCGGCAATAGCCCGCAATGCGCAGGCATTTGTTGATCTCGTCCACTGGCAGCGGGCCGGACACCACCACAATGTCATTGGCACTGTCGAGCGCTCCTGCAGCGCGCAGGCGGCGCCGGGCCGTCGTGGCCCAGGAATAAATGCGCACGGGGTTGCCATGTTCGTGCAGCAACCCGGTGCTGAAATCAAAAGCAATGGCGACGTTATCCGTGCTCAGGCGCAAACGATATTCCCCCGTGATTTTGCTGGCAGGCGTGCTCAGATCATACAAATGGTATTTTCCTTCTTTGAGCTGGTACTGCAGTGTCATGGGGGGTCTCTCCTGCGTGAAGTGTACTGTGGTTGAAGTTGCACTTCTCATACCGCCTCGTTGGCGCCTTTGGTAACCTCTTGCTAGGTATAGAAAGTCAAGGCTGCCGCCGTGGCCGCAACAACCAGTCCCACCCCGACCAATAACCAGCGAATTTTTTTTCGCGTCATGCAGACCTCCTTTGGCAGTTTTCAACTGCCTTAAACAAAGTTAGCACCC
Organism: uncultured beta proteobacterium; assembly: GCA_903823025.1. Lineage (GTDB taxonomy): Bacteria > Pseudomonadota > Gammaproteobacteria > Burkholderiales > Burkholderiaceae_C > Rhodoferax. The sequence continues at coordinate 10,614 of CAIJRK010000044.1, forward strand.
TCAGCGACCTAAAAACAACGCGATGATTGCCGCGCCCGATCAACGGCCAAGGCAACTGATTTGCAGCAGACATGGCAAGAGACCGCCACCCCGTGTACTAGGACTCGACCGTCATTTCATTGTTCACGCGACTCACACCGGGGGCTGACCAGGCCGCCCCCTCAGCGGCACTGCGCTCCGCCCAGGAATGCACATGACCACGCAAGGTGACGACACTGCCATCCATTGAGATTTCGATCCGTTTGGCCTCGCGCACCGCCTGGCGCATCAAGGCCTCCTGAATTCGGCTGGACAAGTTGCTCGACACAGGCAGCGTCTTGAGCCGGACGTTGTCCGAGACGCCCACAACCCCCTTGAGGGGGCGAACTATGCGCTCAACCGCCCGCCTTTGAAAATTCCAGTCAAGCTCACCGCTCAAAGTGACCCATCCTTTTTCTACTGTCGCTTTAACCCGGCCCTGCGGCACCGAGGTGCTCCAACTCAAGGCGTGTTCTACCGCCAGCGCAATTTCAGTGTCACTACGCTGATGAACCCCGGTAGGAATCACATCGAGTTCTACGGCCAGCACCTTCACCCCCGCGACACGTTCTGCCGCCCGCTTGGTTGCAACTTTTTCAGCATAGGAATCGAGATGACCCGTCAAAGTCACCACCCCCTCATGAACCGCCACACCAATGCGTGCTTCAGGCACCAGCGGATCCCATGAAAGCTCGGTTAACACGTCATTTTTAATGTCCAAATCCGTCTTCATTCTGGCTCCTGTTAATTCAAAACAAGGTTTTTAGAATAGTCGCTACTGCCTCCTGTGTTTTGAGAAAAATCAATGCGTTATAGGAGCCATGATTCAGAATTTAGTTTGTTTATACCTTGACGCCTTATTTTTCTGGATTAGCTAAAGAGCTGATCAAAGTAGGAATCATGCAGCTTGTTGACAAGTCGATGAGGCATAGTCGCACCATGTTTTGTGATCGTGCTGAAGCGGCTGACCTGTTGGCTGAAAAACTCAAAAAATACAAAGGCAAGAATCCTTTGGTTCTGGCGATTTCGAGGGGTGCTGTGCCTATAGGGAAGATGATTGCAGATCAACGGGGTGGTGAATTGGGTGTCGTTTTAGTGCGCAAATTGCGCGCACCCCTATCAGCCCCACGGGTCGCCTCGACATCGTGGCCGATGATGGCTTGGCAACCGGGGCCACCATGATCTCCGCGCTGCATGGTCTGCGTGCGAGTTACCCGGCCCGGTTGGTCTGTGCCGTGCCGGTTGCGCCCGCCGATACGCTGGAAAAAATAACGCTACGGGTAGATGAAATGGTGTGCCTGAACGTACCTGACTTCTTTCAGGCCGTGGGGCAGTTCTACCCATATTTTCCGCAGATTGACGACGCTGAGGTCATCGCTATTTTGAATGCGCATTGAGGTAATAACCAAACCAGGTCGCGGCCTGGCGGGCTACTTCATCCAGGGTTCCCGGCTCCTCAAACAAGTGGGTTGCACCGGCGGCAATGCTCAGTTCTTTGCTGCATTGAAGTCGAACATAGGCCTCCCGATTCAGCGCTAAAGTGTCTTCATCACAGCTCCCCACAAGCAGCAGGGTAGGACAAGTTACCTTGCCTAAATCATGACTACCCGCCAAGTCGGGTCGCCCGCCGCGTGAGACGACAGCACAGACATCCTGCCCCAAAGCAGCGGCGGCTTGCAAGGCCGCTGCCGCGCCCGTGCTGGCACCCAAATAGCCAATAGGCAGCGTTTGTGTGACGTGATTTAACTTGGCCCAACAAGTTGCGACCAACAGCCGATGCGTCAATAACGGAATGTCAAAGCGGGTTTGGTAGTCGAGGTCTTCTGCGAGGGAGAGCAAGTCCAGCGCCAGCGTCCCGACGCCCTTGGTGTGCAGCATCCGTGCCACCGCATTGTTGCGCGGACTATAGCGACTGCTCCCGCTGCCGTGGACAAACAGCACCAAGCCCCGGGCCTTCTCCGGCAACGCCAGCAGGCCCTCCATCGCGACGGTGTCAACGGGGATATTGACCTGTGTTTCAAATGTTGTAGTCATCATGCGAGGTGTGAAGATGTGCCTAAACCCGGCCCATGGCAATAGGAATTCTCTTGCAGCCAAAAGTACCCGCCTGCGCATCAAACCGGCCCGCGATCACGGCGTCACAAGCTGGACAGTGGCCGCTGGCGGTCAGCCGGTATTGTTTGATCTGATACCAGTCCCGCACGATCAGAGCCGTGTGGCAAGCGGGACAAGAGGTGGTGTCACCCGCTTCGTGGTGAACGTTGCCGGTGTACACAAATTGCAGCCCCTCCTGAAGGCCTATGTGGCGCGCCCGGATGAGGGTGGCGGGCGGGGTGGCAGGCACATCGGGCATCTTATGGTCGGGGTGAAAAGCGGAGAAATGCAGCGGCACATCAGACCCGATTTCTTTCATTAACCAACGGCACATCGCGGTGATCTCCTCGTCGGTGTCGTTGTGACCCGGAATGAGCAGCGTAGTGATCTCAAACCACACGCGCGTCTCATGTTTGAGGTAGATCAGTGTGTCCAGCACAGGTTGTAGATGTGAGCCGGTCAGCTTGAAGTAGAAGTCATCGGAGAAGGCTTTTAAATCGACATTGGCCGCGTCCATTTTGGCGTAGAAATCACGCCGGGGCTGGTCATGCATATAACCCGCCGTGACCGCCACCGTTTGCACCCCGAGCGCATGACAGGCATCGGCGACATCCATGGCGTACTCGGCAAAAATAACCGGGTCGTTGTAGGTAAAAGCCACACTCTTGCAGCCGTATTTAAGGGCTTCGGCGGCAATTGTTTCAGGGGAGGCCTGATCCATCAAACGATCCATGTCGCGTGACTTGCTGATGTCCCAGTTCTGACAAAACTTGCAGGCTAAATTGCAGCCCGCCGTGCCAAACGAGAACACGCTGCTGCCCGGGTAGAAGTGATTCAGCGGTTTCTTCTCAATCGGGTCAATACAAAAGCCCGAGGAGCGTCCATAGGTCGTGAGAACCATGTGGTCGCCTTGGCGGGCGCGCACAAAACAGGCGCCACGCTGGCCCTCATGCAGGCGGCAATCACGCGGACACAAATCGCACTGAAGGCGACCGTCTGCAAGCGCGTGCCAATAACGTGCCGGATAGCTGGATTCTTGCATCATGATCTCTCAGGTTCTTGCCATTTGTGCACGCTGTAGCGATACAGGCGCAGGCGGGGTGCCCAGAAGTCCGGCGGCAAACCCGCCTTCTGTTTGAGGCGGGCCATAAACGCTTTAGCCGTCGGGAGTTGCGCCCAAACCTGCGGCAAAAAAGTGCTGCGGAAATGCTCAAATTCAAGCAGTACACCATCCACGCCGGGCTGCAGTTGCGCCAAAGCCTGCGCTTCGCTTTCAAACGGCATGGGCTGCATGGCCGACAGCAGCGAGACTTCAATGCGGGTGGTGGCCAGTTCCGCCAGCGTGAGCGGCGCAAAACGTGGATCACGCAAAGCGGCAGACACCGCATTGGCCTTGACATCGGCCAGCAAGGTGCGGTGCGCCTCCAGCGTGCCAATGCAGCCGCGCAACTGCCCTTGCCGCGTCAGCGTGACAAACGTGGCGCCCGGCTCTTGTAACCAGGCGGCGTGCTCAGGCGCGGCCTCGTCCGCCTTGGGCACACCCCCCAAAGCGGCGGTGATAGCGGCGCGGGCAATGGACAGCAACATCGGGCCGCGTGGGCGCGTTTCAGTGCTCATGCGGATGTCGCGCTGTCAACGCCAGAGAGGCATAGCCGACGACGCGTCCTTTGTCACCGGCGGTGTCGCCTGAGTTGCAAAGTTGCAGCAATTGAGGCTGCAGGTGGTGGTGTTTAGCGGCCAGCAGCAAGCCGTTAACAGGGGTACCGCCACAGGCTTGTTCGTGCGTGAGTTGGGCCTCCAGGGCCAGCATAGTTTGCACGGTCTTTTGATCAACGGCCTGTGCGGTTCGGTAGGGCAAAAAATGGGATAAGTCAGAACTGATCACGATCAGCGTTTCAGGCCCACCCCAGAGCGCCTCCAGCACCTCGGCGACTTCAGCAGGGGTGGCGTCGCCCACCGCCAACGGCAGCAATTTAAAGTCTGCCAGCACCGACTGCAAAAACGGCAACTGCACTTCCAGCGAATGCTCCATGGCATGAGCGGGCGAACTCACCACCACCTGCGGCAAGTCTGTCAGCAGGTCAATGGCCGCCTGATCTATTTCAATGTGACCCAAGGGCGTGGCAAAGAACGCCACGCCGGGCAAAGCAAGTCCGCGAACTGGCACCCGGTGCACCGGACCCAGCAAAACCACGCGTCGAATCGTGTCGCGACCGGCGGCCAAACGGGCATAAGCCCGTGCCGCCGTCGCCCCCGAATAGACATACCCGGCATGAGGCACGATCAGCGCTTTTGGCAGCGTCGTATGTAACCCAGGGTCGGGCTTTGCCGCCGCCAGCAAGGCCATAACCTCGGCTGACAAAGCAGCACGCTGCCCTGAATAAAAGGCGCCTGCAACGGCGGGTTGACGCACGGACTGCATGAAGAACCTCCAGTTTTTTCGCCAGCTTATAGCGCCCTGGATTCGACTGACTTGTTGCTTATCAAAATCGCCTTCGCTACACGTAGCGCTCGCGGATGACCACAATGCCCGGCAGTTCCTGCAAGAACACGCGCACCAGCGCCGGGTCGAAGTGTTTGCCGCTGTTGGACTTGATCAAGTCCACCGCAGCCTCGACGGTCCAAGCCTTTTTATAGGGTCGCTCAGAGGTCAGGGCGTCAAAAACATCGGCCAGCGCAGCAATGCGCCCCGCTTGCGGAATCGCCTCGCCCACCAAAGCATTCGGATAGCCGCTGCCATCCCATTTTTCGTGGTGGGTACGGGCAATCTCGCAGGCCATGCGCATCAGATCGGAGTCGTCACCGTCAAGCAATTTCGCGCCGATAGTGGCGTGGGTTTTCATGATCTCCCACTCGGTTGGCTCAAACGGGCCGGGCTTGAGCAAAATGGCATCCGGAATACCAATTTTGCCAACGTCGTGCATCGGGCTGGCGTGCAGCATCAGCTCGCAGTGGGTCTCGTTCCAGCCTATCGCGCGGGCGAGCAGGGCCGATATATAGCTCATGCGCAAAATGTGGCTGCCGGTTTCTTCATCACGGTACTCGGCGGCCATGCCCAAGCGTTGCACCACCTGCAGCTGAGTCCGGCGCAGCTCTTCGGTGCGGGCCAGCACCATACGGTCGAGCACCTCTTTTTGGTCGTACATCAGGCGGTGTGCCAGTTGCGCTTGCAGCAAGTTACGTACGCGCATCACTAATTCGGTGTAGTCAAAAGGTTTGGTGATGAAGTCGCGCGCACCTGCCGTTAGCGCCCGCAGCAAAAAAGCCTGACCATGCTGGGCGGTAATAAAAACAACCGGCGGCATTAACGGATCGTTCAGCGCCTTGAGCTGTTCCAGAACCTCGTAGCCGTCCAGATGGGGCATGTTGATGTCGAGCAAAATCAAATCAGGCCGGTTGGCTTGATACAAGCCCACAACCTCGCGTGGGTCACTCACCAGCGTCACATGCCGATAGCCCTGCGCACGCAACAACTTGTTCATTAACTTGAGGTTGGCGGGTTCGTCATCGACGATAAAAATACGTTCATCGAGTAAAGAAGGAGTCATCATCTTTTCTTTTGTTTATTTTGTTTTTCAGGTTCTCACATCGCAGCGCGGCAAGTCTATCCAGAAGATGCTGCCAACACCTGATTCACTTGAAAAATCGACCTTTCCGCTCATCCTTTCCACAACTTGTCGGGTAATAGTCAAGCCAATGCCGGTGCCCTGAATTTCACTGTGCTCGGCCTCCAGACGGTTAAAGGGCTGAAACAATTGTGCGTGATGTTCAGCCGCAATCCCCAGGCCCGTGTCCGTGACCCGAAGACGCAGCCCCTGCAAGCCCTGCAGCTGAACATCAATCGTGACGCTGCCGCCCACCCGGTTGTATTTGATGGCGTTGGAGATCAGGTTCAGCAAGGCCTGCTTCAGGCGCAGGCGATCCGCCCACATGACAGACGCGCTCAACACCGTATGACTGAGCGTGATCTGACCTTGAGTGGCCAGCGGCGCCACCAGACTCAGGCATTCGTCCACCAAGGGCGCGACCTTCACGCGCTCCAGCACCAAGTCAATGTGACCCGATTCAACCTTGGCCAAATCGAGCACGTCGTTGATCAGTTCCAGCAGATGGTGACCGGCCTTGAGAATCTCCTGCACACTGTCCCGATGGTCTTCGGACAGTTGGGCGTCATAGGTCAGGAGCTGACCAAAGCCAAGAATGGCGTTCAGCGGCGTGCGCAGTTCATGGCTCATGTTGGCGAGAAATTCAGACTTGGCCTGGTTGGCCTGGTTGGCCGCATTGCGGGCGTCAATCAGCGCCTGATCCGCCTGGTGGCGCCGCGTGATGTTGCGCACAACGCCCGTGAAATAACGCCCGCCCTGCACCCGCATCTCGCTGACGGCCAGTTCCATGGGGAAGGTGCTGCCGTCTTGGCGCTGCCCCGTCAATTCGCGCTCCACCTTGATAAGGCGGGGTGCCGAAGTCGCCTGGTAGTTCGCCAGATACGTGTCGTGCAGGCTGTGGTCAGGCTCGGGCATCAGCATTTTGATGTTGGCCCCAATGACGGCCTGCGCGGTATAGCCAAAAATACGCTCGGCGGCCGGATTGAAACTTTCAATCCGCCCTTGGGCGTCGATGCTGATGATGCCGTCAGCGACCGTGTCCAGAATCGACTGCAGGCGGGCGGCATTTGAAATCAGGGTCGCCTCGTTGAGACGCACTTCAAGCGTCATTTTTTCGGCCAGCACCACCGCTTGCACACGCCGGTAACTCAGCAACCACACCAGCACAAACAGCAGCACACTGCCCAAAAATCCGGCGATCAAGAGGCCACGGGCCCACAGCGTATTGAAGACGGCCTCAAACTGCGGGCGGCTTTGCAGTTCAAGCGTCCACCAGTGGCCCTTAAGTTCAAGAAACCGGGTGGTTGTAAAGGCGGCCTCGGCAAGCGCGACGTCTTTTACCCGGGGTGCATCTTCTTTGGAGTCGTACAGCAAGGTCTCAAGACGTGCCCCTACGCCATCGTAAATACGAAATCTGATCTCCTGCTTTTGCTCGCCCAGGATGCCCCGCATCAAGTCATTCATGAGAAACGGGCTGTACACAAAGCCCTGCAAAGCCGCCCACCGCTGGGCCGGAGTGGCCAGCGTTTGATGCTTGCGATAAACCGGCATGTACATCAAAAACCCCACTTGCCCTGCCTCCTTGTTTTTTTGTATCAGTCTGACTTTGCCAGTCATCGCCACGTCACCGCTTTCGCCCGCGCGGCGCATGGCCCGTGCCCGGCTCGGCTCCGAGAACATGTCGTAGCCAAAAGCCGTGGCATTCTGATTTGAAAAAGGCTCCAGAAACATGATGGCGGTGTAGAGATCACGCCGCCCTGTCGGCCAAACCTGGTAGTCCGGAAAACCTTCAGCTTGAACGCTGGCCGTGTGGGCAGGCAAGGCAGCGGGCAAAATGAGTGGGCTGTAGCCCATGCCCAGCAGACCCGGAAAGTTACGCGACAGACTCTGGCGCTCAACGTAGGTACGCCATTGCGCACGGTCCACCGACGCACTCGACTCAAACAAACCGACACCGCCCAACAGAATTTGGGCTTGCTGATCCAGCCGCGCCTCAATGGCGTTGGTCACGTCAGCCACATGAAACTCAAACTGCTGGCGGGCATTTTTTGTGACTTGCGAGGTAAAGCCCAACCAGCTCCCCCAAGTGAACAGCAGACCCAGGATCAACACCGCCCACGCAGCAGAGTTGCGGCGGTCAAACAGCGGCGGAAAGCGCCCGTCGCTTCGGAAAATTCTCATGTATTAAACCTGGGTTGAATCATTTCAAGACTGTCAACCACGCCTTCTTTCGGGCGGGTTGTCTGTGCCGCCCGTGTCGCCTGATGGCTTAGAACGTTTCCCAGTCCGAGTCGTCCCCGGCGGCGGGTTTGACAGGTTTGACTGGCTTGGCAGGCAGTTGTTTCACAGCTTGTGTGAACTTGACGGATTTAACAGGCTTGACGGGTTTGATTAGCTTGAACGGTTGGGCAGGTTTGACGGCGACACGCACAGGCGGGCGCGCCTTGGGCGGCACACGGTCACCAAACAACTCGACACGACCTTGTTGACTCTCGGTGCCGAGTTTGAACACCGCCACCACCTGCACCAATTCATTCGATTGGGCCTTCAGACTGCTCGCAGCGGCAGCCATTTCTTCAACCAGCGCGGCGTTTTGCTGGGTTGCCTGGTCCATTTGCGTCACCGCCTCGCCGACTTGGGAGACGCCGGAACTTTGCTCGGTGCTGGCGGCGCTGATCTCGCCCATCAGGTCATTCACGCGTTTGATGGCGTTCACTACTTCGGTCATCGTGAGACCGGCTTGATCCACCAGCAAGCTGCCCTGTTCCACGCGTTCGACGCTGGCGTTGATGAGTTGTTTGATTTCCTTGGCGGCGTCGGCAGAGCGCCCGGCCAGACTGCGCACTTCCATGGCCACCACGGCAAAACCACGGCCTTGTTCACCCGCACGGGCAGCCTCCACCGCAGCGTTCAAGGCCAGAATGTTGGTCTGAAAAGCGATGCCGTCAATAACCTGGATGATGTCCGATATTTTTTTGGAGGACGCATCAATGTCTTTCATGGTGTCCACCACCTGCCCCACCACTTGACCGCCTTTGATGGCCACCGTGGAGGCGCTCAGGGCGAGTTGATTGGCTTGGCGCGCGTTGTCCGCATTTTGTTTAACAGTGGCGCTGAGTTGCTCCATGGACGCTGCCGTCTCTTCAAGCGCGCTGGCTTGTTGCTCGGTGCGTGCCGATAAGTCGTTGTTGCCTTGCGCGATTTCGGCACTGGCGGCGGCCACCCCTTCGGCGCCTTGGCGCACATGGGTCACCACAGCGGCCAGGCGGGTTTGCATGTTGGACAAGGCGCGCATCAGCGCCGCTATTTCATCGTGACCCCCGGTTGGAATGCTTTCGGTCAAATTGCCCAAAGCCACCGCTTCGCTGATACGCACCGCTTGGTTCAACGCACGGGTCATGTGGCGTATCAAGGCCAGACCAAAAAGAACCGCCAACAAAATACCCGACACGATAGAGGCCAGACCCCACCACTGCAAGGTATGCGAGCGGATGCTGGCCTCGGTAAATTCTTTTTGGGCCATCTTGATTTGCAGCGCCATCAAGGTCGTCATGGGGGCTTGGGCAGCACTGAACAGGGGGTCAATTTGCTCCAGCACCAGTCGGCGCGCCTCGGGCAGGTTGTAGGCCTGCAGCGCCGCGACGGTAGGCAGCAAGCCTTCTTGCACAAACTGCTGGCGTTTCTCGGCATACAGCTGGGCGAGCTGCAGCTCGTCAGGCGGCAGATCGGTACTCAAATACGCCTGCCACAGAGTCGTGATTTCGGCCGCGTTGGCCGCCACCTCCGCCGTGTAGTCACGGATGCGCTCCGGGGTCGGGTGAATCAGCGTGTTGGAGATGATCAGACGGTTGCGAGTCATCAAATACAGAATTTTTCCTTGCTCCTCAATCGCCACGGTACGGTCCGCATAAACGCGGTTAAGCGCCTGGTCGCTTTGGCGCATTCCGTACAAACCCAGACTCCCCACCAGCACCAACAAGGCGGCAAGAAAACCTATCAACAAGGTCAGTTTGGTTGATATTTTGAGATGATTAAGAGGCATAGTGGGGGGTTCGCTGAAGAAAGAAGCCTGATTCAGGCGAGTGCTTTAAAAGCGGAGAAATTTTAGCAGTTCAACATTTTTTGTTGAAATTATTATTTTTAAACAAATAACACAAGGCGACGGCTGCCCCGGTTGTCTCACCGCCCGGCGCTTGGGCACGCCGTTCAGCTCATCGGCAAACTCAGACTCACGCGAGTGCCCTGGCCGGGCGTGCTGACAATCGAGAGATCGCCCCGATGCAGTTCAATAATCTCTTTAACAATGCTCATGCCCAGGCCGGTGCCCGGAATCTTGCCGGAGGTGTCCGCCCGGTAAAAGCGTTCGCAGACCCGGCTCAATTGCGCCGGCGTCATGCCAATGCCCTGGTCGCTAATAAGAATTTCGGCGCGCGGCGCTTGTGCGGCCTCGGTCTTGACGGCCAGCTCAATCACCACAGGCCCGCCTGCCGGTGAATATTTGTAGGCATTGGAGAGCACATTCACAATTGCTTGCTGCAGCTTGCCCGCATCAGCGGTGACGCACAGGGGCGACGCTGGCAGCAGCAGTTGGGCGGCCTCCCGGCCCGTCGGGCGCTTGAAGGCTTTGACAATATCGCTCAACAAAGTTTGCAGGTTCACCTGGGTGTAGTTGAAGTCTTTGCTGCGACGCGCTTCAATGCGGGCCAGATTCAGCAGCTCATCCAGAATATTAGCCATCAACTTGGACTGCTCGTAGATGATGTTCAAAAACTCTTGCTGGGTTTGCACATCCAGTTCTTGCGTGAGCAACACCTCGGCAAAGCCCAAAATACTGGCCATCGGTGTACGCAATTCATGCGCAGCAGTGGAGAGAAACTCGCTCTTCATTTGATCGACTTCGGTCTCCGCCGTGACGTCCCTGAAGTACAAAATCTGCGACACGATGCGTGACTCGCTGCAGCGCAGGCCAACCTGCAAAATGCGTTTGCCTTCGTTGCTGATTTCAATAATTTCATGCACATCGGGCTGCGTCGGCGTGATTTTGGCCCGCAAGTGCGCGATCCCGGAAAAAGTGGGCGCGGTGATACAGCGCGCGGCCAGCCAAGCTGAAAAAGCAGTCTCATCCATCCCCTTCAGGGAAGTCAAACTCAGCGCAAACATACGCCCAAATGCGGGGCTGACATAGTTGACACGGTGCGCCAGATCAAACGAGATGAAACCGTCCGGACTCAAGGCAAAGATGGCGTTGAGCTGCTCCGTGCGCTCCTGTGTCAACAGTTGAGCCGACTGGCTGGCTGCAATTTTTCGCTGAATGAGGCGTAAATGCCGGTGCAAGACCGCCGCCAAAGCCAACAACAGCAAACTGACCAACGCGGCTTGCAGCCACAAAGCATGGCGGGTGCGCCAGTGGTTGACAAACACGTCCTGCGTGTCCAGCCCGGCGATTACCACCAGCGGGTAGGCCGGTATTTTGCGGTAGTGATACAGCCGCTCAACGCTATCGACGACCGAGCGATTAATGTAGGCGCCCGAAATTTCGGCGTTGGCCAGGCGCGTAAATAATTGGGATGTGAGCGCCTGGGCGCCAAACGCCTCTTGACGCCCGACCTTGCGTGCCCGCGCCACCCCGTCCAGGCCATACAAGGCGATTAACCCTTGTTGGCCGAGTTTGAGTTCCGCATAAAAACGGGTGAAATAAGCCGGATCAATCGAAACCACAATCACGCCGGCAAAGCTGCCGTCGGGCGCACTCAGACGCCGACTCAAGTGAAGCGACCACAAGCCCCCGGCACGATCAGCCTGCGGTTGGGAAATATAGAGCGTCGGGACGTTGCGCCCTGCGTGAATTTTGAAGTAGTCAAGCCCGGACACATCCTGCGACGCCGTCATGGGCGGGTCGCTCAAGACCGTCAGGCCCTGGGCGTTCATGACACGCACCTGGGTAAAAATCGCTGCGTCCCGCACGTTCTGGGCCACCAGGGACTTAAGGTCGAGCCGGTCTGCGCGTTCCAGATAACGCGACTGAACAAACTGAATCACCTGTTCAATATGGCCCAAAGTGCGGGTAACGTGCTCTTGACTGAGGCGGGTGATGTTGGCTAAGTCACGCTCGGCCAGCGCCTGCTCCCGGGCATAACTCTCGCTGACCAGGCTAAAGACGTGCCACCACGTCAGAAAAATCAAAAGACCAGCGCCGACCCAAAGGGCAAACAAAAAAGACCAAGGCCTGCCCGCCGGACGGCTCAATTCAGCTGGCTCCTGACCCAAGCCACCACTTGAAGCGGGCTAAAGGGTTTGATGAAATAGGCATCAGCACCGCGCTTGCGGGCCTCGTCACTGTCAGCCGTCTGGCCGCGAGCGGTCACCATGGCTACCAGAATATCGCGTGTTTTAGGATTGTTTTTGATCGCATCAAGCACCTGCAGACCATTGAGTTCGCCGGGCATCATGACATCCAGCAAAACAATCATGGGGTGATGCTGTTGAATGACTTGCAGGGCACCAAGGCCATCTTCCGCTTCAAGAATGGTGTAGTCCTTTCCTAAAGTGACGCTGAGTAAACGACGAATATCAGCGTGGTCGTCAACAATCAAAATAGGAAGCATGGGGCAACTCAGGCGGGTGGAAACTGAAAACTATTCTGGGTCACCAGACCCGTGGCAATGGCGAGCAGACGGTTAAAGGGAATAGGTTTGGGTAACACCTCAATGTCAGCAGGAATACCCCCATTTTTCGTCAGATCAGCGGTATCAAGCCCAGTGACCACAACGATGGTCGTTTTAGCCATCTCGGGAATGTTGCGCAAGACCCGCAACATATTGAAGCCGTCCATGCCGGGCATGTGCAGGTCGGCAATGAGCAGATCAGGGCATTGGCGTCCTATCATCAACAATGCTTTAACGGCGTTGTTGATAACCGTCACCTCAGGCCCCATGGGCCAGCGTGACAGGTTGGTTTGATACAGCCGTAATAGATTGGCATCATCCTCCACCACCATCACCTTCAGGCGGCGTGGACCAGCGGCTTTGGCCGTGTTGGCCGCCAGCGCCGACGAGACTGGTTTTTTGTGCAACAGACGATCCACTGAATCACGTAACACGCGTCGATGCCCTCCCGCTGTCTTCCAGGCTTGCAGTAAGCCACTTTCAACCCACAACTGCACCGTACCTACCGAGACGCCTAGCAAAAGACCAGCCTCCCGGGTCGTACAAAATGATTTTTCGATATTAGCTTCTTGCATTTTTTATTCAGCTTATTTGATTTGCGCCACGACTTATGAAAAGTCTTGGCGACTCAAAAGGTTTCCCAATCAGAATCTTCCCTCGCAGCCGCTCCCGTTTTAGATTTTTCTTTAAGCGCTGCGGGCTTGGATGCCAGCAGTTTAGTCGACCGGACAGGGACCAAATTCGCCCGGGGTGATACAGACGGCTTGCGTGGCGGCGCCTTGACGGGTGTGGCTGGACGCTGCATCTTGTCACCACCCAGCTTGAAGACCGCCACGGTTTGCACTAACTCTTGGGCTTGTGATTTCAGACCCGTCGCGGCGGCGGCCATCTCTTCAACCAGGGCGGCGTTTTGCTGGGTTGTCTGGTCCATCTGCATCACGGCCTCGCCAACTTGAGAGACGCCAGCACTTTGCTCGTTGCTGGCGGCGCTGATCTCGCCCATCAGGTCATTCACGCGTTTAATGGCGCTCACCACCTCGGTCATGGTGACCCCGGCCTCATCAACCAGGGTGCTACCCAGCGTGACACGCTCCACACTGGTGTCGATGAGTTTTTTGATTTCCTTGGCCGCCTCTGCAGAACGTCCGGCCAGGCTGCGCACCTCGGTGGCGACGACAGCAAAACCACGCCCTTGCTCGCCCGCACGGGCTGCCTCCACCGCCGCATTGAGCGCCAGGATGTTGGTCTGAAAAGCAATGCTATCAATGACACTGATGATGTCCGAGATTTTGCGTGAAGCCTCATTAATGCCTTTCATCGTGTCCACCACCTGCGCCACCACTTCGCCGCCGTTGATCGCCATCACAGAGGCGTTCAAGGCGAGTTGGTTGGCTTGGCGCGCGCTGTCTGCATTTTGTTTGACGGTGGCGTTGAGTTCTTCCATGGCCGCTGCTGTTTCCTCCAGCGAGCTGGCCTGGCTTTCGGTGCGGACGCTCAAGTCGTTGTTGCCCTGGGCAATTTCGGCACTGGCCAAGGCGACGCCTTCAGCGCTGCCCCGCACCGAGGCCACGATGCCCGATAACGACTGCTGCATCCGGGCCATGGCGGCGATGATGCTGGTGCTGTCACCGGGGCGCACACGAATAACGGTGTCGAGATTGGCATCAGCAATCGCCCCGGCCAAGGCCGCGACCTCGCCGGGTTCGCCGCCGAGTTGCGTCACGATGCTGCGCACCACCAGCCACGCCAGCCCCAAGGCGACCAACAGGCTCACCAAAGAACTGGCTATCAACAAATTGCGGGCCGTGTTGTAGTCGGCCTCGGCCACGGCGTATTCGCGCTGATTGTTGTCTTCCTGAAAGGCGATGGTGTCAGCCAGTGCGGCCTGCCACAGGTCTGTGGCGGGTTCTGCCTGCGTCAAGAGCAGCGCGGTGGCCTCCTCCGTCAGGTTAGCGCGGCCCAACTTTAAAACCTGCGTGTCCAAAGGCATAGCTTTGACGACAGCCGCCTCAAGGGTGGCGCGTTTGATTTTTCCCGTCTCGCTGATACCGAGCTGAGACAGGGCTTCATGCGCCCTGGCATATTTGGCTCGCTCGGCCACGATTTTCTGTTCATCCTTGACCATGTCGGCTTCATTGGTGCGCAACACGATAGTGCGCAACACACGCGCCACGATGTGAACGGCGTCAGACATCTCGTTGAGGAGCGTAATCTTGACGTTATTCACATGAACAATTTTGTCCAGGTTGGATTGAATCCCCTTGAGTTGCAGCAGCGCGAGTCCGTTGGACAAAAAAGAAAGCAGCACGATGATCCCAAAGGCCAAGGTGAGCCGGGTTGAAATTTTCAAGTCTTTGAAATTCATTGATGTGATTCTTAAAAGATGAATTAGTCTGAAGGAACAAGGCGTTGATAGGGGGAGGCACGCCAGCCACCAGCCTGGGGCTTAACAATTTTTCTTCAGGAGTAAGCCTAAGCCTGCTTCCTGACAAAACAGCGCGAATTTTCAGGTTTTTAAAACTTAAAGTTTATAGAAATATTTAAACATTTTTAAACATTTTTCCATAAGAGGCTCAAGAGAACACCCCCTCTAAAAAACCTTACGACTTGAAGGCTGACACGGCTGGCTAAAATTTGCGAATGAATTTTAACGTTATCACTACGCTTCCTCAAAAAACTTCGTTTAAATTGCAAATGCTCAAAGCCCGCGAGGAGGCTATCGTGCAGACCGTTAATCGATTGCTGGCTGAAAAAGGGTTTGAAGCGATGACGGTGGATGAAGTAGCCGCCCAAGTCGGCATTGCCAAGGCCAGTTTGTATAAACATTTTCCCAGCAAAGAGGCGTTGGCCGCTGCCGCCATGGTGCGGGTCATGCGTCGGGCACAAGCCTTTATTAGTGCGCTGCCTGCCCAAGGCACACCGCTGGCAAAGCTACGTGCGGTGGTGCGCTGGACGCTGGAGGTCAAACTCGCGGGCGACATGCCGTCCCTGCCCAGCCAAAACTCGACGTTGCGGGCCGCGTTGATGGCGAACACGGACTATATGGATGGCTTGATGGAGGTTAGCGACCAACTCGGGCAATGGATTGAAGCCGCTCAAGCCGCCGGTGACCTGAACCCGACGTTGCCCGCGATTGCCATTTTGTACACCTTCTTTGCCCGTGCCTGCGACCCCGTCCTGGAGTTTCTGAAAATGGGCGGCCTGTACCAGAACGAGCAAATTGTGGATATGGTTCTCAGCACTTGTTTTGACGGGCTGAACGCCCGCTAACGTTAAATCGCTCGCGCGATCAGCGCACCAGCAACACGGGCGTCTTGCAATGCGCCAACACCTCGGTGGCGACCGATCCCAACACCAGATTAACCAAGGTGCCATGACCATGCGACCCCATGATGAGCAGGTCAAAGTTTTCAGCCTCTGCAAACTTGGCGATGGACTCGCCCGCATGGCCGGTTTTCCAGCTGCTTTTGGCGTCGATACCGTGGCGCAATAAAAACTTTGTCACCGGAGCCAGCACCTTCTCGACTTCGTCCTTGTAGTACTGATCCACAATTTGCTTGCCCACGGCCGCCCGGGCGCGAGGCGGCAAGACCGGTTGCACCGTGAACACGGTGTAATCGTTCGTTGACACGAACAACTCGTGCGTGGTCAGATAGGCCAGCATTTTCTTGGTGTAGGGGCTGCCGTCAACGGCGAGAAGAATTTTCATGAGGTTCCTTTTTTTATAAAAACTGCAGTTTAGCCAAGGCCGCGATGCCCTCTCAAAGCGCAATGCAAGCGGCGCTCTGAAACGCCGATTGCTCGTTTTTGCGGGCATAACCCAAAGGGTTGGCGACAACACGGCAACCGTTTTTAACGTAATTATTAGGGGCGTGCAAGTGACCGTGTAGCCACAGTTGCGCCTGTGCCAGCAACGGGTCAAGCACGTTGCAAAACCCGGCCGTGCCAGGCGCCAGCCCGTAACGCGGGTCGGCGCTCAACAGGCTGGGCGCGAAGTGAGTGACCACGACCGTGCGCCCCTCAAAGGGTTGCGCCAAGGCCTTTGTCAACCAGTCCTGACAGACCAGCGCTTGCTCGCGTACAGCAGCGGCCAGCATGGGTGCGCCGTGGCGTGTGCTACCGGTTTTTTTGAGGTAAAAGTTAGCAGCACGAAACGCTTTGTCGCGCGCTTTGAGTTGCTGCATGAGCAGGCCGGCGGTGGCGGTTTCAATCGCCGTGGCGGGTGGGCCGAGGGCGTCAAAGTCGGACCATAACGTCGTGCCGATAAAGCGCACGGGCGGGTCTTGTGGCGCTTGCGGGCCTGACCAAAGCACCACTTCGCGCTCCAGCCAGGTGATGCCCAGACGGGCGCAGGTTTCTTGCAGCCGGGCGTGGCCGCTGTCAAAGTCCATGGCGTCATATTCGTGGTTGCCGGGTACGAAAAAAACAGGGGTTGGCCAGCCATTTTTCGGAGAAAACCGGGTGAGACCAAAGTCGCGGTCTTGTAGCAGCGAGCCGGGTTGGTAGGAACCAATGTCGCCCGCCAGCACCAGCAAATCGGCACCCGGCGCGGGTGTAGGCGCCCAGGCCGGATGCACTTCAAGGTGCAAGTCGGAGAGAAGCTGAATTTTCATCCGCCGATTGTGCCGTCAGATAGCTGCGCGGGGCAAAAGCGCAATGGGCCACGTCCAGAATCGTGGCGCGTAGCCATTCGTGGGCGCTGACGCGGTGCACCTGGTGATGCCAGAGGGCGTCCACCTGAACGGTGGGCACGGCAAAAGGCAGTTCTCGCAGCACCAATTGATCAGCCATGCCGGTGGCCGTCACAAAATGGCGCGGCAGCACGGTCAGCAGGTTGGAGTTGGCCACGACTTTGCCCGCCGTGAAAAACTGATTGACCGTCAACACAATGCGGCGCTTGCGCCCAAGCAGGCCCAGGGCGGCATCAATAAACCCAAAAGGCCGCCCGGAAAAACTGACGAGCATGTGGCGGGCTTCGCAATAGCGGTCCAGCGTAAACGGCCCTTCGGCCAGCGGGTGATCGCGACGCATCACACACATATATTCGCCGCTGTAGAGCCGCTGATGGGCATAGGCCACCGACTCGCCCGCCTGCCCGCGTGCAATCAGGTCAGCCGTGGCGGACGGAAAGTAACCAATGGCGAGATCGACGCTCTCCTCATCGAGCAGGCGGCGCGGGTCGCGCGTGGTGAGGGGTAGCACGCGGATGGAGACGCCGGGGGCATCGCGGTCCATCACTTCGACCAGACCGGGCATCAGTTTGGCCGCCGTGGCGTCGGCCATCGCCAGCACAAAGGTGGTGTTGGCCTGGGCGGGCACAAAGCTGTTGGGCATCAGGACTTCTTGCAACTGGTGCAGCGCCTCGCGCACAGCTGGCCACAGCGCCAGGCCGCGTGGCGTTGGCGTCATGGTTTGACCGTCGCGTTTGATTAACTCGTCGCCCATGGCTTCCCGAAAGCGGCGCAAGGCATTGCTGACAGCGGGCTGCGTGAGCGACAACTTGCGCGCGGCCCGGGTCAGGCTGCGTTCGGTCATCACCTCATCAAAAACCCGGAGCAGGTTCAAGTCCAGCGTGCGAAAGTTGGTTGGATTCATGGCCATCATTAGAGCAATATCATTGATATGAATACACGGCATCACAAAGATAAACTTGCGAAATATCAGTGTAAACCCTAATAATCGCCCCCTGCCTCTACCGTTCTGGTAGAGCATTCAAGGAATAAATCATCATGGCCAGCACCCCACAACCCCGCTTATCGGCACATCATTCAGCCGGACTCCGCACGGAAGCGGTGTATGGTGCCGAGCGCCCCAGAAGCCCCGGCTTTGACAGCGCACGCGGCTTGAGCGCCATGCTGCTGGCCGCCATGGTGTCGGCCTTGGTGGTGGTCGCTGATCAACTGATTGAAACCTGGGTTGACGGGCACCTGATGCTGGCTTGGGTCGCCTTGTGGCTGGTCGGGTTTGGCGCGCTGGCTTTGTTTGCCGGTGCCGCGCGCAAGTTGGCGGGCACGTTTGTTGGCGTGCTGGATGCTTGGTCGGTGCGTGTGGCTAAAACCCGGGCAAACCAGCGTCTGTGGGCCATTGCCCGCTCTGACCCGCGCGTGATGACTGAGTTGACAGCCGCCATGGCGCGTACTGAACGCTGAATAACACAACGCCGCTGACGTTAAAAAGCCACCCGAAGGTGGCTTTTTTTATGGCCGTTCGCTACGGCCACTCGTTGACCTGTTAAGCCATCAAGCGCTTTTCGATCTGTGCTTTGGTGGCTTCCAGCTCTTTGGGCAGGTGGTAAGCCAGTTGCTGAAACAATTCAGTGTGCAGCTTGAGTTCTTCCGTCCAGGCGGCGGGGTCGATCCGGGTCACGGTGTCGAACTGAGCGGGCGTGAAGTCCAGCCCGGTCCAGGTGATTTCGTCATAGGTCGGGCTGATGCCAAACAACTGGTCAACGCCTTGCGGGCCTGGCGCCGCGCCTGGGGTGGCGCCTTCCAGACGGTCAATCATCCACTTGAGGACGCGCATGTTTTCGCCATAACCGGGCCAGACAAACTGACCCGCGTCGTCTTTGCGGAACCAGTTGACGCAGTAGATGCTGGGCAACGTGCCGCCGGAGGCTTCAAGCGTGTGCTCCATGTCGAGCCAATGCTGAAAGTAGTCGCTCATGTTGTAGCCGCAAAACGGCAGCATGGCGAACGGATCACGGCGCACTACGCCCATTTGGCCAACCGCTGCTGCGGTAGTTTCCGACCCCATGGTGGCGGCCATGTAAACGCCTTCCATCCAGGTGCGGGCTTCGGTGACCAGTGGCACGGTGGTGGAGCGGCGCCCCCCGAAGATGAACGCATCAATCGCCACGCCAGCCGGGTTATCCCATTCAGGGTCGAGCGCCGGGTTGTTGGCGGCGGCCACGGTAAAGCGTGAGTTGGGGTGCGCTGCCTTGGCGCCGGTGGTTTTCGCAATCTCGGGCGTCCAGTCGCGGCCTTGCCAGTCAATCAGGTGCGCGGGCAAACCGCCAGTGTCTTTCTCCATGCCTTCCCACCAGACATCGCCGTCATCGGTGAGCGCCACGTTGGTGAAAATCACGTTTTTGTCCAGACTGGCCATGCAGTTCGGATTAGTGTGGAAGTTGGTGCCGGGGGCGACGCCAAAGTAACCCGCTTCGGGGTTGATGGCGTACATCTTGCCGTCAGCGTGCGGCTTGATCCAGGCAATGTCGTCGCCAATGGTGGTGACTTTCCAGCCATCAAAACCGGCGGGCGGCACCAGCATCGAGAAGTTGGTCTTGCCGCAGGCGCTGGGGAAGGCCGCCGCGATATGGTATTTTTTGCCTTGCGGATTGGTCACGCCCAAGATCAGCATGTGCTCGGCCAGCCAGCCTTGGTCGCGGCCCATGTTGGAGGCGATACGCAGCGCAAAGCATTTTTTGCCCAACAACGCGTTGCCACCGTAACCGGAGCCATAAGACCAGATTTCGCGGGTTTCGGGGTAATGAACAATGTATTTGGTCTTGTTGCAAGGCCAGCTCACGTCGGCCTGACCGGCTTGCAGCGGCGCCGCCACCGTGTGCATACACGGCACAAAGTCGCCGTCAGCGCCCAGCACGTCGTACACGGCTTTGCCCATGCGGGTCATGATTTTCTGGTTAACCGCGACATAGGCGCTGTCGGTCAGTTCAATGCCGATATGGGCAATGTGCGACCCCAGCGGCCCCATGGAGAACGGCACGACATACATGGTGCGACCCTTCATGCAGCCGTCAAACAGGGCTTTGGTGCCATCCGCCTGACCTTGTTGCAGGAGAAGGCGCATATCGGCGGGAGCCATCCAGTTGTTGGTGGGGCCGGCGTTTTCTTGTTGCTCGGAGCAGATGTAGGTGCGGTCTTCCACGCGGGCCACGTCACTCGGGTCAGAGCAGGCCAGAAAGCTGTTGGGGCGCTTGGCCTCGTTGAGCTTTTTGAACGTGCCGCTGGCCACCAGTTGTTGACACAGACGGGCATATTCTTCGTCCGAGCCGTCGCACCAATAGATGTCAGCGGGCTGGGTGAGGGCGGCCATGTCGGCCACCCAGGCAATCAATTTCGCGTTTTTAACAAAACTCGGGGCCTTGAAATTCAGGGCTTGCAGGACGGGTAAGTTCATAGAGTCACTCCAGAATGAAAAAACAGTTTGTCAAAACGAACGAAAGCAAGGGGCTTGAGGCCTTGGCCGTTCACTTTGAGAAAGCGGTTTTTTCAGCAGAGAGGCGAACTACGCGGGTGTTGTAATTTCGCGTTGTTGCAAGGGTAGGCAACCAAAAAATCGACTCGCGTGGGTAACGCGTTGCTAAGGATTCTATGAGCTTGGCGAGTAGTTACCAACCGGTTACAGGAAAAAGTTGTGCAAAACCGGTAGGGCTTCAAGTACAAAAGTCAACGCCACAGCAGGCCGTTGACCCGAAAACAAACGCCAGTCAGGCCATGGTGACGGCAATAAAAGCCAGTAGAAACATCAAAACCGCGCCCACCAAAGGGAGAACAATCGGCATGACGTGAACCACGGCTTCCACCGGATCAGGCTCATGAGTTTCAACGTGCGGGGTAGGGTGCGACATGACAGTTCCTTATGTTTGAGGTTGTGACATCTCAAATTCTACGCACGCCAGCGCCAAAAGAACACCGGCATAGGGCGGGCGGCCAGGGGCTGTTGGCGCGATGGGCTGAAACTACGCCGGTCAATTGATTAAAGCAGATGCGCCTCAAGCCCGGCGCGTTGCAACTGGGCCAGAACGTCCTGAATGTGCTGCGGCCCGCGTGTCTGAATGACCAGCTCCACCTCGACATGCTGGGCCGCCAGCGTGGTGAAGGCGCGCTGGTGATGCACCTCGTCGATGTTGGCCCCGGCCTCGGCCACAGTCGCCGTAATTTTGGCCAGCGTGCCGGGAATGTCGCGGGCACTGACGCGAATGCGGGCCAGCCGACCGGCGCGCACCATGCCGCGCTCAATGATGGCGGCCAGTAGCAGCGGGTCGATATTGCCGCCACACAGCACCAGCCCCACTTTCTTGCCTTTGAAGCGTTCCGGGTACTTGAGTAAGGCCGCCAGCCCGGCAGCGCCGGCGCCTTCGACCAGCGTTTTTTCCACCTCAAGCAGCATGACGATAGCCTGTTCAATATCGCCCTCGTCCACCAGCACCAAGTCCAGACCCAGGCGCACAATGATGGCTTGCGAAATTTTGCCGGGCGTGCCGACCGCAATCCCTTCGGCAATGCTGCTACTGCCTTGCGGATGTTGCGTGCCTTTGATCGCGTTCACCATGGCAGGGAAGCGCGAAGTTTGTACGCCGATGATTTCAATAGCAGGCTTGAGCGCCGTGGCCGCCGTCGCCATGCCTGCGATCAGCCCGCCACCGCCGACGGCAATCACCAGCGTGTCCAGGTCGGGCACCTCGTGCAACATTTCAAGCGCCACCGTGCCTTGGCCCGCGATGATGTCGGCATCGTCATACGGATGCACAAAGACGAGTTGCTGCTGTTCTGCCAGCATCAAAGCGTGGGTTCTCGCCTCGTCCAGCGTGTCGCCGTGCAACACAATCTCGGCCCCAAAACCGCGTGTGCGCTCGATCTTGACGCCGGGCGTAAAGCGCGGCATCACGATCACGGCCCGCAGCCCCAACCGTTGCGCGTGATAAGCCACGCCTTGCGCGTGGTTGCCCGCGCTCATCGCAATCACGCCGCGTTGCTGCTCCTGCGGCGTGAGTTGCGCCAGCTTGTTGCAGGCACCGCGTTCTTTGAACGAGGCGGTGAATTGCAAATTCTCAAATTTGAGAAACACCTGCGCGCCGGTGATGTCCGACAGCGTGCGGGACGCCACGCAAGGCGTGCGCAACAGTTGGCCTTGTAGGCGAACGGCGGCGGCTTGAATATCAGTGAGTTGAATCATGTTTCAATCCACGCCCCTACGGGGGCCGAATTTGGAAGTTTTAGATGACCGGATTGTCCACTCGAAATCGACGCCCCTACCGGCCACGCGCACCCAACAAGGCCGCACCAATAATCATGACGGCGGCCAGCGTAATCGGCCAGGTCAACGGGCGTCCGCTGGTGAGTACCAGCAAGGCGGTTGACGCCAGCGGTGTGAGATAACTGAGAATGCCGATCTGACGCGCATCGCCCAATTTAAGCGCCTTATCCCACAGAAAAAAAGCCGCGCCCATCGGCCCCAGTCCCATCGCCAGAATCAACAAACCGTCGCGCCCGCTCAGGTGCGCCGCAGGTTCCAGCAGCGCGTGACACAACAAAGACAGCAAACCCGAGACCAAGGCGAAGCCGCCAATCGCCGACGTTGGAAAAGGTGCCACGCGGGTGGTGAGTAGCGAATAACTGGCCCAAATAAAAGCAGACGCTAACGCGGGCAAGTAACCCCACGCCCAACCCCAGTCGTTGCTGCCCACAGACCCGGCATCCGCACCGCCCAAAATCACCACGGCGGCACCCGCAAAGCCCAGCAGTGCCGCTGCAATATGAACCGGGCGCAACGCCATGTTGGGTAAGAAAACGGGGGCCAGCACCACCATCAACAAAGGCCACAAATAGTTCACCAGATTGGCTTGCACCGGCGGCGCGTGGCGCAACGCCACAAACAGCAAAAAGTGAAACCCAAACAGACCGCCAACCCCCAGCGCCAAAGTCGGCAGTGGCACCTTCCAGCGCGACAACTGAAAGCCTGAAAGTGGCAACGCCATCACGCTACACACCAGCAGCGCCAAACCGGTCAAGAGAAAAGGCGGCACATGGTTCAGCGCAACGCCCAAAGCGGCCAAGGTTCCCCACAGCGCAATGGCGGCCAAGGCCAGTAGTTTTGAAGCGAGATCAGGTCGGAATCGTGGGGTTGTCATCTCGGCTATTGTCCGTGACGCACCTATAGATTTCGGATCTCCCCTTGATGCTTAAAACTTCAGTGGGAAGGGGTGCCGGTGTTCGTCAGACGAGTCATGGAATGATGCGCTGGGCACGCAGGGTGGTGAAGAGTTCAAGGAAAGAAGCGCGGCTGTCGTAGTAGCCTGAAAAGCCCAAATCACGGCTCTTGGTCATGTCGTTCAGACATTCCAGTTCGCGGCCCAGATCAGCGTCGGAATGCCACCACGAGGCGAGCTTATTCACGTCTGATTCCACCAAGTTATATTTTTCGGCAATGCGGGTCCATTGCGCCGGTGCCACGTCTTGCAAGCGGGCGTTGAGCGGCGCGGCTTGTGCGGGATAAGGCGCGGCTTCCAGACCAAAGAAAGCGGCGATTTCGCCCCACATCCAGCGCCAGCGAAAGACGTCGCCATTGGCGGCATTGAACGCCTGATTGCGTGCGGCTGGCGCTTGGGCGGCCCAGGCCATTTGGCGGCCTAACAGGCCGGCATCGGTCAAGTCGGTGAGGCCGTCCCACTGCACCCGGGAACCGGGAAAAACAAAGGGTTGCGAGGTTTCTTTGCACAGCGTGGCATACACCGCCAGCGTGAGGCCCATGTTCATGGCGTTGCTGCCTTTGGCTTGACCAATCATGGTGTGCGAGCGATGCACGCTCCAGGTGAAATGGTACTTCTTGGCGGCGGCAAAAAGAATATCTTCCAGTGTGTAGTAGAAGTTCTCGCCGGGCTGGCGCGGCTCACTTTCACGAAAGGGCGTCTCGGCTTTGCCGCTGCCGTAGTTCTCGAAAGAACCCAGGTAATGTTTGGTGCCGGTAACCAACGCGACGTGCTGCAAAGGCGCGCCCGCGAGACCGTCATACAGGTTGCGCATCATGGCGCCATTGGCCTCGACGTTCTCTTTTTCAGTCGCCCGACGGGTCCACGTACAAAAGAAAACGTGAGTGATTGGCAAGCCGTGCAAGGCCGTGTGGACCGAGTCCGAATCGAGCAAATCTGCGGTGACCGGAATCACGCCTTCTTGCGCGCCGGGTTGACGCGCCAAACCGTAAACCGTCCAACCTTCGGCGACGAGAACACGGGCCAGATTGTGGCCGGAAATACCGGTCACACCAACGATTAAAGCCGTTCCTTTTTGCATGAAAAATCCTTTGATTGAATTGAAAATGAACACGCAGGTCGTGTCCGAAATAGGGTGTAGTTTGAGAGCCAACAACGAGGCGTGTTGTCGATCAACGCGCACGCTGAACCAGCTCAACCTTTGGACATTAACACTGCCAGCGCTATAAAAAATTAGAGAGAAGTTAGGCCTTGTTTCAATTGAGTGTACTGAAATCTATTGAGATAAATTAATAGTTAATTAATAGAATGAAAAGTCATCACGGGCTTTTGGCCCGCGTCTATTCTGGTTTTTACGATTGAAAGAAGACGAAGACATGGCCTATCAAAGCATCAATCCATTCAATGGAAAACTCCTGCAGTCCTTTGACGAACTGACCGACCCGCAGCTTGAAACCTCCCTCGAAACGGCCGCCACCTGCTTCAAAACCTGGCGTCACTTGAGCTACGCCGAGCGCGCCGTGGTGGTGCACAAAGCCGCCACAATCATGCGTGCCAATGTGGACGAATTCGCCCGTCCTGTGACGCTGGAAATGGGCAAACGTATCGACGAAGCCCGGGCCGAAGTCCTGTTAAGCGCCAACATTCTGGCCTACTACGCGGACAACGCCGAACAGTTTCTGGCACCGCAAACCCTGACTCCCAGCACCGGTGAAGCGGTGGTGGAAAGCGCCCCATTCGGCGTGCTCTTTGGCGTTCAACCCTGGAATTTTCCCTACTATCAACTCGCCCGTTTTGTTGCGCCTAATCTGATGGCGGGCAACGTGGCGATGGTCAAGCACGCGGGCTGTGTGCCGCAATCCGCGTTGGCGTTCGAGAAGTTGTGGCGCGATGCCGGGGCACCCGAGGGCACCTACACCAATTTGTTCATCTCGCATGACCAAGTCAAACGCGTGATTGACGACCCGCGCATCAAAGGCGTGGCCCTGACCGGAAGCGTCGCCGCTGGCAAAATCGTGGCGGCCCAAGCGGGGGCTAATCTCAAAAAGTCAACGATGGAGTTGGGCGGTAGTGATGCCTTCATCGTGCTCGAAGATGCCGATCTGGATAAGACCGTGCAGTGGGCCGTTTGGGGCAAGATGAACAACATGGGGCAGTGCTGCGTGGCGGCCAAACGCTTCATCATTGTGGAGGCCTTGGCTGATCGTTTTCTCGAAAAGTTCCAATCGGCGCTGGCGGCCTTGCAACCCGGCGACCCGATGGATGAAGCGACCACACTCGCCCCGCTGTCCACCGAAGGCGCTTTGCTGCAACTGCTGGGTCAGGTCGAACAAGCCGTGAGCAAGGGCGCAACGTTGGTGATGGGCGGGCAACGTCTTGACCGTTTGGGCGCGTTCATGCAGCCGACCATTCTGACTAATATCACGCCCGAGAATCCCGCCTTCCGCGAAGAGTTCTTTGGCCCGGTGGCGCTTATTTTCCGGGTCAAGAATGAAGACGAAGCAATTGCCTTGGCGAACGATTCAGAATTTGGTTTGGGTGGCGCAGTCTTTACGCAAGACGTGGCACGCGGCAAACGGGTGGCGAGTCGCATCGACACCGGCATGGTGTTCATCAACCACCCGACTTGGACGACGGCTGACCTGCCCTTTGGCGGCATCCAGAATTCAGGCTACGGACGTGAACTCTCCAGCATGGGCATTCAGGAGTTTGTGAACAAGAAGCTGGTTCGCGTCGCCGCGCTCGACGACCCGGCTTAACAGCGCACAGCCTCCCGGCCCACGACTACAAGTTAGGAGCCAGCAAGCGTTGCAAGGCTTGCTGATCCATGTGCCGCCGGGCAGCCAAGTCTTTCACCTGGTCGTCACTGATTTTCCCAACACTGAAGTAGGTGCTATCAGGATGGCCCAGATAAAAACCGCTGACGCTCGCCGCTGGCGTCATCGCCAAACTCTCGGTCACGCCCATGCCGATGTCCTCGCATTGCAGTAGTTCAAACATCTCTTTCTTGACGCTGTGATCCGGGCAAGCCGGGTAGCCAGGGGCCGGGCGAATGCCTTTGTATTTTTCGGCAATCAGCTCATCCGGGGCCAGCATCTCTTGCGCCGCATAACCCCACAAATCGGTGCGAACGCGGTGGTGCAAGTACTCGGCAAAGGCTTCGGCCAGCCGGTCGGCCAGCGACTTGAACAGGATGGCGGAGTAGTCATCGAGTTCATCGGCAAAGATTTTTTCCCGTTTCTCAACGCCCAAGCCTGCCGTCACCGCGAACACGCCCGCGTAGTCTGCGGCCACGCCTTTGGGCGCGACAAAGTCGGCCAGACAGCGGCTTGGGCGCATCACGCCGTCGATGACTTGTTTCTCGGTTTGCTGGCGCAGGCCGTGCCAGGTGAGTGCGACTTCGGTGCGGGTTTCGTCCGTATAAAACTCGATGTCGTCATCGTTCACGGTGTTGGCTGGATACAAACCAATCACAGCATTGGCGGTGAGCCAGCGGCCTTCAATCAGTTTTTTAAGCATCTGCTGGCCATCCGCAAACACCCGTGAGGCCTCGACGCCCACCACCTCATCTTTCAGAATAGCGGGGTACGGCCCAGCCAAGTCCCACGTTTGAAAGAACGGACCCCAGTCGATGAAACGGGCCAACTCGGTCAGGTCAAAGTTCTTGAAAACGCGACGGCCTAAAAACTTTGGCGGCGTGGGCGTGTAGTGCGTCCAGTCCACCGGCGTTTTATTGGCGCGGGCTTTGGCTAACGGCCACATCGGTGTCTGCTTTTTGTTGGCGTGCTGGTGGCGCACGCGCTCGTAGTCGGCGTTGAGTTCGTCAATGTAGGCAGACGCTTGATCGCCCAACAGGCTTTGCGCCACGCCTACGCTGCGCGAGGCATCGGGCACATAAACCACCGGGCCGTCGTAGTGGTGCGCAATCTTGACGGCCGTGTGGACGCGCGAGGTGGTGGCGCCGCCAATGAGCAGCGGAATTTTTTTGAGGCGAAAGTGGTCGTCCTTTTGCATCTCGGCGGCCACGTATTGCATCTCTTCAAGACTGGGCGTGATCAGGCCGGACAGGCCCACAATGTCGGCACCCTCGGCTTTGGCGCGAGCCAAAATTTCGTGCGCGGGCACCATCACGCCCATGTTGATGACGTCAAAGTTATTGCATTGCAGCACCACGGTGACGATGTTTTTACCGATGTCATGCACATCGCCTTTGACGGTGGCAATGATGATCTTGCCCTTGGTGCGCACATCGCGCCCGGCGGCTTCATCCAACCGTTTTTCTTCTTCAATGTAGGGAATCAAATGCGCCACGGCCTGCTTCATGACCCGGGCGCTTTTCACCACTTGTGGCAAAAACATTTTGCCCTGACCAAACAAATCGCCGACGATGCTCATGCCCGCCATCAACGGGCCTTCAATCACGTGCAACGGACGACCGCCCTTGGCGAGAATGCCTTGGTAAGCCTCTTCGGTGTCCGCCACGATGAAGTCGGTGACGCCGTGAACCATGGCGTGACTCAGGCGTTGATCGACGGTGGCGGGATGTTCCGCCGTGCCGCGCCATTCCAGCTTTTTGCTCTCGTCTTTGGCCGCGCCTTTGGCGTTTTCGGCAATCTCGACCAAGCGTTCTCCGGCATCAGGTCGGCGGTTCAGCACCACGTCTTCGACCCGCTCGCGCAACTCGGGTTCCAGGTCGTCATAGACGCCCATCATGCCGGCGTTGACGATGCCCATGTCCATGCCCGCTTGAATGGCGTGGTACAAAAACACGGTGTGAATCGCCTCGCGCACCGGGTCGTTGCCCCGGAACGAAAAGCTCACGTTCGACACGCCGCCCGACACCTTGGCGCCCGGCAGGTTTTGCTTGATCCAGCGCGTGGCGTTGATGAAATCGACGGCGTAGTTGTTGTGCTCTTCAATGCCGGTGGCAATGGCAAAAATGTTGGGGTCAAAGATGATGTCTTCGGGCGGAAAGTCCACCTCGTCCACCAGAATGCGATAGGCCCGCTCGCAAATCCCGATCTTGCGTTCGTAGGTGTCGGCCTGACCTTGTTCGTCAAACGCCATCACCACCGCTGCCGCGCCATAACGGCGAACCAGTTTGGCTTGCTGCTTGAATTGCGCCAAGCCTTCTTTCATGCTGATGGAGTTCACGATGCCCTTGCCCTGCACACAGCGCAGCCCGGCTTCGATGACGCTCCATTTGCTCGAATCAATCATGATGGGCACGCGGGAAATATCAGGCTCGGACGCGATCAGGTTCAAAAATCGCACCATGGCGGCTTGGCTGTCGAGCATCGCCTCGTCCATGTTGATGTCGATAATTTGCGCGCCGTTTTCGACTTGCTGACGCGCCACAGCCAGCGCTTTTTCAAACTCGCCGTTCAAGATCATGCGGGCAAACGCTTTGGAACCCGTCACGTTGGTGCGTTCACCAATATTGACGAACAACGACTTAGCGTCGATATTGACCGGCTCCAGGCCGGATAACTTCAAGGGGGGAACAATAATTTCAGACATGCATCTCACCTGTAGATTTGAAAAAAAGCAGGTGAGCGTCGTTGGGAAATCCAAGCCTGACAGGTCGTGTGACCCGCTGCAACGCTCCTTGGAAGGGTTGGATTTTAAAGGCTATGCCATTAGCCCGCTTTGGCTGTGCCAATTTGCAGAAATATTTTCAAAGTACGTACAATAAACCGTACAACAAATGGAGCGATTTTATGGATGCCATCACCTACTCTAGCGCCCGTGCCAATCTCGCCAGCACGATGAATCGTGTTTGCAATGACCACGAAGCGTTGATCATTACCCGCAATGGCGATCAGTCCGTGGTGATGCTCTCGTTGGATGACTACAACGCGCTGGCGGAGTCCGCCTACTTGCTTCGCAACCCCAGCAACGCCAAACGTCTTCTATCGGCTATCGGGCAACTGAACGCAGGTCAAGGCGTTCAGCGAGAGCTTGCCCCGTGAGGCTGGTCTTTGCCGACGAAGCTTGGGAAGACTATCTCTACTGGCAAAAGCAGGACAAGCGCATGGTGGAGCGCATCAACAAGTTGATTCAGGAAACGCAGCGAGAACCCTTTGCCGGGGTAGGAAAACCTGAGCCTTTAAGACACGCGCTATCGGGGTTTTGGTCACGGCGCATCACCGAGGAACACCGGATGGTTTACAGGATAGAAAGCGACGCGCTGCTGATTGCGCAGTTGCGGTATCACTACTGAGCCGCGAAGGTCGCTTGTGCGAGAACTATTGTGGCTTGGCGATCCCGCTTATTTTGTTGAATAAACTGGGAACTCTGAATAGCCGACAATCTACATCACGTTAAACCTTCGAGCTAGATCACAAATGAATATTTCCATTGCCAAGTACAAAAAAACTTTCTCGGGTCACACCATTCCCGCCGCATTAGAAAGTTTACTAAAATTTCAAAACCGTGTGGGCTATGAGAACTACTCACAGGCGATCACGCTACAAGACGATGATAAGTCTGGTCTCGTTCAAGGATGGTCTGACGATCCGTTGTTCTTAGCCGCGCTAGTGCCCTTCGCCAGAGCAAATGGATCGGGGTCTTTTTACGCTCTCTGGAATAACAATGAAAGTTCTAATCTTGCGAGTTGGCCTGTTGTCGTTTTCGGAGATGAAGGTGGTGAGTGGATCGTTGCAGAAAACGTAATCTCACTTCTACAAATCTGTGCTTGCGATACAGAGCCTATGGTTGACCATGATTCTGCCATCTTCTACAAAAGTGAAGATGACTATGAAGCTAGCGAATACATCACTGAATACAAAGCGTGGCTGAAAAGCTCGCTTCAAGTTGAACCTATCGAAACGCCAGACCAAATCGTCGAGTCAGCACAAGCAAATTTACAAGAGTCATTCAACGAATGGAAGCAACCGTTTCTTGCTCATTGGTCTAATTCTTAACTAAACTCGTCACGCTGATTTTTATAGGAGCAGGCTCAAATTAACCCTAGCCGCAGTGACCTAAACCAACTCAATCGGTCCCGAATATTTAGCCATAGTGCTATCTGCCGTGAGGCAATGCAGCGTTCATGTCATCTGGCGACACTACGAGCACAGAGCGCGTCTTTTGTATTTCGCTGCCAAGCGTGAGGTCGAGGTTGACCCAATAAACTTCTCTGCGAGAGATGGCCCGATTCACCAAACCCACTCACTGTCATCAGCAATGGACACTTCACGCCAGTCCTGCGCCTCGACCCACTCTTGAGCCAAGACCGCATCAGACGCTTGCGTTGTTGACTCACAAACCAAGCGGGCCGAAGTGTGCGTTCGATGGGCTTCAAGCCACTTCTTTATAGAAATACGCCTTCTGCAACACCCGTCCCGCCAGCGGTGCCACTGCGGCCTGAATCGCGCTGATGTGCTCGGGCGTGGTGCCGCAGCAGCCGCCCACGATGTTGACCAGTCCTTCAGCGGCAAATTCGTGCAGCAGACGGCTGGTGTCGGCGGGGGTTTCGTCAAAGCCGGTGTCGCTCATCGGGTTGGGCAGGCCGGCGTTGGGGTAGCAGCTGATAAAGGTGTCGGGTGCGACGCGGGCCAGTTCCTGAATGTAGGGGCGCATCAACGCGGCACCCAGCGCGCAGTTCAAGCCGATAGCGAGCGGGCGGGCGTGGCGCACGCTGTACCAAAACGCGGTGACGGTTTGACCGCTCAAAATGCGCCCGGACGCATCGGTCACGGTGCCGCTGATCATGATCGGCAGGCGTTCACCCGAGGCTTCAAAGTATTCTTCAATCGCAAACAGGGCGGCTTTGGCGTTGAGCGTGTCAAAAATAGTTTCGACCAGCAGCACATCGGCGCCGCCTTCTACCAGCGCCTCGGTTTGTTCGTAATAGGCGGCGCGCAAGGCTTCAAAGTTCACGTTGCGGGCACCGGGGT
Organism: uncultured beta proteobacterium; assembly: GCA_903823025.1. Classification (GTDB taxonomy): domain Bacteria; phylum Pseudomonadota; class Gammaproteobacteria; order Burkholderiales; family Burkholderiaceae_C; genus Rhodoferax. The sequence goes on from CAIJRK010000044.1 coordinate 41,848, forward strand.
CGTTCACATCGGGGCTGATGCTGGCGGTTTTGGGTGTCGGGCCTAACGTGCCCAGCACAAAGCGGGGTTTGTCGGGGGTTGAGAATTTGTCGCAGGCAGCGCGGGCCAGTTTGGCCGAGGCCAGGTTCATTTCACGCGCTAGGTCGGCCATGTCGTAATCGGCTTGGGCGACGGTGGTGGCGCCAAAGGTGTTGGTTTCAACCATGTCGGCCCCGGCGGCCAGATAGCGTTCGTGAATGTCCGAGACCACGTCCGGGCGGGTGAGCGACAGCAATTCGTTGTTGCCTTTCACGTCTTTGTGAAAGTCTTTGAAGCGCTCGCCCCGGTACTGATCTTCACTCAGTTTGAAGCGCTGAATCATGGTGCCCATGGCGCCGTCCAGAATCATGATGCGGTGGGCCAGAATGTCTGGCAAGGCTTGGGCGCGGGTATATTGAAGTGGTTTCATAGCCGTAACATTGTAGAAAAGATCGTGAGTCCCCGCGCCCGCGTTGTGTTTGGGCTGGATTTGGGACAGCCCTGTCAACGCGGCGAGGATTTGAAAGAAAAACCAAAATGATTTACTTCAAAACGTATGGCGCCCTGATATTGGCCGCGCTGCTGCTGTTGGTGGGCTGTCAGCCCAAGGCGGCACCGGGTTGGTCAGGTTATGTGGAGGGCGACTACGTGTATGTGTCTTCGGCCCTCGGCGGAACGCTGTCGCAGTTGAACGTGCGAACTGGCGATCAGGCCACGCAAGATATGCCTCTGTTTGCGCTGGAGTCCGAGAACGAACAGGCTGCACGACGGGAAGCCGACGCCCGACTGGCGCGCGCCAATGCGCAACTCGCCAACGTCGCCAAAGGCAAGCAGCGTGACGAAATCGCGGTGATTCAGGCGCAACAGCGACAAGCCAGCGCGCAAGCCCGGTTGGCAGCGACCGCACTGGCCCGCGAAGAGCAGTTGGTGAAACAAGGTTTTGTTTCTGCCGCACGCCGCGATGATCTGCGCGCTACGCAGGCCCAAAGCACGGCGCGTCTGGAGGAATTGGCGGCGCAGTTACGGGTGGCGCAACTGCCCGCACGGGTCGATGAACGCGCCGCCGCCGTGGCGGATACCGAAGCCGCCCAGCAATCTTTGCAGCAATCGGCTTGGCGCGAGGCGCAAAAATCACGAACGGCCCCGGTCAGCGGGTTGGTGACGGACACTTTTTTTCGCGTGGGTGAGTGGGTGCAACCGGGTCAGCCGGTGGTGGCTTTGTTGCCGCCCGGTAATGTGAAAGCGCGCTTTTTTGTGCCTGAAAGCGTGGTCGGCCATTTGCAGATGGGCGCAGCCGTCCATATCATTTGCGACGGTTGTGCTGCACCGGTTTCGGCCCGAATCTCCTTCATCTCTAACCGGGCCGAATACACGCCGCCCGTGATTTACTCCAACGCACAACGCGTCAAACTGGTGTTCATGGTGGAGGCGCGGCCCAGCCCCGACGACGGTGCCCGGCTCAAACCTGGTCAGCCGGTGGATGTTGTCCCTGTCGCCGGAGTGGCACCGTGACGCTGAGCATTGACGTCACCGGCTTGACCAAGCGCTACGGCGGACGGGCCGTGGTGAATAACTTGTCGATCCAGCTGGAATCCGGGCGCATTTGCGGGTTTTTAGGCCCCAACGGCAGCGGCAAAACCACCACCATTCGTATGTTGTGCGGGTTGTTGACGCCTGACAGCGGCGCTGGCACCTGCCTCGGGCTGGACATCATCCGGGAAGCCATGCAGATCAAACGGCAGGTCGGTTACATGACGCAGCGTTTTGGCCTGTATGAAGATTTGACGATTCGTGAAAACCTTGATTTTGTAGCGCGCATGTTTGAACTCCCGCAACGCAAACAGGCGGTGGACGTGACGCTGGAGAGGCTGGAACTGACGGCCCGGCAACACCAACTGGCCGGCGCTTTGTCCGGCGGCTGGAAACAACGGTTGGCGCTGGCCGCCTGCCTGTTGCACGAGCCGCGCCTGTTGCTGCTTGATGAGCCGACCGCCGGGGTGGACCCGAAAGCGCGTCGCGATTTTTGGGATGAAATTCACCGACTCGCCGCGCAAGGCATCACCGTGCTGGTGTCCACGCATTACATGGACGAAGCCGCTCGCTGCCATGAGCTGATGTACATCGCCAACGGCCAAGTGCTGACCCGAGGCACGCAGGCCGAAATCATCAAACAAGCGGGGTTGGCCGTGTGGTCTATCGCCGGGGTTCATTTGGAGGCGCTGGTGGCTCCGATCAAGGCGCTGCCCGGCGTACACAGCGTGTCCGCTTTTGGCAATACCTTGCACGTCGCGGGCGAAGATCAGGCGTTGCTGGCGCAGTCGCTGGCCCCTTACCAGGCGCGGGCTGACTTGCAACTGTCCCCGGCACAAGCGGATCTGGAAGATGTTTTTATCAGCCTGATGGATAAAGCCAAAATCACTTCGACGGGAACCGCCGCATGAGCGCTTCATTCTCTTTGGCCCGGGTGGCGGCCATCATCATCAAAGAATTTCAGCAAATGTTGCGCGAGCGCCTGACGTTTGCCATGGCCATCGGGGTGCCGGTGATGCAGCTGATCTTGTTTGGTTACGCCATCAACAACGATCCCAAAGGGCTGCCCACGGCGTTGGTGGCGTATGACAACGGCCCGCTGGCGCGCAGTCTGGTCGCGTCCGTGCAAAACACCGGCTACTTCCACATCGTCGCCCAACCTGCCACCGAAGCGCAGGCGGAGCGCTTGCTGGAAACCGGCGACGTTCAGTTTGTGATCGCGATTCCGCCCGATTTTTCAAAGCGCGTTGTGCGCGGAGAAAAACCCGCCGTGTTGGTCGCCGTGGATGCCACCGATCCGTCGGCTGCCAGCAACGCGATTGCGGCGTTGGGGCAAGTCACGCCGCTGGCCTTGGCGCACGACCTCAAAGGCGCGCTGGCTGGGTTGCAGCCGCGTGATCCGCCCTTTGAATTGCGCATTCACCGCCGCTACAACCCCGAAGGACTGACGCGCTACAACATCGTGCCCGGCCTGATCGGCACCATTCTCACCATGACCATGGTGATGCTCACCTCGCTGGCCATGACGCGGGAACGTGAACGCGGCACCATGGAAAACCTGCTCGCCACGCCGGTGCGGCCATTTGAGGTGATGGTCGGCAAAATCACGCCCTACATCATCATTGGTTATGTGCAATTGGGCGTCATTATTCTGGCCGCGCTGCTGTTGTTTGAGGTGCCGATTCTGGGTAGTTTTACTTTGCTGATGTTCGTCATTGGCTTGTTCATGCTGGCGAATCTGGGCGTGGGGTTTACCTTCTCAACGCTGGCCAGCAACCAGTTACAAGCCATGCAAATGACGTTTTTCTTCTTTTTGCCGTCGATGTTGTTGTCCGGCTTCATGTTTCCGTTTCGGGGGATGCCGCTGTGGGCGCAATGGCTGGGCGAAATACTGCCGCTGACGCATTTTTTGCGAGCCGTGCGCGCCATCATGCTCAAGGGCGCAGGCATGGGCGACATCGCCGCCAACCTCTGGCCGATGGCGCTGTTTTTGGGCGTGGTGGGTGCCATCGCCCTCAAACGCTATCGCCAGACGCTGGATTGAAACGGGGTCGTGCGACAAGGCTGACCGGTGGCCATATCAAAAATCGCTAGACAATAGGGGCGTTAAAAGTCTTTCCTGAAAGCAACCGGCCTCGCCGAGGTGATCCACCGCGTCTGAACCAGACGACAAGATGAATCGGTCTCTATCCCTTAAGTAGTCTGCGTAATCAGCGGCTAAATTAGTAGCAAAATATTTTGTCTATCCACCTTATCCTTCAAGAAGCCTTCGGCTACGGCGCGTTCCGTGGGCCACAACAAGCCATCATCGAACACGTCGTAGGCGGCGGCGACGCGCTGGTGTTGATGCCCACCGGCGGCGGCAAATCGCTGTGTTATCAAATTCCGGCGATTGCGCGTGAGCAGGCCGGGCAAGGCATCACGGTCGTGATCTCGCCGCTGATTGCGTTGATGCACGACCAGGTCGGCGCGCTGCATGAGGCGGGGGTGAACGCCGAATTTTTGAACTCCACCTTGAGCGCCGAGGAAGCCTCCCAGATTGAAAAACGCTTGTTGCGCGGCGACATCACGCTGCTTTATTGCGCGCCCGAACGTGTCACAACCCCGCGCTTTCTGGCGCAACTGGATTCGTTGTACGAGCGCGGCAAACTAAGCCTGTTTGCCATTGACGAGGCGCACTGCGTGAGTCAGTGGGGCCACGACTTCCGGCCCGAATACCGGGCTTTGACCGTGTTGCATGAGCGCTACGCCAGCGTGCCGCGCATCGCGCTCACCGCCACGGCCGACACGCTGACCCGCGCCGACATCGTGACGCATTTGCAGTTGCAAGACGCCCGCTTGTTCCTGAGCAGTTTTGACCGGCCCAACATCAGTTACACCATTGTTGAAAAGCGCGAGGCGACGCAACAATTGCTGCGCTTTATTGCCAGCGAACACATGGGCGACGCGGGCATTGTGTATTGCCAATCGCGCAAACGGGTGGAAGACATGGCCAACCTGCTGTGCGACGAAGGCATTGCCGCGCTGCCCTACCACGCGGGGCTGGACGTGAAGATCAGGCGGGCTAATCAGGATCAGTTTTTGCGCAATGAAGGCATTGTGATGGTCGCTACGGTCGCCTTTGGCATGGGCATTGATAAGCCCGATGTGCGTTTTGTGGCGCATCTGGATATGCCTAAAAACATCGAAGGCTACTACCAGGAAACAGGCCGCGCCGGACGCGATGGCGCACCCGCTGACGCATGGATGTGCTACGGCCTGCAAGACGTGGTGAACCAGCGCCGCATGATCGACGAAAGCCCGGCGGGTGAAGAATTCAAGCAAGGGCTGCGCGGCAAGTTGGATGCGCTGCTGGGTTTGGCCGAAGCCACCGATTGCCGGCGCGTGCGCTTGCTGCACTACTTTGGCGAAGAAAGTCAGCCGTGTGGCAATTGCGATAACTGCCTGCATCCGCCCGCCGTATGGGACGGCACCGAGGCCGCCCGCAAGCTCCTGAGCACCATTTATCGCGTGCAACAGATGAGCGGCATCAGCTTTGGCACGGGTCACATCATGGACATCTTGCGCGGCAAAACGACTGAGAAAGTCACACAACGCGGGCATGAAACCTTGAGCACCTTTGGCATTGGGTCAGAATTTAGCGAGCAGCAATTGCGCGGTGTGTTACGCCAGTTAATCGCCATTGGTGCCGTCACGGTGGATGCGCAAGCCTTCAACACCTTGCAACTCACCGACGCGTCGCGTGCCGTGCTGAAGGGCGAAGTGCCGGTGCAACTGCGCGTCTCCGTCTTAACACCCGCCGAGCGGAAAACCAGACGCAGCAGTGCCAGTTCGGGCACCACCGTTAAGGCACCCGTCGCGCTGAACGCGGAGAGTGAGGCGCGTTACCTCGCGCTGAAAGCCTGGCGCGCCGAGGTCGCCAAAGAACACAACCTGCCCGCCTACGTCATTTTTCACGATGCCACGCTGGTCATGCTGGCCGAACGCGCCCCGCAGACGCTGGATGATCTGCAAGGCATCACCGGCATTGGGGCGAAGAAGCTGGAAGCCTATGGACAAGATGTGCTGCGCGTCGTGGCCAATTGATGAGAGCGCGCTTAGGCAACCGGTGCCTTACTTTTTCTTGGCAACTGTGACTTCAATTTCTACCAACCAACCCGGATTGACCAGCCCGGCAACGGCCATCGTAGAGCGTGCCGCCAGGGTCGGCTGAGACCCGCCAAAGAATTCGGCATAGCCTTCAGAAAACCCGGCAAAGTCCATCTTGCCCAGCTTGGGGTCTGCCACCAGAAAGACCTGAACCTTGACGACATCCTTGAAGTCAAGACTCATACCGTCCAGGGTAGTTTTGATCTGCTTAAGCACGCCTATTGTCTGGGTTTTGGTGTCGCCATAGGCCTCGATGCTGGTTTTGGCAACACTCGTATTGACGACGGGTGGCACATGACCACTCAAGTAGAACGTCGTCAGGCCGGGGGCAACTTCTACACCTGCGGCAATGGGAGAGGCTGCATTGGCAGACTTGTGACGCACGATGTCGCTGGCGTGTGCCGACAAGGCACTCGCAGAGAAAAGCAACGTCGCCATAGTGATAGAGAGTAGATTTTTTTTCATCTTGATTATTTCAGTGAGTCGGTGGACTAAGTGATGGCGAATTTGCCGTTAATACTGGGTACTGCTCTGAGCGCGATCCACATTTTCTTTAGCTGCCACACTCAAGCGCAGGTTGGCAATCTCGGCAGAGGCCACGGAATCCGCCTGATTGCCCCAGTGTGAGCGGATAAAAGTCAGAATGGACGCGACTTCAACATCATTCAACGAGGCCTGAAACGAAGGCATTCCGCCACGCCCTCGAAGCACAACACCGGCTAGCGCCATCGTGTCACCTTGCACCAGCTTATTGTTGCTCAGGGCTGGGAAAGCACCGTCAATACCTTGGCCTTGCGCTTGGTGGCAGGCCGCGCATTTTCCTTGAAAAAGAGTGCCTCCTACAGATTCGGATTGAGCGAAGGCCGCCGTAGAGACAAGTCCTGTGACCAGCAAAGAAGTCACCAGTGCACGATGATAGAAGTTACTCGCGTTCATCGTGACTTTCTTAAGCGACCAATGCGCGAGCGTGCAACTTGGCCATCTGCTGCCATGACGATTCAATAGCACCCGCCATCCAGCCTGTGAGGTAACTCATGTGCTCACCCGCCAGATAAACACGGCCCTCTGCCTCCAGTAGAACCGGGTAAGCATTTTTGCGCGACTCAACACTCCAGTCAGCCCATCCACCCATGTTGTATTTCACGCGGTGCCAAGCGACTGAGAATGTTTTCTCTACATTCTCACGGTATTGAGGAAATATTTTTTCACCAGCAGCAGTAGCAAACTCAGCGCGTTGGGCCGGACTCATGGCACTGACTTCTACCGCATCCGCCATAAAGTTATAGTAACCCAGCAAAGTTCCTTTTTGACCTTGCCAGTGGTTTGAAGGCAGTGAAATGCTGCCGATACCTTTAAAGTTGGTTCGAATGTGCCCCCCGTAGATGGCATCATCTTCTTCCCAGAATCGACGCTTCATCTGAATCCCTATTTTTCCTGTTGGCTCGTAAGCCACTGCGGCAATAGCTTCCTTGAAGGGCGCTGAAAAATCAGTATCAATGTTCCTCAAAACAGACAGCGGTATGGTGCACAGGCAAAAGTCTGCTTCAACAAGGCTGATCTTGCCCGTGGCACTGTCTTTAATCTGAGCGCTAACAACTTGTTTGTTTTGGCGAATCGCCAGCACTTCCGTGTTGTAGCGGATAGATTTTCCTACCCGCTTGGCAAAAGCCTTGGCAATCTGATCCATGCCGCCTACGGGTTGGAACATAGTCGCTTGCTGCGTGAAACTGTTCACAGACTTGTAAATCTTGCCTAGTTTGGAGCCTAGTAAGGCCTTGAATCCCAAGGGGTCGGAAGGCGTGCCGGGTCCTGGATTCACACCCGCGCCAGGATTGACTTTGTAGCCGCGCCCACCGGTTCCCAGATATTTCAGGTCGCCTTTGGAAAGATAGCCTTCATTAGCCAGATAGTCCAGCAACAGTACCTTGTCTTCTTCGGTTAGCTGCTCATCGAGTTTGCCGGTTTGTACGCCCTTAGCGAGAAGTTCAGCCACATGCCCACGCATATCAGCCTTGATTTCTCCTTGCCGCAAACGTTTTCCTGACAGGGCACCCGCAGTCTTTTCATGATAGACATAAGCGGCATCGTTGTCGTTAATAAATACTTCTAGTGGCACCCCAAATTCACGGGTGTAGTGCAAGGTAGAGCGGTGGTTATACGGAATTCGCCAAGGACCATGGTTGATGTATTCGCCTTCATCAAACTGGCAAACCTGTTTTTCTCCGCCAAGTTCAGTGAGTTCAAAACCACGACGCGCGGTCTGGCAACGTCCGCCGGCAAAAGATCGGGCTTCAATTAATTGACATTCATAACCTAATTTTCCTAACTCATAAGCCGCCGTCATACCGGCTAGACCAGCACCTAGGATAAGAACTTTTTTTCCTTTTCCGCTACCGGTTAGTTCAGGTGGCCTGTCGGCTCTGGAAGGCTCACTCATACCCCATGCGTTCATGGTAGCCATGGTGAGTCCTAGTCCCCCAATAGCGGCTGTTCTATAAAGAAATTCACGGCGGGTTCGGATACCGCCAAAACTGTTGGCTTGAACTTTTGACATGCGTAAATACCTATTGAAAAAAGAAGACAACAGGGCTAACGCATGTTCTGTGCCTAAAGAAAATTTTTAGGCGATGTTTCTCTTTTTTACCTGTTACGTTGCGCTAGAAAAAACCTTGCAATAAGTTGCGTCCATGGCCCGGCTAAAAGACGCCAACTCCATGTGAACGCTAAGTTTTTAGGCCAAACGTGTTCCGGTATTCATTCAAGAATAGGTGTGAAATCATGGCCTCATGAAGCCGTCAGTTTCACTAAAAAATTAATTTTTCAGGCTCGGATAAGTGGGTCATCAATTTATAAATCCATGGTTTTCACAGAAAAAACATGAACCCGATACCAATTAAAGTGATGCCTGCACAACAATCTAAGCACCATATTTGTGCAAATCAAGCTTAATAAAACAGAATTTTGTTAAATTGTTTTGTTTTGGTAGCCTGATTTCTCGTGGATGAATAAACCTGTGACCTGACAGCGTCAACGCCGAAAAAATAGCCGCCGGGCTTCTTCACCACTTGTTGCAGAAATTATTTCTTGCAACGGTGGCAAAACCCATGCGAGCCGTCCTAATCGTTGATCGTAAAAACGGCCATGGTTTTGACAAGCGCCTCCGCCTGACTTTGCAAGCTGCTGGCCGCAGCGGCCATTTGTTCGACAAGGGCGGCGTTTTGCTGCGTCACCTGATCCATCTGCGTGACCGCTTCGCCCACTTGCGAGACGCCTAGCGCCTGCTCACGGCTGGCAGCGCTAATTTCGCCCATGAGATCGCTCACACGCTTGATGGCGCTCACCACCTCTGCCATGGTGCGCCCCGCCTGATCAACCAGCGCCGAGCCTTGCTCAACCCGCGCCACGCTGATGCCAATCAGACTCTTGATCTCTTTGGCCGCCTGCGCTGAACGCCCAGCCAAGCTACGCACTTCAACGGCCACGACAGCAAAGCCACGGCCCTGTTCGCCCGCGTGGGCCGCTTCTACCGCCGCATTCAGGGCCAGAATATTGGTTTGAAAGGCGATGCTGTCAATGACGCCAATAATGTCGCCTATCTTGCGCGAGGCCTCGTTAATGCCCTTCATGGTGTGGACCACCTGACTGACGACATCACCGCCTTGAACGGCTACCGCAGAGGCATTCAGGGCCAGTTGATTGGCTTGGTGCGCGCTATCAGCATTTTGTTTGACCGTGGCACTCAGTTCTTCCATGGAAGCCGCAGTTTGTTCCAGCGCACTGGCCTGACTTTCGGTGCGCGCTGACAAGTCATGGTTGCCCTGCACAATTTCAGCACTGGCCGCCGCGACGCCATCAGAACCCAGGCGCACAGCAGCGACCACCCGGGCAAGGTTGTCCTGCATCCGCTTGAGTTGTGCCATCAAGCTGCGCTCGTCATGGGGGGCGACGTGGATCGAACCCTCCAGATGACCCTGCGCCACCCGTACAGCAATGGCGGCAGCCTCTGACGGTTCACCCCCGAGGGGACGCAAGACCAAACGCGTGATCAAAAAGTTTAGCCCCCATGACACGGCAATCACACTCAGCAGACCCAGGATGACGGCCACATAGCGCAGGCGATTAACCCCTGCCAGCGCTTTGTCATCGGGTACGGTGGTGGCAAACGACCAGGCAGTTGGGGTGGCACCCATTTGTACCGGCACGTAAATACGCGTCACCTCGGTTTGCAGTTGTTCATTGAAATACCGGGTCTCGTGCTTGAGTCCCGCTTTGATGGCAGTTTTGGCGGCCATCATCTGTTCAGAGGTGCCCAAGTCCTGACCGATATTTTTGGCATCGCCATCGCCCACATACAAACCCCCGTTGGAGATCAGACTGGCAAAGCCGGTTTCATACAGACGCAGCGCGCCGACTTCTTTCTGAAAACTCTCCAGCGACAAGTCAATTCCAACCACGCCAACAAACTTGCCATTGACCTGAATGGGCACGACCACCGAGGTAATCAACACATCTTTGCCCGCGACTTTGTAGAGATAGGGTTCAAGCAGCGTCTCGGTGCCCGATTGTTTGGCCAGCAGGTAGTAGTCGCCCGCGCCCGGTTTGTCGTAATCGGTCAGCGGCTCGACCACAATGCTGGCCCCGCCGCGGTTCCAGTAGGGCACGTAACGCCCGGTGGCATCGTGGCCGGGTTGACCCACGTTGTCAGCGTCCAAACCATCAAACGCGTTGGGCTCCCACCCCGTCCAGACCGCCAGAAAGCTGGTGTCGCCTTCCAGCACGCTTTTGAGCATGACATCGGTGGCGGCACGGCTGTTCATCTCAGCCGACTTAAGACCCCCCAAAGCATGGGCCAGCGTGCGCACCGCGTCCAGCGCGACCTCCACACGCGCTGAAGTCTGGCTGGCGTGGGTTCGGGCCAGCTGCTCGGCGTATTGATGGATAACCTTTTTTTGCTGCGTGGTGGCCTGGTAGGTCAACCAGCCAATTGTCAAGGTAAAACTTGCCAGAACAAGCGCCGCAATCAACGGCAAGACTCTCATTTGAAGCGTGGTCGTGGTCGTTTTTTTGGCTGGCATGACTGAGTTTTTAGAGTGGGAAATGTTTTTAACGCTAGGCAATAATTGTGCCGCAGACAGCCACCCTTTGACTGGGTTGTCAATGAAATAGGCATTAATTTGGTGCACGATTCTTTGTCGTGAAAGCGCTCATTCGGCTTAAAGCCTGGTCGCCGTAAAACCCAGAGGGTCGCCACGTTTAAAGTGCGCACCTCCAACCCTTGCCACACTGTTTTTTTGAAGGTACACAAAGTGTTTCTAAAATTGGCCCACCTCATTTTTGGGGCAGATGGGTGGGACCCTTGGCCGAAAGCAAAGAAACATCGATGAGTCACAAGACGCCTTTTGAAATCGCACGCGAAACACTCAAACAATTGGTGGCGCGCCAGCTGGCGCCCACGCCGCTTAATTACCAACTGATTTACAGCGAAGTGTCGGGGCTGCACATGGCGCCTCCTTTTCCAAGCGAGCAGTTGCGAGACATCGCACAGGCCTTGCCCACCAAAACACCCGGCCAGCAAAGGCAGCGTGGAATGCTGGATTTCGCCATCGGACAACGCAACTGGGAAGGGGTTAAAAATGCCCTGATGGCTTATGGCGGCTTCAGCCCGCCCGCCCCGACGCAGGCGAACGCCAGAACGCTTGAAACTCCGACCAATTGGGGATCGTCGGACGCACCCGCCGCTGACGCGCCCGCGTTAACCGCTGATTTTTTTGAACAGATTGCCCGTCTCATTGAGTACGCGCTGCCCGCCATGGGGTCTGATGACGCCCGGTTTATTGATCAAACACAGAACTTGCTGACCGCCATGCGCCAGCCGGGAGTCGATGCCTTGACGGTCAAAACCCTGTTGAACAGCTTTGGTAACCGGTTGTCGTTTGCCGCCGAAGAGCAGGCTGAAATCAAGCTCACGCTGCTCAAGTTATTGCACTTGATTGTTGAAAATATTGGTGACATCAGCCCGGAGGATCAATGGCTCACCGGGCAGGTCGAGGCGTTGATGACGGCCTGCGAGCCGCCCCTGACCCTGCGCCGACTCGATGACATCGGGCACCGCCTGCACGATGTCATCCACAAACAAAAGGAGGCCAAAGGTCAGGCGCTGGAGATGCAGGAGGAAATGCGCCAGTTGCTCGCCACATTCATCGAGCGCTTGTCCTTCATGAGCGACTCCACCAGCATTTATTACGGCCAGATAGAAAGAAATGCGCGTCTGATGGAAGACGCTAAAACCATGGCCGACATTACCCCCGTGCTCAAGGAAATGGTCAACGCCACGCGCACGCTGGCGCAAGACAGCCAGTTGACGCGGGACGAACTCCAGGGTCTGCGTGAAAAAGCGTTAGCCACCGAAACCGAATTAAGCCGCCTGCATCAGGAGCTGGATCGGGCCAGCGCCCTGGCCCGACACGACCCGCTGACCGGCGCCCTCAACCGAAAAGGGCTGGACGAGGCCTTAACCCGTGAAGTCGCGCTGGTTCAGTACAAAGCAAGTTCCTTATGCATGGCCATGCTGGATATTGATAATTTCAAAAAAATAAACGACGAGTTAGGTGTGGAAATAGGCGATGCAGCGTTGGCCCATTTGGCGACAGTCGCGCGTGAAGCCATGCGCCCGCAGGATATTCTGGCCCGTTATGGCGGCGAAGAATTTGTGATTCTTTTGCCCGACACAACACTGGTCAACGCGCTGCAAGCCATGACACGTTTACAACGCGAACTGACCACCCGATTTTTTTTAACAGGAACCGAAAAAAGGTTGATAACCTTCAGTGCCGGCGTGGCCGAAATAGGTGATAAAGAGACCGGCCCGGAGGCCATTCGCCGCGCTGATCAGGCGATGTATTTAGCCAAGCGGGCGGGTAAAAACCGCGTGCTGGGCGCATGATTAAAAGAGAAAGTTGAAATGACCTATTTGATAGCCGGCTTGTTTGTTTTTTTGGGTGTGCATTCGGTGCGAATCGTCTGCGATGACTGGCGCACACAGACGCGCACGCGGTTGGGCGCGTTGCCCTGGAAAGGCTTGTATTCAATGGCGTCCCTGATTGGCTTTGGGCTGATCGTTTGGGGCTTTAGTCTGGCACGGGAGCAACCCATTCAGTTATGGAATCCGCCCGCAGGAATGCGCCACCTGGCCTTGCTGTTGACTTTGATTTCTTTTGTGTTGCTGGTGGCCGCTTATGTGCCGGGCAACGGCATCAAAACGCGCATTCGTCACCCGATGGTGCTGGGCATCAAGCTGTGGGCGGTGGCGCATTTGTTAGCCAACGGCAGCCTCGCGCATGTGGTGTTATTTGGCTCGTTATTGGTGTGGGCCATTTTTGATTTCAGCGCGGCCCGCCAGCGTGACCGAGTCACCGACGCGCACTATCCCCACGGCACGGCGGGGCGCACCGGCGTGACTGTGGCGGTCGGCGTAGGCGCGTGGATTGCGTTCACGTTATGGCTGCACGGCTTATTGATTGGCGTGCGGCCTTTGGGTTAAAAGTTGCGCTAATGACCAGGAGCTTGAAACATGAGTATTCGTCACCTTGATTCACTGTTTGACCCGGCCTCCATTGCCGTTTTTGGCGCCTCGCAGCGGGCCGGCAGTGTGGGGGCTACCGTCTGGCGCAACCTGAGTTCGGGCCGCTATGCGGGCCTGCTGTACGCCGTCAATCCCAAGTACCGTGAACTCGACGGCCACCCGGTCGTGGCCCGCGTGGCTGACCTGCCCGCCGTGCCCGACCTGGCCATCATCTGCACGCCACCGGCCACGGTGCCCAAGCTGATTGAAGCGCTGGGACGCTTGGGCACCCGCGCTGCTGTGGTGATGACAGCGGGCATGACACCCAAGCAAAAGCAGGCCATGTTGTTGGCCGCACGGCGTCATTTGTTGCGCTTGTTGGGACCCAACTGCATCGGACTGCTGGCGCCCCACAAGGGCTTGAACGCCAGCTTTTCTCACATTGACGCGCTGCCGGGCGAACTGGCCTTTGTGTCGCAGTCAGGCGCGCTGGTGACGGCCATGCTGGACTGGGCGCAAGGGCAGGGCATTGGTTTTTCACACTTCGTGTCGCTGGGCGAACACGCCGATGTGGACTTTGGCGACATGCTGGACTACCTCGCCAGCGACCCCCAAACGCGCGCTGTTTTGTTGTATGTCGAGTCCATCGAGTCACCCCGCAAGTTCATGTCGGCGGCGCGGGCAGCCGCACGTAACAAGCCGGTCATTGTGGTCAAGGCTGGGCGCTCACTGCAGGGTCAGTTAGCGGCGGCCTCACACACTGGCGCGCTGGCTGGCTCGGACTTGGTGTTTGACGCAGCGCTGGCCCGGGCGGGCATGTTGCGGGTCAACACCTTGCAAGAGCTATTTTTGGCCGCTGAGACCTTGTCGCGGTTTCGCACCAACACCAGCGACAACCTCACGATTCTGACCAACGGCGGCGGCGCCGGTGTCATGGCCGCTGACGCTGCCGCCCATGCTGGCGTCAAGCTGACCGAACTCAGTGCGACCACCCTCAAAAAGCTCGATGCGGTGTTGCCGCCCAACTGGTCACACGGCAACCCGGTGGACATCATTGGCGATGCGCCAGTGACGCGCTATGAACAAGCCTTGAAAGTGCTCAACGACGACCCTGCCATTGGCGCCGTGTTGTTCATCCATGCGCCAACCGCCATCGTGCCGAGCGCCGACATTGCGCGAGCACTGGTGCCACTGGCACAACACCCCACTCATGAGCCGCCGCACCTGATGAGCTGCTGGCTGGGGGACCAAGCCGTCGCGCAGGCACGTCAGTGTTTTCAGACGGCAGGCATTGCCAACTTTGATACGCCAGAGCAGGCGGTGAGCGCGTTTTCCATGTTGCAGCGCTATCGCCACAACCAGGCCGAACTCACCGAGGCACCGCCCGCGTGGCTGCCCAACTGGCGCACCGACACCGCCAAAATCAAAACTTTGGTACAAGCCGCCTTGGCACAAGGCCGCGAGATGCTGACCGAGCCTGAAGCCAAAGCCGTGCTGGAGGCCTGCCACATTCCGGTGGTGCCGACACAGCGCGTGGACGCCCAGCCCGACAGCGCCGCACACGCCGCACAGGCACTGGGTTTCCCGGTAGTGCTCAAAATTTTGTCAGACGATATTTCGCACAAGTCGGATGTCGGCGGCGTCGCCCTGAATTTGCAGGACGAGGCCGAAGTCCGCGCAGCCGCGCAAACCATGTTGACGCGCATCCAGCGCCAACACCCGCAAGCGCGCCTTCAAGGCTTTACCGTGCAGACCATGGTGCGCCGCGCCCATGCCCAGGAACTGATTGTGGGCAGCACGATTGACAACGTGTTTGGCCCCATCATTTTGTTTGGTCAAGGTGGCACCGCTGTTGAAGTCATGGCTGACCGGGCCGTCGCGCTGCCCCCGTTGAATGTGCCGCTGGCGAAAGCGCTGGTGTCGCGCACCCGCGTGGCCCGCCTGCTCGCCGGGTGGCGTGATGCGCCCGCAGTGGACGAGGCCGCGTTACATGGCGTGTTGGTCGCGGTGTCGCAACTGCTGGCCGAAGTGCCCGAGATTGCCGAACTGGACATTAACCCCTTGATCGTCAACTTTGAAGGGGCGATAGCGCTGGATGCCCGCATCCGTCTGAGCGCCAAAGCCCCTGCCGGGGCCAACAACTTTGCCATTCAGCCCTACCCGGTGCAACTGGAAGAAACTTTGACCTGGCAAGGTCGCCCGCTGTTGCTGCGCCCAATTCGCCCTGAAGATGAGGCGCTGCACATGGAATTTTTGCAGCATCTGGACCCTGAAGATGTCCGGCTGCGGGTGTTCTACAGCAAGCGCGCCATGGCCCGCAGTGAACTGGCCCGGCTGGTGCAAATTGACTACTCGCGTGAAATGGCTTTTGTGGCGCTGGCCCCCGGCCCGGACGGGCAGCTGCAAACGCTGGGCGTGGTGCGCGCCCTGGCCGACCCGGACAATATCGAAGCAGAATTTGGCGTGATTGTTCGCTCTGAACTCAAGGGCAGCGGTTTAGGACGTTTGTTAATGGAAAAGATGATCGCCTATTTGCGTGCCCAAGGCACGCAACGGCTGGTCGCCACGGTGCTCGACTACAACGACCGGATGCTCAAACTGGCCAAAGAACTCGGTTTCAAGCAAGACCCGGCGCCCCGGGATGGCGAGGGCACCAAGGCCATTTTTCTGGCGCTCACTTAATGCCCATCGTCCACTGAATCAGGTATTTGGCGACGAAGCCAACCATGCCAAAGCCAAGGCCCAGAAAAATGATGAAGGTGCCAAATTTGCCAGCCTTGGATGACCACGCCAGTTGACCAATGATGAACAACATATAGAGCATGAAGGCGCCTACGCCAAAGGTCAGCCCGAAGGCGGAGATTTGTTCTTCTGAATAGCCAAACATTAGCGGACCTCCCGTTCAGGTAAAGAGGCGGTCTCGACCAGATCGCGGTAAGCGTGCCAACTGGCATGGCCTAACAAGGGCACCGTCACAACCAGACCCAACAAGGCCAGACCCAAACCCAGCAGCGTCAGGCCCATGATGAGCGCCGCCCACAAGGCCATCGGCACAGGGTTGGTGAGCACGGCGTGCCAACTGGTCAACACCGCTTGCAACAGCGTGACTTGACGGTCCAGCAACAAGGGAATGGCAATGGCCGTTGAAGCAAAAATGGGCGCCGCCAGCACCCCCCCCAAAGCCAGCCAGAGTTCAAACAAATAACCCTCTTTGGCGAACATCACATGCTGAATAAAGTCCGTTGGTGTCGCAATAGGCACTGGCGCCAGCAAGGTGATGAGGGCCGCCGAGGTGATGACCCAACCCGTACTCGCCAACGCCAACAACACGCCAAACTGCACCAGACACCAATAATCGCTGTCGCGTTGGTTGAAACGCTTGTTTTGCCAATTCAACCAGGTTTTCAGCACCACACTGACATCGGCTTTTTCACCCCGCTCCAGCGCACGACTCAAGGCGTACAAGCTGGTAGCCAACACAGGCGCAATGACCAAAAAGCCGGACAAAGCACCCGCCAGCAACCAAAATCGCTCACGAGCCATAAAGAAGATAGCGGCCCCCACCAAGGCCAGCACCACCCCATGCGCCCAACTGATCCAGCCGCAGCGGGCCATATCGCGCCACGCCAGTACCAGCCAGCGCAGGGGCTGCGTCAGGGCGATAGTTCGGATGCCGGGCAAGGCGTCATCGGGAGGAATGGGGGGAGTTTGTGTGTGCATAAGGCAGGCGAGTTGACGTGAGTGCGGCTAGTTTAAGCCTTACCCGCAACGCATAATCTTAGACTTTGCCGCCAGGAGATTGCCATGACACGCCCCATTCTTGATGAATCACACCTTCACCCCGCCATTCGGGAAAGGGTAGCCAATCACGAGCAAGCCATCGTGCGCGAGGTACAAACGGCGGTGGCAACGCACCCCGTTGTCGTCATCGGCATGGGGATGAACCCGTTCCCTAAAAAAGCATGCAAGGCGCTCGATGCGGCGGGTGTGGCGCATCACTATCTGGAATATGGCAATTATTTCAACACCTGGCGCCAACGCAACGCACTCAAACTGTGGACCGGCTGGCCCAGTTTTCCGATGGTGTTTGTAAAAGGCATGTTGATCGGCGGCGCGGACGACCTAGCCAAACTGATTGCCAGCGGTGAGCTTAAAAAACTGCTGAACTGAACGACAAAAAGCCGGACATCGCTGACTGCGATGTCCGGCTCAGGGACTCAAGCCAAGGCCGGTTAAAGCCTGTGCTTAAGGCTTTGCGCTGTAACCCTTGTGGTGGTAATCGCCCTTGCGGCCTTGCATGGCGCTGGTGTCAAATACTGTCTTTTGTTCGGGTGTCAACACGGCATAAAAAGCCTTGACGGCTTCACCGCGTTTGTCCATCAGCGCTTGCATTTCGTTCATGTGCTGCGTGCGCAGAGTCTTCATTTGGTCAATGCGCTCGGGCGTGGTCAACTTGTCCATTGCGGCGCGGTCGGGGCGTTGTTTGCTCATCAAATCAACCGGGGGGTGCATGGCAGCCAGATAATTCGTCCAGGCCGCTTCTTGTGCGCTGGTGATTTTCAGCTTTGCCTTGAGGTCAGCCTGGCGTTGTGCCATGCGTTCCTGCATTTTGGCCGGGTCCATTTTGTCCATGCGGTCATGGCGCATCCCTTGCTGCATGGCGCCGTCTGAACCCATCATGGGACAGTCGTCGCCATTCATCGGTTGCGCAAAAGCCGTAAAACCAGCGGTAGCCAACAAGCCTGCGAGTAAAAGGGGTTTGAAAAATGATTTCATGTGAACGTCCTTTGAAGTGGTCTAACGCACAGAACTTGGCGTCAGGTTGGATACAAGTTTGCACGACTTATGTAACGGCGAGGTGATGTGGGGATAAGCATTTGTAAAGTTGCGTTAAAAAATACAGCTGGAATTTGATGGGATGATGACGTCCATTAAATTTTATTAATCTTCAGAAAAAAGGCCCGCCGTGTTTAAGAACGTAATCCTGTATCGAATTGGGGCCGGCTGGTCTGCTAGCGTCGCGGAGATCGAAGCCAGCCTGGATAGTGCCCGCTTTGTGGCGTGCGGCGCCAGCCAGGAAAAATCAATCGGCTGGTGTGAGCCTCGCGGTGAGGCCCATGGCCCACTGGTAGAGTCGGTCGGCGGGCAGATCATGCTCAAGCTGATGATCGAAACACGGGCCTTGCCCGGCTCGGTCATCACCAAAAAAGCCGAAGAACAGGTGGCCCACATTGAGGCCACGACCGGACGCAAGCCCGGCAGAAAAGAAATTCGTGAAATCAAGGACAGCCTCAAGCTTGAGCTGTTGCCGATGGCTTTTAGCAAGGAGTCATCGGTCGGCGTCTGGCTTGACCCGGCGGCCATGCTGCTGGTGATTGATGCTGGCAGTCAGGCGCGCGCCGACGAAGTGGTGACGATGCTGATCAAATCTTTGGCCGGTTTGGCCGTGACCTTAATCAACACCCAGGTGTCGCCCACCGCCGCCATGTCCGAGTGGCTGATCACGCAAGTGCCACCCTCGGGTTTTACGGTGGACCGCGAGTGTGAACTCAAAGCCGCCGATGAGTCCAAAGCCGTCGTGCGCTATACGCGCCATCCGCTCGATACCGATGAAGTGCGTGGTTACGTTGAAAGCGGCAAGCTCCCCACCCGATTGGCACTCACTTGGGACAGTCGCGTCTCGTTTGTGCTGACCGAGGGGATGCAGCTCAAAAAGCTGGCTTTTCTGGACGTGGTGTTTGAAGGCAGCACCGCCGGAAAAGATGACGGTTTTGATGCCGACACCGCCATTGCAACCGGCGAACTGCGCCAACTCATTCCCGATTTGTTGGCCGCCCTGGGCGGCGAAGTAGCGCTGGCTTGACGTTTTTCTACTAAAAATTGCACCGAACTGCACCGGGGTGAACAAGCGCTAAGACCCGGTGCACACCAAGGTTTTAACGGGCACTTTACTAGACGACCGGTCTATTTCGACATAATCAAGGCATGTCTATTGAACTCTGCAACGCCAAAACCCACCTCCTCGATTGCGGAGAAAAACTGATTGCCAGCAAAGGCTTTGTCGGCGTCGGGTTGGCAGAAATTCTGCTAACGGCAGGTGTTCCCAAGGGTTCGTTTTATCATTACTTCAGCTCTAAAGAACGGTTTGGTGAAGCCCTGCTGGTTCGCTATCTGGATCAATATTTGTGTCAGCTGGACGCCTTGCTCAAAGCCGATGGCACACCGGCGCGGGCGCGTTTGATGCGGTATTGGGCAGGCTGGAACTACATGGCGTGTGGCATTTCTGCAGAAGAAGGCGGCGCCAAATGCCTGATTGTCAAACTCAGCGCTGAAGTCGCCGACATCTCCGAGACCATGCGCCTGACGTTGCGCGACGGCACCGACCGCGTCGTGCAGCGCCTGGCCCAATGTCTTGAAGAGGCCCGCCAAGACGGTTCCGTCCCGTCCGCTTTGTCAGCACAACCTACCGCCCTGACCTTGTACGAACTCTGGTTGGGCGCCAGTTTGCTGGCCAAGCTGCACCGCGATGGCAGCCCCTTTGAAAACGCCGCCCGCAGCACCGAATGGCTGCTCGGCCCGCCCATGAATTAGGTGGCGCATGAATCACTTTTATCCCGATTCAATCCACCCGCCGACCGGGCCGCGTTGACCCGTTAGCGTCTTCACTAACCCCACTGCAACCTTAATTTCAAACCCAAGGAAAAAACATGAACAACTTTGATTTTCACAACCCAACCCACATTGTTTTCGGCAAAGACCGCATCGCCGACATTGCCACGTTAGTGCCCGCCGAGGCGCGTGTTCTGATTCTGGTCGGCGGCTCAAGTGCTGAAAAAACAGGCACCCTGGCCGAGGTACGTCAAGCCTTGGGCGCCCGTCAGCACGACACCTTCAACGGCATTGAACCCAATCCAGGATTTGATACCGCGATGAAAGCCGTGCAAAAAGTGCGCGAAGGCGGCTTTGACTTTTTGCTCGCCGTCGGCGGTGGTTCGGTCATTGATGCCACTAAATTTATCGCCGCTGCCGCCCTGTTTGAAGGCGACGCCTGGAACATCTTGCTGCAAGGCGGCAAAAACATCACCCAAGCCTTGCCTTTTGGCTCGGTGCTGACCTTGCCCGCCACGGGTTCAGAAATGAACAAGGGCAGCGTGATTACGCGCCACGATATTGATGCCAAACTGCCGTTTCAGAGTGCCTATGTGTACCCGCAGTTCTCGGTGCTGGACCCCACCAAAACCTACACCTTGCCAAAGAAGCAGCTCGCCAATGGCGTGGTCGATGCGTTTGTTCACACCGTAGAGCAATACCTGACCTATCCCGTGAATGCGCCTGTGCATGATCGTTTTGCCGAAAGCTTGTTGCAAACGCTGGTTGAAATCGGCCCACGCCTGTTGACCGCCACCGAACCCAACTACGACGACCGCGCCACCCTAATGTGGTCCGCCACACTGGCCCTGAACGGTTTGATTGGCGCGGGCGTGCCGCAAGATTGGGCCACGCACATGATTGGCCACGAGTTGACCGCGCAGCACAACATCGACCACGCCCGCACGCTGGCCATCGTGCTGCCAGCGCTCTTGAACGAACGCCGCGTGCAAAAGCACGACAAGCTGTTGCAATACGGCGAACGTGTCTGGGGCATTCGCACCGGCACGGACGACGAGCGCATCACAGCGGCCATTGAGAAAACCCGTGACTTCTTTGAAAGCCTGGGCATTCCAACCCGCTTGAGCGCTTACGGACTGGGCGCCGAGGCCATCGACGTGGTGGTTCGCCAACTGAAAGAACACGGCATGACCCAACTCAGTGAACACGGAGATCTGACGCCAGAGATCAGCCGCCGGATTCTTGAAGCGGCACTTTGAAAGGACGCTTGATGACGCAAACCAACACTGTTAACCGCCAGCTCCAACTGGCCTCACGCCCGATCGGCGCGCCAACAGCGGCCAACTTCAACCTCGCCACCCATCCCGTGCCGACGGCGGGTGCCGGTCAGGTGTTGTTGCGAACCGTGTATTTGTCGCTGGATCCCTACATGCGGGGCCGCATGAGCGATGCCCCGAGCTATGCCGCCTCGGTAGATGTAGGGGCCACGATGGTGGGGGCAACTGTTTGCCGTGTGCAAACCAGCCAACTGGACGGCTTTGCAGAAGGCGAATGGGTGCTGGCCTACACCGGCTGGCAAGACTATGCCGTCTCCGATGGCACGGGGCTGACCAAGCTTGATCCGGCCATGACACACCCCTCCTACGCCTTGGGCGTGTTGGGCATGACCGGCTTCACCGCCTACATGGGACTGCTGGACATTGGCGCCCCCAAACCCGAAGAAACCGTGGTCGTTGCAGCGGCCACTGGTGCCGTGGGGTCGGTGGTTGGCCAAATCGCCAAACTCAAAGGCTGCCGCGTTGTGGGCATTGCGGGTGGCCCTGAAAAGTGTCGGACTGCCGTTGAAGAACTGGGCTTTGACGCCTGTATTGATCATCACAACCCCGACTTGGCAGTGCAGCTAGCGGCGGCTTGCCCCCAAGGCATTGACGTATATTTTGAAAACGTGGGCGGTCAAGTCTTTAACGCGGTGCTGGCGCTGCTCAACACCTCAGCCCGGGTGCCGGTTTGCGGTTTGATTGCCGACTACAACAGCACCTCGCTACCGACTGGCCCGGATTGCACACCACTGCTCATGCGCACGCTGCTGACCAAGCGCATTCGGATGCAAGGTTTCATTATTTTTGAAGACTACGGCCACCGCTATCCCGAATTTGCCAAAGACATGGGCGAGTGGTTGACCCGTGGCCAGATCAAATTCCGGGAAGACGTGGTGGACGGTCTTGAGAATGCGCCGCAAGCGTTTATTGGTTTGCTTGAAGGCAAGAACTTTGGGAAATTGATCATTCGCGTCGCCCGCGATTAATCTGCGGCGTCGAATCGTCGGCCTGCTACGATGGCAACGCTGATCCCGGCATGTCTCCCTAAAACGCGATGAATTCCTCCGACGAAAAAGTGTCCTCCTACTTTGAGAACCGGGCGCTGATGCTGCTACTGGTTATCGTGTCCGTGGCGCTAGGCTGGATTTTGTTGCCGTTTTACGGGGCGATCATGTGGGGTTCCATCATTGCGCTGCTGTTTGCACCCTTGTACCGCCGACTGCTGCCACGTCTAAAGAACCGGCGCACACCGGCGGCACTACTGACTTTGCTGATTGTGCTGGTCATCGTCATTCTTCCGCTGGCTTTGATTACCGCCTCTTTATCACGCGAAGCTGCCTTGGTTTATCAAGGCCTGCAGTCTGGCGCGTTCAATCCGGCACGCTACTTCAGTGGCGTTTTTGATGCGCTTCCAGAATGGGCGACGGCGCTGCTACGCCGCTTCGGCATGGGCGACTTTGACACGCTGCAGCGGCGGCTGGTCGCGATGTTGGCGCAGGGCAGTCAGTTCATTGCAACGCAGGCGCTCAGCATCGGCCAGCTCACCTTTGAATTTGTGGTGAGCTTCTTTATTACCTTGTACCTGGCCTTCTTTCTGATCCGCGATGGCGACAGCGTCGCGCATGGCCTGCGCCGCGCGCTGCCCCTGGCACCTCAACACAAGCAAGAACTCATCAAAAAATTCACGACTGTGATTCGGGCCACGGTCAAGGGCAATTTGCTGGTAGCTGCTGTGCAAGGCGGTCTGGGTGGCCTCGCGTTTTGGTATCTAGGCGTCAGTGGCGCCTTGCTATGGGCTGTGCTGATGACGTTTTTGTCCTTACTCCCCGCCATCGGCGCCGGGCTGGTCTGGCTTCCTGTGGCGGGCTACTTTTTGATGACTGGCGCCATCTGGCAGGGCACTGCGTTGATTGTTTATGGCGTGCTGGTTATTGGGCTGGTCGATAACTTGCTGCGCCCTATTCTGGTCGGCAAAGACACCCGGATGCCGGACTACGTGGTGATGATCACCACGCTGGGCGGCATGGCCGTGTTTGGTATCAACGGCTTTGTTCTTGGCCCCGCAATTGCAGCCATGTTCATTGCGGTTTGGCACATCTACGTGACAACCCGCTTTAACGCCACCGGCAACTGAAGCACCCGGTTTAGTTTTTATTTTTCAGCGGGCAGGTGTTCAAACCTAGTAAAGTGTAGGCGGGGCACCAGCCGATCAGGCCAGTGGCCAGCGGCACAACGCCTAACCAACCCCACCAGGCGAGGCCATCAGACCTAACAACACCAAACCAGCCACGACGCGCACGATGCGGTCAATACCGCCTTCATTTGTTTTCATTCATATCTCCTGAAAAGGGTTAATCGCTGGATTAAACCTTTGTTTGACGCTTGCGTCTGTGACAAAAGTCACGCAGCTTCAGGGTGTGTGCAGGGCGCCCAGCTCACGCCGTATCGAGCCATAAAAGAGGGGTGATTTGGCGGGATTCAGTTAAGCGTGTCGCGAGGATGAGCCAACGGCAATAGGTGTTCGCCGTCGAGGGATCAGCCATCCGTTTTTAAACTCGCAGACTTAAGGCGCAGCCCGAAGCGCCATAAACCGCTGCTCCATCTCGCGGCGCATTTGCTTACGCACGATGGCCGCAGCATGGCGGCGATTTTCATCAAGGGTGACCGGGCGCAAGGGCATCACCGACTCGGGTTTTTTGTCTTCACCCAGCGCCACCATCGTGAAGAAACAACTGTTAACGTGGCGCACTTCGCGGGTTCGAATGTTCTCTGCAATCACCTTGATACCGACTTCCATGGATGATGTTCCCGTGTGATTCACCGACGCCAGAAACGTCACCAACTCGCCGACATGAATCGGTTGGCGAAACATAACCTGATCCACAGTGAGCGTCACCACGTAGCGCCCTGCATACCGACTCGCGCAAGCGTAGGCGACCTGATCAAGCAATTTAAGAATCGTCCCGCCGTGAACGTTGCCAGAAAAGTTAGCGGTATCGGGTGTCATCAAGACGGTCATAGAAAGTTGGTGTGCAGGTAAATCCATTAGAAAGTCTTTTTTAAAAAATCTGATTATGCGGGCGCTCGCCTAGCGGTGCCGCTAATCAACCCGCATTCCTAATCATCACGCCGTCTCGCGACGCCGCGCCGGAGCGGACTAATTCCTCAATCAGGTGATCAACCCATTCAAAAAAATCTACCGTTGAAAAATACCGTTCATGAATCAACACCACGTAAGGCGTGCTACCGGCCCACCCGATGAAGGAGCCAATGTCAAGACTTTGCGCTTCAAGAAGCTTGAATTTCAACAGGACTTTGGTCGCGTACTTGATATGTTTCTCAGGATGAGAGACAAAACCAGCCAGACGTTCGCGGGCATTAGCGATAGATTTTTTTACACCAGAAAAAGCCGGGCCGTGACCGGGAATCACGATGTCGGGTTTTAACGCCTCAATCAGATCAATCGTTTTGGCCACGTCGTCAAACGCAGCCATCCCTTCCAGTTCGGGAAAGACAACACCAAACCCGCGTTCCCACAACGCATCCGCCGAGACCAGCACACGAGTAACCGGTTCAAACAAAATAACCGAATGCGGGTCATGCCCCGGCGCGGCATGAACTTGCCACAGTTGGTCGCCCAATTGAAGGTCTGTGCCGGGTCGCAGCAACGCATCAAATCCGAATTTTTGGCACTGTTGTCCTGTAGGGGTGTAAGCCAATGCCTGCGGATTCCAGTCCTGAACGTGGGCTGACAACCCCGGCGGAATATGAGTCACAAGATCAGGATAGGTGTTTTGCAGCGCAGCATTGCCACCACAGTGATCACTGTGCAAATGGGTGTTGAGTAGGAGATCAAGAGGACGCCCGGCCAAGGTTGAGGCAACAAGCGCTACCGTTTGTTCTGCATGTAAACCATAGCCACTGTCAATCAAGGCAGATGATTTTTTTCCAACCAACAAGAGGTTGTTTGACGAGAGCCATCCTCGCTCAAAAACGGTCATATTTTCGGGCAATGTAGGGCGGTTATTGTCTAGCATAGTGAGTGCATCGCCGCGACTAGCGGGCTTGTCCTAATAGGTGGTTGATTTCAGTTTCGCAGATCAAGGGGTCTGCATCAAAAAGTAGGCGCATGAGTTTGGATTCTCGCGCCTGCAAGGTTTCTAAAAAGTAGGAGGCGCTTTTTCCTTGTTTTCCCATCGCGACAAAAGTGTCGAAGCCTGACTCCAGAAATTTTTGTAGCGCGCCTAAACCGGCCAGGTTAGCCGGACCGCGCATCATCTTGAGCATCAAGCGAAGCCCGGGCGTGCGCGTGAGCCGATCCAGCTCGCGACCCAGGTTTACAACGCTCGCTAATTGGAGATCACGGTCGGGGCGGCGACCTACATCACGCCAGGCGGCCACATAACGGGCGACATCAGGCACTCCGGCGTGACGTAGCCAGTGTTGAGCCATCGCCATATCCAGCGTTTCAGACAGATGATGCAACTGCGCCAATAAAACAGCGGTTTGAACCACTTGCGCGGGGAAAATTCGCTCTAATGCACCGGCAATGCGGGCAAATTGCGCATCACGCCCGGTGTAGTCCTTGGCGCTGTAAAGCTCTTCCAGAAAGAACCGGCCCGCCAGTCGATAGGGTTCTGATTGAAACAAATCGGCATAAGTCCCCGCAAACCGGCGCGCCTGAAGCGCCTTGATCTGGCGCACCGCCAGCGCCAATCCGGGCGTGTTGGCTGCGGTGTGCCGCAATTGGGCAACGTGCATGACAGCGTCGCGAATAATGTGTGTAGCGTCCATATCGTTTCGAGTCTATCGAGTTGTCATTTTTTATTCTGGAGCCTTCTTATGTCACCTATTTCGCCCGTTTCTCCTGTTGAGGCAACCCCATTAATTGACCCAAATTTGTGCCCTTTATGCGGTCAAGCCAACCAATGCGCCATGGAAATTGAACGCACAACAGGCCTTAAACAACCGCCTTGCTGGTGCACCCAAGCCACCTTTACGGCGGCATTGTTGGCCCGTATTCCGGAAAAATCGCAGGGAAAAGCGTGCATTTGTTCAGCCTGTGGCCAGCCGTTTTAGCATTCAGGTCTGTCCGCTCTTTTTTAAAACGTCAAAATTTGTCAACCTGCCGATGAAATTAGCCTGTGGATAAGGTTGTGGATAATTCGGGGATAACTTCATAGTTATCCACAGGAAAACCGAAAACTGAAAGTTGTCCACAATTTTGTACACCAGCCGTACACGGTTATGCACAGGGTTATGCTTCGTGTAACCCCTTGTTTTTAAAAAGGAATAGTGGGTTATCCACAGAAAAGTGCTTCCTTCTACTACTACTACTAGGTATTAATAGAAATAAGAAGTAATAGAAGAGGATAACTTTTTAGCCTGATTTCAGCCTAAAACCATCGTTAATTCAATAGTTCAACACAAGTTGTATAGTTGAATCATGGATAAATTATCGGCACCCCTCGTTTTTGAATCGTTGTCATCCGCTTTGCGTTTGGAGATTTACCGACACCTCGTCAAAGAAGGCCCCGCTGGCTTGGTCGCCGGAGAAATTTCTACGCAACTGGCGATACCGCCCACCAACCTCTCGTTTCATCTCAAAGCCTTAACGCACGCCAAATTGCTGACCTGCGTGCAGGAAGGGCGATTTTTGCGTTATCGCGCCAATCTGGCGTTGATGCAGGAATTAATCGCGTACCTCACCGAGGAATGTTGCGCCGGACATCCCGAGTTATGCGTCGAGATTCCTGTGCCCGTGAGCCGTCCTGCTTTTCCGTTGACAGCGAAGCAAATCGAGCTGGATTACCTCGGTTTATCGCCTCAATAATTTTTTATTCAACCTCCCATGGAATTTCAAAATGAAAAAAATACAAGTCTTTGAACCCGCTTTGTGCTGCAGTAGCGGTGTTTGTGGCGTAAATGTTGATCAGGAGCTGGTTGCTTTCTCTGCGGATGTGGATTGGGCGCGTTTAAAGGGGTGTCAGGTCAATCGTTTTAACCTAGCCAATACCCCCCTGGCCTTTTCAGAAAATAATGCCGTAAAGGCCGTTCTGATGCGTTCTGGCGTTGAGGCTTTGCCGCTGACTTTGCTGGATGGCGAAGTGGCTTTGACCGGTCGTTATCCAAACCGTGACGAACTGGCGCTTTGGATGGGCGCTACAGCCCCTGAAACCGACCCCCTTGCGCCCACTGCGAGCGGTTGCTGTTCTGGCGGCTCAAGCTGCTGAGACTCTGGAGCCAACCATGAAATTTCTCAACGCGCCACCCCGTTTTCTCTTCTTCACCGGCAAAGGTGGTGTCGGCAAGACCTCGCTAGCCTGCGCCACTGCCCTTGAGCTGGCTGCGCTGAACCAGCGCGTGTTGCTGGTCAGCACCGACCCAGCGTCCAACGTAGGCCAGGTTTTTGGCATTGCGATTGGCAACCACATTACGCCTGTACCTGGCGTTGCCAATCTTGCCGCGCTGGAGATTGATCCCCAAGCCGCCGCGCAAGCCTACCGAGACCGTATTGTCGGGCCAGTACGCGGTGTTTTGCCCGATACCGTGGTCAAAAGCATCGAGGAGCAGCTCTCGGGGGCTTGCACCACCGAGATTGCCGCGTTTGACGAGTTCACCGCCCTCCTGACCGATGCCGCACTGACGCAAGACTTTGACCACATCATTTTCGACACGGCACCCACTGGCCACACCATTCGGCTGCTGCAATTGCCGGGCGCGTGGACCGGCTTTCTGGACGAGGGCAAGGGCGACGCCTCCTGTCTTGGCCCTCTGGCAGGCCTGGAGAAGCAGCGCACCCAGTACAAGGCCGCTGTCGAGGCCTTGGCCGACCCCAAACGCACCCGTTTGGTGTTGGTGGCCCGTGCCCAGCAAGCCACCTTGCGCGAGGCGGCACGCACGCATGGCGAGCTGGCCGGGATTGGGTTGACCCAACAATATCTCGTCATCAACGGCGTGTTTCCTGCCGCTGAAGCGTTGCAAGACCCTTTGGCCGACGCTATTTGCCAGCGTGAACAAGCCGCTTTGGCCGCCATGCCGACGGCCTTAAACCAATTGCCGATAGATCAAATTGAACTCAAATCTTTTGATTTGGTAGGACTGGACGCTTTGCGTCAACTCCTCGTTGACCACACGCGCCTACCCTCGAAAAAAACGCCTGATGCGAGGCAGATCAAGGCGCCTGCTTTGTCGCAATTAGTTGATGAAATTGCAGCGGAGGGTCATGGCTTGGTCATGCTCATGGGCAAAGGGGGTGTAGGAAAAACCACGATGGCTGCGGCAGTCGCTGTAGAGCTGGCACATCGTGGTTTGTCGGTGCACCTCACCACCTCCGATCCTGCTGCGCATCTGCTTGAAACCTTGCAAGGCACGCTGGAGAATTTGACTGTGAGCCGTATCGACCCGCAGGAGGTCACCGAGCGCTATCGGGCACAGGTTCTGGCGATTAAAGGCGCCAAGCTGGATGCATCAGGTCGCGCGCTTCTGGAAGAAGATTTACGCTCACCATGCACCGAAGAAATTGCCGTGTTTCAGGCCTTCTCCCGCGTCATCCGTGAGGCTGGAAAAAAGTTTGTTGTGATGGATACGGCCCCCACTGGTCACACCCTGCTCCTACTCGATGCGACCGGCGCTTATCACCGGGATATTGAACGGCAAATGCAAGGAACGAACATGCACTTCACCACGCCGATGATGCAATTGCAAGACCCGAAAAAAACCAAGGTTCTCATTGTCACTCTGGCTGAAAAAACGCCTGTTCTTGAAGCTGCTAATTTGCAAGTCGACTTGAAGCGAGCGGGCATAGAACCTTGGGCCTGGATTATCAATAATAGTATCGCTGCGACCGCGTTGAGAACCCCCATAACATCGCCGCTATTGCAACAGCGTGCTCACAATGAATTACATGAGATTGAGGCCGTCGCAACGCAACACGCCAGCCGCTACGCTTTGATTCCTTTGCTAAAAGACGAGCCTGTCGGTGTCGAACGTCTGATGCAACTTTCTACTCATTCACCGGTTTAGATCTCTACTCGTTTCAAGAAAATTGATATGACACATAAAATTTATAACGTGCTTTTTATTTGCACGGGAAACTCGGCCCGCAGCATTCTGGCGGAGTCGCTAATGAACAACTTGGGGCAAGGCCGATTCAAGGCCTACAGCGCGGGAAGCCATCCGGAGAACAGCGTGAACCCGTATGCCCTTGAACTGTTGGAGCGCCACCAATTCAGCACGGAGAACCTGCATAGCAAAAGCTGGGATGTGTTCTCTCAGCCCGATTCTCCCCGGTTCGACTTCATCTTCACGGTGTGCGACAGCGCCGCTGGCGAGGCTTGTCCGTTTTGGCCCGGAAAACCAATCTCGGCGCACTGGGGTGTAGAAGACCCAACAGCTGTTGAAGGCTCAAAAGAGGCCAAGAGAAAAGCTTTCTCTGACGTCTTCAGAATTTTGAATCGACGGATTTCCTTATTCCTGAGCCTGCCGTTGAATAAGCTTGATGCGTTGGCCATTCAGTACGAGATAGATCAAATCGGTTTGGTGTGCGAGGCGAGTGTTTGAAATGGGACTTTTTGAACGCTACTTAACGCTGTGGGTCGCCTTGGGTATTGCTGCCGGGATAGGATTAGGACTCATCGCGCCTAATGTTTTTCAGGTTATTGCTGACCTTGAATTTGCACATGTCAACCTGGTTGTCGCAGTCTTTATCTGGGTCATGATTTATCCGATGATGATTCAGATTGATTGGTCAGCCGTCAAAGATGTGGGCAAGAAACCACGCGGACTTATGTTGACGCTGGTGGTTAACTGGCTCATCAAACCCTTCACCATGGCGGCGCTCGGCGTGCTGTTTTTTAAATACATTTTTGCCCCCTGGGTTGATCCACAATCCGCTAATGAATATATTGCCGGCATGATTTTGCTAGGCGTAGCACCTTGCACGGCCATGGTTTTTGTCTGGAGTCAACTCGTCAAAGGCGATGCTAACTACACACTGGTTCAAGTCTCGGTTAACGATCTGATTATGATTGTTGCCTTTGCCCCAATAGCTGCGTTTTTATTGGGCGTGACCAACATCACAGTGCCGTGGGGAACGCTAGTTCTCTCGACAATTCTTTACGTGGTTCTACCCTTGGCTGCCGGTATGGCGACACGTCATCTACTGCTAAAAAAATCAGACCAGGCGGTGAGTGAATTCGTTGCGACTCTTAAGCCCTGGTCTATCGTTGGACTGATTGCAACCGTCGTCTTGCTATTTGGTTTTCAGGCAGGCACGATTATTTCAAAGCCGCTGGTGATTGCCATGATTGCGGTGCCGCTCATAGTGCAAAGTTACGGTATCTTTGTGATTGCCTACCTAGGCGCAAAACTTCTTAAGTTACCGCATAACGTCGCGGGACCTGCCTGTTTGATAGGCACTTCCAACTTTTTTGAATTAGCGGTAGCGGTCGCTATTTCTTTGTTTGGTCTGCACTCGGGTGCGGCCTTGGCGACTGTGGTTGGTGTCTTGGTAGAAGTGCCGGTGATGCTGTCGCTGGTTGCCATTATTAACCGAACACAGCATTGGTTTCCAACGAATCCCGTGACGATTAAACCTTGAAAAAACGATAAACCATGACCTCCTCCTTCACGATCTACCACAATCCAAACTGTGGAACTTCTCGCAACACGTTGGCTTTGATTCGAAATTCAGGAGTCGAGCCGCATGTGATTCATTATCTTGAAACCCCACCGAGTCGAGAAATACTGGAAGCTTTGATTTCAGCGATAGGCGTATCCGTGCGCGAGGTGATGCGTACCAAAGAGTCGCTTTATAAAGAGTTGAATTTAGAGAATAAAAAATGGCATGACAGCGAATTAATCGACGCGATGCTGGCGCATCCTATTCTGATCAATCGTCCGATTGTGGTGACCCCGTTAGGCACCCGTTTATGCCGACCCTCAGAAGAAGTTTTGGCGCTTCTGTCGCAGCCGCAGCTTGGTGCGTTCAACAAAGAAGATGGTGAGGCCGTGGTTGATGAAAATGGTCAACGTGTTGACGCTTCTTTTAAAGTTCTGCCTAAAACTTAGGTTAATAGCGTCAGGAAAATTTGACAATGTATGTGTCAGCGTGTCACTCAGCGTGCGTTGAGTGGCGTACAGCTAGTCCGCTGAATTTTTATAGCTTTTAACCGTGGTAACGGTACTTTGCATAAATATTTCATTTGAAGCTGTTGGTTGTCCAAAGTCGATATGTCCGTTGGCTGCTAAAGAGTAAGTTTTTGCGGACTTTTCAAAAAATTTTTGCATCATGACCTTAGACTTTCTCGCGTTATTTTTCTCAAGGTAGAAGTAACCGCAGGGTGATTTATTTTCATAACTCGAATTGAGGACAGGAACACCCTGGGGTAGGCCCGCAATCGCTTGCCGGTGATAGCCGGAAACAAAAACACCTGCAATCACGGTTGCTGGCGTCCAGTGAATACGCCAGACTGAAGGCTCATAGGCGCCTAATGCCAATACTACTTTTTCACCCGGTTCATTCACGAATACCTCAAACTTGGTGGCTTGATGGGTGGACTGATCTATCTGAAAGCCAAGCGGACTACCGCCATAGCAAGCAGACTATAAAAACATCTGGCTTTAGCTTCTATTCAGCTCAATCTCATCGCAGGTTAGAATTCCTAAAAAGGGAGAATACGATTTGGATCAAGCACTAGAAAATGACTGGACTTCTGAAAATTCGGCGCAACTGGCACTGTCCATTGTTCAAAATATTGAAAAAGTTCTTGAAGGCAAACATCAGCAGGTAGAGCTGGCTTTGGCAGCGATTGTTGCGGGTGGGCATCTGCTGATTGAGGATGTGCCGGGCTTGGGAAAAACTATGCTGGCCCGGGCGTTGGCGGTCTCGATTGGCCTGTCGTTCAAACGCATTCAGTTCACCGCCGACCTCATGCCTTCCGACATTGTGGGTGGGCCGGTTTACAACCCCAAAGACGGCAGTTTCATTCTGCGTCCCGGTCCTATTTTCGCCAATATTGTTCTCGCTGATGAAATCAATCGCGCCAATCCTCGGGCGCAGTCGGCCTTGCTGGAGAGCATGGAAGAAGGCCAAATTACGCTGGATGGGCAGACGCTGGCATTACCCAATCCCTTTGCCGTTCTCGCCACACAAAACCCGATTGACATGGCAGGTACTTATCCCTTGCCCGAGGCGCAGTTAGACCGTTTTCTCATTCGTCTGTCATTGGGTTATCCCGCTATAGATATTGAAGCAGGCCTGATTAATGCGCAGCAATATGCGCACCCTATTTCTCGTCTTAAACCGGTCTGTCAAACCGGTGAATTTGCGCAACTGGTGGCCAGTGCGCGCAAGGTGACGATTACCCCGGAAGTGGCGAATTTTATTGCCTCTATCGTCGTGGCAACGCGTCAGCATTCGGGTATTCGGTTTGGTGCCAGTCCGCGTGGCACCTTGGGTTTGGCGCGCATGGCGCGGGCGCTGAGTTGCATTCGTGGGCTGAGTTATGTTGATCCGGCAGTGGTGCGAGAGGTGGCGATTGCCGTCTTGGCGCACCGGATTATTGTTCAGCCGAACGGCGTGCAATCCAAGCCAGCCGCGGCCTTGATTCGAGAGATTTTGTTGTCTCAAAAAACGCCTCAATAGGCTGACTCATGGAACGCTGGTTGTCCAAGTCCCGGGTGTTGTTAGGCCTGTGTGGCGTGTTGTTGATAGCGGCTCTGAATCGGAGTGAGCCGATGGTGTACGGGATGTTCCTATTCCTCGCGGTTGTGAGTTTTTTGGGTTTTTTGTTGCCCTGGTTATCGTTGCGCTCGATGTCGGTGCAGCTGAACGCGGGGCAAGGAATAGAGGTGATGGAGGGGGACGACTGCAACCTGGATATTCTGATAGAAAGAAAAGCCAGTTGGCCCGCTTTCATGGTTGACATTGAAACCGAATGGCAATGGGCCTCGCACCGGATTGTGTTGACTCAAACCGTGCCTGTAATTCGCGCTGGACGCACGCCTGATTTAGCTCGGCTGGTGCAATTTCCTTGTCGCGGCTATTACGAACTGGTCGCGGTGCGGCTCTCCAGCGGGTTCCCGTTGGGGCTGATCCGTGCGAATCAAACGATGCAGCAGCCTGATGTTCAATTATGCGTTTTACCCAAGGCGCAAGTGGTGCGCTGGCCGCTGCCGTGGGCGGTGGCGGATGACCCTTCTGGTGATTTGACGACACGCCGTTTAGGTCAATCTTTTGAATTAGGTGTGATGCGTTCCTACCAGCATGGCGATGCGGTGGGTCGCGTCAATTGGCGTGCGTCGGCGCGTGCAGGCGAACTGGTGATTCAGCATTTTCAGCAGAGCGGCTCCATGCGTCTGCGTCTTGTCCTTGAAATTCCTAAAGCCCCTTTTCTGGGCGACCCGGACAGTGCTTCTGAGCAGGTGATTCGTCTGGCCGTTGGCATTTGTGATGCTGCTTTCTCTCAAGGCGCCCAGTTGTTTGCCTATTTGCCGGATCACGTTGCCCCTTTGCGCGATAGAGAAATTATCTTGCGTGCATTGGCGCAGGCGCTGCCACACGAATCAACCTTGTCGCAGACTATCGCACGGGCGACGCGTGATCTCTCTGTGGGTGAACAAATGGCAGTGGTGGTGCGTGCCGAGTCTGATGCGCGTGAACTCATCCGAGCACTTTCTCAACCCGTTCAACAGGGCTGCAAGGTGGTGGTTTATATTGCCCGACCACGTCATCCGACTGTGTCTGATTTAATGCTTGCCAAGCAGCTACAAGCGGCGCTTGGCGAGGTGGGTTTAGATACTTTTATGGCGTCTTTACGATGAATCCTCGTCCAAATACTGAAGGGCGTGACGTCGGGTCAATGCCGACCAGTCGCGCTGTGGTTGCGCTCACCGGCGCGAGTTATCTTTGTGTTGGTTTGGCATTCTCCTACCTGGATCGACGGCACGGTTTATTTGGCGTGCAAGGTGTGCTGTGGTTGATTTGGGCGCTGGCAGGTTTTGGGGCAGGAACCTTGTATGTAGGACGCCCAGCCAGCGTGGGAAAAACTCATTGGAACGTGCAAGGCTGGCTGGGATTTTCAATTGCGATATTCCCGTGTTTCTTGATGTTTAATATGCTGCGCTGGATCTCGGTGGCCTTGATGCTTATCATCGGCGCTCGCGCGGTGATGTTAAGAACGCGACGCGATTTCTATCTCACGTTGACGTGCATTTTTGTCGTTAGTTTTGTCGTTGGTACGCATCGCAATGCGGACTGGACTTTGTGGTTTTATCTCGGCCCCGCCTGGCTATTGGCCGGCTTGGCGTTGGCTTGGGACCATGCGGCTGGCACGCCGATTTCGCGCTGGATCAAAGCTTTGATGACTGTCGGATTTATCTTCACCTCGGTCGTGCTGGCCTTGGCTTTGTTCCTCTTTGCGCCTCGGCCTGCCGTGCTGGGTTTTGGATTTTTACCGCCCGGCACCGACACACCCGGTCTTTTTAATCAGCCGGCGGATGGTGATACGCCGACCAAAGGCAACGCCGAATCATCCGCTGGATCGGGTTTGAGTTCAGGTGCCTCAGGCGCTAGTCTTGACGCTGATGCGACAGAATCCGGACAAGCGCAGCAGTGGGGACAAATGCTCAAAAATATGCGCAGCACTTTATCCGATTCATTTATTCCGCAATGGCAGCGCAACTTCATCGAAGGAATGCTCAACGGTGCGCAATCCCTGTTGAACGCGTTGACAGGGACGGCGTCTGACTCGGCGGCGATGAGCGATCAGGCGAGTCAGGCGCAGGCGCAGGCGCAGGCGCAACAAGACTCCGCCTTTTCATTCTGGGATTTTCTGGTGTGGTTGCTGTTGTTCCTGCTCGCGGGTCTTATTTTTTGGCGAAAAAGGTATCGCATCGGCTTGTTCCTCGCGCTGTCGGGATCATGGGCGCTTGCTTTTTATTCACCTGCGTGGTCGATGCGTTTCTCGGCGCAAGCGCTGAAGTGGTGTTTGCATCTCCATGGTCATCGCCCGACGGCAGGTCAATCGGTTCGCGAGCAATGGGCCAGTGCCGTCGGCTTGCCCCCGCTTGCCCAACGCTGGCTAGGTTATGCCGTAGAGATTTATTGCGAAACGCGTTTTGGCGACGTGCCTGCCACGCCGCAACGCGCACGCCATATGCGCGAAACCGTACACGCCGCCTCCGATGTGATGACGGGTCTTCTGGTGCCTGAACTTTCCCGCACTTAAGTCGTGCCTCCGCCCGTCACGGAAACGACCAATTTAGCGACATGACCGGGCGTTACGTGAAGGCACATCCGGGATGCCTGCCAAAAAAGACTTTGATTTTTGTAGGGTAAATCCTAAATCTCAAACAACATTTTTTGTTTTAATTTGATTAAAATTGCTATTTTGGCAAACGCAATGGACGTTGCGAACGCAAAGCTTCAGACCCGATCTCAGCAACTCGCACGGCTGGAAGGGTCGCTGGGTTGTACTTGGTTTCTTCTATTTCCGAGTTTCCCTACGTCGCTGCGTTGCCGCTTTACCTGGCAATTTACAAGGGACAGGGTTTTCAAATGTTCTCAAATTATTTCTCAAAGCGACAGTTTTAAGAAAGAGCCGCGCGACAAGTCGGCTATGTATGCAACTCTAGCGGGCTGGCGACTGCATAGCTCGTACTGACACACCCCCATGGACTACAAAATCATTGAACAGGCAACGGCTCATGTTCGCAAGCAGATCGCCAACAACGTTGCCCAGTCAAACCCCTCATGGGATGAGCGGACGCTTGCCCTTCAAGCATTTCTTGCCTTCAAATTCGGAGATGAAGACGATGGCGAAAACAAGCCTGCGCGTCCAGAAAATTCACGCTTACGAGAACGCTACCCGCCTAGCCAATTTGTCCTCCTTCATCAAGGGGGGAGTCAACTGGCGGGGCGTGAGCGATGTCCCTCATCGACGTGTGCATCAAGTTCCATCGGGTGCGGGTGAACTTATGACCGTTTCACGGTGGTGATCGTGCGCGACCTCGACGAACGGATGAACCGCGTCGAGATGGGTTGGGTTTCTGTCGCCCTTCAATAAACAACAACTTGAAAAATACAATGAACAACATGACTGTACGAGCCAAACTGGCCTGGGCGTTTGGTGGATTGTCGATGCTGGTCCTGCTGATTGCAGGGGTGGCTGTGACAATGCTGGGTGACGCCGACGAGCGTTTTGACGCCTACGTCGATGGCATCAGTGCCCGCTCCAACACGGCCCATTTGGTACGCGAGGCCATTGATCTTCGCGCCATCGCGGTGCGCAATCTGGTGCTGGTGACCAAGCCCGAAGATGTCGCCATTGAAAAAGAAGTGGCTACCAAGGCGCACGCAGATGTGGTCAGCCACTTGGTTAATTTGAAAAAAATGTCTGAACAGACAAACGTCACGGAGGATGTTCGTCGCATGGTCAGGGAGATCGAAAAAATCGAGCTGGCTTATGCGCCCGTAGCCCTTGGTATTGTCGAACTTGCACTGAACAAGAGGACCGAAGAAGCCATTGCCAAAATGAATGACGAGTGTCGTCCTTTGTTGGCTGCCCTGGTCAAAGTTTCCAACGAATATGCCAACTACGCCAACGAACGTTCGGCCAAATTGGTCGATTCGGCTAACGCAGATTATTTGGCACAAAGAAACTTCTTGATCTTCGGGTGTTTGGTTGCGCTTGCTGCCGCCCTGGTCGCCGGGGTGCTCATCACGCGCAGCCTGACTCGGGCACTTGGCGGCGAGCCAGCCGACTTGTGCGATGCCGTCAGCCGTGTCGCCGATGGGGATCTAACGACACGATTGCAGGTGCGCAGCGGTGACACAACGAGTGTGCTGGCGGCGGTGCAGCGTATGCAAGCGTCGCTGATTCGCGTTGTCTCAACTGTGCGAATTGGCGCACAAAGCGTGTCCACTGCCTCGGCTGAAATCGCTTCAGGCAACCACGATTTATCGTCCCGCACCGAGCATCAAGCCAGCGCGCTAGAGGAAACAGCGTCGTCCATGGAGCAACTCAGCGCCACCGTCAAGCAAAACGCTGACAGCGCCCGCCAAGCCAACCAACTCGCCCTGAGTGCCAGCACCGTAGCCGTGCGCGGTGGCGACGTCGTCGGTCAAGTGGTCGAGACCATGAAGCACATCAACGACTCTTCCAAGCGCATTTTTGACATCATCAGCGTGATTGACGGCATCGCCTTTCAGACCAACATCCTGGCCTTGAATGCCGCTGTCGAAGCCGCCCGCGCCGGGGAGCAGGGTCGCGGCTTTGCCGTGGTGGCCAGTGAAGTGCGCAGCCTGGCTGGGCGCAGTGCCGAAGCCGCCAAGGAGATCAAGCGTTTGATTGGTGCCAGCGTCGAGCGTGTCGAGCAGGGCACGGCGTTGGTCGATCAGGCCGGTATGACCATGACCGAGGTGGTGAGCAGCATTCGCCGGGTAACCGATCTGATGGGCGAGATCAGTGCCGCCAGCACTGAACAAAGCCAGGGTGTCGCGCAGGTCGGTGAGGCCGTCGTCCAGATGGATCATGTGACGCAGCAGAACGCGGCGCTGGTGGAGGAAATGGCCGCAGCAGCAAGCAGCCTTAAATCGCAGGCGGCTGATTTGGTCGGAACAGTGGCGGTGTTCAAAATTGATACGACTAATCTTGTGGACCGCCTCCGGCCCTCAGGCTCGCAGCTGTCGCTTACGGGAAAAGGTCGGTTTACCTAATCCCCGAAGCTTGAATCAATAATTCGGGTTTTCGAGTCCATGCAGATTGAGTTGATGGTTTACCGTGCTCTGGCTACGCACGAGGGCGTGGCGTAGGGCAACCCAAAGTAGTTTTTTGCGCCTTGGTGTTCGCCTTTTTACTCAAGGGATACTGGATTTGAAGACCACACGAGCGCACCCAGAATTCAACCGGATAGAACAGACTCAAAAACCTTGTCGTCGGCAGCGTATAGCAAGGAGTACCTTCTACTCAGCCATTACCCGACTGATGGACGGCTTCATGTCTGTTAAATAAAAAATTATTCTCAGCCTGGCCGTTACTTTTTTCCGTCAGGCTGAATGTGCTCTAAAAGTTCAATGACAGAAGCTTTGTCCACCCATGGTTTGACAGTTAGTTTGTGCGAATGAGGCTGTCGCTGCTATTGCAAAAATAGCTCAAAAAATAGTTTTTTTTACTCACCTGTTGACGGATAAATTGAAATCATCCGCTTGCGTTTATCGGCTCCAATGAGGCGTGAGTCTGAATAACGACCTGTATTTCCAGCCATAAATGAGCCTGCAGTCCATGTTTTAAATGATGGTGATCAACATGGATGAGTCTCAGCTACGCATTTTTGAAAAATAGAGAAATTTCTTAATGCCAGTATCAAACTCGAATTTTCGGCCTACGGCTGTGATGTAGAACACTGTACTTATATAAGCCGTATGCACAAGCGCTAGGCTACAGAATATAAATTATTTTTCTGCAATAGTTGTTTTTTCTGATGTATTTTGATCTTTCCTATCAGCGATGATAGATTTTCCCATTTCAACGGGTAGTAGGTCAGGGTAGTTGTAGCCTGTGCCCTTGTTGTGGTCAATGATTGCACCAATACCCCCACCAAAAATAATGTTGCCATACATACTTCCAGCAGCACGGGATATTGCTTTAAGAAGACCATTTTTTTGACCTTCTTTTTTACATTCAACATTTAAATCCTCGGAAGAACGACGAATATTGACAAATCCAGGCGAATTTGACTCCCAGGTTCCTTTGTCGTTCTGTAGCTTGCATTGCACACCTTCTATGACTTGAGAATCTTCACCCTTTGTTGTGAGTGAAAGTTGTTGCATCTCGCTGCCAGTGATTGACGCACATCCGGTGCAAAGAATAACGACCACACCCGCAATCGTTAATTTCAAGCTATTCATGAGTTTCCCTTTAATTTATTTTTAAAAATAGAATCATATCTTGTTATTTATACGATAGAGATTTGTTGAGAAGCGCATTCTGGTGGCGTACTCTGACATATAACTGACATTAAAATCAAGGATTGAACTGACAACTTGACGTAATGTGTGTTGCAGCAAGAAGCCTTCTACTTGGTTGACTAAAAAAATGACTAACCTGTTGAAACCCTATTTTTTCTAATTACTAAGGAATTAATCCTACTCATCGACATCAATTTTTTCGCATGAGAGATGCAATGTTTGATCTAAATTTAATTTAGCGAAATAAATTTTTTATCCCTACTCATGTAGGAGAGAAAAATTATTTCTCTAGCTATAAAATAAGAGAGGCAGTTGATTGCCTTCTTCGAGGCAAAATTGTCAATAATCTTAACGGGAGTTGGAATGAAATTACTTGGAATTACTTTGAGTTCGTTGGCTTTGGTCGCGTGCGGTGGTGGTGGCGGCGGAGGTGACAGTGTTGGCGCTACGCCAGATGCATCCACCTCAGTTACTGCTCCTGTAGCGCTTAGTGCCTTCAATTATGTAGACGCTGGCAAGGAAGTCATGACCGGTGCATCAAGTCTGCAAACTACGGGTAGTTTCACCAGTCAAATTTTCACTGGTGCCTAGGTCGTGAGTGCGGTGACTGTACCGAGCTTTATCAAAGATAAATTACCTGCTGTTTTGCAACAATTCAGTAAGCAAAAAGCGCAATTTTCAGGCGCAACGCAGACCGATAGCCTCGTTTGTTCGACGAGTGGAAGAATAGACCTTTCATTTACCGATGCCAACGGAAACAACCAGCCCGACCGAGGCGACTCAGTCACGTTGATGGCGGTCAACTGTAATGAAAATGGGACTGTGATCAATGGGAATATGAGTCTTCGGTTTGAAAGCGTCAGTGGCGATGTGGACTACCTGCCTTTTGCTATAGAGATGTCTATCGTAAGCAATGGGTTACGTATGGAAAATGTAGGTGAGAGCATTGTCACAAGTGGCTCGCTTGTCATGAACATGAATGTACAAAGCAGCAGCCAGCTATCGTTGGGTATCTATGCCTCTAATTTTGTTTCTACCAGTACGGTCAACGGTATCGCCAAAACCTACAAACAAACCAATTTTGCGGTCAATCTTAATCAAGATGGCTCATTGACCACGATGACATTTAGTGGTGCCGTTAATGTGCCGAGTTTGGGCGGCAACACCGTCAATGTTCAAACCATTGCCCCCATCACCCTCATCAATGGTGGAAATCCTACTTCAGGTCAATTGATGTTCTCCACCAATCAGGGCGGAACTATACGGGTGTTGGCGAACGGTTCCCAGAATGTGGTGATGGCGCTGGATTCCAACGCTGACGGCACTTATGAATCGTCATCGACGATTGCCTGGAACGAGTTGTTCTAATGCTTGTGTCAGGTTTTCGGAAGGAGACTTACGGGCAAGGTCTAATTTTTTTGACTTTGCTTGTCACCGCTTATGCCGTCAAAGCCGATGTCTGCAGTCCGGTGACACTTGGCTCGCGTGCAGGTTTGGAATCTAGCGAGTGGACCGAGTTCTCGGACGCTGGCGCCCGGGTGGTTCGCGAAACGGGCCACTTACGCTCAACAGGTCTTGTTGCCGGGCTGCGCTGTTCGGCTATCGAGTTTGGCTTGGACTCGTCCAGGAGTCAGGGTCAGCGTCATTATGTCGGTGTGACGAACCGACAAAATTTGGTAGAGACAGTCTCCGATATTGATAGCCGTCTGTTGTCCGGTGACTTGATCTATTCGATAAATAGTGATTGGGCTGTTGGTCTTAAGGCTGAACAGCGTACAACGCACCGAACTATCCGGACCACATCTGAGGCAGCAGGCTATCCGGAACGATTTGAATCCCTGACATTCTTTAGCGGCGCGAGGTATCGCCATGCGCTCAAGGAGGATCTATTCTTTTCTGTGGAAGGTTGGTTGGGCCGGGGTGGCCCCGGAACTGTGTGGCTTGATTTGCCTAATGCCGAACCCGCCGAGCTTGCCCTTGGTCGCAGTCACGCGGCACAAGTGGGCATCACATTTGGAAAGCGTCATGTGCACCCTTCTGGCAAGGGGTGGGATTGGTCAACGCAACTTAACTACAGCGCCATGACGACTCACGCTGGCCCGCAGACCGCATTATTTAGAGCGGGGAGGGTTGTGGCGGTTGCCAATCAACCCAAAACCGAGATTAAGACGGTCGGCTTGTACGCCAGCGTTGTGTATTCTTTTTAAGGTTCCCCGCGCGCCAGCCATCCCGGTAAACCTTGTTCAATGCAGACACACTGACCTTGTCTTTGGGTCGGGTGAACCTGGGGCGACAGGCTTTCGCCTGCATTTGTAGGACGCGATGTTTCAGGTGCTGAAGTCAGGCGGCATCAGGCCCGTTCACCAGTGATAGGGCAGGATTTTCGATGTACGCCAAAACGCCGTGCGACGCTTGACCTAAAACCAACACCGGTTTGAAACCTCCGACTTCAGGGGGATAGAATTTATTTGGGAAAAGGGTCGCCTCTTCCCAATTCGATTTTTCAGGGCATAGACTGAAACACAACGCGCCTTTACGGCACTTAACCAACCCAGGATTTTTATGACCAAACGCATTGCATTTATTGGCGGCGGCAACATGGCCAGCGCCATCATTGGTGGCTTGATCGGCCAAGGCTTTGAGCCTGAAGATATTGACGTGGTTGAGCCGTTTGCCGAAGCTCAAAACAATCTCGAAACTATTTATGGCGTCCTCGCTCAAACGCAACCCGGCCCTTTTCTAACGCAGGCCGACATGGTCATTTGGGCTGTTAAACCGCAAATTCTGAAAGAGGCCACCTTGCAGGTGCGTGCGCACACCCCAAAGGCTTTGCACCTCAGCATTGCTGCGGGCATCCGCAGTGACAGCATTGCGGGTTGGTTGGGTTCGGAGCGTGTGGCGCGCGCCATGCCCAATACTCCCGCCCTGATTGGCAAAGGCATCACCGCCCTCTTTGCCCGGCCAGGCGTCACGGCGCAAGACAAAGAATGGGTTGGTCAGGTGATGACCACCACGGGTGAATTTCTCTGGCTGGACCATGAAGAGAACCTGGATGTGGTGACGGCTATTTCAGGTTCCGGCCCGGCCTACACCTTTTACTTTATGGAAGCCATGGCCGATGCAGGCACCGAGATGGGCCTGACGCGCGCGCAAGCTTATCAACTTGCCGTGGCCACTTTCATCGGTGCTGGCGAGCTGGCCCGCGCCTCCAAGGAAACCCCCGAAATTCTGCGCCAGCGTGTCACCTCTCAAGGCGGCACCACACAGGCGGCCATCGCCTCCATGGACAAAGACAACATCAAAACCCACTTTATTGAAGCCATGCGGGTGGCCCGCCAGCGTGCTAAAGAGTTGGGTGATGAGTTTGGCGGCGTCTGAGCTTTTTAATGTTGTGGGCGACGGCGTGACCCCGCCTCCCGACGCGGGAATTTAGCCTGGCACGGCAATCGCCCCGCCATAGTTTTCAGGCAACCCGAGGGCGCTGACCGAACACGAGGCCAGTCGATAGGCCAGCGCTGGCGTCCATTCAGTCAAAGCCAAACCGAGACACTTCAGGCCAGCCTCCCAGCGTGACCAAGCTTGCGCAAACGCGGCGGCACGTTGCGCTGGGGCAAGCTTGGCAAGCTGAGCGCAAACCTGCGGCCCGAGATAGTCGTGCGCCACATTCTCCCAATCGGGCAAGGCGTCCGCGCCCTGTGCCATTTGCATCACATCGACGCCGATGGACGTGCCTACGTGAATCGCCGCCACCGTCAAACCGGCGGCATGGCTGATTGACAGCCCAATGGGCGTATCAGGCCAGTCCAGAAAAATTGCGTGTCCAGGTCGTGAAATTAGCGCGATGGCGGTGGCGGGTCGATGCAACAAC
The DNA here is from genome assembly GCA_903823025.1 of uncultured beta proteobacterium. Lineage (GTDB taxonomy): Bacteria > Pseudomonadota > Gammaproteobacteria > Burkholderiales > Burkholderiaceae_C > Rhodoferax. The sequence goes on from CAIJRK010000044.1 coordinate 84,873, forward strand.
GACCCCAGTATTTCCTGCAACACGGTGCGGATGTTCTCCCGGGCTGTGTGTCGAATCGCCGTGTCAGGTGTCACTAGGCTGATGACGGTCAACGCCCGTGCTGAACGCAGTTCAGCCAAAGCCTGGGAGGCGCCATCAGGCCAAGCATGGACGCGCACCGGTTCACGCATTTCCAAGCGATTAAGCACGGGCGGGCGCTGCCGGACAACCTTTCCAGCTGGTCGCCGCCGGGATAAATTCGCCTTTCATCACCAGCGTCAAAGCGCCTAGTTTTGCGTTGTCTGCCACGACCGCGCCATACAGCGCCGCACTGCGCGGCCCCATGTAAACGCGGCGGCCAATGATGACGTGATCGACCTTCATCACGCGGTCTTCAAACAAATGGGTTTGCGGGCAGGCCAGTCCGTTGAGTTCGCTGTAGTCACCAATCGTGACGCAATCGAATTCGGTGATGTCGGTGGTATCGAGGTAAACACCTTTTCCGATACGGCTACCCAATAGGTTCAACGCAACAGGCAACCAAGGTGTGCCGCGCAAATAGCGCAAGAAGTTAGGCACAGCAATGCCTTCATACAAATTGGTCACGCCTTCGGATAGCCAGACAAACGGCGTCCACATCGGGACGCTGCAGGTTTGATAACGCTGCATCAGCACCCATTTGATTGCGGCAATAAAAATGAAGGTGCCCACGCCATACAGCAAACCGGCAGCAGTTAGATAAAACATAACGTCGCCCCAGCGACCGTCGCCGGCCAGCGGCATGACATTCAAAACGAGCGTGTAGCCGACCGAAATCACGATGGCGTGCGGGGCAATAATGCGGAAAGCTTCAATCAGCCCGCGCGCCAATCGGCGAATCGGCGAAGGCCGATAGGTCAAGTGTTCCGGAAAACCACTGGTCTGCTCGCGAGCGGGCAGATTAATAGGCGGTGAACCGAGCCAAGTATCACCGTCGCGCATTTTGTCATTGGCTGGTGCGCTGGAATGCACGCCAATCAACACGTTTTCCGGCAGCGTCGTGCCATCGGGAATGTAGGAGCCATTACCGACAAAGCTGCGGCGCGAAATCACCGTGGGCTGCATCGACATCCAGCCGCCGTCGATGTGTTCGTCGCCCAGCATGACGGCATCGGCAATGAAGGTTTCATCGCCTAGCGTGAGCATGTCGGGCACCAGTCCGAGCGCCGAAGAAATTTCAGCATCCCGCCCGACTTTAGCCCCCAGCAGCCGATACCAAAACGGCGCGTACACCGTCGCATAAACGCCGTGTAAAACCGCAAGGCTCGATTCCTGAATCTGATTAACCAGCCATTTGGCGCAATACAAATTACTGTGTACCGGCCAACTGCCCGGCTTGAGTCGCGGCAACACCAGCCAGCGAATGCCCGCAGAGAGCAACACCGTGCAAACAATCAACACGCCTGACGCGGGGAAAGCGAGAAGGAAATACTTGAACAACTGAAACGACACGTCGGCGCTGCGCAAGACGGGAAACCGTTCGACATCGTCGATCCAGTCAATCAGGATGAAGCTGGGAAATACCGGCAGGAAAAACAAGGTGGTGATCAGTAATGAGCCAAACAAAAAATACACCGTTTCGGCCACCGCCCGTTGGCGTGACAGCGTGGGTCGCGGTCGATTCGATGCGGGGTCGAAAGCGCCTATATCGCGGGCCGGTGAGCCTTGCCAGATGCGCCCGGCGGGCACGACATCGCCATCGCTCAACGCCGACTGGCCTTCCAGATGACCGAAATCGCCAATCGAGGTATGGCCTTCCAGAACGGCAAAAGAACCCACGCAGGCTTCGCGCCCCACCGTGACGGCCCCCAGCCACAACTCGCCATGTTCCACCCGGGCATTCTCAAAATTGACAGCATTGCCAATGCTGCTGCCGTCGCCAATTGTGAGCAAGTCCGGCGCTCGCAAGGTCATCGACCCAATCACCACGTCGCGGCCAATTTTGGCCCCGAGCGCGCGCAACCACCAAGCGTACATCGACGAGCCGCTCAACAAATAACTGGGGGCGGCTTCGACCAAACGATCCGCTAGCCACCAACGGTAATAAGTGACACCCCACAGCGGATAACGCCCGGCCTTTAAGCGGCCCACAATCAGCCATTTGCCCGCAATCGCCAGTGCAAACTCCAGCAGCGTGGCAATCAAAAACGCCGCTACCGAAGCTGCAATAGCGATGGCGAGCGAGTCATCGGGCTCACCGGTAAAGAAGTGATAGGTAAAAAACGGGGCCATCCATTGCGCCATGCTCAACGCCACCAGCGCGGGCACGGCCACCGCTTGCGCCACGCCGCAGCGCCAACGCTTGAAGGTAGAAGGCGGCGTCCAACTGATATCAACGGCTGGCCCGGTCTCATGCGTTTCGGCCAACACCTCGGCGATGCGACCAATGGTGCGGTTCTGATAAATGTCGCGCACGGTGACGTGGGCGAAACGCGGGTCAGCTCGCAAGGCCGAAGCCAGCCGTGCGGCAAACAGCGAATGGCCGCCAAGGTCGGAGAAAAAATCCGCGCTGCGAACGATGGATTGGCCTGGAAAGAGCTTGGCCAAGGCAGCGAACAAGACTTGTTCGGCAGGCGTATTGGGCGTGTCCGACTGCGTCGCCTCGCCGGTTGCCACGGCCAACGGACGCGCCTTGAGCGCCTTGCGATCAATCTTGCCGGAGGTGAGGCGCGGCATGTCAGCCAGCGGCTCAAAATAACCCGGCACCATATAAGAAGGCAGCGAGGCTGTCAGCGTGGCGCGCAGGATGGTGTTCGCCAGCGTGACACCTGACTCAAAGACGATGAAGGCGATTAACTGGTCGATTCCCTCTTCTTGGCGCAGTACCACAGCCACGGTGCCAATGCCGGTTTGCTTGGCCAACGCCGCCTCAATTTCACCCAACTCAACCCGAAAGCCCCGAATCTTCACCTGATCATCAGTCCGGCCCAGGCATTGCACACAGCCGTCAGGGTCGATGCGTGCGAGGTCGCCTGTGCGATAGAGACGCGCATCATGCGCCCCGCTGCGCCAAGGGTTAGCCAGGAATTTTTCAGCCGTCAAATCGGGGCGTCCCAGATAACCCGCCGCAACGCCGGGGCCGGTGATGCACAACTCGCCGACTTCGCCACGCGCCAGCAGCACCAGACCGTGTTCTTCCACCGCCGGGTCAATGATGAGCAAGCCATAGTTCGGCAACGGTCGGCCAATCGTGACCGGCTCATTGGCGTGCAGCTCGGCCAGACTGGCTGACACCGTTGCCTCCGTCGGTCCGTAGGTGTTGAAAACCTGTCGCCCCGGCTTGGCCCAGCGCGCCACCAGCGACGGCGGGCACATTTCACCGCCCAGATTAATCAGGCGCAGAGTGGGCACATCTTGGTTGAACAAGGCCAGCAGAGTGGGCACCGCGTGCAACACGGTCACCCGGTTGTCAATCAGCGCCTGCGGCAAGGCTTCGGGGTCGGACGCTACGTCTTTGGGGGCAATCCAAAGCGTGGCACCCGCCAGATAACTGAGCCAGATTTCCTCGAAAGACATATCAAACGCCACCGAAAACCCTTGGTACACCCGGTCACTGTCGCGGATGCCCAGCTGGCTGTTTTCACTGCGCAAAAAATGGCAAATACTGCCTTGGCTGATCTCAATGCCCTTGGGCTTGCCAGTTGACCCCGAGGTGTAGATGACGTAAGCCGGGTGCGTTGGCAGCAAGCCTTCACGTCGAAGCAAAGGTTGGGACGGCTTAATTAAGTCTTCTGCTGTCCAAACGGTTAGGCCAGTCGCCGCAAGACGTGGCGCAAAGGCGGTGCAACTGACGAGGCCTACAGCCGCCGCATCGGCCAGACATACGCCAATGCGCGCCACCGGCGTATCGGCATCAAACGGCAACCATGCGGCACCGGCCTTTGCAATGCCGAGTTGCATCACCAGCAGATCAATGCTACGCGCAAGCCATAAACCGACGATATGGCCGGGTTGCACGCCCGCCTGAATCAACTGTGAGGCCACTTGATCGGCCTGTGCATTCAAGGCTTGATAGGTTAGTTGCTGGTCGCCAAAAATCAGGGCGACTTGCTGCGGCACGCGGGTGGCCGTGGCTTCCAGTAGGTCAGCGAGAACTTCCTCACGAATTAATTCGGGCTGAATAGGCCCCAATAAGATGTCCCGCTGTGGAGAACTGCCAGTCAATGCAGAGGTGATTGACGACGCTTGGGCAAGGTGATTAGCCACCAGAATTGGAGACATAGAAAGGGTGTGAGCGAAAACGAAAATGTTAGCACGGCCAGCCCCTCAGCGGGTTGACCAGCATCTCACCCCAGCGCCGTAATCAGGTCAGTGCATAACTGGCAGCCACGCCCGCAAACAGCGTCAAGCCCAGCCAGTGATTCAACCGAAACGCCTTAAAGCAACCCGCCCGCGTGCGGGTACGAATCAGCGTGTAATGCCAGCTGACCTGGCTCAAAGCCAGCATGATGGCGCCATAAAACAACACGTTTGAAACATAAGGAGCCAAGGTGACAGCCCAAATTGCGATGAATAGCACATAGCAAAGAATCACCACCGGCACATCCAGCCGACCCAGGGTGATGGCAGATGTTTTCATCCCCAAGGCCAAGTCGTCATCACGGTCCACCATGGCGTATTCGGTGTCGTAGGCCAGCACCCAAAACAAGTTGGCCAGCATCAGCCCCCAGACCAGTGGCAACACGCTGGCGTGCAATGCAAAAATGGCAGACGACGCTGCGCCATGCAGGGCCGTGAACGCCATCGGAATGCCCATGCTGAACGCCACGCCCAGCACCGCTTGCGGCATCGAAACCAGTCGTTTGGCGTAAGGATAAATCAGCGTCACCGCCAGTGCGGCCAGCGACCAGACCACTGTTGCGGTGTTGGTGGTGAGCACCAACGCAAACGCCAGCAGCGCCAACCCGGCGCCGAACACCAAGGCCTCTTTGACCGATAGCGCCCCCGTTGTCACCGGGCGCGCCGCCGTGCGTTTGACGTGGAGATCAAAATCGCGGTCGGCCACGTCGTTGATGCAGCACCCCGCGCTGCGCATCAAAAAAGTACCGAGTGTGAACACCGTCAGCAAATGCCAGCCGGGGAAGCCATCGGAGGCAATCCATAGCGCGCTCAATGTCGGCCACAGCAACAACAACCAACCCGCCGGACGATCCCACCGAATCAGGCTCAGATATAAAGCGGTTTTATTCATCAGGACAGCCGGTTGACGCCCGGCAGCTCGCAAGCATAAATGGCGTTGCGCAACGCCGCGATAGCCTCGTAACGGGTAAAGCTGCGTCGCCAGACCAGTACCACCCGGCGCGTGGGCGGGTCGCCAACAAACGGCAGGTATTTAACAAAGGGGTCTTCATCGCGCTTGCGTTTGGATGTCACATCCAGCGCGTCTTTGGGCACGCTCAAACGCGGCACCAGCGTGACCCCCATGCCAGCGGCCACCATGTGTTTGATGGTCTCCAGGGATGACCCTTCAAAACTCTTGCGAATGCCCTCGACGTTGCTGGTAAACCGGGCAAACTCCGGACAAACTTCCAGCACATGATCCCGAAAACAGTGACCACTGCCCAACAGCAACATGGTCTCGCGCTTGAGTTCTTCGGTCGTCACTTTGTCCTGTGCCGCCAATGGATGCGTGGCCGGGACAGCGGCCAAAAAAGGCTCGTCATACAAAGGTGCCAGCGCCAGCCCGGCATCCGGAAAAGGCTCGGCCAGAATGGCGCAATCAATCTCGCCCGTGCGCAACATCTCCAGCAGCTTGACGGTGAAGTTTTCTTGCAGGATGAGCGGCATTTGCGGCGTTTGGGTGATGGTCTGGCGCACCAGATCGGGCAGCAGATACGGGCCGATGGTGTAAATCACGCCCAGCGTCAGCGGCCCGGCCAGCGGGTCTTTACCGCGCTTGGCAATTTCCTTGATGGCCGCCGCCTGCTCTAAAACGGCTTGGGCCTGGCGCACAATTTCTTCGCCTAGTTGGGTCACGGAAACCTCATTGGCGCTGCGCTCAAAGAGCTTGACCTCCAGCTCTTCTTCGAGCTTTTTGACAGCCACCGACAGCGTGGGTTGGGACACATAACAAGCTTCAGCGGCGCGGCCAAAATGGCGTTCGCGGGCGACGGCAACGATGTATTTAAGTTCAGTGAGAGTCATGGCGCTATTGTCCTACGTGCGCGTGATGCATCAGCCAAGCCCGTCAGCGTGGCATCCATGCCGCACAGTTCCAGCATTGCTCGAAACCGCCTTCCACCAGTTCGCCACAAGTGCAAAACCAGCGATGTTGTGGCACATGTTGCAGGTGATAGAGCAGTTCACGCGCTCGCGTCTCCTGGCCTGAATCATGAATCCAGACCTCGGGCAAACATTGATCTGGCGGCAATTCGCCCGCCACGCCCGACAGGTATTGGCGCTGCACGCTGGCGTCGATGCCTTCGACGATGAGCGCATCGGCCCACAGGGTTGCGATGGCTAAATTGGGGGCTTGGGTTAGACGCAGCATATAAAGGTCGAGCATAAGCGGGTTTACGCTTTTGAGCCGATTGCCAATCAATACCGCATCCGACATTAAGATCATTGAAAAATAAGGAGGTAACGGTGGAAAGAGCTGATTTCATTCATTTAGTACGGCTGAGCGAACACGCCAGCGCCGACGACAGTCGCGCTTATCGCCGCAGTGTGGCGGCATTTGCGGCGCTCGGTTATGCCTGGGTCATTGGCTGCTTTTTGCTGGCGAGCGCCATTTTGGTGTGGCTTGCTGGCGCCTGGATGCAGGGCCAGTTCAAAATTGCCCACGCTTGGCTGCTCATGGCTGCAGCTGGCTTGTTGTTGACCAGCCTGCGTGCGCTTTGGTGCCGCTTTGACGCGCCGCAAGGCGTCGTTTTGTTAGCAACCGATGCGCCCGCCCTTTTTGAAGCGTTGGAGCGTATCCGTAAAAAAATCAAAGGGCCACCGATTCACCGCGTGTTGCTTGATGTGGACTTCAATGCCAGCATCCGCCAGCATCCCCGTTATGGTTTGTTTGGCGGTGCCGTCAATTACCTCACGATTGGTTTACCTTTGTTGCTGGCCATCGACCGGCCTCGTTTTCTCGCAGTGATGGCGCATGAATACGGCCACCTGCGCAGCGACCATGGCCGATTTGCAGCCTGGATTTATCGAACCCGCCTGAGTTGGACCAAGCTTGAACACAGTATGCGTCACGCCCAAGGCCCGGTTGCCGCCGCCACGCAGGCCTTTTTGCGCTGGTATTTCCCGCGTTTTTTGGCTAAAACTTTTGCTTTGGCGCGTCAAGATGAGTACGAGGCCGATCGCATCGCAGGCAAGCTGCTGGGCAAAGAGGTCGCTGCGGCCGCGCTCACGGAGATGGCAATCAAAGGCGCCTGGATAGCCAATGAGTTTTGGCACAGTCACTGGCAATCTGCCTCAACCAGCGCGCTGCCCGTCGGGCCTTACAGCGCCATGCGCAAGCTGCTGGCGTTGCCGTTGCCGGATGTTTTCGCCCGTGAAACTTTGCGCCAAACCCTGCGCAAAATCAGCGATGTGGATGACACCCACCCGGTGCTACGCGACCGGCTGGAAGCACTGGAAGTCAGTCAAAATTTACCGACCTGGTCCACCAAACCTGCGCTGAATTTGCTAGGTGCCAGCAGCGCCAAATGGCTCGATCACTTCGACAAACAATGGTGCCGGGACAACGCCACGGACTGGAAGCACCACCACGCCTATCTGGGCCGCCTGCGTGCCCGGGTCGAAGCGTTGGTCGCCAGCGCTGGGCGCAATAACGCCGATGAAATGACTGAGCTGGGCAACTTGCAAAAACGCCTGAATTCACGGGCTGATGTTCGGGCTTATTACGAGCGTGCCCTGAAAATCACGCCCGGCCATGCTGGGGGCTTGCGCGGCTTGGTGTCATGTCTGACGGACACAGAGCAGTCCCTGCGTCTGGCGTGTCTGGGCCAGTTGTTTGATTTCAGCGTTGCTAACCGATGGTGGGCTTGCCGCGTGGCAGTGCGTGAGTTGGAAAAACTCACCGCCGAGGGCTACACCGATAACAAGGGTCTTCAACTTTGGCGTGGCCGACTCAAGCAGGCGGATGATGCAGAAGGCCGGGCTTGGGAAGAATTGACCGGCACGCCCTTTTTTGAATCCATCTCGCGGCATGACCTGAATGATTTTGAGAAGGGCGAATTTCAATTGAGCCTGGCGCGTTGCCAACCCATCGCAAGCGCTTGGCTGGTGCGCAAGAACTTGCGAGAGTTTGCTTATCGGCGCTGCTATCTGTTGTTTGTGGAACTGCCCGGATTAGATGATGAAGATCGTTATGACCTGTGCCGCGCGCTTGAGCGCACACTGGATCTGCCCGGCCCAGTGCTGGTTATGTGGGCCGGTGATTCGCCAACATTGAGCGACATCAAGCGAAATGCGTTCGATACTTTCTACCTTCGGAACATGGCCTAAGGCCAAGTTGGACACTTGCTTATTTAACGGTCAACAACGTCCACATACCAAGTGCGTAGTGACCCGCAACATTGCAATACAAAACGTATTGACCGGGTTTCAGGGTCAGCGTCAAGACACCCGTTTTTCCGGGTTCAAGCTCTGCTACCTCGCCCAGATGGCCCGCTGCATCTTCATTAATTCGATTGGTAGCCTGGTCATAGGGCAACGGCGTATTGGTGTCTTTAATGGGAGAGATCACCATCTCATGAACCATTTTTTTAGACGTATTTATTACTTTAAATGTCACCTCGCCGCTCGACACGTGATGTGATGACATTTGTATTCCCATCATCATCATTGACATATCGTGATCCATGGCACCCATCCCCATCATGGGGCCATGTCCGAGCATCCGCATGGCATCGTCGCCTTTATCCCAGAGTGAAACTTTTATGGCGTGACTACTCGCGAATGACGCGCCAGCCGACAAAGTAGCCACTATGCCGGAGGCCGCAGCCAACCATTTTCTACGGGTCAGTTTCATGAAAATTCACCTTTATGAAATTTCGCGCCTCGAACTTTGGGCGAATCAATATAAGTCGCGGCAACCAGCCTCTCATTGATATAAATTAAAAACTCGTTGGCTACGCCTCAGGCGTTATGCACTTGAATTCACCGACCGAACCCATGTCAATTTTGACGTGACACAATTCGAATTGTGTCCTGATCAACGCACCAGCGACACCCATCCAACACACGGAGAACTCCCCCTTGAGCCAATTATTTTCTCCTTTGAAATTGTCATCCCCCCGTGGTGGTTTGACGCTGTCCAACCGAATCGTCATCGCCCCCATGTGCCAATACTCCGCCGACAACGGCGCAGCAACCGACTGGCACTTGGCGCATTGGACCAACCTGCTCAACAGCGGCGCGGCGTTGTTCACCATTGAAGCCACCGCTGTGACGGCGCAAGGCCGCATCACGCCCAAATGCCTGGGCTTGTGGGACGAACGCACCGAACAAGCGTTGGGCGACACCCTGAAACGCGCCCGCCGATTAGCTCCCGCCATGCCGGTGTGCATCCAGCTCGCCCATGCCGGGCGCAAGGCGTCAAGTGCGGTGCCTTGGGAAGGCGGGCAATTGTTGTCGGTCGAACAAGGGGGCTGGCCAACGGTCGGCCCTTCCGCTTTAGAGCAGTTACCCAATGAGGCGCCACCTGCCGCGCTGACTGTGGATCAGATGGCGGACATCCGGGACGCGTTCGTGGCCGCCGCGCAACGGGCGGATCGTCTGGGCATCGACGCGATTGAACTGCACGCCGCGCACGGCTATTTGATGCACCAGTTTTTATCGCCAATAGCCAACCAGCGCACCGACAACTATGGCGGCAGCTTTGACAACCGGGTGCGCTTCCCCTTGGAGGTTTTTACCGCCATGCGCCAAGTCTTTGACGGCGTGTTGGGCGTGCGCGTGTCAGCCTCGGATTGGATTGAAGGCGGCTGGGACGTTGACCAAACCTCGGAATTCGCCCGCCAGTTGAAAGCCCTGGGTTGCGACTTTATTCATGTGTCATCCGGTGGTGTGTCACCCGCGCAAAAGATTGCTATTGGCCCGGCTTACCAAGTGCCGTTTGCGCGCCAGATTAAACAAACGTCCGACTTGACCACGATGGCCGTCGGGCTGATTACCGAACCCCAACAGGCCGAAGACATTCTGCAAGCGGGTGACGCTGACTTGATCGCTTTGGCCCGTGCGTTTCTCTACAAACCGCGCTGGGGTTGGGAAGCTGCCGCTGCGTTGGGCGGCCAAGTGAGCGCCAGCCCGCAATACTGGCGCTGCCTGCCCCGGGAGGCGCAAAGCGTTTTTAGCGACACACGCATCGGCTCGCGGTGAACGAAGGATGAAGCTCAAGCTTTGAGGTAGTCGGTCTTGTCGCCGAGCCAGCGCATCACATGTTGTTGCGCTAGTTCAGGGTGTTGATCCAGCATCAGTGGCGCTGTCTTGCGCGCCCATGCCAGCAGCGCCGTATCGGTCGCCAAATCGGCAAAACGCAACATCGCGGCACCCGACTGGCGCGCCCCCAAAAACTCACCGGGGCCACGAATCTCCAAGTCACGCCGGGCAATTTCAAAACCATCATTGGTTTCAGCCATCGCCTTCAGACGTGCGCGGGCGGTTTCTCCCAAACGCGGCGCGTCACCTGTGGAATACAGCAACACGCAGGCCGATGCCGCTGCGCCGCGCCCAACCCGACCGCGCAGTTGGTGCAACTGGCTCAAGCCAAAACGTTCGGCGTGCTCAATCACCATCAACGATGCATTGGGCACATCCACGCCGACTTCAATCACTGTGGTGCTGACCAAAACGCCCATCTGCCCGGCAGAGAACAAGGCCATCACCGCTTTCTTTTCAGCCACCGGCATCCGCGAATGCAGCAAGCCCACCATCACGCCCGGCAACGCGGCGCTAAGTTGCGCGTGCGTCTCGGTGGCATTGCTCAAGTCCAGCGCTTCGCTCTCTTCAATCAGCGGGCAAACCCAGTAAATCTGCCGACCCTCGGACACTTGCGCATGAATGCGCGCAATCACCTCGTCGCGCCGGGCGTCGTTGACCACTTTGGTGATGATCGGCGTGCGCCCCGGCGGCAACTCGTCGATGGTGGATACATCCAGATCAGCGTAGTAACTCATGGCCAGCGTGCGCGGGATCGGCGTGGCGGTCATCATCAAAAGATGCGGTTCAAGCGGTGACGGGGACGATGGGGCATCTTCGGCTGGTCCGTTCGGCGCTGGGCCGGTGTCGGGCGGGGACGATTCAGCATCCCCTGTTTGCGGTGTCAACTTGCTGCGCAAGGCCAACCGCTGGGCGACGCCAAAGCGATGCTGCTCATCAATGATGGCGAGCGCCAGGTTTTTAAACACGACTTTGTTTTGAATGACCGCGTGCGTGCCCACCACCAGCCCGGCCTCGCCGCTGGCAATCAGCGCCAGCATCTCGCGGCGTTCTTTGGGTTTTTGACTGCCAATGAGACGGGCCGTTTTGATGCCCAGCGGCGCCAGCCAACTCAAGAGTTTGGCAAAGTGTTGCTCGGCCAGAATTTCGGTCGGCGCCATCAATGCGCACTGCCAGCCCGCTTCCATGCAAATCGCGGCGGCCAGCGCGGCCACCACGGTTTTGCCGGAACCTACATCGCCTTGTAGCAGGCGGTGCATGGGCACGGGCCGCGTCAGGTCTTGCGCAATCTCGGTACTCACGCGGCGCTGGGCGGACGTCAGTTGAAAAGGCAACGCGGCGAGTAATTGCGCGTGCAAAGGCAAACTGCGATCTGGCTTGGCTTGAACCGACGCAAGCGCTGGCGCACGCAATCGGGCACGCTCACGTTTGGCCGTCAATTGCGACAACTGCTGCGCCAGCAACTCCTCGGCTTTAAGCCGCTGCCAGGCCGGATGACTGTGATCTTCGAGCGTGGCGAGCGCCACATCAGGCGTTGGGTTGTGCAAAAACCAGAGCGATTCGCGTAAATCCCAAGCGGGCTGCAACCCGATTTCAGGCAAGGTTTCAGGCAACAAGGTCTCGGCTAACTCAACGCGATTCAGTCCACTTTGCACCACCCGGCGCAAATAAGCCTGCGGCAAACCGGCCACCGTGGGGTAAATCGGCGTCAGCGCCACGGCCAGTGCGCCGCCCGCCTCTTTGAAGGTGGGGTGCATCATTTGCAAGCCCCAATAGCCGCCTCGAATCTCACCGCGCGCCCGAATACGGTTGCCCACCGCCAGCGCCTTTTGATGCGAAGGGTAGAAGCTGAAAAACCGCAGCGTGCAAACGTCAGAGCCATCGTCCACTGTCACCAGCAGCTGGCGACGCCCGCCCGGTGTGATGTCACAAGCGGTGACGGTGGCCTCGATTTGAACCGTGTCGCCTTCGCGAACCTCGCGCAATTTGACAATCCGGGTCTCGTCTTCGTAACGCAGCGGCAGATGCAGCGCCAGATCAATAGGCCGCACCAGACCGAGCTTGCGCAAGGCTTTTTGGGGGCCGGTTAGGGGCTTGGGTTTGAAGGTTTCGGACGGTGCGTCAGTCATGACGTTATTGTGGCTTAGACGGTGCAACTTGGGCGTGGTTCAAACCCGGGTAACACGTTGAAGCACGGCACCTGGCTCGACGATACTCGCTGTCCTTCATTGACAGCAGCCTCTCGGCATGACTTCAACGACTTTTGCGGCAACCCAACTTCTCTCGAACCAACGCATTGATCTGGCCATCGCGGCCATGAGCGGCACTGCCAACGTCAGCCACCTTGCCTGTGAACATCAAGTCAGTCGCCAAGTTCGTTTATCAACAAAAGGACAAAGCCCAGAGAAAGTCCGGGCAGCGCTGCGTGCGAGTCTGGTGCAGACCCATGCGCTTGGCCAGTAGATTGGGAGCGCTGGCTGAATGCCGATTGAAAAGCTAAGCGTACCTGCAATTTAGGAGTTTGAACATGGCCTTATCCCAAGACATCAAAGAACGTATTTTTCCGCAGCCGACGAGCATGAAGGGGTTGTACGCCAATATGGATCTGCCATTTGCAGTCGTTCAGTTAAAGTCCTTGCCCTAAGGGTGAGGGTTGTCCATGTCGAGCACTTCGCATCTCAAGGGTCATCGGTTCCCCAGTGGCTTGGTTTGAAAAAACATGATCTGGGACTTTTTGGGGATCGCGGCTGATGCGGCTTGGCAAGCTGTGGCTTAAAAAAAGAGGAAATCAATATGCTGTTAACTGATATCGCCGTCGAGCACACACGGGTGTCCAAAAAGGATGGGGTTCGTCAGACTTATCTGCTGCATCCGTTTACCAACACGCAGCGAGATACGCTTGGCAAATTCGAGATCGTTCGTGACATCAGTGAGCCAGGGTTCAAAGAAGTTAAACGCTCAACCTTCGTGACGCTTCAACATTTGGCGGAGTTGTATGCGAAAGGCGTACTCGAAGAATTCGGGTTTTCAGTTCGCATGTGTCCGGGTCAGGGCACGTACCCTACTGCGAATCCCGCAAAAAAGATACTGCCAACCAGTATCAGGCCGGGGTCACCGTTCGACCTGGCTGTTCAAAAGGTGGATGCCTCGAAACCTGCTAATCGCGAATTGAGAACAGCATTGCTTCGCACTAACGTCAAACTTTAAGGGTAATGACGCTAATGAAGACCAATGGCGTCATCCTGCCTTGCACGGCGCTGGGGCGAAAGAGCGCAGAAAATAGCGCGATTAGATATTTAGATATGGGAGTACCTGTGAATCCATCCATTGTCTATGCCGAACTCATCGCCACTTTCAAGCGGGCGCAAGCAGATGCTGCTCACAAGTTCGGATTGATCAAAGCTGCTGCGCAAAAGGGGCCCAAGGCAGTCCAAGCGGCAGCCGAAACAGCGGCAAAGGCAACAAAACGCAGGGACTCGTATGCAAAGAAGCTGGATACCCTGGGGTTGAGCCTCAAGGATTGAGCGCGGCCCAACGTATTGCCCGACACCCGTCTTTGGCGACTACCCCACCTGGCCCACAGGCGTCGAACACTGTGGCGTCCGATAAGCGACATCCAGCTTCAGTTGCTGACCGCTAAGCCTGGCGGCTGGTGACGGGGGACCGTAAGGATTCCTACGTAAATGAGTAACAGGCGAAAACAACCTTGGAATCGGGGTTCTATGGGCGTGGTTCAAAAAACTGGGTTTTTTGAACCACGCCCATATCCGCACCTAAATCCTGTGTCTTGAAAGTGGTTGCCAAGGTGCCAAAGCACAACTCGTCTGCGCTGACGTCCGGCCAGTGGCTCGCTGTATTTGATCGTGATGCTTTTGATGGGATTGGCTTCCAAAACCAGAGCGCTTTCAGCTTTCAGTCGCATCAATAGAGGCCTGAAAGCCGCTGCAAGCAAAAGCAATTTCATCCTGCAGTTCTCGAATGACACTTCAATTTGAAAAAATCAGAACTTAATTTCAGACTGCGACAATCGCCAGCTTTACCTCAACTTGGTACGGGTTTGTTCAACCCTCAAGCACTATGCCTACTTCTTTGCCTCACACCCCACGCACTTTCACCTTGAGTGACTTCGACTTTGTCTTGCCCGACGTGCTCATCGCCCAACATCCCGCATCTGAGCGCAGCGGCTCGCGTCTGCTAGACGGCACGGGCACAACGCCCGCTGACCGGATTTTCCGCGATCTGCCCCAGCTTTTGCAACCAGGCGATCTGGTGGTTTTCAATGACACCAAGGTCATCAACGCCCGCCTGTTTGGCGAAAAGCCCACCGGCGGCAAGCTCGAATTGCTGATTGAGCGCGTCCTTGGCGGCAATCAGGTGGCCGCTCACATGCGCGTCAGCAAAAAGCCGGAACCGGGCACCACCGTGGCCTTGGTCGGTGCGCCTGGCACGCATGACCACCTGCGCGCCACGCTGTTGGGCCGCTGGCCGGATGACGACGGTGGCATGTTCCGTTTTGTACTGTCCAATGATGCCGGCGACGACCCGCATACGCTGATGGAACGTCACGGCCATGTACCGCTGCCGCCCTACATCACCCACACCGATTCCGCTGAAGACGCCGCCCGCTACCAAACCGTGTTCGCCAAAAACCCCGGTGCCGTGGCCGCGCCCACCGCTGCGCTGCATTTTGACAACGCCTTGTTGGCCGCCATAGACGCCTTGGGCGTGCAGCGCGCCCACGTCACGCTGCATGTGGGTGCGGGCACATTTCAGCCGGTCAAAACCGAGAATCTGGCCGAACACCAAATGCACAGCGAGTGGTACGACGTGCCGCTGGCCACGCAGCAAGCCATTGCTGATTGCCGGGCGCGCGGTGGTCGCATCGTCGCGGTCGGCACCACTACCGTGCGCACGCTGGAGTCGTGGGCGCAGAGTGGCCAAACCTCGGGCGACACGCGTATCTTCATCACGCCGGGGTTTGAGTTCAAGCTGATTGACTTGCTGGTGACCAATTTTCACCTGCCCAAATCGAGCTTGATGATGCTGGTCAGCGCCTTTGCAGGCTACGAGCAGGTGATGGCGTTGTACCGTCACGCCATTGCTGGCGACTACCGGTTTTTCAGCTATGGGGATGCCATGTTGTTAGCGCGTCAACGCTAAAGCACAAGCATTTAAGGGAAAACAAAAATGAAAACCTCTAAAAAACGCACCGCCTTTCGCATCGCGATGGTCAGTATTTTGTTGGCCGTTTTGGCCAGCCCTGTGGCGTGGTTTGTGGCGAGAGAAAGAGCGGAGGAAGGCGTCGTTTCTCTGGCGATTGAGGAATCAGGGCGCTTGCTTCACCATTACGACGCCATTGATCTGAGCGGCCCGGATGCCTTGGCCCACGCAGCTCTGGCAGCCAAAACTATTTCAGGGGGCTTGTTTGATATTTCTGAAATCTACAACAGCCAGGGGCTGCGACTGGCCGAATCCTTGACCGCAGAGGGAACGGCGGTGGAGCCGCACTTGCCCAAGCATGGTTTGCCCGATTATCTTGAAGCCTCGTATGAAAGTCTGAAACTCTCAAACAACGTTTGGGCCTTGCGCGTTTTTGTCCCCTTGCGCGACTCGGCCACCGATATGAGTCAGCCGATTACTGGCTATTTTGAAGGCGTGCGCGTGGTGCCAACCTGGCAAAAAGACCAGATTTTTTACAGTTCTTTGACCATGGCCCTGATGGTGGGGTTGGCCTCTTTGCTCTGCGGCGCGGCACTTTATCCGGTGGTCGTTCGTTTGTCGGCAGACAACGAACGCAAGGCGCGTGAGGTGCTTGACTCGCACATCTCAATGATGGAGGCGCTGGGTCGCGCCATTGCCAAGCGAGACTCCGACACCGGCGCCCACAATTACCGGGTCGCCTGGATTGCCGCCAGCATTGCCGAGCGCCTGGGCGTGGCGGGCAGTGCGATGCAAGCGCTGATTGCGGGCAGTTTTTTGCACGACGTGGGCAAGATCGGCATTCCTGATGCCATTCTGCTCAAGCCCGGCAAGCTCGATGCGGCCGAGTGGCTCATCATGCGCACGCACGTGGCGCAAGGCAAAGAAATTGTGAGCGGCATGGGTTGGCTGGACGGCGCGAATGATGTGGTGGCCGCACACCATGAAAAATGGAACGGATCAGGCTATCCGCTTCAACTCACCGGTGAGGCGATTCCGCTGGCGGCGCGTATTTTTGCCGTCGCTGATGTGTTTGACGCGCTCTGCTCTAAACGCCCCTACAAAGAACCGATGAGCTTTGAGACTGCCCTGGCGATTCTGGAGAAAGACACCGGCAGCCATTTCGATCCGGCTGTCATGGCGGTATTTCGCCCGATGGCGCGCAAGACCTTTGAGCGTTTAGCCAACATCTCCGAGACCGATGCCCGCCAACTTCTGGAAGACCGCGTGCGCCATCATTTTGATCTTTGACAACTGCGTTTGTCACAACGATTGGGCGTCTCATGGCTTCACAGGTGTCGTTTTTTAATCAAAATACTTAACCAGTTGATCCAGTTCGCGCGCCGTTTGATGAAGGTGCTGGGACGCCGCCCAAGCCCCTTGCACATCCTCGCGGTTTTGCACAATTAGCACGGCAATTTGATTCAACTGCGCAGCCACCTCCTTGATCGACAAGGCCTCAACCCGCGCCGCGCTGGCAATGGCCTGCACTTGGTCGCTCACATCGCGGCGCTCCAAAGGTGCATCACTCACGTCAGCTGCTTCAACCGGCGCGGTCGGTGTGGGCTGATGAGGCGTCACGGGCGCTGCAGGCTGATTCGGGTTCTCGCCAAAAATAGCCAACAGATCATCAGGAAAGAGTTCAAACCCGGCGGGCTGTGAATCGGCTTTTATCGAGGCTGACGTAGAGGTGATTGGGGTGTTGTCAACGCCATCGGTCATGGTCAGCAACAAGGCCTCGATATTAGCGGCAATCGCCACCATTTGTTGACGCGACTCAGTGACCGCCTCTACCGTTTGGTGAACCCGATCATGCTGCTCGTCCGAATGTTCGGCCAAATTCATCATGATCTGGTTCAGGTTGCGGCATTGCGCGTGAATGGATTCCGACGATTGCTGTATCTCATGCATCATCACATTCAAATGCATTTGCGTGACCGACACAGCCGCCATCACGCGCCCCGGCTCGCCATAACCAAAGGCATCAACTTTGCCGGACAAATTACCCTCGGCAATAGCCTCCAGCGCCCGCACCGATTTTTCCAGCGGTCTGGCCGTGACGCGGAAAAACAAGAAACCAACCACGACCAGCACCAGACAACTCAGGGCAATACCGGCGATGGCGACGTTAACAATCATTCGGGTTCGCTCGGTCACCTCCATAAACTTGGCACGGCCCCGCTCTGACAAGTAGGTCAACAGTGCGGTTGAGCTGGCATTGGCCGCGTCGTAGAAGGGGTTGACGCGGTTGTTGAAGATCAGCTCGGCCTGCGCAAAGTTGTCGGCTTCAAGCGCTTGCTTGGCTTTCAGAAGACCTTCATCGGCGTAACGATTTCTGGCCGTTGAGTAATGTGTGGCCAGTTCCTGTTCGGTTGGATTCTTGATTTGCGTGGCATAACCTTGCCAAAGCCGGTCAATCTCATTCTTGTTTTCGACCAAGGTTTGCATCGCGTCATGCACCGGCCGATCTTGTTGAATGTCAGGATAAGAAGCTGGATTTTGGCGTAGCGCCATGCCCACTTGGGCGCGGTTATCGGCCATCAGGAAGTTGATGCGACCAATGGTTTGCACTGGTGTCATCTCCTCAAAGTACAGCGCCCGGATGTCTGATTTGGACATATTCAGCCCGGTGATGCCCAAGATGCCACCCGCCACCATCACCAGCGTGACAAAGAGAATCCACAGAGGAATGCCGTTTCTGATGGAGAGGTGCTTTTTCCAGTCAGGCACCAAATCTTCCTTGATGGCTTCAGGCATGGCAACGGCCACTTTGTAGAGCGCCTCTGCACTGGCAACAGCTTGTCGCGAAGGGCAAGCCCGCACCGACATGAAACCGATGATCTGGCCGCCTTTTTTGATCGGCACAATCCGGGCATCGACCCAGTAGTGATCACCGTTTTTGCAACGGTTTTTAACGATGCCGCGCCAAGGCAACCCACGTTTCAGGGTTTTCCACATCACCTCGAAGGCCACGGGGGGCATATCCGGGTGCCGGATGAGGTTGTGATTTTTGCCCACAAGCTCCGCCTCCGAGAATCCGCTGACCTCGATGAAATCCTTGTTAGCGAAGGTGATGACGCCCTTGGTGTTGGTCTTCGTCACCATGCTTTTGTCAGCAGAAAATAGTATTTCCTGCCCTGTGATCGGTAGATTGATTTTCATTGGATTTCCCTTAACTTTATTTAGCCCAAATCCGCTTGATCGTGACGGTCGCGGCGCGGCAATCGGCATACGCCACCAGACCGGTAATTTCATTACCGGGTTGCGCGGTTTCCCGGCGAATAGGCACGGGCAAAATCATGCCGGTTTTGCCATAAATACTGTAAACCGTGGCCTCTCCCGCCTTGACCGTCGGACTTTTGATGACCGCGATTTCACCGCTCTTGAGTTTGACAATGGTGCCCGGCGGCAACAGGCCCACCTTGCTAATCAACATGCGCACGATTTCGCCGTCCACTTCGGCATCCTTCTTTTGATAAATCTCTTTCAGGGCGTTTTGAGAAAAGAGGGCATGGCTGCGATAAGGGCGTGGCTTGACCATGGCGCTGTAAATATCGGCCACCGCCAAAATGCGGGCGCCCACAGACACCTGATCTTCTTTCAACCCCGCCGGATAACCACTGCCATCCAGGCGGTCATGGTGGCCCCGCACGGCCTGCAACCAGATTGGATCAACCACGCCCGCTTGCGTCAGCAGATCGGCGCTCTGGTTGGGGTGCTGCCACATCCGCGTCCGCAGGTCATCCGGCATGGGGCCAACGTGGTTGTCCAACTCGGCCTGAATCGAAATCTGGCCCAAATCGCGGGTCAGCGCCGCGCACACCAGTGACAACCGATGCGCCTGATCCAGCCCCTTGCTGTGCGCCACCAGTTCGGTCAACACAGCGCCCATCATCTGATGCACCACGATGTAGGCGTTGTAGGAGTCAAAACAAGGCGCGGCTAGCGCAGCGTCAATGTCGGTGTGACATATTTGTTGAACCGCCAAGGCAATTTTTTTGATTCGGGCGGTCACGTCGATTTGTTCCGGACTTTTTAGCGCGGTGCCCATCACATGCTTCAAGTTCAAAATAAGTCCGCCGAGTTCTTCAAACGGGGACTGATCATCCAGGCCAAGCGGGGGGTTGGGGTACGAGGCCGATAGCGCACCGGGCATCCCCTGCCCGTTGCTGATATTAAAGAGAGCGCCACGCGCCAACATGCGGGTGATCTGGTCAGGCATGGTGATCACGGCCCCCTGGCGCAGCAACAAAATGCCATTGGCATCAAAAATTGCGTGGGCAATCGCCTCTCCCAGAACAATATCAGCCGGTACTATTTTCCGCACAGATTAGCCTTTTTATACTCAACAATTCAACATTCCCCAGGGGCCAAAGCACCGTCGTTCAAACGGATGCCAACGGCTTTGACCCTCAATCAAGACAAGTCAGGGGCGCGTAGTTAAACAATATTTTTATTCAACGCAGAGTTGATTATTAACAATACCTGACACGGGTTGTTATAAAACTTACATGGCGTATCTCGTGCGCTGGTTTGCGCGGCAGGCATGAAAGACAATAGCGCCCATGCTCAAATTCGACCTGCTCCAAACCGACCCCGACTCGCACGCCCGCCGAGGCCGCCTCACGCTCAATCACGGCGTGGTGGAAACGCCCATCTTTATGCCCGTGGGCACTTACGGCACCGTCAAAGGCGTGATGCCCAGTTCGCTGGAAGACATGGGCGCGCAAATTATTTTGGGCAACACCTTCCATTTGTGGATGCGCCCCGGCCTGGACGTGATGGCGCAGTTTGGCGGCTTGCACCAGTTTGAAAAGTGGAACAAACCGATCCTGACCGACTCCGGCGGCTTTCAGGTTTGGAGCTTGGGCGAGATGCGCAAGATCACGGAAGAAGGCGTCAAGTTCTCCAGCCCCGTGAACGGCGACAAACTGTTTTTGACACCCGAAATCTCGATGCAGATTCAGACGATTCTGAACAGCGACATCGTCATGCAGTTTGACGAATGCACGCCCTACATTTCAGTCGAACCCAAGACCAAAGGCCAACTCACCACCGAGGCCGAAGCCCGCAGTTCGATGGAACTCAGCCTGCGTTGGGCCAAGCGTTGCAAGACAGAGTTTGCCAAGCTGGAAAACCCCAACGCCTTGTTTGGCATCGTGCAAGGCGGCATGTTTGAGTCGCTGCGCCAGGAGTCGTTAGAGCAACTGGTGGCGATGGATTTTCCCGGTTACGCCGTCGGCGGCGTCAGCGTGGGCGAGCCTAAAGACGAGATGTTGCGCATCATGGCGCACACGCCGCACCGCCTGCCCGCCGACAAACCGCGCTATCTCATGGGCGTGGGCACGCCAGAAGATTTGGTGGCCGGCGTGGCGCAAGGCGTGGACATGTTTGACTGCGTCATGCCCACCCGCAACGCCCGCAACGGCCACTTATTCACCCGCTTTGGTGACCTCAAAATTCGCAATGCGCGTCACAAAATTGATGAGAGTCCGCTGGATTCAACCTGCACTTGCTACGCCTGCCAAGGCAGCACGCTGGCCAATGGCACGGTCTCGGGCGGTTTCAGCCGCGCCTACCTGCACCACTTGGATCGCTGCGGCGAAATGCTCGGCCCGATGCTGGCCAGCATCCACAATTTGCACTACTTTTTGAACCTGATGCGCGAAGTGCGCGAGGCGCTGGATGCCGGACAATTTGGGCCTTTCGTCAAGCAGTTTCATGTTGATCGGGCACGCGGGGTTTAAGCTACTGCGTTGTATATTTATCACCGTTGCCGCTTTTGCTAGTGTTAGCAGGGTGTCAAAACGCTTTTCAAATCATGCCCCATAAAATCCAACTCCCCGACCACAAAGCCAACTGCGGCACTGCTGTCACGGCTCTCAAGTTCACCGATTCTGCATTGTCGCCAGAGCAGCAGCGCTTTAATAAATTACTCATACGCACTGAAAATCTCGCTCTCAAAATTGAAGCGGCGCGCACGTTGGGCGATACACATCGCCCGCTGTTTAGCAAGCTGTTAGGGCCGCTGGAGACACAGCGTAATGCCCTGATGCGTGAGATGGCGCTGTGGCTGGACGCGCGACTGCAACGCGGCGGCTTGAGCGCCAAACAAAAGCGCGATGCCAGCGAAATTATTTGTCATCTGGCCGCCGGTTTGGCGATGATGGGCGACGAGGCCATGCAGCAGTTGCATGACGCGCACAGCGATGTGACTATGGCCGACCAAGAGCAATCCGCCATGGCCGAGATGCAGGGCATGATGGAAGGGATGTTGGGCGAGTCCTTGGGCGACCAGCAAAACTATGCCTCTGTGCAAGAAATGCTGCAAGCCAGCCTGGAAAAAATACGCCAACGTGAAGAGGCCGAGCAAGAGGCCCGCGCCACCGCCAAAGGCGGACGGAAAAAGACGGTTCGCCAGCAACAAGCCGAGCAGCAAACGCTGGACGCCGATGGCGCGCTGCGCACTATTTACCGCCAACTGGTCAGCGCCTTGCATCCCGACCGTGAAAGTGACCCGCATGAAAGGGAGCGCAAAACCGCGTTGATGAAAGACGTCAACACCGCTTATGAAAAACGGGACTTGCTGGTCTTGCTTCAGTTGCAATTGCACGTCGAACTGGCGGACGGTGAGAAGGTGGCCACACTGGCGCGTGAAAAAGTTATTTCCCTGACCTTGCTGCTCAAAGAACGAGCCGCCGTGCTAACCCGCGAACTGCAAGACATTCAGATGCGCACGCTGGCCGAGTTTGAACTGCCCCCCTACGCCCCGTTAAACGCCACCACGCTCAAGCGCCATCTGCAACATAAACAACAAGGTTTGGAGGACACCATTGAAATGATGACGGAGGACTTGCAGCGGGTGCCAAGCGACGCCGCGCTGAAACGCTGGCTCACCAGCCAGCTAAAGATGAATCAAACCCAGTTTGACCTGGACTCTGACGCCTTCTTTTAAGCGCCCGCCAGCCCCGCCCTCAAACGCCTCCGGTGAACACCGTCAAGACGCCGGTGTAGCCATACAAATGGTTGCGGGCAATCTCGCCACCGGCAAAAAAACCGACCAGCGGCACATCGCCCAAAGCGCGACGAATGATTTGCAGCTCGGCACTGGGTCCACCAAAGTGCTGCCCGCCGCGCCCGGAACAACTCACATAAATCGCGCCAGCAATGCGGCGTGCCGGATGTGGGGCCGACTCGGCCTCAGACGCTGCCAAGGCGCTCGCAATTTCAACGGGTAGTTCTTCAGGTTCCAGCTCTTCTCGAATCTCGGCGCAGGCCCGGATCAAATCGGCGCGGGCGGCCTGGACGTTGCGCTGGCAAAAAGCCAACTGCATCCCGACCTCCAATTGATCGGCGACGGCTACCCCGCGCCGTGCCGGGTCCAGCCCGATGATGTGGCGCACGATCACGTCACTGCCGAAATTGCCGGTACGGCTCACTGCGACGCCGTCACCGGCTGGGCCGCTGCTGTCGGCGGGTTGCATCAAACCCACCAAGGTGGCGCGTACCGCTTTCAGCGCTTTTTCGGGCTGTTCCAGTGACACTTTGAGTTCGCGCAACAACACGTCCAGCGCAGGTTCGCCGTCCAGTGCCGTCACTACGTTTTGTTCGGCAGCAGTCACCTTGTGGGCTTTGGACAGGGGCAAACAACCCTGCGTGACGCGTGACACCAGACTCACGCCTTCGCCAAACGCGACACCACTCAAACCACCGCTGAACACGCCACTGGCCGCTCCCTGACCGCTGATGTTGCCATTGCCACCGATGGCAAACTGCACCTGTTTTGAGCGGCTGTATGACAAGCCGCCAAACAAATAACCCGAGGCCGTGCGCGCCGCCATCTCTTTGATGAGTTCGTCCAGATCGGGCGTGTGGGCATCCGCATGAATCAAGGCCGTATGGGCTTCAAACCCCAGACCAAGCGGCGCCACGCCAGAGAACACCCGGTACTGGTCGGTGGGCAACTCGCACAACATGACGGCCAGCGCGGGTTCATCAAAATACTCGACATTGTTGGCGGCAATGCCCACCCCCACCGTGCCCGACCAGTCGGTGATTTCAGGCAACTCGGCGCTCAGGTAATCCAGAATTTCCTGGGCCTGACTGGCGTAATGGTCGGTGATGTAGAGCAGTGCCAAAGTGGGCGCGCTGGCGTAATCCGGCAAAGCCATTTGGGCACGCAATTGCGCCAATGCCAAACCGGCGGCCATGCGCCACTGCGGGTGTGTGGCGTGACCATAGGGAAACAACTTCATCTAAAACTAACTCCGGTTTGAAATCTCCCTCTTGAGAGAGGGATAGAATTTATTTGGGAGAGAAGTAAGCGCTTCCAAACTCGCCTTTTCAGGGGCGCGGATTGAAGCACCGAACCATCTCTCTGGGGTAGGCTAGCTACTTCGGCCTGTCGTTTTGGCCGCTGCTTTTTTGGCAGCGGGCTTGGCTGTCGTACTGGTTTTGCTGGCTGTGGCTGCTTTAGAGGCGGCGGGTTTAACCGCTACCAAGGCGGCGTTTTTGCTCGCATCTTTGATGGCATTTGCGGCGATTTGCTGAAACTGCTGTGTCAACGAACCCCACAACTGCATCGGATCCACCAGACCGGCGGACGCTGCGGCAGGCGTTTCAGGTGGGGTGATGGGGCTGATTTTTTGGGTTTGTGCCGCCACCTCAGCGGCCAGTTCGGCGATGGTCTTGCTGGGCGATGTCTTTTTGTCAGCGGCGTGCGACATCCCGGGAAAGGCTGAATCGCCCGTCTTGAGTTTGAACGCATTCGCCATTTCACTGATGTTGAGATTCATGCCCTTGAGTGTGGCCAAGGTCATTTTTTGCACCTCCAGCGCCTGCACGGTGGCGCCCAAGGCCTTGGAGTTTTGCTCTAACCAGAAATGCACGGTTTTGAGTTCAGAGATACGCTTGTCGAGTTCTTCGACATTGAGTGTGGGCGCAATCCAACTCGCCAGATTGGGCATTTGCGGGGTCGATTGTGATGACTGCGCCGCCCCCTTGGCCAGGTTTTGCAGAAAGTCAAAACCGGGAACGAATTTACCGAAATCAGCGCTGTGTGAATTACTCATGTTTGTCTCCTTTATTTGCCGAAATTAAATCCTTACCAGCTTACCCCAATGTGAGCGGTTTCCGGGGTTCAACTTGTCAGTGTTGTCGAACTCAATGACTTCCCCGGCCTTAACCGGTGTTCGCGAAGTTCCAGGTGATAGTTGCGGGCACTTGGCGGGCTGCAGTCTTCCAGAAAGTTCAGTTCCCGCAGGCTGGCCAGCACGCGGCAGACCGTTTCAGGGGCCGCATTGATTATTGTCGCCATGTCATTCAAATTGGGCAGCGCACAAACCGTGGCTTCGCGGACCTCGCCAGCGCCGTCTTCATTGCCGTCTCCAGCGAGCATGAGCAGCAAGCGTTTCACGCGTTCAAGTGCCGACCCTGTTCGCAAACTCACCACCTCACGGCAGCGCTGATGCCCCTTCAAGACGGCATCCATCAGCAGTTGTGTCAGTTGCCCCTGGTCGAGCACGACTACCGGAACCAACCGAGCGGGTGTGAGGGCGCGCACCCAGAGTTGATCGGTCACGCCCACAAGGCTTTCAACGCCCAGAAAATCGCCGGGCAGTGCCAGACGAACAAAAGCGCGGGGGGCGTCCAACGTCGCGCTGCTGTCAATGCGCAAGGCGCCTGACGCCAGTCGCCACAGCGTTTGACTATCCGAAGTCGATAACGCTTCACGCGCCAACAGGTGACGCGGTTGCCGATCCATTAAAAAAGAATTCATGAAGGCTCCAAAAGCCCCTCTGCGTGCTCTGACGCAGGTGGGGCATCAAGTTAAAAAAATTACTCGGCGTCTTCAGGGTGACCCTGCGCTTCAAACCACAACGCGTTCACCACCGCCAGCAACACCGCCATGGCGGTGCCTAAAATCCAACTGAAATACCACATATTGATATCCTTTTTAAAGGTTGAAATGTTGTTTAGTAAAGCGCTTTGCCGCGCGACTGCACGTCAGCCACGGTGACCTTGCCGCGCATCACGCGATAGGCCCAAGAGGTGTAGGTCACCACAATCGGCGTCATCACCAATGCGACCCAGAACATGATGTTCAAAGTGCGCCGACTGGATACGCAATCCCACACCGTCAGACTATGGCTGGGGTTCGTGGAGGAAGGCAGCACAAACGGAAAAATAGCCGCGCCTGCCGTCAAAATAATCCCGACACAAGCCAGCGCACTGCCCACAAATGCAAGACCCGGTCGGCGAACAAACGACGCGAATAGCGCCAGCACCACGCTCCCATAGGCGAGCACTGTCAACAAAACGGTCAGCGGATAAACGCGGTAGTTGCCCAGCCAGGCACCTGCCTGCTGGATAACCGTTTTACCCAATGGCGAAACCGCCTCTCCCGGCTCCACCACCGAGGTGATCACATAACCCGACATTTGCGCCACCATCAACCCGGCCACGGTGAACACCAGCAACAGCGCCATTCCGCTGATCAAGCCTGCCTTTCGGGCACGCCCGGCAATCTCTGCCTCGGTGCGCAATTGCAGATAGTTGGCTCCATGAAACACCAACAGCGTCAGACTCGTCAACCCGCACAGCAGCGTAAAGGGGCTGAACAACCCCCAAAAGCTGCCGGTATAAACAGGCAACATACTGTCCTCAAAATGAAAGGGGACGCCGGTAATAACATTGCCAATAGCGACCCCAAACACCAAAGCTGGCACCGCACCGCCCACAAAAAGGCCCCAATCCCATGCCGTGCGCCAACGCGGGTCAGCCACCTTGCTGCGGTACTCAAACCCCACAGGCCGAAAGAACATAGCCCACAACACCGCCATCAGCGCAAAGTAAAACCCTGAAAACGCCGTGGCATAAACCAGCGGCCAGGCGGCAAAAATAGCACCACCTGCCGTGACAAACCAGACTTGATTCCCTTCCCAATGCGGGCCAACGGTGTTGAGCACGACACGCCGTTCATCGTCGGTGCGCCCGACAAAAGGCAGCAGCGTGCCCACGCCCATGTCGTGCCCATCCATGATGGCAAAGCCAATGAGCAGCACAACAACCAACAGCCACCAAATCAATTTGAGACTTGTGTAATCAAGCATTTTTATATCTCCCTGGATGAAAGAGGTGCGGCGTAAACCGGTGCTGCCGAGCCACCTGCCGAGGGAGGCTTTTGTTCAAACACATAGTTCCCGGTGCCCAAACTGGAAGGGCCTAAACGGGCGTACTTGAGCATGAGGTACATCTCGGCAACAAACAACACGGTGTAGAAAATCAGAAATCCCGCTAATGAAAACATGACGTCACTGGCCTTGAGGGCCGAGGTGGACAGGTGCGTCGGCAAAATGCCTTGCACCGTCCAGGGCTGACGGCCATATTCAGCCACGATCCAGCCCGCCTCAATAGCGATCCACGGCAGCGGCAGGCTCCATAGCGCCCACTTCAGCAGCCAGGGACGTGACTCGATACGGTTACGGGCCGAACTCCAAAAGGCCACCGCCAGCAAGGCCAGCATGGCAAAAGCACAGACCACCATGAGGCGAAAGCTCCAAAACAACGGGGCTACTCGGGGAATGGCATCGTCAATTGCTTTCGCCTTCATCTCCGGCGTGGCTTGCGACACGTCCGCGATGTATTTTTTAAGCAGCAAGCCGTAGCCCATGTCCGCCTGATAGTCCTTTAGATGCGCCAGCAGTTCGGGGTTTTTAGGGTCTTTGCGCAATTGCTCCAGCGTCTTCACTGCCACAATGCCGCGCTCGATGCGTGCTGCGGTTTTGCGTTCAATTTCATCCATGCCGGGCATGACCTTGTCAGTGGAACGGGTGCCGATCAGGCCCAGTACATAGGGAATTTTGATCTCGGCATAGGTGGTGCGGGTTGCCTCATCCGGGAGGCCGAAAAGCGTCAAACCAGCGGGTGCCGGTTCGGTGATCCACATGGCCTCCATCGCGGCCATCTTGGCCTCTTGCGATTCAGCGGCGGTGTAGCCCGATTCGTCCCCCAGCACAATCACCGACAAGGCCGAAGCCAGACCAAAGGCGGCAGCAATACGAAAAGAGCGCAACGCAAATGCCCGATCCCGACCTTTGAGCAAATACCAACTGCTAATGGCCAGCACAAAAATGGAACCGCACACATACCCGGCGCTAATGGTGTGGACAAACTTGGCCTGCGCCACCGGGTTGAACACGACCTCCCAGAAACTGGCAAGCTCCATGCGCATGGTGACCGGATTAAACTCCGCGCCGACCGGATTTTGCATCCAGCCGTTAGCGATCAAAATCAGCACCGCTGACAGGTTGGAGCCAATCGCGACCAGATAAGTCACCGTCAAATGACCGACCTTGCTTAGTCGATCCCAGCCAAAGAAAAACAAGCCGACAAAGGTGGACTCCAGAAAGAAGGCCAGCAAGCCTTCAATCGCTAGCGGTGCGCCAAAGATGTCGCCCACATAGTGCGAGTAATAGGCCCAATTGGTTCCAAACTGGAACTCCAGCGTCAGCCCGGTCGTGACCCCCAGCGCAAAGTTGATGCCGAATAATTTGCCCCAGAACTTGGTCATATCGCGGTAAATCGTCTTGCCGGTCATGACATAGACGGTCTCCATGATGGCCAGCAGGAACGAGAGTCCCAGTGTCAGAGGGACGAAAAGAAAGTGATAAAGCGCAGTCACCGCGAATTGCAATCGCGATAAATCCACTAAAGATTCAGAAATCATGGTTTGTCCTTGGAAACTGTCTCATGGCTAGGCGCTGTTTGCGAAGCAATGCGGTCGGCTACGCCTTGCGCGGCCTCGTCAGCGGCCAGCCGATGGGGAAAGAAGGCGGCCTTGATCATCAATAACAAGGCGAGCTTCAGGGCAATCGCCCACAGCAATTCACGGCGCAAACGGCGCGGCGTCACTGAGCGCAACCGCACCGCGTTCAAAGTTGGAATAGCAGGCATCTTGGCCCCCACAAATGAGACTAAAAGAAGAGGAGCGCGCAGGTGCAAACCTGGCCCGATGTCTATCGGTGGCGCTCCAAACGAGAAAGTTGCACGGCAGACGCACCGCCTATGGATCAACCATCTTTCAGCGGGTGTCTGCAGGCAATAGCGAGGTCAAGAGAGGTGGGGGGTGCTCGGGCGGCAGGTGCCAGCCAGGCGATAGGCGTCAGCGCAAGAGGGCTGCGCTGCAGCAAAAGATCAGGGGTGCGCGGCCACACGGGCAAGCCCCAAGCCGTCACAGGCGGCAGACCAAAAGAGGCGGCGTGGGTCAGGCAATACGGGCAGTGCTCCGTATGCGCTGATGCGGGGGCATCCACCGGCTTGCGGTCGGTTTGCTCAATCAGACGGCCGTGTGCGTCCAGCCGAACCCAGGTTGACCTTTGCGTGGAACAAACCTCAATCCAGTCACGACTGCTTGCAGCCGTCTGGCCCCGCGCGCTCTCCAGCGCCACCGACAGCGTCGGCATCAACGCATTCAACAGGATGGCCACAATGGCGATCCAGCTGGAGAGTGTGCGACAGGGTTGGCGAGTCATGGACGAGGTGGTGCGGGATTGGCAGATGCCGAGCTAAAGACGATGGGTGTCGTTAGGGGTTTTTCGTCATCGTTTGGGAGACGGGATAGCCGCTCATCGTTCCGATGGCCCCGTAGCCCGCCACCGTGGTGCCGGTCATGCACACGGCACCCATCATGCCGCCGGGTGCGCAGTCGGCGTAGGCCAGTTTGTTGATCTGGGCTTGCGTTAACGCCGCCAGGGGATTGGCGGTGTTCACGAAGATCATCGCGTAGGCGTTGCCTGGGTTGCTGGCAGGTTTGGGAAAGCCGGCGTAAACACCGCCGGCGTTAACGCCGGCTTGGGGTGACCAGCCATCACCCCCAAACGTGGTGGTAAACGTGCTGGTATGGCTGTTTAAGAATGTGGTGACCAACACCCCGTCCAGCACCGGGTCATAGACCGCCGACAGCTGGTGCTTGAGGGGCAGCCAGGTCATGTTGTCGTCCGGGTAGGCCCGCTGATCACCGGTCATGGATTCGCTCAGGATGCCCTGCAGATTTGACACCGTGCGGGTGCTTGAATTCAAAGTGAATGAGCCGATAAAAATCGAATCACGGGGCTGCGTGTCGGGTTCATGAAAAGTTTCAACCACGTTGTAGTGGGTTAAAACATCGGTCGCCGTGGAGGGCGCGCCCTGGCCCATCAGGTTGGTCGCCGCCACAGAAAAGGTGTAACCCGTACAGGTGGACGCACACGTCACGCTGATCGGCGAGGCGGTGCCTGTCGCGGTGATGCCGCTTGGGCTGGACGTCACGGTATAGCCCGTGACAGGACTGCCGCCGCTGTCCGTCGCGCCAATACTGAGCGTGACGGCATTGATGGCATTCCCCACGGTCGCCGTCACGCCAGTAGGCGCACCCGGAACCGTGATCCCGGCGGGCATGGAAACCGTCAGGGTCTGTGTCACTTGCGGCGCGGCATAGTAATTAGCGTCACCGGCCTGGTCAGCCGTGATCGTACAAGTGCCTGCCGCCAAATTTGTCACCAGGCCGGTCGTGCCAATAACGGAACACACCAAGGGGGTGGCGCTGTTGTAACGCACCGACAAGCCGGAACTGGCTGTGGCCGCGACAGTGGCCGTGCCGAGCCAGCTCAGTGCGGGCGCAGCGGCAAAGCTGATCGCCTGATGGGGATTGACGGTGACGGGAATGGCTTGCGTCGCTTGCGGTGCCGGGGCAAATGTGGTGTTGCCAGCTTGATTGGCCGCCATAGTGCAGGTGCCGATGGCGATAGCCGTGACAACTCCTGTGCTGCTCTCAACGGAACACACGGCGGGCGTGGTGCTGGCGTAACTGACAGTCAAGCCAGAGCTGGCCGTGGCCGAAACGGTTGCGCTGCCTAACAAACTCAGCATGGGCGTTGCGCCATCAAATTGGATCGTCTGCGCCCGCGCTTCGATGGCCGGGCCATCGCCACCGCCGCCACAGCCCACCAGCAACCCTGCCGCCAAAGTCATCAGGACAAGGCTACGTCCGGTGTTTTTCAATCTGATTTTCATGATCTTCCTTCGAGTGATTGAGGGTGATATTTCAAAAGTGCACATTCAGCGCAACATGGATCGAGCGGCCCATGCCGGGAACCGGAACGCCCCACGGAATGCCGTTGCTGGTCATCGACGCGCCTTGGCCGACATAAGCGCCGCCCAACGGCATTGCGTAAAACTGGTTGAAGACGTTTTCGACGCCGACATCGAGACGGACGTGTTTCCACGCGTAGCTGCTGCGCAGATTGAACAGGCTGTAGCCGCCCGTCTGCCTCTCGTTGCGCACTGGCGACACCTGCGTTTTGGCTGCGACCAGTTGAAGCTCGGCGGTGTTGGTCCACGTTCCCAGCTTTTGCACGACTGTCAGTTTCGCGTTGAGCGGCATGATGTTGTAGAGTGGCTCGCCCGTAGTCCGGTTCTCGCCCCGCACAAAATTCAGCAAACCGGTTCCCGTGAAGTTGCCGTAATCGTCGGTACTGCCCAGCCGCCTGTGACCGGACAGGTCGATGCCGTAGAGCTGGGCCGATTGATTGGCGTACTGGAGCAGCACAAAGCCTGTTGTGGCCGCCACGTTCGCGGCGCTGCACTGGTTGAAGTTGCAGCGGCGCGCATCAATGTAGTCTTGCACGTAGGTGTAGTAGCCGGTCGCTTTTACGCCCCATTGCGCCGCGTCGGCAGCCTGCCAATCGCCGGTAGCGCTGAAGGTATGGGCCACTTCGGGTTTCAGATCGACATGGCCAACATAGCCGTTGCCATCGCCAACAAAATTATTCATCAACGCTGCCATCGGTTGCGTTGACCAGGGATAGCGCTGGTAGAGGTTGGGCGAGCGCGATTTGCGGGCATAACCCGCCTCGTAATGCTGCGTCTCGTCTGGCGTGTAACGGCCTAAAGCGGTCAAATCCCAGTTGTGATCGGTGCGTTCGCGATCCAGCCCATTGAAGGCGGCCGCCTCGTTTCCCCACAAACCCGCCAAGCCGTTGTCGTAGCCCTGCACGACGGCGGCGTTCGTCTGGACCGTCGTGCTGCGAACGCCCAGCTGGCTGATCCATTGCGGACTCCAGGCGGCTTCCCATTCGCCAAAGACGTCGAATTTTTGCCGCTGGCCGTAGTCAACATTCCAGAACGCATTCGGCCCCATCGACCCGCCGACCGGTGGCCACCAGTCGTACAGCGTGTAGTCCTGATACTCGGCGCCCAGACGAAAAAGATCGCGTTCTGAGGACACGAGGTTGCCCTGAATTGACGCGCCTCTGGTTGTTGCTGTTGTGTCCATTGGCATCCCCGTTCCGTAGGAAAACCGGTTTGGCCCCATGTCCATTTGGTGCTGGGTGTCTTGGTCGTAGAGACGCGCTTCCAGCGTTCCCCACTGGTACTGCCCGCTGTAGCGCAGGTTGAGCACCGTGTTCTTGTTGGCGGTCATGTCCATGCGCTGATTCGGAAATCCCTCGAAACCGACCGTTTGCTCCCCCGCGCTCAGTTGCAGCAGATGGCCTTCGTGTCGCAGAGCCAACCCGATATCCCGATTTTTGGCGGCGCTGTAAGCGGTGGAGCCGACCACGTTCCCGGCCATCAAAGGCCCGCCTTCTTGTCCCCGGGTCGCGGCCTTGAAGTCTCTGGCCGCCGTGTAATTGTCCGATTGCGAATTGGACTCGTTGTACGACAAGTTGACATCATGGCCGACCCAAGTGGCGCCCACGTTGTAGCCTTCGGCCTTGCCATTGCTGCGGTAAAAAGTGCCGACCTGCCCTTTGGCAAAAGCGGGTTCTGCCGCCTCGGCAAACTCGGGCGGCGCGGACTTGACCTGAATCGTGCCGCCAATGCTGTCGCCCCCAACGCTGACCGGCGTGATACCGGCATACACCGTGACGCTGCCCACCTGGGTCGGATCGATGTAGGACAGCACCGAATTCATGTGGTTGGGGCACGCGGCCATCAAGTCCATGCCATCGACCTGAATACGCAGGCGGTCATCTGCCAGACCGTGAATAGCAGGCAGACTTGAGATGCCGCCTGCACCGTAGAGGCTCACACCCGGAATATCTTGCAACAAACGGGCGCTGTCGCTGGTGGCGGCGCGTCGCGGGGCCAGGCTGGCTTCGTTCATGGGGGTGGCACCCAAAGGTTGAACTTTGGCCGCTGTGACATGGACCACCTCCAAGGTTGGGCCTTCTTGAGCGAGGGCCGCCAGCGGCAGGGTGGCCAACACGGTCGCCCAGTATTTCAAAGGGAATTTAGTCATGGTCGAGAGGGGTTGAATGTCGTTTTTGCAGCACCGTGCTCACGGGGTCGTGGACGGATCCGAGAAGCGGGGGTTGCTCAGAAACTCGGTGTCAGTCAGGGTTTTGAGGAAGGCGATCAGGTCGGCCTGCTCCGCTTTGTTCAGCTTGATCTGGTTCAGGCGAACGTCTTTGTTGGGGTGATGTCGGCCATCCCCCTTGTTCGGGCCTTCTTCAATAACTCGCCCGCCCGCCGCGTAGAACTCAAGGACTTGCGCCAGGGTCGTGATGGAGCCGTCGTGCATATAGGGCGCGGTGACCTCGATATTTCTCAAACTCGCCGCGCGGAACATGCCGATGTCTTGGGTGAGGCCCGAGAGTTCGGCAATGCCACTGTTGCCCTCCGGGTAAGCCCCGCTGCCGCCCAGGTTGTACAGCCCCGTGTTGTGAAACGGCGTCTTCACGTCTTGGGCACCTTCTGAAATGACCTGGTCATTGAAGTTGAAGCTGCCGTGGCACTTTGCGCATTGCGCGGTGTCTGAAAAGAACAGCGCCCGCCCCCGTTCTTCGTTCCCGGCTAACGCGGTTTTCTTCAGCAGGTATTGATCATATTTGCTGTTGGCAGAAATCATCCCGCGCTGAAACACGGCGATGGCCTTGACGATGTTCTCCAGCCGAATCGGGTCTTCATCACCCTGGAAGGCCGTCTTAAAACGCTCGACATAAGTTGCATCCGCTTTGAAACGCTGCAAAAGAACCGGGAGCGTGGCGTCGTTGACGCCCATTTCTACCGGGTTTTCACCCAGCAAAGGAATAATCATTTGGCGCTCCATCGTCACCAATGAATAATTGGCCCAGGTAAAAAACGGGTGGTACGCCGCGTTGGCTAGGGTTTGCGCGCTACGCAGGGTCGGTGTCCCCGTGGCGCCCATTGACACGGCTTTACCATCCGTGAAAGCCAGGTTCTGAAAGTGACATGACGCACAAGCCATCGTGCCATTGCCCGAGAGTTGTTTGTCATAAAACAGGTGACGCCCGAGTTGAAATTTCTCTTCTGACATCAGGTTGTCAGCCGGGACACGCGGGACGGGAAAATGGGCGGGTAAGTTCCACTGCCATGCGCTGGGCTGCAGCGAGCGGGATTGAATCAGGTAAAAGCCCAACCCAAGCAGGAGGCTGGCAGCCACGGCATACAGCCCTCTTTTTTTAAGTTTTGATGTCATTTCAAGTTTCTCGATAAGGCCGTGTTCTTTGAGCTTCACTGCCGCCGACCCCGTCCGTTTGAGGCGATTAGGGTTGGCGGTGAGGACACCCCTGAATCACAAGGGTGAGTTCAAAACCAAGGTCTTTACTTGACGATAAACAGGGTTTGAGCGGCCCCGTCGTTGATGGGCAAGCCGGTGGTTTTGTCAAGTTGGAACTTGTTAAAGAAACCGGCAACGACGGTGTTATTTGCTATTTGCGCAGGCGTCAGAGTGGCCGGTGAAACCGCGACGGCCTGTTTCCCCGACATCCAGGTTTTTGACGTGGTGAGGTCCAGCCCACCAAACAAGGCGCTCAAATCCAGTGCGATTTTTTGATTTGCCGCATTGAAACTTGCCAGCTTGTAGTTGGCACGATTCGGACTGGCGCAGTTGGTGATGAGACCTTGAACCGGATCGCCCTTGCAGCCCGTTGACCCCAGATGGACCATCGTTGTCGCTGACGCGATGGCCTCGCCACCGCCTACCACGGCAGGAATGGCATTCGAGGTAAATTCAATTTTGGTGAATTTACGACCACTTTGCCAGCCCCACGCCATCGCTGAATTCAGCAGTGGCAACGGGGTTGCTTTGACGGCGCCATCGTCCAGCGTTTGTGCGTAGTAGCTATGGTTAAGTGGCACCACCGGGCCGCCATCGGCAGACAGCACCGGCACGCCCACCGTGAACGCGACACCCACGTAATTGCCAGGGGCTACCTTGCCGGTCAGTGCGGTGTAGGTGGACGTCGAGGCGTTGGTGCTGCAAGCGCCCGTGCTGTCTTCAAAATCGAGCAAGGCGACATTGCGGCCTTGATTATCATTTTCAGTGAGCAGCAAGGGGGCATAGCCGCCAGCGGCATCAATCAGTGAAACGCCAGACACATAGAAACGCAAATCTTTGATCTTGCCAACTGTGCCCGCACCCGCATTTGCATTACCCAACGACAGCTCAGTCGCGCATCCCGTTGTTCCTACGGGCGTTGCGCCATTCACCACGTCAAAGTTGATAGTGACGGCCTGGGTTGCCTGGGCTGCCACCAGTTGACCTACCGCAATAGCTGCTTTCAAGGTGTCGGCACCGGCCATACTTGCAGTGGTCACAGAGGCCTGGTTAAACAGCGCCGCAGGTGTGGCTGCATTGGCAGCGGCTTGCGTCAGCAAGACAGATTCTGCCTGTTGCACCAGCACCGATTGCGTGGCCTGGTCGGTTGACGCAGCGGTAGAACCCACCAAGGCTTTGGCATCTTTTAGTACCTTGGCCAAAATTTTGGCGGCTTCATGCGTTCGGACGTAGTCGTTCGTTTGGTCGGCAGCAGTTCCTTTTTTCAGCACATAGTTTTCCAGCGCACTCACGCCTGCGGTCGTGATGCCCAAGGACGCCACGACGGCTGCATCCGCTTGCGCAACTGAGTTGCCGGCACGCACTTTTTCTTGCACCAGGGTGGTCATCGGACTCACGAACGAGGCGCCGGCAGGCGCTGTCAGCGTAAACGGATGGCCCACGGCCACATTCGTGTCTTGGTCAATTGAAGTTGCGGGAACCTCCGCCACGATGGGGTATTTGCTTTCGTCACCCATCGTAATGCCGACTATTTGGTAAGCGCCATTCGCATCCGTCGTCGCCAACGGTTCGCCCACATCGCCCACACCGTTTTTATTCAGATCCAAATAAACCTTGACCCCGCTCAGATAGCCATCCGCGACCACGCCCGATAAGGAGGCGGTCTCTGGCGTTACTGCACTGTCGCTACCGCCGCCGCCACAAGCCGTTAGAACTGCGGCAGCGATCAGGCCGCTGGTGACCATTTTTGTTTTGAATAGTTTTTTCATTTTTGATTTCCCGTTGATAAAAAGTTAGAAAGTTAGTGGCGGTAGTCGCCGACACTGGCCACACGCAGCGGGCGCACCCAGACCTTGATGGTCTGGGTGCCTGGGGGCTCAAAATTTAGGGTTAGGTCGAAGCGTCGCCGTTTTTAATCGGCTGCTTCAGGTCAATCAGCGTTAGCTCAGACGACAGCGGGCGGCCCACGCGGGAGCGGCGTGAATACAAACTGGGTGACGAAGAAAAAAGTCTGCCGGATCGTGGGTGCCCCGGCGTCGTCTAACACGCTGAAGAGGTGACGCCAAGCGTTTGGCGGGGGCGCTGCATGATCTGTGCAGAGCAGGCAAAACGGGCAGTGATCAAGGGAGAAGGCAGCTTCCTGCCCGTCAGGGGAAGCCGTCGAAATAGGGGGGGCGCCCAAGTCAGCGCGGGGTTCCGGGCTGCTGGCGGCGCTGGTTGTCGGACGCGCGGTGCTTGGCGATTGGCCCAACATCACCCAACGGGTTCCGGTGCTGGTGCAAACCTCCGTCCAGGCCGAAGTGCCACCCCGCGCCATCACCAGCGCGTGTGACAGCGTCGGCGCGAGTGCCCCGAACACCGCAATCAGCATGGTCAGCCACACCGCCAACGGGCGGCGCAGCAAAGCAAAGTGCAGTTTCAGTGGCATGACCGAATCGGGGATAGCAGGGTTTGTGGCAAGACGCAGGCGAAAAACGGTTAACTGTTAGTGCTTGCCGTGGTTCATGGCAGGCATGGCATCGGCCTTCATGCCCGGGGCAACCGTCGCTACCGGCACGTTGAGTTCTACTTTCTCTTCAACGCCTTTGGCGTCTTTAAACACCAAGGTTAAAGGCACGCTGCTGTCCTTGAGCAAAGGCGATTTCAAGTCCATCAACATGACGTGATACCCACCGGACTTGAGTTCTACCGTTTGCCCGGCGGGAATATCCAAAACCGGCACAGCACGCATTTTCATAATGTTGCCGTCCATCTTCATCTCATGAACCTCGGCGACACCGGCAACAGGCGATGAAGCGCCAACCAGTTGAGCGCCTTCTTTGGCCGTGATTTTCATGAAGGCACCCGTGGCTTTTTGGCCTTGCACCGTGGTGCGAACCCAGGCGTCTTTGACCTCGACAGTTTGGGCGTAAGCGGTACCACAGACGAGGGCGGCGATCAGGGTCAGTGTTTTCAGTTTCATCAAGTTCTCCAGTAGCAGTAAAAAATTGGATGTGAGAAGGCGCACGCAGCATCGTGGCTGCCTCAAAGGTAGAGGACAAAAAGGGAGCGTATTTGCCAGGGAAAAGCGCCCAGGCGCTCAAGAAGATAGGCGTTTAACGCCCTGAAAAAACAGGGTGCCCGCGTGAACTCTTCAAGAGATCAGGAAAAATTCGGGGGGCCGCGCGCCGGTAGTGGCGCCGCGATGCGTGCGATAAGGAGGACGCTTGGAAGGCTTTGCAGCACGTCGTCCAAGGCTTGAGTCGGTTCCGCCGTTAGATGCGTCGTGAGAGGCGGTGCGCTGGCGTTCACGCACAAGGGACAGTGCATGAGGGGGCTGGCGGTTTGCTGGCTGTCGTCATCCGCGCTGACCGTCACCACCGTCATCATGCCCGCACCTGAGCAAATCAGCGTCAGGGTCTGCGGTTGCACCAGCGGCGAGGCTATCGCTACCCCGATAGACAAGACAAACCACACCAGCATGAAGCGGGTGATCAGGTGAGCGTTGCGCAGGGCTTGCAAAATTGACATGGGTCGAATTATGACTGATGCCACCGCACACGCTCAAGTTAGAACCTAGAGACGACTGAGCAACTCGGCCTTCTTGGTCGCGAATTCCTGTTCGCTCAAAATGCCGCGTGATTGCAGCGTTGCCAGCTTTTCAAGACTGCTAAAGATGTCGCTTTGCCCCACTGAACTGCTGGTTGTGGAGGTTGTCGCCGGTGCTGGCGCGTAGCCAGTCGTGTGGCTATTGCTATTGCCATTAGTGTTATTGCTGTTGTTGTTTGTGTTGCTATGGCTATAGCTAGGGGTCACTGCAACAAACGCTTTGGCGGGGGCGACGCCATTGACACTCACAATCGGCAACTGACTCAAATCCACATAGCCATATTGACTGCTGAACGTCACCGAGGAGCCACCGCTTTGTTGTTGTGATACACCGCCAATCTGGTGATCCAGCGTGTCATAAATCGTGACTTGGCCGTTTGTCTCAATCGCCAGGCGATGCGCTTGCGAGAACCAGGCATAGCGCAAGCCATTTTGGCCGCCAGTGCTATTGGGCCAACGCAAATCCGGCCCCCACCAATCAGGCTGAACCGGGGTGGCAACATACAAGTTGCTGTTGTTGCTATTCAGGCGCGACAACTCAGCGCACAGACTATCCACGCGCCCTTTGAGGTTGTTGTTAAACATATCCCCAATCATGGTCATGCCGCCTTGCATCCATTGGCCGGAGCCGCCAAATTCCGGGTGACTGAATTGAGCCATGCTGCCATTGCCGTTGCTCACCGAGATCAACATGGACTGCACGGCGTCCAAGCTGAAACCATGGCGCTGGGCCACATCATTGAGGGCCTGTTGGCCGGAAGAAGAAAGTTGACGCATAGGGATTGAGGAGTAAGAAGTGGGATGGGAGGCGGTTGCGAAAGATAACGCAACCAAGAAGTCGGGCAACGTCAGTTAGGCGTTGCCAGCAAAACGACCGCGCAGATACGTCACAATCGCGCCGGAGTCATGGAGCCACTGGCTGTTGCCTGTGGCATCGGTTATTTTCAGGCAAGGCACTTTGGCTTTTCCGCTGGCACGCATCAAATCGTCCCGATTAGCGCCTTCTTGTTGCGCATCCAGATGCTCTATTTTTAACGACAAGCGGCGCATTTCCTGACGCACCTTGATGCAAAAAGGACAGGTTTTGTATTGATAGAGGGCCAGACTTTGGCACTGCTGGTCAACGCTGGCCTGCAAGGCTGGCACCCGCATCAAGCCTTTAGGACGTGTCAGAAATTCCCAAAACAAGATCACGGGACCCAACAAGAACCTCAAAGTTTTGAAGAACGCTCTCATGACAGATTTCATGCTCAACTCCCAAAAATAAATAAAAAGGCAGCCCGTCGGCTGCCGGCAAGATTAGAGCGTCAAAGCCTGTGGAGCATTGGCCAGTTTGTAGCCGCCTTTTGGACCCACCAGGATACGACCCAGATCAATCAACTTCTTGATGGCTGCGGTCATGGAACCCAGCGGAATGCCCGTTGCCAAACCAATCGCGGATTGGTTAATCGGGTTGAAGTCGCTGGTGTTCAACAGCCCTTCAAAATGCTGAAAAAGTTTGGAGGGATTGCCGCTCAAGGTCACGGCTGCACCTGAAGCACTGGCCCGCTTGGGCGCGCTCGCCTTGGCCGGTGCCTTGACTTTGGCAGTGGTTTTGACTTTAACGGGCGCCTTCACCTTGGCCGGGGCTTTTGTTTTGACTTTGGGTGTTGGCGTTTTAACGACGGCTAATTTTTTCTTCGTCTTGATTTTGACGTCTGCCGCTGCCAGTTCTTCTGGAATGCTCACATTTTTCTTAGCCGCGCGGGTCGGCACAACACGCACGGGAACATCCAGCACGGTAGGCTGGTCGTCATTGATCAATTCCGAGGCGACCAGATAGACCTTCTTGAATTCATCTTCAATACCGGCAATAGTTTGCGAAAGACGCGCTACGACTTTCCAGTTTTCAAACAAAACATCATTGCCCAAACCATAGGGATTGGACAACATGGCGACGCTGACGCGATCAGCGTATTCCTTGACGGCAGCTTTGAGTTTCTCATCAGCTGCAAAGGCAGCGGAGCCCGCTTTTTGAATGGCGGACAGGGTCGAACTAGAGAGTGACATAAGGGAGAACCTTTATAGATAAATAATGGAAAACAAAATCGAGCGGCTTGCTATGCGGCGCGACTAACGTTTTAAAGAGACGCGATTTTATCGTCGGTGAGCATCATGTGCTGACGATCAACGCAATAGAGAGCACTAACATCAGGGCATCAACCCTGTAGAAAATGAAATACTTTGAATCAATTGACGATTAGCAAGTTTAACGACCTCATCTATCGCGTAGAAAATACGCGCCACGC
Organism: uncultured beta proteobacterium; assembly: GCA_903823025.1. Lineage (GTDB taxonomy): Bacteria > Pseudomonadota > Gammaproteobacteria > Burkholderiales > Burkholderiaceae_C > Rhodoferax. The sequence goes on from CAIJRK010000044.1 coordinate 124,908, forward strand.
GCATGTGGGAAACCTGAAATTAATTAATGGCTGCTGGAAATTCAAGGCGGTAGGCTATGACCAAAAAGGTGAGGTGATACCTGGTGGCGGGCCTCTCACGCATCGGCATAACACCCTGTTTACTACCCTTGACGAGGCGCTGATCAGTGCCACTTTATTGAATACCTAAACGCTAACCAATCCTAGACCGATGAACCATCAACAAGACAATGATCAACGACTGACTAATCTGGAAATCAAGGCCAGTTTTAGCGAAGACCTACTGGATCAACTCAACCAAATCATCATTCGCCAACAGCAACAAATTGATACATTAATTCGTGAGTTAAGTCATCTTCGCCAGTCCACGCCAGACGCCTCAGTGGGCATATCTCGGAATTTGCGCGACGAATTACCCCCACACTTTTAAATCACGCGCTGGTTTGCGCTAACTGGCGCTCATCGGCTTGCAATGGCTCTATCGTTTGCATTTGTTGCGCCAGAACTTCAAGCGTGGCCTCGGAGGCATCGTGTTCTAGCGCCTGACGGGCCTGAATGCGGGCGCGTAGTTGTGCGGGTGTGGCCTGTGGCGCCAGGATAGAAAAGGCAGCGCCTGTCTCTGCCGCGAGTGTCCGAAAAGTATCACGGTCAGCGCGTTTCAAAAAAGCGGCGTCCACAATGACCGACCAGCCCGCGCGCAGCAAACGTTCGGCCTGCGTGCGCAAATGGGCGTAGGTTTGGGCGTGCGCCAATGGGTTGTAAATACCCGCCTCGGGCGTTGAGTGACTTGACGCGAGAGGGGTTAGTCCAAACAGACGTTTACGCTCCACATCTGAACGCAAACGCAAGGTAGCGGCTTGGGTATCCTCTAACAAAATTTTATGAGAGGCCACGGTTTTACCGCAGCCCGACAAGCCATGCGTGATGATGAGTTGCACCGGGATGGACGCCACCAGGCGCTCGGCCAAAGCGATATAAACCGCCGCCTCATCGGGATTCTCTGGTGCTGTCTGCGTCATGCGAATTGCGGCAATTTTGGCCCGAACCAAAGCGCGGTAAACGCCGTAAAAACGAACCAACAAGGCCGCTTCATAGTCACCACTGCGGCTCAATACCTCATCCAAAAACCAGTCTGCCAACCCCGGTTGCGCGTGTGCGATTAGATCCACGTAGGTGAACGCAATTTCACTGGCCACATCGATCCAGCGAAAATCTTCGTTGAACTCGATACAGTCGAACATCTCGACGTGCTGGTCAATCAGCACCATATTCGCCAAATGCAAATCACCATGGCATTCACGCACGCGCCCGGCGATCTTGCGCGCGGCCATCAAGGGTGCGAGTTGTTTGAATTGCGCCTCAGTCCAGGCTTGTAAGGCGGTCAATCTGGTGGACATTCCAACCTCGGGCAGCAAGCGCAAGAGGTCCGTGAAGTTGTCGCGGGCAGGGGTCATCACAGCACTGTCTGATCCAAAGCGCGACGTCGGTGCCGCGATAGCCGCCCCGGCGTGGAAGGTCGTCAACCGATCCGCCAGATGGGAGAGGTGCAAGGGCTGTAATTCTCCACGGGCACACACCCGGTCGAGTCGCCCGGCCTCCTCAAAGCGGCGCATTTTGACGGCGTATTCAATCGGCTCGCCCAAGCCTTTAAATTGCGGGTCTTGCGCCGTGTTGAAAATAGGAACAACCGCCAGGTAGAGGTCTGGCGCAAAGCGGCGATTCAGGCGCAGCTCTTCTTCGCAATAGTGGCGGCGCTGCGCCAGCGTGCTGAAGTCTAAAAAGGGCAAGTGCAAAGGCTTCTTGATCTTGTAAGCAAAGTCGCCCGCCAACAACACCCAGGAGATATGGGTTTGAACCCACTCAACTTGCGTCGTCGCATCAGAATAACGCTGCGGCTCAAGGAGGGCACGAATGAGAGGAGGCAAGTTCGTATTCATGTCCATGATGATGCCAGATAGAGGCAACCCGTCCTGATGCCCCCTTGCGTGGCTATAGCGATGAACGCCTTCCTGAAAACTTGACGCTCATCAAAGACGGCGATGCAGACCTTGGTACATGATCAAATTTTCACTCTCGAAGAGCCTCTCATGACCTACAAAAAAAATGACACCTTCAAAGAACAGCTACTCGCCCATCGCACCACGCTACTGGCGCAACTGGCGACATTGCGTGGCGGGGTTGTGAGCCGGGCTGAAGCCTCCGCCGAGCATTTCGCGCGCACGGAAGATTCCACCGCTCAGGTCAACAGCGAGCGTGATCTTGAGTTTGCCCTTGATGAACGTGAAACGGCAGAACTTCGAGGGATTGAGGCGGCGTTAAACCGAATCGAAGCCGGGACTTATGGTCAGTGCATTGATTGTGGTGAAGCGATTCCTGCGGCCAGACTGCACGCAGCACCCCAAGCCTTGCGCTGCATTTCATGTCAGGAAAAAAGCGAAGTTCAGCCTTCGTAAACGCACGCATCCCGTGCGCTATCAAGCGACACAATTTCTTGCGCTATCGCCCCAAACAGGCTCTGACCATCACGGCCTTTCATCTCAATACGCAGCGTGTCGCCGTACTTCAGAAACTCGGTGGCGGGCTGGCCGTTTTGAAGCGTCTCCCGGGCACGCTTTTCCATAATAGAACTGTAGCCGTGACTTTTGTTCTGGTTGCTGACCGGGCCAGACCCGATCAGCGTGCCCGCACGCAGGTTGCGTGTTTTGCAGAGATGCGCCATGAGCTGACCAAAGTGAAACGTCATTTCGGGACCGGCCTCGCACATGCCGACTTTGCGCCCGTTCCAGGTGCTTTGCAGGTTAAGGTGAACACGGCCCTGATCCCAAACGCTCTCGCCATTGAAGACCAATTCATCCAGGGTGACGGCCACCGGGCTAAAGCTGGTGGCCGGTTTGCTTTGGATGAAACCCAAGCCCCTGGTTTGCTCAAGCGTCATCGGCTGGCGCAAACACAGGCTGTTGGCCAACATCAGCAGGCGAACAGACGCTAACGCCTGCGCCGGTGGTGTACCCAGGCGCACATCACCGGTAATCACGGCCAGTCCGGCCTGAAAATCAAGCCCCAACGCCTCGCTGGCTATTGCGATCTCGTCACAGGCACCCAGAAAGTCATCGCTGGCACCCTGCATCATGAGCGGCTCGGTGTCGAGGCGAGTTGGGGTGGCCTCGTTTTGGGCTTGATGGCAGACTTCTTGATGATTCACAAAGGCCATGCTGTCCACCCATTGATAGGCCCGTGGCAAAGGCGCCATGCACTGTTTGGGGTCGAACCCAAAGGCATGACGTGGTTTGCTGGTATTGCCTTCTCTGGTACGGTTTAACAAGTCGGACAAGTCTTGCAACTGCGGCGCGTAGAAGTTCCAGTCATCGAGCACTTGCTGCAATTGATTGGCAATGCCAGTCGCATAATGCGCCGTGCTCAAATCACGCGAGACAACGACTAATTGGCCGTCACGCGAGCCGTCTTTGTAGGTAGCAAGTTTCATAAAAAATAGGGGAGTGAAAACTTTTTAACGGCATCATGAGATTCAAAATTTTAGTTGGTTTGAAAAAAACAGCCTTCACAGGTTTGACCTGCAGGCTTGTGCATCAAGGGGCGACCTTGCTGATGGCCGTTGCCCTGTTGGCGCCGGGTGCCTGCTTGCAAGCGGCACCCTTAGAAGCTGGATATCAAGAGGCGACCTCTGATGACGTTAGCGCTGCGGTCGTCATGACCCCTCTTGACGCGACGCCAGAGGTGATGGCCTCGCTCAACAACAGGCGTGCACCTACCGCGCAGACCTACATCCTGCCCGCTTCTGTTCGTTTTAAATACAAGGTACGGGTTAGCAAGTTTCCTTTCAGGGCCAACGCTGAACTGCTGTGGCGACAAGATGGCACCACTTACGATGCTCGCTTGTCGCTTCGTGCGTTTGGACAATCGCGTGTGCAAACCAGCCACGGCCTTGTCACGCCCGAGGGACTGGCTCCACTGCGATTTAGCGACAAATTTCGTCATGAAGTCGCCGCTGACTTTAACCGCGAGACCGGTCAAGTCAGCTTTAGCGATAAAACACCGGCGGTGTCGTTGCTGGCCGGTGCGCAAGACCGGTTGAGTGTTTTGATGCAACTGGCCGCCCTGATCGCGGGCGACCCGCAGCGCTATCCGGCCACGACACCCATCGCCATTCAAACCATCGGCACCCGCGATGCTGACACCTGGATTTTTACGGTAGAACATGAAGAAACTCTCAGCTTGCCCGGTGGTGAGCAGGCCACTTTGAAACTGGTTCGCAACCCGCGTCAGGCCCATGACCAAAAGGTAGAACTCTGGTTAGCGCCTGCCCTGGGTTATTTGCCCGTTCGCATCAAAATCACCGACCCCCATGGCGATGCGATTGACCAGCAATGGCTGGCGACTGAAGCACTATGAGTGCGCCCTTGAAACTTGGTTAGACGCGACCAACTAATACGCAAGAACGATTAAGAGATAATTCACCATGCACACGCTTTACGACTCTGACACCTACTCTGTGACCCATATGTTGGCCAACGCAGCCGTGCCTGATGCAGAGCGCAAAGGCGCCGAGCCGAGGCAGATCGTGCCCACGCTAGCCCGTCATGGTTTTGAAATTGTTGACAAACGCACCAACAAAGAGGTGTATCTGGACGGCTCTTGGGCTGAACTTTTTCAACAGCACATTGTGGCCTGGCAGGCCAACACCCCCACGCAAGAAGAAGTAGAAGATACGCTGGAGCAATACGCCGAACTGGCGCAAAACCCGGTTGTGGTTCACTGATCCATTTATGACGCGCCGCATTTTGCGCGGTCTCTTGATTTTTGCCCGGTCAAGTGCCCTGTCGCCCTGCGACAATTCAGCGTTATGTTTCAATCCACGCCCCTTTCGGAGCGAATTTGGAAGAGGTAGCCCTCTCCCAAATGAAGCCGATCCCCTAAGGGGGCGGTTTCAAACCGGAGTTAGTTTTAGATGAATCCTACTTACATCCTTACCCTGTCATGCCCGGACCGTTTGGGGCTGGTTCACGCGGTGTCCGGTTTTTTACTGGAGCGCGGCGGCAACATTGAAGAAGCCGCCCAGTACAACGACCGCGACACGGGGTTGTTCTTTATGCGTGTGCAGTTTGCCTGTGCCGAGCAGACCTATGAAGACCTGAAAATACAATTGACCGAATTTGCACGTCCTTTTGAGATGCAATGGCGCTTAAACGCCAAGGCACAACCCATGCGCACCGTCATCATGGTCAGCAAAGAAGGTCATTGTCTCAATGACTTGTTGTTTCGCTGGAAAAGCGGGTTTTTGGGACTCGACATTCGGGCTATTATTTCCAATCACCGTGAGTTCTATCAACTGGCGGCCAGCTACAACGTGCCGTTTCACCACTTTCCCGTGACGGCGGCCACCAAGGCGCACGTCGAGGCCAAGCAGTTTGAAGTCATTCAGGCCGAAGAGGCCGAGCTGGTGGTACTGGCGCGTTACATGCAAGTGTTGAGTGATGATTTGTGCCGCAAACTCTCCGGGCGCGCCATCAATATCCACCACTCGTTTTTACCCAGTTTCAAAGGTGCCAAGCCCTACTATCAGGCGCATGACCGGGGCGTCAAACTGATTGGGGCTACGGCCCATTACGTGACAGCGGATCTGGACGAAGGCCCGATCATTGAGCAAGATGTGGCGCGCGTGGATCACAGCAAAACGATTGAAGACTTGACCACGCTAGGGCGCGACACGGAAAGTCAGGTGCTGGCCCGCGCTGTCAAGTGGCATAGCGAGCACCGCGTGTTGATCAACGGCCACAAAACGGTTATTTTCAAGTAACGGTTGGCTGGCCATCGCTTCGCCCAGTCGCACGGAGCCTGCGTGTACCCAGCTTGGGTTGAACTGCAGCGGGCCTTTCGGGAACAGCATCACGACGGTGGAACCTAATAAAAAGCGACCCATTTCATCGCCCTGCTTGAGCCGAACCGGCTTGTCCTCATAACGCCATTCCCGCACCTGACCGCTGCAGTTGGCGTTGACCACCCCGTGCCAGACGGTTTCCATGCTGCCGACAATAGTGGCGCCGACCAGAATCAGCACAAACGGGCCACGGGCCGACTCAAAAACGCAAACCACCCGCTCATTGCGGGCAAACAGCCCCGGCACGCCTCGCGCGGTAGCCGGATTAACTGAAAAGAACTCGCCGGGGACGTGAATCATGCGCGTCAGGCAACCGTCGCACGGCATATGAATGCGGTGGTAGTCCTTGGGACTTAGATAAAGCGTGGCAAAACTGCCATCGTTAAATTGGGCGGCCAGTGCCGCATCACCACCGACCAACGCGGTGCTGGAGTAATAGTGTCCTTTGGCCTGAAAAATCTGATCGTGCGCGATGACGCCTATTTGGCTGATGGCGCCATCGACCGGACAGATCAGGTCCGCATGGGCAAGCGGACGGGCGCCGTTTTTCAACGCGCGGGTAAAAAAATCGTTGAAGGAGGCGTAACTGGCAATATCCGGATTGGCCGCCTCGCTCATGTTGACGCCGTAGCGCCCCACAAACCAGGCAATCAGGCGCGTGGTCATGCGCCCGCCATGGGTTGAGGCAATGACCCCGGCCAATGCTGTGATGGCCTGTTTGGGTAAAAGATATTGCAGTAGCACGGTAAAACGGTCTGACATAGGGGCTACCGGTGGTGAGAATGAAAGAAATTGTAGTGTGACAATGCCGCATGACTGCCGCCCGCATCCCCCCCATTCAATGCCTGTTAACTTTTGAGGCGCTGGCCCGCCTGCGTAGCGTCACGCAAACCTCGGAAGAGTTATGCGTGACGCCCAGCGCGGTGAGCCACCGGGTCAAACAACTGGAGCAGATCATTGGCACCAAGCTGTTTGGCCGCGCTGATTTTTCACTCACCACCGAGGGCAGCGAGTATCTGGCCCATGTGCGTGAAGGGTTGACGATGCTGCAAAAGTTTCCCAGTTCAGCGGCCGCGCCGGGCAAACGCAAACTGCGACTGGCCGTGACGCCCACGTTTTCACGCTCGATTTTGCTGCCGCGCCTGCGTCAGTTCATCGACGCTTATCCCGAGATAGATTTGACCTTGCAGGTCTCTATCCCGCTGCTGGATGTGGTGGCCGAAGATGCCGACCTGGTTATTCGTTTTGGCACCGGGCGCTACGCAGATATGGAGCATGTGTGTTTGTTTAAAGACGAGGTCACGCCGATGGCTTCGCCTGCTTACGTGCGTGAGCATGGACCTTTTGTAGTGCCCGAAGACCTGGAAGGCGAATCCCTGTTGCGCAGTCCGCTGGAGCCGTGGCGCACCTGGTTTGCCGCCAATAATCTGGATTGGCCTGAACCGGTGGACGGTTCACAGTTCAACGACATTGGCTTGTTGTGCGATGGCGCAGAGGTTGGAATGGGTGTGGCGCTGGTTCGCTTGAAACTGGGTGCACCGTGGCTGGAACGCGGCTCGTTGGTGCGTTTATTTGAGCGCAACGTGCCCAGCCCACACGCGCACTATTTGTGCTGGCGCACCGGCATGATGGATCGCTGGGAATGCGCGGCGTTTGCCGAATGGCTGAAAAAGAGTGTGGCGTGAAGCTGAGCAGATTGACCTAATTTTTTCAGTGGTCATGCGTGTTTCAAGCCACGCCCGTCATCACTGACGGGCGAACCCGGGCAGCGCGAATGCGAGATGCACCGTTTCGTCGGAAGTTTCAATCCACGCCCGTCATCACTGACGAGCGAACCACTCGACACCCTTGCTGGTAAACAGAGTTCGCGTGTTTCAATCCACGCCCGTCATCACTGACGAGCGAACGCCTAAATCTCAATACAAATTCGGGGAAGCAGGCAGTTTCAATCCACGCCCGTCATCACTGACGAGCGAACTTAATTGCACTAGATGCAGTGATCACGCTCGCACAGTTTCAATCCACGCCCGTCATCACTGACGAGCGAACAAGTACCAAAGTGCATCACGCGGTAGGCGGTCTGGTTTCAATCCACGCCCGTCATCACTGACGAGCGAACCTGGGGATTCGTCCCAATCTCTACAAACTACGAAAGCGTTTCAATCCACGCCCGTCATCACTGACGAGCGAACCAGTGTGCATTTTTACGACTTAACGAAAGTAACTATGTTTCAATCCACGCCCGTCATCACTGACGAGCGAACCCGTGCAGAAAACACATACTGTTGACATTTACAAGTTTCAATCCA
>CAIJRK010000045.1 GCA_903823025.1 uncultured beta proteobacterium
GCGCTTCTTCAAGCGTTTGGGGTTTCGGGCTGGCTTGCCGTAGATTAATTTGCATTGCTATCAATTCTGACCTGTTTTTGCACAAATCCCGACAACACTATGAAATCAGTTGGGTAGTGGGGTGAACGCGTACGATTTTTGACCTCACGTAACAGCAAGCGACCATCGGTGGCGATCAGTACACCGCCATAAGCCACTTTTTGGGTTGTCTTGAAATTCCAGTCGCGTGGCAACCTATCCAGAGGGCCGACACTGTCCTCATCGGATAAATCATCAGCTATATCTACCAGAGGTACCCACATTTTGTCAATGCTCTGGGCACGGTTCTGACCCAGACTCAATGCGACTTCATCTGCGAAACTTGGGTAACTGATGTCCTCAACCATACGTTTTGCAGCCTCAGCAAAGTCAGATTTTTCAGCGGTGGCTCGCCATGGGTAGTTGGTGCCACCGTGTGAAGTGGTAGGCGAGAGCGTTGGCAGCACATGGTTTCGCAGCCGATCCAGATCACTTTTGACGTAGGCGCGGATGGTCAACCTATCGCTGTTGTCTTTTTGTATAACGCTGAAAAAACCGTATCGTGTGAATAGCCACATGGTGATAACCTTAAAAATCAAAAAACACGTAGGCTGTTAGCAGCAAACAGCACCTAATTTTCAGTGTAAGTGGCAATGATTCTGATGGGCTTGCATAGCCGCCCCGACTCGCTTGTAGGCATCGTGGCATTTGTAGTTTTTGACCATGCTTTTGAAATTGCTTTTAGTGCAAGCCCATGATCTGCTCATGCAGCACTCTCGCACGGCATTGGTAGCCGGTGTCCAAGCCAACTTATCACTGCATTAGAAAGCGATTTAAACAACAGGCCTACGCCCAACCTGTTTTTGACGCAAAGTTACACTGCCAACCCGGCAGCTTCCGCTGCAAATATGATGATTGATTCCTTGTTATGACTTTTCGCGTGCGCCCGTTTCTCCGTTCTCTTCTCCATCTGTCACTGGTCAGCCAAATCGTTATCGGCCTTGTCTGCGGTATCGCGCTGGCTTTACTGGCGCCTGATGCCGCGCGTTCGGTTGCCCTATTGGGCGATCTGTTTATTGCCGCGCTGAAAGCCGTAGCGCCCGTACTGGTGTTCGTTCTTGTCGCTGCATCCATTGCCGTTCACAAACAGGGCCAGCCGACGCACATTCGGCCCATTTTGGTGCTTTACCTGTTGGGCACGCTGGGCGCGGCGCTTGTGGCGGTGGCTGCCAGTTTCGCCTTTCCGACGACTTTGGTACTCAACGTGCAGCCCGTCGCGGGCGAGCCGCCGAGTCATATTCTGGATGTGTTGCGCAACCTGCTCCTGAGCGCAGTAGCCAATCCGGTGACGGCGTTGACACAGGCAAACTTCATCGGCATTCTGACTTGGGCCATCGGGCTGGGCGTTGCGTTCAGACACGCCAGCCAGCCCACACGCACGATGCTACTGGACCTGTCGGAGGCGGTGTCGAAGATTGTCAGAGTCGTGATCCGTTTGGCCCCGCTGGGCATTTTTGGTTTGGTCGCGAGCACGCTGGCCGAATCGGGTCTGGGCGCGCTGTTGGGTTATGGCCGGTTGCTGCTGGTGCTGGTGGGCTGCATGTTGTTTGTCGCGTTGGTGATGAATCCGTTCATCGTCTTTCTGGCCATGCGGCGCAACCCTTATCCGCTGGTCTTCATCTGCCTGCGGGAAAGCGCTGTCACGGCCTTCTTCACCCGCAGCTCGGCGGCCAATATCCCGGTCAACCTGGCCCTGTGCAAACGCCTGAACTTGCACGCTGACACCTACGCGATTTCGATTCCTCTTGGCGCAACCATCAACATGGCGGGCGCGGCCATCACCATCACCGTGATGACGCTGGCGGCGGCCAACACGCTGGGCATCGGCGTGGACATGCCCACGGCGTTGTTGCTGTGCGTCGTGGCGTCGCTGGCCGCCTGCGGGGTGTCCGGCGTGGCGGGCGGCTCGCTGCTGCTGATTCCGATGGCGTTGAGCCTGTTTGGCATTTCGCCCGACGTCGCCATGCAGGTCGTGGCGATTGGCTTTGTCATCAGCGTGGTACAAGACTCTGCGGAAACCGCACTCAATTCATCGACCGACGTTCTGTTTACCGCCGCCGCCAGTCCGCGCGAATTGAATTGATCTGCCCAAACGCCTTCCTGGCGTTACTCTGCAACTGATGTGCACAGCGGCGCTGAATGTTCAGCGCCTAGCTTTGCGTCAGTTGCAAATTGACAGCCGTCTTAAAATTTATGGACCCACAGGTCAACAATGGAATAGTTTTATGAACAACGACAACGACAACACCCATGACACGAAAACACCGCGCAACATCTGGCTGCGTGGCTTGGTGATGATCCTGATGGCGCTGGCCTACCAGTTAGTTAGCACGTTACTTTTTTTCGTGGCGATTATTCAATTTTTGCTGGCACTCATTAACAATGAGCCTAATGTCCGTCTGGCTAGTTTTGGCCGCAGTCTCGGGCGCTACCAGAGCCAAGTGGCCGACTTCGTCAGTTTTTCGTCCGAAACCGCACCGTTTCCGTTTTCAGATTTTCCTTCGTGACAAGTCATACATCCTTGGCATCCAACGCTTCCAGAAATTCGCTCTCGGTACTGACACTGACGGCGCCCGTGGCCATGGGCTACATCCCTTTGGGGACCGTTTTTGGTTTTTTGTTTGTTCAGGCCGGCGGCGATTGGTGGTTAGCCGTTTTAGCCAGCCTCGTGGTGTACGCCGGTGCCGCGCAATACATGATGATCCCGATGATCGCCGCAGGGATGTCCGTGAGTACGATTGCGCTGGCGACGCTGATCGTGAATTTGCGTCATATTTTTTACGGCTTGTCCTTGCTCAACAAGTTACCCAAAGCCAAGCTGCTGCGTTGGTATTTGGTGTTTGGTTTGACGGACGAAACCTACTCGGTTCTCACCACCATGCCCGAGGCGACCAGCCACAAACAGATGGCGCTGGTGGCGTTGCTCAATCAGACTTGGTGGGTCTTGGGAACCGCTATCGGGGCCGTGATCGGGGCGCAGGCGCAGGTGGCGTTGGTAGGTCTTGATTTTGTGCTTGCGGCTTTGTTTGCCGTGCTGACCGTCGAACAATGGCGCATTAAAAAGAGCGCTGCGCCACTGTGGGTCGCGTTGGCCGCCTACGCCGTGGCTTATCCGCTGGCTGCCAAACATGCTTTGGTGATTTCCATCGTGCTCAGTATTGCTGTTGGCGTATTCTGGCAAGCCAAATCTAACGCGACGACGCAGGAGACTGAAAAATAATGGATACCAGTTATGTGTTGGGCGTGATTGCTGCCATGGGATTGGTGACCTTTGCGCTGCGAGCACTCCCTTTTGTGGCGGCTCAATGGTTGCAAAAGCATCCGGTTATTCAAAGTTTGGGACAGTTTTTACCGTTGGCGATCATGACGCTTTTAATGGTGCATTCGGTGGCAGACTCCGCTAGCGCTAATCCATCGGGGCCGTGGTCGGAGTTATTGGCTGTGACATTGGTGGTGCTTTTTCAATGGCGAAGCAAGAATGCGTTGTTAAGCATTCTGGTTGGCACGGGTGTTTACGTACTTCTCAGGAATTTCAACGTCGTGTGATGTCTGTTTGATTACGCCTGCCCCGCTTTATTAAATGGCGGATTTAATGGGGGAATTCTCGAAAATAAGCTGTCGCCTATTTGTAAATAAAAAAAGAAAAGGGTCTGTAACTAATTAGTTACAGACCCTTGCTTTTTGGTGCGGCTGGCAGGAATTGAACCCACGACCCCTTGGTTCGTAGCCAAGTACTCTATCCAACTGAGCTACAGCCGCTGACCTATGTATTGTAGCACTACTATTAATGGTGGGCCGTCACAGACTTGAACTGTGGACCAAAGGATTATGAGTCCTCTGCTCTAACCAACTGAGCTAACGGCCCTACCGAAGTGTTGATTGTAAAGGCCTACTTGTGATGACTTAGGGCGTTACTCACTAATTTTGATGTGATGTCCACAATTTGAATCATGCGGTCATACGCCATGCGGGTTGGGCCAATAACGCCTAACGTCCCAACTACTTGACCATCGACTTCATAAGACGCACTGACAATAGACAAATCTTCAAACGGCACAACCTGGCTTTCTCCGCCGATAAAAATACGCACGCCCTCGGCTTGACCGGTTACATCAAGCAAGCGCATGAGTTGCGCTTTTTGCTCGAACAATTCAAAGGCGCGTCTCAGATGACCCATGTTGTTAGAGAAATCGCTCACTGCCAGCAAGTTTCGTTCACCTGAGATAACAACGTCATCTTGCGTCTCGGTCATCGCGTCTGAGCTGACGGCTACGGCGGCTTGCATGAGACTGCCAATTTCAGAGCGGAGCGATTCAACCTCGCGTTGCAGCCGTTCACGAACCTGTTCAATCGCCAAACCGTTGTAATTGCTATTTAAGTAATTGGCCGCTTCAACCAGTTGGGTTTGAGAAAAATCTACCTCTGTGAAAATCACGCGGTTTTGCACATCGCCTTCAGGCGACACAATAATGACCAGCAAACGTCGCTCTGAGAGCCGCAAAAATTCAATATGGTGGAACACTGATGAGCGACGCGGGGCAACAACTACGCCTACAAACTGGGACAAACTGGAAAGCAAATTGGCCGCGTTGGAAAAAACTTTTTGTGGTTGATCCGGCGCTAGACTGTGGGCTGAAAACTGCGCTTGACGCACGGTCAACATCGTATCGACGAACAAACGGTAACCGCGTACCGTCGGAATACGCCCCGCCGAGGTATGGGGACTGACGATGAGTCCAAACGCTTCCAGGTCAGCCATCACATTGCGAATGGTGGCAGGCGACAAGTCCAGCCCGGAGGCTTTTGAGAGCGTGCGCGAGCCCACCGGCTGACCATCAGCAATGTAACGCTCAACCAGGGCTTTCAATAACAACTTGGCACGGTCATCCAACATGCAGGCATTTTAGTGATGTAATTTGCTGATGTTTCGATCCACGCCCCTTTCGGAGCGAATTTGGAAGAGGTTACCCCTCTTCCAAATGAGTTCTATTCCCTTGAAGGGGGAGGTTTCAAACCGGAGTTAGTTTTAGATGAAATCGAAATTTCGGCAGGTCGCCTTAATCGGCAAATACCAGATGATGGCTTCCAGTGCACTGGGCGCCTCTTCACGCAGCACGCTGGAGGAGATCGCACATTTTTTGCAGACGCAGGGTTGTGAGGTTTTTTTAGAGCAGGATACCGCTCACAACATGGAAATGACGGCTTATCCGGTCTTGAGTGCAAACGAGATAGGGCGGCAATGCGACTTGGGACTGGTGGTCGGCGGCGATGGCACGATGCTGGGTATTGGGCGTCAACTGGCTCATTTTGGCGTACCCTTGATTGGTATCAATCAAGGACGACTGGGATTTATTACCGATATTGCGCTTGGCAGTTTTAAAACCACATTGACCCCCATGCTGCAAGGTGAGTTTGAAGAAGACCACCGCAGCCTGATACACGCCCGGGTGATGCGCGAGGGTGAATGCATTTTTGACACGCTGGCCATGAACGACGTGGTGGTGAACCGGGCGGCAACCTCAGGGATGGTGGAGTTGCGGGTTGAAGTTGATGGCCATTTTGTGGCGAACCAACGCGCTGATGGCTTGATCATTGCCACGCCCACAGGCTCGACGGCCTATTCACTGTCTGCCGGGGGGCCGCTGTTACACCCGTCTATTCCCGGTTGGGTTTTGGTGCCGATTGCGCCGCATACTTTGTCAAATCGCCCCATCGTGCTAGCCAACGTGTCAGAAATTGCGATTGAGATAGTGGCCGGACGTGATGCCAGCGCCAGCTTTGACCAACTCTCACTGGCCTCTTTGCGCCACGGTGACCGCATTGTGGTGACACGCTCGAAACATCATGTCCGGTTTTTGCACCCCAGAGGCTGGTCATATTTTGATACCCTGCGTCAAAAATTGCATTGGAATGAAGGAGTGCCCTGAACGTGAGCTTAAAACGTATGATCTTGCGCGATTTTGTGATCGTGCATGAACTCGATATTGACTTATCCAGCGGTTTCACCGCGCTGACGGGCGAGACCGGCGCGGGTAAATCAATCCTGATTGATGCGTTGCAACTCGTCACTGGCGGGCGGGCCGATGTCGGTGTGATTCGTGAGGGCACCCAACGCACCGATGTCAGCGCTGAGTTTGAGACGACAAAGACGGTGGTGGTCTGGCTTGAAGCGGCCGGATTTCACGCTGGCGACAGTCTTTTGTTGCGCCGCACGATAGATGCACAAGGCAAAAGTCGCGCCTGGATTAACGGCAGCCCGGCCACCGCTACGCAACTGCGCGAGATTGGGGAGCAATTGCTCGATATTCACGGGCAGCACGCCTGGCAAAGCTTGACCCGTCCGGAGGCCGTTAGGGGTCTGCTCGATGCCTACGCCCGCGTTTCATCGGCGACCTTAACCGGGTTGTGGCAACAGTGGCGCCAAACGCAAGACGCGCTGAGCCAAGCCTATGCCACGCAAGCCACGCGGCAAGACCGCCGTGAGCGTCTGGCCTGGCAAATGGGTGAAGTTGACAAACTGGCGCCACAGCCCGATGAATGGGATCGCCTCAACACGGAACATGGTCGTTTATCGCACGCCCAAGCGTTGCTCGATGCCGCGCAAGGTGCCGTACAAACGCTCGATGAAGATGAACGCGCTACCCTGAGTACGCTATTGAGCGCCTGCCAACGGCTGCAACACCAAGAACACTTGGAACCCTATTTCAAAGAATTAACGACCGCTTTAACGTCCAGTCTGGCTCAAGTCGAAGACACCGTTCATTCTTTGCGGGCCTATCTGCGCAAGACTGAACTTGATCCGCAACGTCTGAGTGAACTCGATGAGCGTATGGCTTTATGGCTGTCCCTGGCCCGGCGCTACAAGAGCGCCCCGGCAGACTTGCCCGCTTTAGTAACGGCCTGGCAACAGGAACTTGAAAAGCTTGATGCCACCGCTGACCTGGAAAAACTGCAAGCCGCCCAAACGGCAGCCCGTCACGCTTATATGGTGGAGGCCACGTTGCTTTCCAAGGCGCGTACTGCAGCCGCACCCCGGCTGGGTCAAGCTATCACGCAAGCCATGCAGGGCTTGGGAATGCAAGGTGGGCAATTTAAAGTCGCATTACAGCCGTCAACGCAGCCCATGCAAAGCGGCCTGGAAGAGGTTGTTTTTTTGGTGGCGGGACATGCCGGCAGCACGCCCCGACCCGTCAATAAAGTCGCCTCAGGGGGTGAACTGTCGCGCATGGCGCTGGCAATTGCCGTAACCACTAGCGAGCTTGGCACCGCGCAAACCCTGATTTTTGATGAAGTTGACTCGGGCGTGGGTGGCGTGGTGGCCGAGACCGTTGGACGATTGATGAAACAACTCGGTGCTGACAGGCAAGTCCTCGCCGTCACACACTTGCCGCAAGTCGCCGCTTATGCTGATCACCATTTGGTCGTGGCTAAACAATTGGAAGGGCATTCGACGTTAAGCTCGGTGGTTGCCGTGCAAGGTGAGCAACGGGTGACAGAGGTGGCACGCATGTTGGGCGGAGAACGCCTTTTGAGTGCCACTCGGGCACACGCCAAAGAGATGCTGCAAGCCTGGAAATAATTTATTGGCAACCCATGCCGGTTTGAAACCTCCCGCAAGAGGTATCACCTCTTCCAAATTCGCCCTTCAAGGGCGTGGATTGAAACAAACAAACAATGACAACCAAAGACACCCCTTTAGAGATTGTGCTGATCACCGGTATGTCAGGCTCCGGCAAATCAGTGGCTTTGAACGCGCTGGAAGATGCGGGTTTTTTTTGCGTCGATAACTTGCCGCCTGAGTTGCTGGTGCCGTTTGTTGCCCTGGAAAAAGAACATAAAGCCAGCCGTGTGGCCATTGCGATGGATGTGCGCACCGCCACCTCGCTACCCTTGTTGCCAGAGCAACTGTCAGTCCTGAAAAAACAGGGCGTGACTGTTAAATCACTGTTTCTGGATGCCACGACTGGCACATTGGTGCGGCGCTACTCTGAAACCCGACGCAAACATCCCCTCTCACAAACGACCTCGGAACACACTGTGCAAGGCCTGCGACACGCCTTGGTTGAAGCCATTGAACTCGAACGTCATTTGCTGGGAAATTTGCGTGAGCAGGCCTATGTCATTGACACCAGCATCCTGCGGCCTTCGCAATTGCAAGGCTATGTCAAGTCCATGATTTCAACCTCCAGCAAGCAATTAACGCTGGTGTTTGAGTCGTTTGCCTTCAAACGCGGCGTGCCCAGCGACGCCGACTATGTGTTTGATGTACGAATGCTGCCCAACCCCCATTACGAACCTGAACTACGCCACCTGACGGGCCGCGATGCGCCGGTCGCTGCTTTCTTGCAAGAGCAGCCCGACGTGGCACAAATGCTTCAACATATCCATCAATTCTTAAACCACTGGCTTGATGTGCTGGCCCGCGACCACCGCAGCTACGTCACCGTCGCCATTGGTTGCACGGGTGGCCAGCACCGCTCTGTTTATCTGGTGGAACAGTTGGTGCAGCTTTTTGAAAAACAGTGGGTCACGCTCAAGCGACATCGGGAGCTGGAAGCGGTTTCGTCTGAAGCAATAGCTTCCTGACAGGCGCGGGCAAACCCAAAGAAGGCCAATCATCAGCGGCAAACCAGCGGCCCTCTGATGGCGGCATGGCCGGGCGTGGCAATGACACCTGAACTGCGTGCAAATACAAATCTTTGTGGGTCAATACATGGGTAAAAACGGGGTCATCCTGTAACGCTGCGTGATAGCGGGCGGGCACCGCCGCTTGCAAAGCCTCACGACTGTCAAAGAGCGGAAAACAATAAAGTCCCGCCCAAACACCGGGCGTGGGTCGTTTGTTCAGCCACACAGAGGCATCCCCGGCCTGCGCCCACAGCAACCAGATGGACTGTGAACTGCGTTTGAGTTTGCGTGTTTTAACCGGGTATTTCTCAGGCTGACCTTGCTTGCGCGCCACACAAGACAGCGCCAATGGACAAATAATGCATGCTGGTTTTTTGCTGGTGCAAACGGTTGCCCCCAAGTCCATTACCCCTTGTGTATAACGCGGCATGGTTTGCTGTAAATCATTCGCAGGGAGTAATTCTGAAGCCGCGTTCCATAGTTTTTTTTCGTTGGCAGAGGAGGCCATATCTGCATCAAAACCCAGCACACGAGTTAGCACGCGTTTAACGTTGCCGTCCAAAATAGCGACACGCTCACCAAAACACAGGGACGCAATGGCCGCTGCTGTGGAGCGCCCAATGCCAGACAAGGTTTGCAATTGTTGCGCGGTTTGTGGAAAAACGCCGCCGTGTAAATCCATGACGGTCACCGCGCACAAGTGCAGGTTGCGCGCCCGACTGTAGTAGCCCAAACCGCTCCACAAACCCAGCACGTCATCCAGCGGCGCAGCAGCGAGCGACCTGACGGTTGGAAAACGCGCTAAAAAACGGGGGTAGTAATCAAGCACTGTCGCCACTTGCGTTTGCTGCAACATCACTTCGGACAGCCAGACGCGATAGGGGTCGCGCGTGTTTTGCCAAGGCAAATCGTGACGACCATGCGTTTTTTGCCAGGATACGATCTGAGTCGCCAAATCCATCATTTAAATTTTCACAGTCACTCAAAATTTTTCAGAAACGGGCGCGGCCTCAGTCATTGGCCGGTCGATGGCGGTCACCAAATAGTCTGTTAACTCGGCCAGTTTGGTTTCGAGTTGATCCAGCGCGTCGCCCCGGCTTTCTATTTCATGAATGCGCTCATCAAGCCCACCTGATGCCTGTTGAATGCGGTCAATGGCTTCCAGACGCCGGACAAAGTTTCGGTGACGCTCACGCAACTGGGCATCCAGTTGGGCGGCAGCCGATTTGCTCCACAACTCAATATCACCCAGCGCCGTTTCATGAATAGCTCGAAGACGCGTGGACAGGGCACGCACCAAACGATCCGCAAACTCGGGTTGTGCGAGCCGTAAGGCGTTGCCAATACTCAAATACTGCAAATGACTGCGCTCCACCAAGTCAAGCTCATGGCGGTACTCGGTCAGTGAGGGTTCCGTCTGGGCTTGCAGTGAAAATCCATGTTCGGCATTCAATTGCCGGAACGTCGCCGCCAGCATGGCTTGAATTTCCTGACTCAGGGATTGAACTTTATCCAGACTCAAGCGCAATTGATCAAAAGTGTTGGCATACGCGCGATTGATACCCAGTTTGAGACCTTTTTGATGCAGAACCTGGGTCAGTTGCATCATTTCTGTTTTGAGCGTGGCTGGCCCCAGCGCCACAAACACTTCGCGCAACAGTTTCAGATGCACTGAGCGCACGGCATGAATTTTGGCGCCCCCCAGATCAAACTCGGCCTGTTCTTGCGAAACCCTGCTGCGCATCCCCTTGATCACGGGCGAATTTTTGCCTTGTAGCCCCTTGAGTTCAATCATCTGCTCGGTTAAATCAGAGCGGCGAATGTTGAGGATGCGACTTGTCTCCGTGCGCAAGTCTGAGATGCTCTTGTTCACAGCGGCCCGCAGCATGTGTCGGCGCTTGCCCATGATGCCTTGACTGAGCGCCTCTTCCAGCGTCGCCAAACAACTGAGTTTTAACAGCGCCGGGTCATCGGTGACTTTGGCGACCAGCCCCTTTTGAGCGGACACAGGAATGACCTGTGCCACCGGAATTCCCAAAATCTCGGCGGTGGACGCACGTTGGCGCTCAATTTGCGCCTGCACTTGAGCGGGAGAACTCAGGGCGTCCCATAAGGTGTCAATCTTGTTGAGAACCACCAGTCGGGTGTTGGTCTCGTCTGAATCCTCAATCAGGTGTTCACGCCAGATGGCAAGGTCTGATTTGGTGACCCCTGTGTCGGCACCCAACAAAAAAACAACCGCATGGGCCTGCGGAATCAAGCTGACGGTGAGTTCAGGCTCGGCCCCAATCGCGTTGAGTCCTGGCGTGTCCAAAATGACCAGCCCCTGTTTTAACAAAGGGTGTGCAATATTAATGAGCGCATGGCGCCATTTGGGCACCTCCACCAAACCTTGCGCATCTACCGTCGGGTTGTCCTGTGGCGTTTCAAGTTGCCACAGTCCGAGCGCGCGCGCATCGTCTTGCGTCACGCGACGTGTTTCTGACACTTTTTCAAGCGCCACGGACAACTGCTTCGGGTCATTGACATCAAGATCAATGCGCACCCATTTTTCGGGCACCATACGCCACTCCATCAGTGACTGAGGCTGGATGCGGGTGTCAATCGGGAGCAGACGCAGACAAGGGGGAACGTCGGCGTCATAGCCCATTTCAGTGGGGCACATGGTGGTTCGCCCGGCACTGGCGGGCATGATGCGCCGCCCATACCCGGCAAAGAAAATAGCGTTGATCAGTTCGGACTTGCCACGCGAGAACTCCGCCACAAAAGCCACCATCACTTTGTCGGCGCGCACCCGGGATTCCAGACGTTGCAGCCGTTCTTCTACCGCCGCGTCCAGCAAATCGTGGTCTTTCATCCATTCGGCCAGCAGCTTCAACCGAAGGGCAAACTCACGTCGCCAGGTGCCGTGTTGGTCAAACTTGTCGTTGAATGAGGTACCCAAATATCCTCCAAAAATTCTTTAAATGTAGCACTGCACCAAGCCGCAGCGCCTAAGCTTTCTGACAGGAAGGGCAGTAAAAAGTGGAACGCTGACCTTGTCGCAAAGACTTGATGGGCGTGCCACAAAGGCGACAAGGCTGCCCTTCGCGCCCATAAACCATGGCTTCGCGCTGAAAATGACCGGATTCACCATTGGTGCTGGAGAAATCCCGCAGCGTACTGCCGCCTTGGGCGACCGCACGCGCCAACACCTCCCGAATGGCGGCGTGAAGTTTGTTGATGCGTGGTCGTGTCAGCCGCGCCGCGCTCAGGGTTGGACGAATGCCCGCTATGAACAACGCCTCCGAGGCATAAATATTGCCCACTCCCACCACTACATCGCCCGCCAGCAAGACTTGCTTGATAGCTGCTTTACGACGTTTTAATCCTGCTTGAAATTGCGCGACCTCAAAATCATCCGACAAAGGCTCCATGCCCAGTTTGCCTAAAAGTTTTTGGGCTTCGGGGGCTTCTTGGTGGTCCGCATAAACCACGGCGCCAAAACGGCGAGGGTCGTTGAGTCGCAAGATGCCCTGGGTGCTCACCATTTCAAAGTGATCATGCACGCCAGCAGGTGGGAGCTGCAGCGCAAAGCGCAGGCTGCCAGACATCCCTAGGTGCACCAGTAGTAACCCGTGATCCAAATCAATCAACAAATATTTGCCGCGTCTGCGAACCCCCAACACCGTTCGTCCGGTGAGCTGGGCCACCTCACAACCCAAGGGCCAGCGCAAGGCTTTGCCCAAGCGCACTGACACGACTTGCGCGCCCGTAATTTTGTCGGAAAAACTCAATCGGGTAACTTCAACTTCAGGTAATTCAGGCATGGTGTTAAAAAATAGCTGGCATGGATTATTATGGCTTTATGCTACGTTTTAATCGTTTCCCCCTCCTTCTTGTGCTCGTTTGTGCCTTGGCTGCAAACGCTCAAACGCCCGATAACAAACCGACCGAACCACTCAGTTCCGCGATGGATGGCGAGCTTTTTTACCAGCTTTTATTGGGCGAACTCAACGCCCGTGAAGGTGAGCCTGGCGCGGGTTACTCCCTGATTCTCGATGCCGCCCGCAAAACAAACAATGCCATGCTTTATCAGCGCGCTGTTGACATCGCGCTGCAAGCCCGTTCAGGCCAATCCGCACTGCTGGCCGCTAATGCCTGGAAGCAAGCGAAGCCAACGTCGCGAGAAGCCAATCGCTATGTTCTGCAAATATTGATTGGCTTGAACCGTATTGATGAAACACTGGCGCCGCTCCAGCAAGAGGTAAACACCGCCGATCCCCGGGATCGTGTGGCGGTGATCACCTCCATTCCGCGTTATTTCGCACGTACTGTCAATAAAAAACTGGCCGCTGCCACTGTCGAACAAGCGCTGTCGGGTTATTTGACGATGCCGTGGGTGGGCGTTTCTGCCTGGACTGTTATTGGACGTATGCGGTTTGAGGCCGATGACGTCAGCGGTGCCATTGATGCAGCACTCAAGGCGCAGGCCATTGACGCCCAGGCAGAGGGACCGGCACTGCTGGCGCTGTCCATGATGAACGTCAAAGTTTATCAAGCCGAGTTCATCGTGAAGAAATACCTGGAAGGTCATCCACAGCCTGAAGTGCGCATGGAATACATCCGCGCCTTGCTGGATGCCCAGCGTTACACCGATGCACGCGCCCAGTTGAAAATTATCACCACAGAAAAACCCGACCACGCCGATGCCTGGTTAATACGTGGCGCACTTGAATTGCAGGACGGCAAACTGGATCTGGCAGAGAGTTCATTCAAGCACTATGTGGCTTTGGCGCAAACCACCAACACGCTACCGGCACGCGGTCTGGTGCAGGCCTACTTGTCATTGGCACACATTGCAGAACAAAGGAACGATTTTCCTGCAGCTGATGCGTGGCTAAACCGCATTGACAACCCGCAAGATCGACTGAACGCCCAGTTGCGCCGAGCCGCCATGCTTGCCCAACAAGGCAAACTCGATGAAGCCCGTGCGCTCATTCGCAGTCAACCCGCCAGCACCACAGCAGACGCCCGACTAAAAATTGCCGCCGAGGTTCAACTGTTGCGCGATAGCAAGCACTACAACGACGCCTATGATCTGCTCGCCAAAGCCGTTGTCAGCAACCCGGACGATGTGGAGTTTGTTTACGATATGGCCATGGTGGCCGAAAAAATGGGCAACCTCGAAGAAATGGAACGACTGTTGCACAGCGCGATTGAGAGCCATCCGGCATATCCACATGCCTACAACGCACTGGGTTACTCGCTGGCAGATCGCAACATACGCTTACCCGAGGCCAAGCAACTCATTTTGAAAGCCCTGACGTATTTACCTGGTGACCCCTTTATTAATGACAGCTTGGGATGGGTTGAATTTCGCAGCGGCAATCTTCCAGAGGCCCGACGTATTCTTGAAGCCGCTTTTAAAGCCCGGCCCGATGCAGAAATAGCCGCCCATTTAGGCGAAGTCTTGTGGATGATGGGCGCGCATGATCAGGCGATCAGCACCTGGAAAGAAGGCGCTCAAATCAACCCTGAAAACGAGACTCTGCTTGAAACGCTCAAACGCCTGCGCGTGACATTGTGAGGCGCCGGTTAGGCCTTATCGGTGCCACACTGGTCATTGCGACCCTGTTGGTCTCAGGCTGTGCGCTCCCACAACGCACCCCTAGCGATGGACAAGCCGAGATGAGCATCTGGCGCGGGCGATTAGCCATTCGCATTGAATCCGACGCCACAACAAAGCCCCAGGCTTTTTCTGCAGGCTTTGAATTGACGGGCAATCCCCAAACCGGCACGCTTACGTTGTTCACGCCACTGGGCAGCACCGCCGCCGCGCTTTTATGGTCGCCACAAACAGCCCAGATGCGCACCCATGGCGAGATGCATGACTTTGACTCACTGGACGCCTTGATCAAACAAGCGGTTGGCACCGACATACCTGTAGCAGCCCTTTTTGCCTGGCTGGCGGGTGACAACAGGCTCGCTGCCGGTTGGCGTGCCGATTTATCACAACATGCCCAAGGCAGAATTACAGCCCAACGCACCCACCCAACGCCTTTTGCAGAATTGCGACTGATTCTCGAAAAATAAGACGCTATACGTTAAGGAACGCGAGTTCAGGATTCAGTCCAGAGGTTTTAAATTTATGAAGTCGCTCTACGATATTTCAGCCCCCGCCAAGCTCAATCTTTTTCTACATATTACCGGCCAAAGAAGCGATGGCTATCACTTGCTGCAATCTGTATTTATGCTGATTGACTGGTGTGACACGCTGCATTTTGACCTGCGTCAAGATGGACAATTAAGCCGCGAAGACCTTTCAATCCCCCTACCTGCTGACGATCTTGTTATTCGCGCAGCGCGTGCTTTACAGGCGGCCAGTCGTTGCCCGCTCGGCGCCCATATAGGTATTGAAAAACGCATCCCCGCACAGGCGGGCATGGGTGGCGGCTCGTCCGATGCAGCCTCTACCCTATTGGCGTTAAATCGCCTGTGGAAGCTCAACTACTCTTTAGAAAAACTGGCTCAAATCGGTCTTACATTGGGGGCAGATGTTCCTTTCTTTTTAGCCGGACACAATGCTTGGGTCGAGGGCATTGGTGAGAAAATATCGCCCATTAATTTAGTATCGAGTCAATTTTTGGTGGTTAAACCGCCAGAGGGATTAGAGACAAAATTGATTTTCCGGGACCCACTCCTAAAAAGAGAAAGCAGAACTGCTATAATTTCTGGCTACGCTGCAGATGCTTTTAGTTACGGCAAAAACGATTTGCAGAGTGTTGCTCAAAAGCTTTGCCCTGATGTGACGAAAGCACTTAATTGGCTTGAATCACTCGGACTCAGCGGTAGAATGACAGGCTCTGGAAGTGCAGTATTTGCCCGAGTGTTGCAAGACATCAGTCTGAAAAGTGCACCAAGCAATTTTCAGATTAGGTTGTGTAACAATCTGGCTGCCCACCCTCTTGTAGGATGGGCATCAAGTGAAAGATTATCGGTTGACAACTTTTAGTTGCCGACCCGTGTAGGGGAGTCGCCAAGTTGGTTAAGGCACTGGATTTTGATTCCAGCATGCGAAGGTTCGAATCCTTCTTCCCCTGCCAAATATTTAGTCGTGCGTGCCAAGCGCTGGGCGTATCGACGCAAACGACACTGAATTGCTGAACACTCATGCAGGCTCCACATTCCCCCGATTTCATGGTTTTTACCGGTAACGCCAATCCTGGCATGGCTGCGGAAATCGCCAGCCATCTAGGCACTGGCTTGGGCGCCGCAACAGTCGGCAGATTCTCAGACGGCGAAGTAACTGTCGAAATTAATCAAAACGTGCGAGCACGCGACGTGTTTGTTGTGCAATCCACTTGCGCACCCACTAATGAAAACCTGATGGAACTGCTCATCATGGTGGACGCCCTCAAGCGGGCCTCGGCAGAACGCATCAGTGCAGTGATTCCCTATTTCGGTTATGCACGACAAGATCGTCGCCCGCGCTCAAGCCGTGTTCCCATCACCGCTAAAGTCGTGGCTAACATGCTGCAAGCGGTCGGCGTCGCACGGGTTCTGACAATGGATTTACATGCCGACCAAATTCAAGGTTTCTTTGATATTCCGGTTGACAACATTTATGCATCTCCTGTTTTACTGGGTGACCTCCGTCAAAAGAATTACGAAGATTTAATCGTCGTCTCTCCTGATGTAGGTGGTGTGGTTCGCGCCCGCGCACTGGCTAAACAACTCCATTGTGACCTTGCCATCATTGACAAACGTCGCCCTAGAGCCAATGTCAGTGAAGTGATGCACGTCATTGGTGAAATCGAAGGACGCAACTGCGTCATCATGGATGACATGATTGACACAGCAGGCACGTTGGTCAAAGCGGCCGAGGTGCTGAAAGAACGTGGTGCAAAAAAAGTCTATGCCTACTGCACGCATCCTATCTTTTCAGGCCCAGCCATTGAACGCATTACCAACGGTGATGCGCTTGATGAAGTGGTGGTCACCAATACAATCCCACTGAGTCAAGCCGCCATTGCTTGTAAAAAAATTAGACAATTGTCTGTGGCACCGTTGATTGCAGAAACAATCCAACGCATTGCCAAGGGCGAATCTGTCATGAGTTTGTTCTCAGATCAAGAAAATCTTTTTTGATTTGAGCAAAAGTAGGCATTAAGCCTTTTAAAAATCGGGGTCGCACTGGTCGCGGTGGACTCTTACTGGAGTGAATACTATGAAATTTATCGCTTTTGAGCGCGCTTTGCTGGGCACGGGTGCGAGCCGCCGTCTCCGCATTATGGGTCGTACACCTGGTATCGTTTACGGTGGTGGTGTCGAAGCACTGCAGATCGAAATTGACCACAACGCACTTTGGCACGCCCTGAAAAAAGAAGCGTTCCATTCGACCGTTTTGAACATGGAACTCGATGGCAAAGAAACCAAGGTTTTGTTGCGTGACGTGCAAATGCACCCGTTCAAGCAATTGATTCTGCACACTGACTTCCAACGCGTCGATGCAAATACCCGACTGCAAATGAAGGTGCCGCTTCACTACAGCGGTGATGAAAACTCCCCAGCTGTCAAATCAGATGGATGCATTGCCAACCATGTGTTGACTGAACTTGAAGTGCTGTGCTTACCTGCAGATATGCCGGAATTTATTTCTGTCGATTTGAGTGGCCTGAAAAAAGGCGGCTCATTGCGTCTGGAAGACATCACTTTGCCAAAGGGCGTCAAAGCTGTCGCACGCGCCAACAACAATCCTCTGTTGGTCTCTGTTGTCGTCGTGGCCAGTGCAGAAGTGCCTGCCGCTGATGCAGCTGCTGCAACTGGAAAACCTGCGGGCAAGGGTGCCGCTGGTGCCAAAGCGCCTGCAGCTAAAAAGAAGTAATTCTAAAAATCGCTGATGGCACATCAATGGCTCACTTCGGTGGGCCATTTTGTTTTCTGCACCTACTTTGACAACTCATTGATGATCAAACTTTTTGTTGGTCTTGGTAACCCCGGCCCCGACTACGACTCTACCCGGCATAACGCGGGGTTCTGGTGGATAGATGAACTTGCGCGACTGTTAAAAGTGCCGTTGGTCATGGAAAAAAATTACTATGGTGTGCTGGGTAAAACGACCTGTAATGGACAGACCATCTGGCTTTTGAAACCTCAAACCTTCATGAATCTGAGCGGCAAGTCAGTCGCCACCCTTTCCCGTTTTTTCAAGATTCAACCGCAAGAGATACTGGTCGCGCATGATGAGTTGGATATTATTCCCGGCGAAGCCAAACTTAAACTAGGCGGCAGTCATGCCGGGCACAACGGTTTGCGTGACATTCACGCCCAATTAGGAACAGATGCCTATTGGCGCCTGCGATTAGGCGTGGGCCATCCGGGCGTCAAGTCAGAAGTCATTAATTGGGTATTAAAAAAACCTTCGCTAGATCACCGAATCGCTATTGATCAAAGTATTGATCGCGCCTTGAAGGCTCTGCCGCATTTTTTGAGTGGTGATATGGATAAAGCCACCATGCTGGTGCATACAAGCAAACCACCCAAACCCAAGTTACCCAAACCGTCTAAACCAGAAGACCTTCTCCCCCTGAATTGAAGCCCGACTGCACAGTCGTCCACCCGTTGACTCAGTGTGCAGCCGGTTGTTTTACTTGCAACTGCAAGCGTTGGTATTTTTGCCAGAGGGTTTCACTGTCTTCTACAAATTGTGGGTTGACAGGAATGCAGGCAACCGGGCAGACCTGAACACACTGAGGCTCTTCAAAATGACCGACGCACTCGGTACATTTATGAGGATCAATCTCATAAATTTCAAGCCCCATGTAAATAGCCTCGTTAGGGCATTCAGGCTCGCACACATCGCAATTAATGCACTCGTCGGTAATGATCAAAGCCATGGTTGACTCAGGTCGGGGTATCCAGCTCGTCAAACGAGTCAAGTTCTGACGGTTCTGCCAGTTTGATAATCATCACGGGCACGCCTGCCAGATGAAGCACTTCATTGGAAACAGATCCCAATAACGCGCGACGCAAGAGGCTCATGCCGCTGGCCCCCATTACAACCAGGTCGCATTCAAAACGTTCCAGAATATCGATGATGGTGTTGGCTGGATCGCCAATAGCGACTTCGCACTCGTAAGCAATGTTGGCCTCTGTCAGCAACGCCTCGGCGGCCTTCAGTGTGTGGGCACCGGCGGCGGCGCTGACCTCTTCAATCACTTGTGGATCGTGCGCGACCACCAACTCGTACAAGGTTGCCATCTCTTGCACATTGGCCAATACAACTGTGGTGTCAAGGCCTTCTTTTGCCATACGTATGGCAAAACGAACCGCTTCCAAGGAAACGGCAGAGCCATCAACAGGTAATAATATTTTCATTTTTTCCTACTTAACTATAAAAAGAACACCTCAAACATGAACGACTCATTCAGGCCTTCATTTTGAACGAAGGCCATTAAATTTATCGATGAGGCGTTTTAACCCCGTGGGGTTTGTGCCAATGTTTGCAATTTTTTGATTAACCGCTCGTTGACCAAGGGCGACACAAATTTATCAACTTCACCGCCTAACGAGGCGATTTCACGCACAAAAGTGCTGGAGATGAACTGGTACTTGTCGCTAGGTGTGAGAAACACGGTTTCCACGTGGGGCATCATGCTGCGGTTCATGCCAGCGAGCTGAAATTCATAGTCAAAGTCCGTCACAGCGCGCAAACCACGCACCATGGCTTTGGCATTTTGAGCCACCACAAAGTCACGCAACAAGCCCGAAAAGCTTTCAACCTTGACTTGTGGGTAAGCTTGGGCAGCCTCCCGCGCCATGTCGATGCGCTCATCCAACGAGAACAAAGCTTTTTTATGGTAGCCCGCAGCAACAGCCACGATAACGCGGTCAAACAATTGCGTAGCGCGCCGAATCACGTCTTCGTGACCCAGAGTGATGGGGTCAAAAGTGCCGGGGTAAACGGCGATCACGTTATGAGCCATTTTTCTCCTGTGGGTTTAATGAAAAGGCAAGGGCATTTTGTTCGCAGAACTGCGCGCCCTATTTTGAATTATGCAGCGGGCGCAAACGCACTACGCCAGACGCTGCAGCAAGTGGGCGTTAACGGCACCCGCTTTCAAATGCCGATGGCATTTCAGGCCCACATCGGCAAGCTGCTCATCAGTCCACAAAACGGGCGCCTCCAGATAAACAAAACCATCTGTAGCGATGGCCCGGCTGGCGGCTTGCAATGCGGCCTCAAACAAGACGGAATCAAACGGCGGATCCAGAAAAATGGCATCCATGCTGGCCGGATTTAGCTGCTTGAGAGCGGCGACCGCATCGCCACGCACCACTTGTGTTGCACTGGCTTGCAACTGGGTTTGAATACGCTTGAGTTGCGCCACCAAAGCGGTATCTTGCTCGACCAACGTCACCTCTTTGGCGCCGCGCGAAGCCGCTTCAAAACCGAGCACGCCAGTGCCCGCAAAGGCATCCATGCAACGCCAGCCGGTCATATCCTGGCCCAGCCAGTTGAACAAGGTTTCACGCACGCGATCAGGGGTAGGACGCAGACCGGGGCGGTCAGCCACTGCCAGTTTGGTGCGCTTCCATTGGCCGCCAATAATGCGCACCTCGTGCGTTTGCGCTACGGCATGGCGAGGCACACGAGGCTTGCGGGGAAGTTCAGATTTCTTTTGTTTCATCGGCAAAGCTTAACCCAAGCGAGGCCCGCCAAACGGGCAACTCCAGGGAATTCGTTGTCGCGATGAAAGCCTCTGAAATTTGCCGTTGCGCGCCCCTTTTTCCTCTTCTCGTTGAGGCGTTTCGGCAAACAAGTCAAGTGTGAATCAGCAACGACGAAACGCTCTTTTATTGGGCTGCTGGCGCGCCGCCCAGTACCACGGTCACCATCTTTTGCGGCTGCAGTTTGCGGGCAAAAGCGCCCTTGATGTCAGCGGCACTCACCTTGTTTATCTGCGCCGTCCAGGTGTCCAGATAGTCCAGCGGCAAATTGTTCCAGGCGATGTTGGCGACGTTGTCAAGCAGCTTGCGGTTGCTGTCCACACGCAGGGCAAAGCCGCCAATCAGGTTGTCTTTGGCGGCTTTGAGTTCTGACGCAGTGGGGCCGTTGGCCACAAAGCCTGCCACCACATCGCGTGAGACTTGCACGGCCTGGCTGGCTTGGTCAGGCCGGGTTTGCAGTCCCAAGATGAAGGCGCCTGCGTGCAAGCCTGGTGCAAAGTAGCTGTAAACGCTGTAGCTCAAGCCGCGCTTTTCGCGGACTTCGTTCGTCAGGCGTGACACAAAACCACCACCGCCCAAAATGTAGTTGCCCACCGTGAGGGCAAAATAATCCGGGTCGTCGCGCTTGTAGCCAGGCTGACCGATCAAGACATGGGCTTGCGCCGAGTCAAACGCAATGTGCTGCTCAACGGGCTTGTCCAGCGGCGCGACTTCCGCGACAGCGGGCAGTGGCAAACATGCGACAGGCGCGGCGGCATTTGAATTGGCATTCGCCAACAAAGGTGCAAACAACTGCGTCACCAACTCATCGGCTTGCGCGCGATTCACGGCCCCCACAATCGTCACTTTGGCGCGACACGGTTGAATCAGCGCGCGGTGCATCGCCGCCATATCGGCCACGCTGATGCGGGCCAAAGTCGCCTCGGTCGCCTCAAAACCGTAAGGGTGCGAGCCATAAACCGCTGCATTGAAAGCGCGACCCGCCAAGGTCGCTGGACGGGTGTTGGCCTCTCTGATTGTGGCGTTCAAGGTTTCACGCTCGCGCTGCCAGACGGCAGGCGGGAACGCAGGCTGACCCAATTGGCGGGCGGCAAGTTGTATCGCTTTGGACAACAAATCAGGGTAGGTCAGCGAGCGCAATGAAAAGCTCAGGCGATCAGTGCTGGCGCTGGCACTGAAGCCCGCCCCCAAATCGGCCCAAGCTTCGCCTAAAGCGTTTTCATCCAGCGCGGGTTCGGTGCCATCTGCACTGACCAACACGCCCTTGCCCGTCATGTGGGCCATCACGTCAGCCAGGCCAGCCTGAGCGGCGGGATCACGGCGACTGCCCGCGTCAAAATCAACTTGTACGTCCACCATAGGAATGGCGGGACTGGGCACCAGATACACCTGCACACCGGAGGCCTGCGTCCAATGCGTAATGGGAATGCCAGCGAATGCGGCGTTGATAGAAAAGAGGCCACTGGCCCCCAGAATCAAAACGCGGTGGGCTATTTGTTTAATCATCAACATGGTTTAACTTTCAATGCCGCGCGCCAACCGGGGCGGTGCGGGGCTTGCGGGTTTTGTCCAGGGGCTGCGGCTGCAACACGGCGACGGTGAGCTGGTCGTCACCAAAATACTTGAGGGCCACAGCCTTGACCTGATCAGCGGTAATGGCGCGCAAACGGGTAATCAGTTGCTCGTTGGCATTCAGCGGCAAACCTTGCACCCAGTTGCTGCCTAGCTCTTGCGCCTGATTAAACACGGAGTCGAGTTTAAAAACCTCGCTGGCAACCCATTGGGTTTTAACGCGGTTAAGTTCAGCCTCGGTGACACCGTCCCGGGCAATCAGCGCTATTTGTGCACGCAGAGCCTGCTCAACCTGTGCCGCGGTCTTGCCTTGCGCGGGCACACCTTCCAACATAAATAACTGTGGCCCGCGACCCCATAAACCGTTGTAAGACCCGGCGCTGTCAGCCACCCGGTTGTCGCCTTGGGTCAACGCCCGTTCCAGTCGGGCGCCGCTGTAGCCGTCCAGCACGGCTGACAGCACGGTCAGCGACAGGGCGTCATCGTCGCTTGACTGAGTGGGCGTGCCAGTGGCGGTTTTGCCCAGCAACTGAAAGGCCGGCACTTTGAATGCCAGAGCGACATAAGCCTGTTCGGCGGGGGCCTTGAAATCCAGCCGCCGAATGCCGACTTGCGCCGGTTCTTCACGCGGCTTGCGCACCGGCACAGCGTGGGCGGGCACGGGGCCGTAGTATTTTTCAGCCAGACGACGCACTTGCGCCACATCCACGTCACCGGCGACAACCACCACCGCATTGGCGGGAACATACCAGCGCCGATAAAAACTGCGGGCATCGGCAGGCGTCATCGCCTCCAAATCGCTCATCCAACCCACAATGGGGCGCCGATACGGCGACGCCACAAAAACGGCGGCGTTCATGGCCTCATGAACCAGCGCGCGCGGGTTGTCTTCAGTACGAAGGCGACGCTCTTCTTTGACCACTTCCAGCTCTTTGACAAACTCTGCATCCGCCCATTGGTTGTTGGCAAACCGGTCAGCTTCAAGCTTCATCACGTCTTCGAGTCGATTGGCGGGAATCTGCTGGTAATACCCGGTGTAATCCTTGCCGGTAAAGGCGTTTTCACGCCCGCCCAGCGCTGCCACCCGGCGCGAAAATTCGCCCGGTTTGACCTTGGGCGTGCCTTTGAACATCATGTGTTCCAGCACATGCGCCACGCCTGAAGTGCCGTCCACTTCGTCCATGGAGCCAACCCGAACCCACAGCATATGAACCGCTGTAGGCGCGCGTCGATCCGGTTTGACGATAACCGTCAGTCCGTTGGACAAGGTGAATTGCTCAATTTGAGGGGATGTTTGCGCGTGGGCACCGCTGCTAAGCAGCAGACCCACAACAAAGGAATAAAGAGGCAGTAGGCGTGGCATAGGTCTTTTCATAGAATGATGTGATTCTATGAAGCCATCAAATGTTCAGTTTTTTTAAAAAGAAATCTCCCCCCCCTATTGCTCCCGCTATTTCAGCGACGCCTGCCGTGCCTAAACCTGTTATTGCGCCAGCGGCGCCCGCCAGCGCGGGCCACGTTGGCTCGCTGATTGGCCGGGCGCTGGTCACGCCAATTGACATTCCGCTGCCCAGCGCCGTGCCGCCGGAACGACAAAAATGGCTGGCCAAACTCAAATCAGGTTTGGGCAAGACCGCCTCCAGCATTTCAGCGGTGTTTGTCGGCAATCAGATCAACGAAGCACTTTATGAAGACCTGGAAAGCGCCTTGCTCATGGCCGATGCAGGCGTGTCGGCCACGGAGTTCCTGATTAAGGAGTTGCGCCGCAAAGTGCGTGACAGCGGCATCACGCACCCGGTCGCGCTCAAAAATCTTTTAATCACGACGCTGACTCAGTTGCTTCAGCCGCTGGAAAAAACCATGGTGATCGGGCAATTCAAGCCGACCGTCATCATGGTGGCGGGCGTCAATGGCGCGGGTAAAACCACCACCATTGGCAAGCTCACGCAACATCTGTCTAACCAAGGCGCCTCCGTGCTGCTGGCCGCTGCGGACACTTTTCGAGCGGCAGCCCGTGAGCAATTGAGCGTATGGGCCGAACGGACCACCGTAGACATCATCAGCCAAGAAGGCGGCGACCCGGCGGCAGTCAGCTTTGATGCGGTCAGCGCAGGCAAGGCACGCGGCAAAGATGTGGTGCTGGTGGACACGGCGGGGCGTCTGCCCACGCAGTTGCACTTAATGGAAGAACTGAAAAAAATCAAACGGGTGGTGCAAAAAGCCGATGCCACCGCCCCCCATGAAGTGCTGCTGGTGATTGACGGCAACACCGGGCAAAACGCGCTCGCCCAAGTTCGCGCTTTTGATGACGCGCTGCAACTCACCGGCCTGATCATCACCAAGCTGGACGGCACAGCCAAAGGCGGCGTGCTGGCCGCGATTGCGCGAGATCGCCCCGTGCCGGTGTACTTTATTGGCGTCGGCGAGAAACTCGAAGACCTGCAAACCTTTAATGCCAGAGAGTTTGCGCAGGCGTTGTTGTCATGAACACGCCCCTCTCACGCCGCCAAGCCATTGCGATTTTGGGTGCCAGCTTGGGCACACCTTTACTCGCCCAAACGGAGAATGCCTGGCCCTCGCTCGCCGAAAAGGCGCGGGGGCAAACTGTGTATTTCAATGCGTGGGCGGGCAGCCAGAACATCAATGCTTATATCCAGTGGACCGCCGTCGAAGTGCAAAAGCGCTTTGGCGTTCAACTGCAACACGTCAAAATTGCAGATATTTCAGAGGCCATCAAGCGGGTGCGCACTGAAAAATCAGCGGGCAAGTTGACGAACGGCACGGTCGATATGGTCTGGATCAACGGCGAAAACTTTGCCGCGATGAAGCGCGAGAAGTTGCTGTTTGGCCCGTTTGCCGAACGCTTGCCTAACTTTGCTTATGTCGATGTGTTGGGCAAACCCACCACCCGCATCGATTTTTCCGAGCCGGTTGACGGTATGGAAGCGCCTTGGGGCATGGCACAACTCACCTTCTTTGCAGACCGACTGCGCGTGCCCAACCCGCCACGCAGCATGGCCGAGTTGCTCGTCTTTGCCAAAGCCAACCCCGGGCGCGTCACCTATCCGCGTCTGCCCGACTTTCATGGTGCTACCTTGGTCAAACAAGCGTTGCTGGAAGTCAATGCCGACCGCCGCGCCCTGGACCAAACCGTCACCCCCGAGGCGTTTGCCAAAGCCACGGCCCCGCTGTGGGTCTATCTGGACGCGCTGCACCCTCACCTGTGGCGCGCAGGTCGGCAATTTCCGCAAAATGCTGCCGCCATGCGCCAAATGATGGCCGATGGTGAACTGCTGCTGGCTTTCACCTTCAACCCCAATGAAGCCGCTAACGAGATCGCGGCCAACCGGCTGGCTAAAAGCGTCGTCAGCTACCAGTTCAGCCAAGGCACGATTGGCAACACCCACTTTTTGGCGATTCCGTTCAACGCCCGCGCCAAAGAAGGCGCGCAGGTCGTGATCAATTTCTTGCTCAGCTCCGAGGCGCAAGCGCGCAAAGCCGACATTACCCAATGGGGCGACCCAACCGTACTCGCCATGAATAAATTGTCGCCCCTAGAGCGCGCCCGCTTTGCCGCCACAGTCTTGCCGGGCCAAGTCGAAAAAGTGATGGCCACCCTGCCCGAACCGCATGGAAGTTGGGTCAACCCGCTGACCCAAACATGGCTTGAACGCTACGGTCAGTCGCGCTGAAATTAGACCTTTCACGCGAGCCTCAAGGTAAACTTCGCGCCATGCCGGAACTCGTTCACAAACTTGCTGATTTGACTGCCCTTCGCGATCGGGATGCGCTCGACATGGCTTTGGTACGGGCCATCAATGAGCTGCTGCTGCCGCAAACCGTGGCCATCTGCCGGGTTGTGGGAGAAGATGGCCAGGAGCACTGGCTGACCTGTGCGCAATTGCACGCACATCAACTAACCCCCACCTTCGACTCGGCCTGGTCCAAGCTGGACTGGTTGCCCCGGTTGTCCGAGCACCCTTTGCGTGTGCAAGCCCTCGCCGCACGGCAACTGGTGCAAACCCGCAACGCCCATGCGTGCTTGACCATTTTTCCGTTAACGGGCAACCCCGGCTCCATCGGCGTGCTGGAGATTGGCAGCGATGAGCCACTGTCCAAAGAAACCTGCCGACTGGTCAGCGGTGTGTTACGGCTCTACCTCAACTTTCAAAGCGTGCTGGACTATGGCGAACGCGACGCCCTGACCGACTTGCTCAACCGCAAGACATTTGACGGCGCCTTTCTCAAAGCCACGCTGGAGCAGTCCCTGGCGGTCAAAACGGCGCAAGACGATCGCCGCGACATCACCTGCACCGGCAGTTATTGGCTGGCCATGATTGACATCGACCATTTCAAGCGGGTCAATGACAATTTTGGTCACCTGATTGGTGATGAAGTCTTGCTGCTGCTGGCGCAACTGATGCGGGCGTCTTTTCGCTTTCACGACCAGCTTTATCGCTTTGGTGGTGAAGAGTTTGTTGTGCTCATGCGCTGCAACAGCGAGCTGGAAGCGGCCAGCGCCTTGGAGCGACTCAGAGTCGCCACCGAAACACATCTTTTTCCGCAAGTAGGCTGCATCACCATCAGCACCGGATTTTCTGAAATCAAACCCGGCGACACGCCCAGCGGCGCCTTTGAGCGCGCCGACAAAGCTGTTTACTATGCCAAAGCGCATGGCCGAAACCAAGTGTGCAGCTATGCCGCCCTGGTCGCCAGCGGTGAACTCATTGACCACACGGCCAACATGGGCGACATGGAACTTTTTTAAGCGGCATGGGGGCTGGCAGTTCGCGGTGCACACCAAGAGTTCAAAATAACGCCTGTTAAAATTTTTTGCCCTTGCCCGACGTGACACGCAGCCAGCCGACGCGGCGCTGCCCCAACCCATTAATGTTATGAACACACGCCTCCCCTCTATTGAAATTGAAAGCGCCGCCTTAGCTGGTGAACCCACCGCCGCCGTCATTTGGCTGCACGGCCTGGGCGCCGACGGCAATGACTTTGCAGGCTTGGTGCCCGAGCTGGACTTGAGCGCTTGCCCACCTATTCGCTTCATTTTTCCGCACGCACCCACCTTGCCGGTCACGCTGAATGGAGGCTACGTCATGCCCGCGTGGTACGACATTTTTGGTGCTGATCTGATCAGTCGTCAAGATGCAGCAGGAATTCATCAATCAGCGCGTGCGATTGATGCGCTCATTCAGCATGAAATAGCGCGTGGCATTCCTTGCCACCGCATCGTGCTGGCGGGCTTCTCGCAAGGCAGTGCGATGGCCTTGCACACCGGCTTGCGCTTTCCTCAGCGGCTGGCGGGCATCATGGCTTTGTCCGGGTATTTGCCGCTGGCCGACACCTTAATTGGAGAGCGCGCACCCGCTAACGCCCACACGCCCATCTTCATGGCCCACGGCAGCATGGACCCGGTGGTCGTGCCCGCCCGGGGCGAAGCCTCGCGCGACCTCCTGAGCCAACTCGGTTATCCGGTGCAATGGCACAGCTACCCGATGCAGCACAGTGTGCATCCGCGTGAAGTGGCTGATATTTCAGTCTTTTTGGCAGACGTCCTGGGCCAAGGCAACCGTGCAGCCTGACAAGTTAACGCCCACCCCGCAAGACCGCATGTTAGGCATTGACTTTGGCACCTCTAACTCAGCGGCGGCGCTGGTTGACAGCCAGGGTCAGCTCAACGTCATTGCGCTGGATGGGCACAGCGCCGCCATGCCCACTGCGTTATTTTTTTCCAACGAAACACACACCACTTTTTTTGGCGCACAGGCCATGCAGGCTTACCTGAGTGGCAGTGAAGGGCGCTTGATGCGGGCTATCAAAAGCCTGCTGGGCAGCAGGTTGATGGAGGAGAAAACGCTGGTCAACGGCCAGCAACTGAGTTTTTTCGAGATCGTCGTACTGTTCTTCAAGGAGCTTAAAGCCCGCAGCGAAGCCCATGTAGGACACCCGATTGACAGCGCCATGTTGGGCCGCCCGGTGCATTTTGTGGATGACGACCCGGTGCGTGATGCGCTGGCCCAAGCCACGCTAGGTCGTGCGGCCAAAGAGGCGGGTTTCACCCACATCGACTTTCAGCTCGAACCGATTGCGGCAGCCTTTGACTTTGAGCAACGCGTCACCTGTGAGACGTTGGCGCTGGTAGTGGATATCGGTGGAGGCACGTCCGACTTCACCGTGATTCGGTTGGGTCCGCAGCGGCGTCAAAGCACCGACCGCACCCAAGATATGTTGGCGACCACTGGTATTCATTTGGGTGGCACCGACTTTGACCGCTTGCTTAACTTAAGCCATGTCATGCCGCTGCTGGGCTACAAACATATCGGGCCGAACGGCCGGCAAGTGCCCAACAGCGTGTTTTTTGACCTCGCCACCTGGCACTTGATTCATCAGGCCTATTCCCGAAAAAGCCTGCATCAAGCCCGTGAACTGCGCACTTCGTATGCCGACCTGACACAACACGCACGCTTGATGGATGTGCTGGACGGTCACCACGGACACCGTCTGCTGGCTGGCATTGAAGCGGCCAAGATCAACTGTTCCCTGTCACAGGATAACGCGGCGGTTGACTTGGGGTTTTTGTACACCCCGAGCAACGCCCAAGCCGCTGTCAGTGCCCCGGTCATCAGCCCCGGCAGCATGGATCAAGCGCTGACCCCCTCGTTAAACCAAGTCGTGCAATGCGCCTTGCAATGCGTACAAGCTTCAGGGCTGAAGACGGTGGATGTGGTGTATCTGACCGGCGGGTCGTCCGCGCTGCAACCTTTGATAAACGCCTTGCAGGTTGCGATGCCCGGCGCCACGCTGGTGCAAGGCAACCGCTTTGGCGGCGTGGCAGCGGGGCTGGCTTACGCGGGGGCGCTCAATCGCTCTTGAAATCCTGCCTGCGCGCCCACAACGACACCTTCCATCGCCCAAGCGCCTGGCTGCTGCTGGCCGTGCTGGGATTGCCGCTCCTCACAAGTTTGTGGGGCGCTGTCATGGCAGGTGCCAATTTCGCCGCCTGGCAGGCCTTGATCAACAACGCCCAAACCCTGCCCGCCTTGGGTATGAGTTTATGGACGGGTCTGCTCGCCACTGCGCTGGCTGTTGCAGGTGCCGCTTATGTCCTGTCAAGCGATGTCGGGCAACGCACCGGGGCGCGTCTGATGCGCCTGCTGGCACCGATGTTGGCCATGCCTCATGCCGCTTTTGCCATCGGACTGGTTTTTTTAATCGCCCCTAGCGGCTGGTTGCTACGTGCCCTGTCCCCTTGGGCAACTGGGTTCAATGCCCCTCCGCCCTGGCTCACCACGCAAGACCCGTGGGGACTGGGCTTAATCCTGGTGCTGGTCGCCAAAGAAATACCTTTTTTACTCTGGACCGCCGCGACCCAGCTGCAACGCCCGGACGTCGCTCAAGTCTGGACGCGTGAACTGCAGGTCGCTCGCAGCATGGGCTACAGCGCACGCACAGCTTGGTGGCGCGTGTTGTGGCCGCAACTCTGGCCCCGGCTGCATTGGCCCATGCTGGCCGTGCTGACCTACAACCTGACCGTTGTCGAAATGGCGCTGGTGATTGGCCCCACTTCGCCACCCACACTGGCCGTGCTGGCGTGGCAATGGCTGCTGGATGCCGACATTGCCATGAACGCCCAAGGCGCCGCCGCCGCGTGGTTGTTGGCAGGCGTGCTGGCCGGGGTCGCCAGCGGTGTCTGGCCAATGACCCGGCACCGAGGCTGGCGCACCCGCTGGATCACCGGCCACCGTGGCGCCGCCCATGCCCCACATCGGCAATATTCGTCCACGCGCAACGGGCTATTTTCTGTATTAATGGGTTTGTATCTGGCCGTTATGGCCGCCCTGGCCTTGGGCAGTGTGTCAGGTCTTTGGCCTTTTCCTCAGCTACTGCCGCAGACCTTCACGGGCCAGGCTTGGGTATCTGTCGCCGGTAGTTTGACGACCCTCCAGACGACACTGACGCTCGCCAGCGCCAGCGCTCTGACGGCGTTACTGTGGTCAGTCGCCTGGCTTGAATGGGCACCGCCTGCGCTGGTCCATCGACTGCGTCCCGTCCTTTATTTACCGCTTGTTTTGCCGCCCGTGCTGTGGGTGGTCGGCGTTCACGCCATGACCTTGACTGTGGGGCTGGACGCCACCTGGACGGGTTTATGGCTGGCCCACACGCTAGCGACCGTGCCCTACGTGTTGATTACGCTCACACCCGCCTATACCGGCTTTGACCCACGCCTGTGGCATATCAGCGCCTCGTTGGGACAAGGGCGGGGGGTGTTTTTATGGCGTGTGAAATGGCCGCTGTTGCGAGCGTCTCTGGCGGCCAGCTTTGCGATTGGCTTTGCCGTCAGCGTGGCGCAATACCTGCCTACTTTATTTATAGGCGCTGGCCGCTTTGCCAGCATCACCACCGAAGCGGTCACGTTGGCCTCCGGCGCACAGCGCTCCCTCACCTCGGCGTATGCCTGGCTGCAGTGGTTGCTGCCGGTTCTGGTGTTCGGCCTGGCCGCCTGGCTGGGTCAGCCAAGACGACCCATCAAGTGAGTAAGATGCACACCTCTCCTGCACAAAAAACATCGTTAAACACTGCTATGCCCGCCACCTACCCAGATCCTGAAGCGCGCAAAAAACGCCGTGACACCTTGATGCAACTCCGGCTTGCACTACGCGAACAGCAGGTGGTCATGGACAGTGCCGGGGTCGGTATCGTGTTTATCAAGCAGCGCGTCATCATCCGCTGTAACCGGCGATTTGCGCAGATTTACGGTCATACCGAAGCCGCCGACATGCTGGGCCAAACCAGCGTCTCGCTCTACCCGGATATCGCTTCTTTTTACGCCTTGGGCAAGGCCGCATTCACCATCATGACGCAAGGTTTGGCTTACAAGTCAGAGGTGCTCATGAAGCGCCGGGATGGACAGTTGTTCTGCTCTCATTTGACCGGAAAACTTGTCAATCAGGCCGATACAGAAGAAGGCTCCATCTGGATTATTGATGACATCAGCGAGCAAAAATCGGCACAAGCGCAACTCCAGGCCGTCTTGACAGAACAAAACCTCATTCTGAATAACGCGATGGTCGGCATCGCCTTCTTGCGTGAGCGCACACTAACCCGCTGCAACCACAGTTTTGAGAAACTTTTAGGCTACGCCCCGGACGAACTGATCGGCTGCTCCTCAAGGCTGT
Organism: uncultured beta proteobacterium; assembly: GCA_903823025.1. GTDB lineage: Bacteria > Pseudomonadota > Gammaproteobacteria > Burkholderiales > Burkholderiaceae_C > Rhodoferax. The sequence goes on from CAIJRK010000045.1 coordinate 31,176, forward strand.
GGTATCCGACAGAACAAGACTGGCTGGATGCGGCACAACAATGGCAAGTTCCTTTGGCTTCGGGCGAGGCCTTTCAAAGTGAATTGCTGCTGCGCAAAAAAGACGGCTCCAGCATTTATTGCGAGGTGCGCGCCAAAGCGATTGAAGCCCACAACCCCGCTAAAGGCGTTATCTGGATTACGCTGGACATCACAGCCCGCAAGAAGGCAGAAACCGAACTGTTGCAAGCCCGCACTGAGCTTGAAAAACTGGTCGCCCTTCGAACACAGGAACTCAGCCAAACTGTGCTGGCGCTGGGTGTTAAAGCGAATGAGCAAAAAAAGTCGGAGGCCCACATTCAAAAACTGGCCCACTTTGACGCGCTCACCGGTCTGCCCAATCGCCTGTTGCTGCATGACCGCTGCCAACACGCCCTGAGCGTGGCCCATCGCAACCATCAATCGGTGGCGCTGATGTTTATTGATCTGGATCACTTTAAAAACATCAACGACTCGCTGGGACACCGCGTGGGCGACGAAGTGCTGGTTGAATTGGCCCAACGCCTGCGCAAGACAGTGCGCGAACAAGACACCGTGGCGCGACTCGGCGGGGACGAATTTATTTTGCTGCTGCCCGACACCGATACCGCTGGCGCCGCCCGTGTGGCGGAAAAGTTGCTGCAAGTCGCGCTCATGCCGTTTCAGGTGGAACACCATGAACTCACCGTCACGCCGTCCATCGGCATTGCCCTGTATCCCAAAGATGGTGCGGACCTGGACGTCCTGTCCAAATGCGCGGATGCCGCCATGTACCAAGCCAAAGGAGACGGGCGCAACAGCTACCGGTTTTTTACGCCTGCCATACAGGCGCACTCCGACCGCGCCTTGCTGCTCGATAACGCATTACGCCGGGCGATGGCGCGTCATCAGCTGGAACTGCATTACCAGCCCCAAATTTCAATGCGTACCGGCCAAATCGTGGGGGCTGAGGCCTTGCTGCGCTGGTATCACCCGGAACTGGGTGCCATGTCACCGGCTGAATTTATACCGATTGCCGAAAGCAATGGTCTCATCGTGCCGATTGGGGAATGGGTCATTCGCACCGCCGTTAACCAGTTGGCAAGTTGGCTGCAACGCGGCATGGCACCGCTCACGATGGCGGTGAATTTGTCCGCTGTTCAGTTTCGTCACGCCGATCTGCCCCAACTCGTGAGCCGCATTTTGCAAGAGGCCGACTTGCCGCCTGCACTGCTGGAGCTTGAACTCACCGAAGGTGTCGCTATGAAGAACCCGCAGGGGGCCATCGCCGTCATGAACGACTTGCACCAGCGCGGCGTGCGTATGTCGATTGATGACTTTGGCACCGGCTACTCGTCGTTGAGTTACCTCAAGCGATTTCGGGTTTACAAACTCAAAATTGACCAGAGTTTTGTGCGCGACATCACCGAAGACCCCGACGACAAGGCCATTGTTGGCGCCATCATCAGCATGGCTAACAGCCTGGGGCTGAAAACTATCGCGGAAGGCGTGGAAACGCAAGGACAGCTTGATTTTTTACGCGCTAAAGGGTGCGACGAAGTGCAGGGCTACTACTTCAGTCGCCCCTTGCCCGCCCAGGCGTTTGAGGCGTATGTCGAAAGTCAGGCACATCGGCCGCATTCGGTGGACTGATGCTATTTGGCGAGTGCTTTGTCAGCCTTGGACACTGGCACCGTATTGGCCGGTGAACCCAAGTGTTTATTAACCGCCAGCTCCAGCGTTTTCACTTTAGGGTCAATCGTGCCCTGCATCTCTGCAACCAGCTTATCGACCAGCGATTTTTGCAACTCGCCGCCCATTTGCGAGAACTTACGGTTCACGGGCGACTCGATGATGGCAATGAGTTGTTTGAGTTCCTCTTCACTGAAGCGCTCTTCAAGCAAAACTCCAATGGTTGAAGGCGCCAGTTTGATGGCCCGCTCGCGCACCAGCGGCACGGCCTCATCGATATATTTCTTCACATCGGCCTGAATATCTTTAGCGACCGCCTCGCGTTTGTCAGCCGCCACGCGCGACTGCAAAGCCATACCGGCTTGCTGCATGACTTGAATGGCGGGGCGTTCGACCAAATTTTTGGCGGCCAACTCAATACCCGGTTGCTGCAATTGCAACACCTTGGTGATCAACTCTTTTTTAGACGCTGTCGATTGCGCCTGCGCCACACCCGCCAGCGCCAACAGCGCGACAACCACTAATTTTTTCATCAGAAAATTTTCCTTAAATAATGACACCCAGCCGTCAAAAAATTGACTGCCACGCAATAATTATCCCCCGACTGAATGACGCCTATCTGCCAACGGACAAGAGACCGGCAAAACAACCCGCAAGACTCCGTCAAGCCTCTTTTTCATTGATGAAACGCAACCCGAAAACGCCATGCCTCTTGAAATCAAGCTAAAAAATCTAGCCACGCCACAAACGACGCTGCTGCAAGACTTGCACCTGTACGTGCCCGATGGCGTTATTCACACGGTGATGGGGGCCAGCGGGTCGGGCAAATCGAGCCTGCTGGGCGCAATTTGCGGCACCTTGCCTGAAAGCTTTCTATTTGAAGGTGAGATTTTTCTACACGGCACCCGCATTGATCAACGGCCTCTGGGACAGCGGCACGTCGGCATTTTGTTTCAGGAGGACTTGCTGTTTGCCCACATGACCGTAGCTGAAAACCTTCTCTTTGCCGTGCCGCCCGGCCCGCGTCTGGTGCGTCAGGCCTGCGTGTTGCAAGGCTTGCAAGACCTGGAAATGACCCACTTTGCCAACACCGACCCCGCCACGCTTTCAGGCGGCCAGCGGTCGCGTGTCACCTTGATGCGAGCGTTACTGGCACAACCCCAAGCCCTGTTGCTTGACGAGCCTTTTTCAAAACTCGATACGGCTCTGCGCGCACGTCTGCGTCACTTCGTGTTTGAGCAGGTCAAAAAACGCCATATCCCCGTTTTGCTGGTCACACACGACCTGAGCGACATCGCCGACCCGGCTCATTTGAGCCACCTCATCCCACCCACTCGCCCGGTTTAAATCCACCCGGCCTTTAGCCTTTAAATCATGCTTGACCGCACCGCCACCGCCCTGATCAAACCGCTCATCACCCGACTTGCCAAAATCTTGTTAGGCCTCGGGTTCACGGCGAACCAGATCACGATCATTGGTTTTTTAATCGGACTATTTGCCGCTTTTTTGATTACGCAGCAGGCCTACACCGCTGGCGCTGTAGCTATTCTGGTCTCAAGGTTGTGCGACGCGCTGGATGGTGCCGTGGCCCGTTTGACCCAAATCACCGACGCCGGGGGGTTTCTCGATATTGCGCTGGATTTTTTGTTTTACGCCAGTATTCCGTTGGCCTTTGCGCTCTCAGACCCCGCGCGCAATGCCTTGCCAGCCGCCGTTTTGCTGGCCGCTTTTATCGGCACTGGCTCAAGTTTTCTGGCCTTTGCGGTGATGGCGGCGCAACGGCGCATGACCAGCCTGGACTATCCTGACAAATCGTTTTACTTTTTGGGCGGCCTGACCGAAGCCACCGAAACACTGGTATTTTTTGTGGCCATGTGCCTTTGGCCTGACTCTTTCATCGAGCTGGCTTATGGCTTTGCAGCGCTGTGCGGCGTGACCGTGGGCACGCGAATTTGGTGGGGCTGGCGGTAAGCACGCGGCGAACCCATCTTGACCGTGCGCAATCGATCAAGTAGAGGCAGGCGCGATCCAGCGGTGGGGTAGCAACTCCGCCAGGCGCGAGTTGGGCCAGGTCGGCAACGTGGTCAACACGTCCTTCAGGTAAGCCCAGGCGTCGTGACCGTTGAGTTTGGCCGACTAGATCA